>JAJFFX010000016.1 GCA_021776455.1 Hyphococcus sp. | reverse complement strand
CTGGCAAGTAAACATGCTGTTCGGGCCGGCGTCCCGGCAACGAAGTGTTCAAGCAGCTTGTTCGTCTGATTATGCGTGAGTTTTGAGTGCTTTAACCGCATCCCGCCATCCTAGATGTTCTAAACATCTGGGACAGCCCCTTTCTTTTTTGTATTCGTTCCTCTCTCACGTTTATTTCCTCTTCAAACACGGCTTTGAATTTTTCATATCCGTCGCTGGGGAATAGCTCTCTAATCGGCATTTCAATAAGCACATTGTGCCGCGCAAAATAAACACCGATCTTTGATAGAGGTTTAGTACAGATTCCTTTTTCCGTTTCGACACCACCCAAATTATGTAGGACGGTGTAGCCAGCAAGTTGCATTAACGTTGCTTTTGTTAATGACAGGCGTTTGGTCGTTTTGAGTTCGATTAACCTATCATCGACAATCAAGTCCGCATCTGCCCCACCGACTTTTTCGCTATATCCAAACGACGGATTTAAAATGAACCTGGTTTTCGGTTCAAAGAGTTGTATAGGGTCAAAGAGATCAATCATTGTGATTAGCTCACGCGCAACACGGCCAGATGCATCAAAGTTCGAATTAAAACCCATCATGGTACGTATAAGCAAATCGGTATTTGCCATATACTGTACGAGTACGGCGAGCCATTCTAGCGACTCTTTACCCGCAATGTATGCTCTTGCCTCGCTATGAGCTTCGTTCAAATATGAGTGCCAACGTCTATTGTCGCCAATATCGAAAATCAGACTGTCTATTCTGTTAGGATAGAGCCGTTCTTGAACAAACTCGGAAATCCATTGCCGTTGATGGACTTTGATTTTTGAATTTCTCAAGACGCGGGCGATATGAAATCGCGCCAAATAGTCAAATGATGCGCCAGCCGAACCCTGTGGGCCGTCGGCATCCTCGACGAGAATAGATGCATTTTGATATTCTTCGGGCGTGCGTTTCTTGGTGGCGTATTGCTCAAACGCCTCTTTTATTCGTGGATTTTTGATGAATGAAGTTAAACTCATGACACAACTCGCTTACTGCTGCGCCCCAATGGCTTAGGGCAAACATTTTACAAATGTAGAATATATTCCGTGGATTAATATTCTGCAAATGATTCTTCTCCGCGTATGAAATCGCGACGACTCATTGCTCAAAACCTTAAGGAAATCAGGCTTTCCCGGCGTCTTTCACAAGAGGCGCTGGCTTTGAAGGCTGATATCGACCGCACCTATGTGAGCGGCCTTGAGCGCTCAATTCGCAATCCGTCTGTGGACCTTCTGGATAAGCTTGCAGCCGTATTAAGCGTTAAAACCATTGAGCTATTTAAGGAAACCGCAGCCAGCCCTGCTTCGCCGCCCTTACCGCGTGGGCGACGTCAGAAACGCAAAAAAATTGCAAAGAAAACGGCGAAGTAAATTTCTGATATTTTTTCGCTAGTAATTACGCACGTAAATGTTCGCTTTTTGCGGCATAGAATGAAAAATACAGGCAATATATTACGTCACTGGAAAATCATTCTACGAATTGAATTTTTTAATTTTTGTAGCGAAAATTTTTTCTATAGGATTTTACGCTTGAAGAACCACCCGTAACATGCCGGGAGACAGGGGGGGCATTAGAATTGGTGCTCATGACGCTAAAATGCCTTAAAGGGTCTTAATCCTTGCGACGCTGCGGGCCGAGCTTCGATTTGTTGCTTCGAAAAAGCTTCGTTTTACCTTCGATTGGCTTCGAACGACCTAGGATGGAGCTTCGATCGAGCTAGGATCGACCTTCGATTTTGCGAACGCATGCATGCCCAATACCTGTTTATCGCTCCGTATATATCCCCGGTATAAGCCCGTATATACCGATGGTCCGGGTATCTCGCAGGTATCAATGTTCTATGTTTGTACAGTGCCAACAGTATCTGCAAGGGTATCGAAAAGACCTCTCACGAGAGTATCTAGCGGGCTGTCTGCTTTGCAAATTTGTTGCTTTTGCCAGCCACGTCACGATTATCTGGTGTTTAAATCCTCATAGTGAGGAAATTCCCGTATTAGGAGAATTAAAGTTTGGTCTTGACGACGGGCAATTTAATGTGTCAGATATATCATGAAATTTAGGATTAATTGCACAGAATGTATTTGGACGATTCAGACCGTTTATTTGAACAGAACAAAATGCCGATCCGGCGTAAGGTAGTTGTGCGTGCGCCTGGCGGTGGTTTCAAAGCCTATGCGGATTTTGAAACGAGGCCGTTTTGCGAGCTTGGCGCGGGTGATCTACTAGATACCGCAGATATTTGCATGCTTTACGGCTGCTCTGCGCGGACCGTCTATCGTTGGATGGCTGAGCACAAGCTCAAACATTCAGGTAAGGCCGGGCGCAATCATTTTTTTCGGAAGGATGCGCTTATTCGCTGGCACAACAAGCATCGCCCGCGACCAGGCAGAAACTTGGGGAGTTAGGGAGTTGGCGATGGGCGTCGTCGCCGGCATAGGTGGAGTAGAAGTATGAAATGGCCCGCCAATGATAACGCAAACGAGCCTCAAATTCGGATTGAGGGGTTAAAATCGCCGCCTTTGGCTATCGTTGAGGTGGAAATCTTCGACGCTTTGATCTCCAATATAAAATTGCTGCTCGCCAATGATAATGATGCGCCGCCTTTGAAGGAGAAGACCCCATGATGCGTTGCGCCATATACGCTCGTGTATCGACCGCCAGGCAGGCGGAGCAGAATATCTCGATTCCTGATCAAATCCGGCGTTGCGTAGAGTATGCCGAGCGACGTGATCTGGAGGTGGTTTTTGAGTTTGTCGAACTTGGCGTTAGCGCGCGCGATGACCGGCGCCCGCAATTTCAGGCGATGATTGAATCGGCACGCCAAAAGCCAAAGCCATTTGATGTGATTCTGATTCATAGCTTTTCGCGGTTCTTTCGCGATGAAATTCAATTCGAGCTCTATCGCCGCCGCTTGGAAACACACGGCGTTGCGGTAATGTCCATCACTCAAGAGATGAGTGATGGACCGGGCGGTGAACTCACACGACGTATTATCGCTTTGATGGATGAAATGCGGAGCAAAGAGGACGCCAAGCATGTTAAGCGCGGCATGAAGGAAAACGCCCGCCAGGGTTTTTGGAATGGCGCAAAACCGCCATATGGGTACAAAGCCGTTGCGGCGGAAAAGCGCGGCGACAAGATCAAGAAGAAACTTGCGCTTGATCCATTAGCAGCTGAAACCGTCAAGCTGATCTTTGATTTGTTTTTGAAGGGCGATGGTGAGAGCGGCCCGCTTGGCGTGAAAAACATCGCTTCATGGCTCAACGCGCGCGGTTACAAAACTCCAACGGGCAAAGTGTTTTATACCAGTCGCGTCCATGCGATTTTGACCAACGAAACCTATACGGGAAATGCTTGGTTTAATCGTAAGAACGCAAGCACCGGTGAAACCCGCCCACGAGATCAATGGGTTGGTTTTTCAGTCCCAATCATCATTCCGACAGAAACATTCCATCGCGTTCAAATGATGTTGAGCGACCGAAGACCCACAAAAATGCCGCCGCGACTTTCAACGAGCAATGTCCTTCTATCTGGCCTCGCTCAATGTGAAGCCTGTGGCAAGCCATTGATGATGACGACAGGCAAAGGCGGCGCCTATCGATATTACAAATGTTCAGGCAAGCATTTGAAGGGGGAATGCGCGGGCGGTCTGGCGACGACTATCCGTGAAGAAAAGCTTGATGATCTGATTGTAAACGCGCTGACGAGCCGCCTATTGACGCCAAAGCGGGCCCAATCGATCGTTGCTGCCGTTGCTAATAAACGAGTGGATGGAAAAATCGATGCAAGTCAAGCACTCAACCAACTGCGCGGTCAGTTGGGCCAAGTGAACAAACGCATCCGCAACCTTCTCGGTGCGTTAGCAGAGGGCATTGCTGGCGATACGGAGTTGTTTCGCGAGAAGATGGTGGGGGCGGAAAATGAACGCGCCGAGTTGATCAAGCTGATTGATGCACAAGAAGCACAAGTCAAAGAGGCGCTTACGCCTATCACGTTAGACCAGGCCAAGAACGCTTCTGGGCATCTTAAGCGATTGTTGCAAGGCGCGCCTACCGATCTAAAGAAACGCTATGTCCGCGCTTTCGTCACTGAGATCATCGTGGGTAAGTCCGAGATTGTGATTTCCGGTCCAAAAGATGCGCTGGCAGAAGCTGTTTCAGGCGAACCGCTTGCAAATCTCGCGGCAGCTGCCGGACCGGTTCGCAGTTTGGTACGGGAATGGCGCGCCTAGATAGAGAATCTTTGAACCGCTGTTACGAAGAATTACGTGACTGGGCAAGGCAATTACCCGAGTAAACAAGCGGAGTTCTTTGGTTAATGCCGCGTATGAAGAGCAATGGCATAATCAGAAATATTATACGAAAAAATCGCCTTGTCGGCGGGCAAGTTCCGCTTGTTTCCATTTTGGGCTTTCTGCTGCGTCATCCAGCCAAGCGCGCACAAAGCCAATGACGTCATAACCAGACGCTTCGATCGTCCCGATGGGGTGATAATGTGATCTGTAGCCTGTCTCGGTCATGGGAAGCGGTTCATGAACTGGATCAACGCTCTCGAGTTCAAGGTGAGCGATGGCATTATATTGGACAGGTATATAGCGGGCCTCAATCTCAATGCCGCGCCACCTAAATCGGTAAATCTGATTTGCCTCCGACATAAAAAACCTCCTTCTCCATAAGGTATGGGTTGCACATGCAACCCTTGGCCTTTGCCGAAAACAGGGTGTGCAAACGGAGATGAAAATTGACGGCGGGCGCACAAGCGTAAGCGCGGAGCCTCGGGAGACCGTCCATTTTTATCGAAGTGCGCTGAGGGCACGCAGCCCTAAGCCTTATTTTGGATTACGGGTGTGGCGCAAACGATACTCGACTAGACACACGTTGTTTGTTCTTCCTGATGGCTGCCCATTTCTTTCTGTTTTGGTAGGCCTTGCGGGTTTTGGCACCTAAAAACATTGTTGAGTTTCCAAGGACGTAAAGCCCTGTAGCTTTCATCAGCTCTAACGCTGTAACGAATGTCCGCATATGTTGCGGCGGAATAACCGAACGGGCGGTATCATTGGCCAGCACGCTCGGCGTTGCTTTATCTGCGCGTAACTCATTCAGGTCGCCTTGCAACTCTTCATAGCGTGTCCGTGCGCCTATTTCTGCGTCCTTATTCATCATGTTGATCGGGTTCTCATCCGCATCGAGATTGGAATAGGATTGTTCAATGGTCTCGATATCTCTTGGAATCGTGCCGCCATTTTGAGCAACAATGCTATCCATCTCTCGTTCAACATCACCAATCTGCGCATTGATCTGACCCAGTTCCATACCGCTTAATTCGATACCGTTGACCAACATATCTGTTTGCACATGCAAGAACGTCTGTGTGGCATAGATATTAGTGGAAATAGCGACAGTCGCCACAAGAAGAGCTAGCATGGCCTTACCATAATCACCTCTACGCATCATAAAGCCCCCATAGGGGAGTGCAAATAAAGCTGTTACTTCCATGCCGCCCGATAGAACGCCATTGGCTAATGCCTGTTCTGCCGTTGAAGCGACGCCAACCCAACCCGATACATTCATAAAGGCACTTGAAAGGGCTATGGCTGCAATGCCTGCGAATAGACCCCATCTGGCCCAATTAAACTCCGCCACAAGACGGTTTGGTTTTTTCTTCTTCGTATCAATCATATATCTTACTCCTACTATACAGTTCACTATATGTTCTTAATATGTTCCGTATACTAACAAATAGAATAATTAAAACAATAGGTGATTTATCGCATTTGATACTAAGTGTTACTCAGTACAGTAATTATCATACATTAAAGGAAATACTAACTGATCGATCCCCAAACACAGGCCGTTCTCAAATCCTCATCTTTAATGATCAACGGAGTTATGCCGCTACAGACATTGAAAATGCTCGCTTTAGTTCTACTGATAAACACTGCTAAATATGGGAAAATTCCTTTTTGGACTAGAAAAGGAAAACGGAAATTTCCGGAATCGGTAGTGCATAAACAGGATCGCGTAGTAAGGCTGCATCAAGGGGGTGGGGTCAGGATTAACACCGAAAGCGTCGCACAGCGTTTTGACTGTAGAAAGACTGTGACATCATAAGCTACAAAGTCGCCACATTACTTTCTACCAGACTTGCCGATGACCTCGAGCTTGCTGGTTAGCTCTCTAATTGCCTTAACTAATGGGGCTGTCCCAGATGTTTAGAACATCTAGGATGGCGGGATGCGGTTAAAGCACTCAAAACTCACGCATAATCAGACGAACAAGCTGCTTGAACACTTCGTTGCCGGGACGCCGGCCC
>JAJFFX010000015.1 GCA_021776455.1 Hyphococcus sp. | reverse complement strand
AGATCGTGGCTGGGTCTGACGACACGTCCATTGGCCTGACTTACTTCAACAATTCGGTAGAGACGATCTCGTCGGACGGCCATGACGATGTGACGATTGTCGGGACGGCGGGCAATAACAGGCTGAACTTCTCACAGACCGAGCTTGACGGCGTCGAGGCGATAGACGCCGGGGCCGGCCATGACCGGGTGACCGGCTCGGCCGGCGACGACACCATCATTGGCGGAACCGGCAATGACCGCCTCAGCGGCGGCGGCGGCGACGATACGTTCTTTGGCGGCGTCGGAAACGATTATGTAAACGGCGGCGATGGTGCGGATGTCTTTGTTTATGAAATGGGCGATGGTTCGGACCAATTCAATGCTGGCGGGGGCGCATGGACGGATACAATCCAGTTTAGTGATGGTGTCAGCGCGCTCGGCGAGCTTGGCGTTGATTGGACCATTGAGCTGACGGAAGGCTCGATCGTTTCTAGCGGCGAGGATAGTATTGAATTCAGCGATGATGCGGATGGCATTATAACATTAGATGATGGGTCGACGATTACGTTCACTGACGTCGATCAGATTATCTAAATCGACAACAATAAATTTATGGCCCCAATTCGCGGGGCTGTTCATCTCCGAGTGCAAGGAGAAGGCCTGCAGTTGCAGCTAGTTCATATTGGATAATCCGGTAGTCATGCTTCGCCTGGGAAAGGCTGATCATCGCAATCACCAAATCACGTTGCCCGTTGAGCACATCAATCACTGTTCGCCGGCCGGTTTCATATTCAATTTGCAGCCCCTTTACCGATAGGGATGCAGCGTCGATCGCACGTGCAGCAGCGACTCGGCGTGCTCGAGCGTCATCTAATTGGCGCCAGCTTCGTGAAATTGCCTCTTCAACAAAAAGCCGGATTCTGCGAAGTTGCGCCTTATTTTCGGCGGCGGTTGCACCGGCTGTTTTCAGGCCCGCGTAGTTTTTCCCTTGTGCAAAGATTGGCATGCGGACACGCGCAACGATCTGGTATTCCTCTTCATCGGCTGGAGAAATGCCCTCCCCATAACGTCTGAAATACGAGCCCTCAAGCGCTAGCTTTGGGGCAAAACCGCCTTTAGCGGCATTTTTTGCGTGTTTGGCGGCTTTGGCGCCGGCCCGGGCGGCGTTGAGGTCAGGATTGTTGGCGAACGCGGCGGCTAACGCTTCCTCTTGCGTATCGATTCCAAAATCTTCAGTCGCCGGATCAGTGATCATTTCCAGTGGAGGTTCATGGCCGACGATGCGGGCATATGCGGCCTCACGATCAGCAACGAATGCACGCGCCTGGCTGAGATCTACTTGCGCCTGGGCACTGCGCATCTTCGACTGCTCGACACCCGTCCGACTTTGGGCGCCGGCCTTGCGCCGCCGCTCGGCGATTTCAAATTGCCGGTTGACGAGCTTCAGATTCTCCTGGCGGTGAGAGGCAATCTCACGCGCTAGAATTACGCCTGAATGCGCTTGTGATGCTGCAAGGCCAACTTGCTCACGCGCACCCAACAAGACAAATTTAGATTGCGAAACCCGTGCACGGGCAGCGCGAAATTCATTTATAGATGAAAGACCCTGGAAAATCGGTTGTGACGCGGTGATGCCAAGGGTTGTCCCGTCGCGATCTTCGAGCGTGTTGAGGGCGGTGCTTCGTAAACTATCATCGGCGTAGGAGACGGTGGCTTCAATATTGGGTAGGAAGCTGCCGATCGCACGCAGTTTGCCCGCGCTGGCGGCTTGAGCGCGCGCGCGCGCTACGTCAATCTCGGGGTTGTGAGCGAGCGCCGCTAGAATCGCGTATCGAACACTCTCGCCGTCAGGTGTTTCAAGAGCAGTTGTATCGCTCCCGGGTGGCTCGGGGTAGAGCGATTGAGAATTTGCTACGCCACAGGCATCGACGATAGTTAAAACGCCCGCGAAACAAGCGGCAAATTTGGTAAGCCTTATTCTCATAGGGTGCTGTTACAGTGACTCGCCAGGAAATTGGTAGACAATGATCAGGGAAATTGGGGCCAGGAGATTTGCCTACGGGGCCGCGAAGTCGTGTATTCGAACATAAAGAGTATTTGGACTGATTCTTAACCTACCCTGCTTTGGTTCATGGTGAGTCTTGCCGTGCGCGGCTAGTCGCCAACTCACGTTTCAACCGGTAATATCGGGCGCCGAGAAATGGCGCGCCCAGAATTGGAAAGCGCCGTTCCCAGTTTTTGACCGGCAGTGTAAAGCCGGCGTGACGGCTGATTTTCCATGCTATATAATCGACCCCGCCCTGAAACGTCATCGTGCCCTTGAGCAGTCGAATTACCGATAAAAAGGCTCCCTGAACGGCGCGCAACCGCCAGATGAGACGGCTTTGCCCTGCACCGCCCGGCGGTGTTTGAAAGACGCCTTCCAGGTTGGTGACCCGGTCCGGCCAGTCGTCATAGCTTTCAAGCAAATCAGTAACGCGCCCCGGCTGTTCGGCGCGCAGCTCCGCCTTATAGGAATGGGTAAGCCCCTGGCGCCAAATTTGGCTAACCGAGGCGCTGGGGCCGGCAAGCGGCGCAGCGCGGCTGACAAATGTATCAATCGCGGTTTCGACAGACCGCCCGAGGCGCTCTCGAATGTCGTTGGGCGCGGCGACGATAACGCTTGGCTGTGCAAAGCGCGCCCAGAAATAGGAGTGAAAGGTTTTTTTGCTGACCAGTTTTTCAAAATGCGCAATCGACAAAATTGCATATTTGGCGCGCAGCTTTTTGTCGCCAAATTTTTCTTCCAAATAAAAAACATTTGGCGGGATGGCGTAGTTCAAAAATGCCATTAACCGGGACCCGTAGGCTTTGCGATAGGAAGGAACGATCACATAAAAGTCGAACAGGACTTCGCTTGGGTCGGCTTTGCTTAAGACGCTATTGCCGGAGCCGTAAAGCAATATCGCGGAATCAGAAAATTTATCTTGCAGCCAACGAGCGAGGAGGTCGACCGCCTCCGAGCATGGTCTGGCTAGCATCTGGCGTATGAATACAGACCGCTCATGGGTGCTGGTGTTCGGCAAGCCGGGATCCTAACTTAGAAATTTAACAATATGCGTTGTCTCAAGGCGGGTCGACTGCGCTTTGTTGGCGAGAAAAATTTCACCATCGAAGACGAAAGGCCCGTCAATATTTAGCGCCATCTGGTCTGAACGCCAGCTTCGGTAACCGTATTCTTTAAACCACGGCCGTTCCATTCCGCGCAGCGCAGGCAAAGCCGCGCTGATAACTTTTTGGATGGGATGGTCGATAAGCGTCGCCGCCATGGAGCCGGCCCCGTCGCCCCAGAACGGAAAAATCCCGGAACCCAACTTGGATAAGGTCGTTGCCATAAACAAACTGCGCAACGCATCCGCCGATACGTCGGGCGGTGCGCCGTCGAGAAATTTGAGGTCGACAGGATCGAATGTGTTGTTCGGATCGGTTGCAACTTTGGTGATATAACTGAGAACGCTAAGCACGAGTGCAAGTGATCGTTTGGCGCCTTTGGATTGGATGTCTGAGCGGCTGAATTTAACAGCGGAATGAAACGCGCCGGCGCCCAGAAAAAACCCGTGAATGGGGTCCTGATCGCCCAAGTTGATGCTCAAAAGCGGACGGCTCAGCGGCAAGACATCGCCTTTCTGGCGGCGCCATAAAAACTTGTCCAGAGATTTTGCCGGCGCGCCTTTAAGGCCGCAATCTTTGGCGATGACATTGGTCATGCCGCAGGGCAGGGCGACATAGCTGGGGGCGAGATCAAACCTCCGATTGTTGATCATATCGGTAAAGGTCGCCTGCAAGGTGCCATCGCCGCCGGCGATAATAAGCGTATCAACCTTGTGGGCGTTCATGCTAGAGAGCGCTTTGCCCAGCCCCTCAATGCCATCAAGGACTTCGGCGCAAACCGAATTTGATCGATGGGCTACATGCAACAGGTCATCGATGACTGCAGCGCTGCGATTGCTTTTGTCATTTATAATTAATCCGACTGAGGTCATGAGACTACTCTACGCCGCCCTGACAGCCATGGCGGCGATCCGAACTTGTTGTTTGGTCGCGTACATTTTGATAGTTTACCTCACCCGGGCGCTAGTTCATGGTCATATATAATAAAATGTCGAGGCCATGCTAGTAACACAGTCAACTAAACTCTTTGAAAAAGCAGGGGCTCAGTGAATATCAAATTTGCTCACCTGACGGATATTCACTTGCCTATCCGGGAAAAGCCGCCGCTCAGCGCTCTGGCGAACAAACGGGTGCTTGGTTATCTCTCCTGGAGCCGCCGGCGGGCTGATCTCCACAAGCAGGAGGCCAGCGACACATTGGCGACGGACCTGGCGGTGCAAAGCTGCGACGCTGCGGTTATTTCAGGCGACCTCGTCAATATAGCGCTGCCGGCGGAGTTCGAGGATGCGCGACAGTGGCTGGATGATCGTTTTGAGGGCGTTCCCACGGTGTTTGCGCCGGGAAATCACGACACCTATGTGCGGACCAACTGGCGGCGAACATTGGGACTTCTTTCTCCCTATATGGTTGGCGCCCGCACTGCACAGGGCGATGAGCGTGAGGCGTCTGGGTTCGATGATTTTCCCTTCCTGCGCCAGTTTTCCGGCGTCGAGGATGTAGCGTTTATCGTCGCTAACAGCGCGCCGAGCACTGCGCCCGGATTGGCCAGTGGTCGATTGGGTGACGATCAGATCGCACGCATACGGCAAATGCTCATCGACACGCGCCAACAGTTTCGGGTGCTGGTGCTGCATCATCCGGTCAATGACGGCGTTGAGCCGATGCGTAAAGCTCTGGGTGACAGGAAAAAGCTGCGCCAGATGATTGCCGAGACTGGTGTTGATCTGGTGTTGCATGGGCATGCGCATGCGCCCGTTTTTGGTTTCGTAGAGACACCTGTCGGACTGGCGCCAGTGATCGGCGGCGGCTCGGCGTCGCATCCGTATGGGCGCGGGAAATATCACCCTGCGCGCTATAATCTGTTTTCCCTGTCCAAGCTTCAGGGCGGGCATTGGCGGCTGGAGCTGGCAATCAGACAGTTGGACCCCGACAAAAATACCGTCTCGACAATTGAATCCCGTAGCTATGAACGATACGCAACGGATTAAATGATGCTATCCTGGGTCACCTGAACGGAACATCGATAAAGGAAGACGCCCTATGTCGTCCAGTATGATGCCGATGAGCGCGCTGGTCTTGGCGGGCCGGCGAAATGATGCCGGCGATCCGCTTGATGAATATTCGGGCGGGCACAAAGCGTTTCTTGATATCGGCGGCGTACCGATGATTGAGCGAGTGCTGAGCGCTCTTGGTGGTGTGCCTGGCGTCAGCGAGCGGCAGATTGCTGCGCCCGTCGATGTTCGTGAGCGGTTGCAGAGCAGAGTGGAAAATGGACTGCCAGTTCGTTTCGTTGAGACGGCGGGCTCACCGTCC
Organism: Hyphococcus sp.; assembly: GCA_021776455.1. GTDB lineage: Bacteria > Pseudomonadota > Alphaproteobacteria > Caulobacterales > Parvularculaceae > Hyphococcus. The sequence goes on along the minus strand of JAJFFX010000015.1, from coordinate 33,490 downwards.
AGAACTATCCATCAAGCGCTCAAAGCCGCCCCGGCGGAGGGCAGCCTTCTGGTGACGACATGTGACCATGCGCTGCTGACCAGCGACATAATCAGGGACTTCCTCGGGCAAATAGATTGTGAAAACATGGACGCCGCAGCCGCCGGCGTGACTCGAGAGACCTATCAGGCGGTCTATCCGGACACTAATCGCACCTTCATACGCTTTCGTGATTTTGAATTTTCCGGCGCCAATCTGTTTTGGTTTAAGGCCGGCGCCGCCGAACCACTGGTTGAATTCTGGCGACACCTTGAGGACAATCGTAAGAAACCCGCAACAATGGCTGCAGAAATCGGGATTATCACCGGCGCCTTATATCTTGCAGGCTGGCTTACAAAAGCTGGCGCACTGAAGCGGATTGAGCAGAAGACCGGTGTCAGAGTTGGGTTAATACCCTTGTCATTTGCCGAGGCGGCGATCGACGTGGACAAGCTGGCGGACATCGACCTTGTTAGGTCCATTATGAACGAGCGCAAAAACTAGCGCGATCAACTTTTCTTGATGGCGCAGGTAATGCTTAGCGGCGATCAGCTATCCTATTCGCGTCATCAGATAAGTTTTTAGCTTAAAAATTAGTATCAAATTTTGTCGCCAAAAATCTCATGAACACAAAATCTTGAACACTAAGTGATGGCCCAAACGCTATCTCTAGGAATTCCTGAACGTATATGATGTCGGATAGAGCAGCCTGGGTTTCTCACAACGGGAGCCTGGATGACCCGCTCAGTTTTGACAACAAATTCGATAGTGACAGTATGATGGATACGCAAATTGACGCTTTATCTCTAAAACTGCCAACTGCGGTTCAGGCAAAGCCTTACCAGATAAAAACTGTAGCAAGCGGGGCGCCGCTTGAATTGGTTCGCGTCGCGCCATCCAAGAAAATTGGATTTCTATTTGTTCATGAACGGCCCCATCACATTCCGCATAGCGCGCCTATCCTCAATGCGCTGGCGTTGCAATCAAGAAAATATGAAATTCATGCGTTTGTTCGTAAACCGGAAAATCTGGCTCTGCTGAAAAGTCTACTAACGCCGGAAGCGTTGCGGCGAATTAAACTGATGGTGCTCAAAACCCCTGTTGCCGCGACCGGCCTGGAATTTCTGGCTGGCGGGGCGGCTCCCCTCGGACGCATTGGCGCACTCTACGCCAACCGTGATGCGCTTAGACGCATGGACGTCATCGTCTCGCCTGAAACGACATGTCTGCTTTTAAAAACCCGGTTCGGCCTCGACAAAGTAAAATTCGTTTACTCGCAACATGGAGCTGGTGACCGAGCAATTGGATTCAACCAGAGCCTTAAGAAATTTGATCATATTCTGGTTCCTGGAAAGAAAATTCTTGATCGAATGTCGCGCGACAAGATTATCTGCGACTGCAACAGCTCCGTCGTCGGATACCCAAAATTCGACATCATCAAGCCCGGCGCCACGCATGCTTCGCGCTTGTTCAATAATGATAACCCTACGGTATTGTATAATCCCCATTTCGATCCGGGGTTGTCTTCCTGGTTTGAGCAGGGTGAGCAAGTCCTGGAGTATTTTGCTGAACGGCCTGATTATAACTTAATCGTTGCGCCGCATGTCATGCTTTTCACACGGCGACTTCATATTTCAGGTGACTACAACAATCTGAAATGGCGAGGGCGCATCAAGAAGCGTTATTTTGAGTGTGCGAATATTTTGATTGATACCGGTTCGTATGCGAGCATTGACATGACTTACACGCGCGCGGCCGATATATATATTGGCGATGTTTCCAGTCAGGTCTATGAATTTCTATATCAGCCCGGGTTATGCATCTTCCTCAATACGCACGGCGTGGATTGGGAGGGCGATCCAAATTATGCGCATTGGGACCTAGGGAAGGTGATTTCCAGCCTCGAGGAAATTTATGGCCTGCTTGCACAACGCACCTGGCTTCGCCAGTTTTATATGGAGCGCCAGAAAGCAGCCTTTCGAAATACTTTCGGTAAAGCTGTAACGGGTTCAGCAAATCGAGCAGCCCAGGCGTTGGAGCGATTGGCCTGATTTGTCTGACGGTGAACGGGACGCAGGCGCCGTTGTGAATGGTATGCAATCTCCAAAATGTGCTATATGCGGTGCGTTCAAGTTTAATCACGCATCAATCCTTCCATGACCCGACCTGCCGCAGTTTCCGTGCGCCAATCCGCAAGCCGGATTTTTAAAAACGCCAGAACACTTGTAAGCGCCAAGGCGGTCGGCGGTGTTTTAAGCCTTGCCTATCTAGCGATTGCCGCACGCAGTCTTGGCCCAGAGCAACTGGGTGTTCTCATTCTTGTTCACGCCTATGCGGTAGTGGTTGCCGGTGTCGCCGGTTTTCAGTCTTGGCAAGCAATCATTCGGTTTGGGGCGCCGATGCAGCAAAGCGATGACAGGCAAGCGCTTAAATCCCTCGTCCGGTTTGCCATACGCATCGACATTATCAGCGCCGCTGTCGCATTCGCAATCGCCGTCATTGGCGCACCCTATGCGGCGCGGTTCTTGGGCTGGTCCGATGATGTGGTGAGTCTGGTTTATGTTTATAGTCTGGTAATACCGTTTTTAATCGCGGCAACACCGACCGGTTTGTTGCGTTTGTTTGATGATTTTAAAGTTCTTAGCCTGCAACAAACTGTCATGCCATCGATCCGGTTTATCGGTGCGATTGGGTTGTGGGTGTCGGGCGCCGATGTGAACGCGTTCATTATTCTATGGATATTAAGCGCGTTGATAAGCGGAGCCAGTCTATGGTATTTTGGGTTGCGTGCGCTTTGTAAAAGAGAACTAACGCCGAAAATTTTTGGCAAGGCGGAAAACAAAACCAGTCCTTTATGGCTGTCGTTCATGATCAAGACCAACCTGTCGAGTAGTATAGAAATGTCGCACACGGAATTGCCGGTGTTGATTGTCGGCGCCGTATTGGGTCCTGTCGCTGCTGGGTTTTTACGAATTGCCACTAATCTTTCAAATCTTATCGCGCATCCTGCTAATATGTTGAACTGGGCAATATTTCCTGAACTCTCAAAGGTTGAAGCAACGTCGGGACGCAGTACGATGCTACGCGTCGTGGTGCGTTCTGTCCTGACGGCTGTCGGTGTGGCGGCGCCCATTGTGGTCTTGTTTGCGATCTTCCGTCGCGACCTTGCAGTAATCGTCGGCGGGGAGGCGTTTTTACCGGCGGCGCCGATAATTGGATTGATGGCTGCGGCGCAGTTGTTTCGCCTGGTTGGTATCGGTCTTGACTCAGCGGTCTTGGCGCGTGGCCGGCCTGGCTGGGTGCTTGGCGGGCAGGTGGCGGCTGCGCTGACTCATTTATTGTTACTATACGGATTAATGTCCGTTGTTGGCGTTGTCGCCGCTCCGCTTGCGTTCATGGCGGGATGGTTTGCGCTGATCGTCGTCCTGGTTGTCGCCTCGCTCACTTGATTGCGGTTAGTGGTTTATTTTTGCGCCGTAAAGTATTCTCTCAGCATGTTTGCATACATCGCCCGATCACCGGTCACATAGGGCACGATTTGCATCATTGTTGTGTAGACGCCGTCATTGATGGTCTTGCGATCATTATTCGACGGCGCTGTCAGGTCTCGATATTGAAGCCAAAACGTTAAATGTGCGGCAAGACGGGCGGCGAGGGCTTCTTGTTCACCGGGTGAGAAATCAATTAGCCCTTCATTTACCAGTGTTTGCAAAGTCGCATTTGCGGTTTCTCGTTTGAGTTTTAACAAACGCGTCATGCGCGAGCGCAGCCCCGGACAACGCTCGAGAATTGACGCCAGCGCATAATAAAAGAAACGAAAATCATTGATTTCCTCAAAGACGATATAAACGAAAATCCAGTTATCTTCGATCGCCAGCGGATGCTGAATGGGCGCAGAAAGAACTTGGCGGATTTCCTGTTCGAAATCGTCAAATAAGGCTTCAATAATCGCTTCCTTGCCACGGAAGTGGTAATAAAGATTGCCGGGGCTAATCTCCATGACGGCGGCGATATCTACGGTGGAGACTTGCGCTGCGCCTTCGGCGTTGAATAGCGCCAGGGCGGTGCGAAGAATCTTCTCGCGGGTTTTAATTTTGCCGGCCATGGCGCTGCGTTATGAAGGTTTTGACTTTGAGGCGGGCTTTTGTTTCGGCGGCTTTTTATTCCGGCTAAGCAACAGATCGAGCTTTTCCTCAATGGCGCCGAGCCGCGCTTCAAGCGCCTGCACTCGCTCGCCGCTGTCGTCGTCATCGGTCGTTAGCCGCGCGCGCATTTTTCTGATCCGTTCATCAAATGAGCGCGCAGGCGCATTCACCCGTTTGGCGAGCGCCCGTCCGTGTTCTTCGACGGTGTCTTCAATCTCCTCGCCCCGGGCGACAAGGTCGTCGAATACTCGCGACGTGTCATCAGTAACCTTGGCGAGTGATTCTTGCGCTTCGGAAAAGGCGCGCCCATAAGCGCCGACGCCGGCGAGCCAGATCTTGCGCGCCATATCCGTGCTGCGCGGGGGCGTTGCTGATTTTTTCGCCAAGACGGTCTCCATTCGCTTTATCCGACCGGCTGCAACGCCGCGTCCGAAATTTTCATATCCGCTTCTTCCGCTCCGTCGAGGAAAGCGGTCATGATTTTCAATATTTCTCCTGCGCGAGATAACAGGAACAAATGACCGCCGCCTTCTACCACATGCAAACGTGACTTCGCGATCATGAATTTCAAAATATGCGCATTGGCGAGCGGTACGATTTTGTCTTTGTCGCCTGCAAGGATTAGGGTTCGGTGCGGCAGGAATGGCAGGAACGGTAGCGCCGTCCAACCGGTCATCGCCGAAAGCTGTGCAAGATAACCGCGCAGGCTCGGTGGTTTCATATGTTCAGCGAACATATGCGCGCCGCTCTGCTCGTCGCCATAGAGCGTTTCAAAATGCTTCACCAGATAGTCCTGGCTGATATAGCGCATGGGGTGGGCCATTTTCGACAGCGCCGCTAATTCTCCCGGCACCATGATGACGCCTGGCGACGTCGCCGCTAGCACCAGGCGGCCGACATGTTTCTTATACTGACAGGCAAATTGCTGCGCCACGCCGCCGCCCCAGGAAACCCCCATCACGTCAACTTTGCTGTAGCCATTGCGTTTGAGAATTTGCCGCGCGGCATGGGCGACCCACCACGGCCGGTAAGGCGCGAGCGGGCGCGGCGAGCCGCCAATGCCTGGAAGGTCGAAGGTGATGACGTCGCGATCGCGCAGCAATTCGCCGAGCGGTTGCGCGATTTCGAGATTGGCGCCAATGCCGTTGAAGAACAGCAGCGGACGCTTCTCGCTACCCTTCTGGCCTCGCCAGATGGCGACGCGCAGTTTTTGCAGGCCGATTTTCTCAAACCGGATTTCAGGCAGGTGTTGGTTCTCTATATGCACGCAAATTCCTGTTCTGATCAGCCGAAAACATATTCCCCGGGCGCCTTAACGATCGGCGGGTAGGTTTTGTGGCCGAGTGATTTCGGCGCCGCTTTTTTCTCGCCAGAGCGTTCGTTCAGCCATTCAACCCAGCGCGGCCACCACGATCCCTGTTGCGGCTCAGCGCCGGCAAACCACTCTTCTGCTTCGTCTGGCAGATCGGCGTTGGTGAAATATTGCGCTTTGGGATTGCCTGGCGGATTTAGCAATGCCTGAATATGCCCGCTTTTGGACAGCACGAATTCCACATTGCCGCCGAACAGATGGTTGTTGCGATAGCAAGCGCGCCACGGGGTAATGTGATCGGTGATCGCAGCCACCATAAACGCATCCTGCTTGACCTTGGTTAAGTCGATTTTATGGCCCATGAAGTCGACATTACCCGGTTCTGCAAAACGTTTGTCGCCATAGATATCAAGATAGTCCGAATGCAGCTTCGCCGGCAGGTTGGTGGTGTCATTGTTCCAGAAAAGAATATCAAACGGCGGCGGATCATTGCCCATCAAGTAGTTATTGACGACATAATTCCAGATTAAATCGTTCGGCCGCAGCCATGCGAAGGAGCGCGATAGCTCGTCGCCGGCGAGAATGCCTTTTTTCTTTGTGTGTTTGCGCGCCGCATCAATCGCGGCGTCAGAAACAAACAGCCCGACCTCGCTGTCGTCAAAATGCGGGTCGAGTATGCAGACCTGCAAAGTGAAACAATTGATGATGTCTTCCTTGCGGGCGGAAAGCTCGCTTAAGAATGACGCCGTCGTCACCCCGCCGGAACAAGCGCCGGAGACATTGAGTTTCTTCTGTTTGGTGATCTTCAAGATCGCATGGGCGGCCTCGATCAGCGCGTTGACATAATTTTCAAGACCCCAATCGGCGTGTTGTTTTTGCGGGTTGCGCCAGCTGACGGCGAAGGTTTGCATGCCTTGCGAGGTTAAAAACCGCACTACGCTTTTGTCGGGGCTGAGATCGTTGGCGTAAAACTTGTTGATCTGCGGCGGGACAATCATCAACGGCGTTTCAAAGACTTCGTCGGTCGATGGCTTGTACTGGATGAGCTCCAGCATCTCATTTTTGAAAACCACGGCGCCCGGCGTGTTGGCGAGATTTTCGCCAACCTTGAACGGGCGCGTATCCACCTGGCTCGGCATGCCGCCATTATGGCGAATGTCTTGATAGGCGTTTTTCAAACCATTAACGAGCGACATGCCGCCGGTCTCGTAAAGCCGTTTGAGCGCTGCCGGGTTGCCGATGAGGGTGTTGGTTGGCGCGAGGCTGTCGGCGACGAGATCGAGGATAAAACGTGCGCGGACCTGATCGGATTCGCTGGCGCCGGAATCATCGATCCAGCCTTCGAGGCCTTTACGCATCGCCAACCAGGATTGCAGGCTGTATTTATAGACGGGATTATATTTCCAGGTCGGGTCCTGAAAGCGGCGGTCTTTTTTCTCCGGCGCAATTTCAGATTTGCCGGTGACAATCTGGAGGAGGTCTTTGCCGTAGTCGGCGAAGTGTCGTGCGAAGGGTGCGGGCTGGCGTGCGGCATGGGCCATGACGACGCCGAACGATTTCATCAGCTCGCCGGGGCGCACGCCGATAATCGGATTGAGCCCGGACGTTGTCTCCGCGGCCTGTTCGCCAATTTTTTCAGTTTGCTTCGCCATGTCGCCTCCCAGGACGTTGATCCTGTTTACTATTACAGAACCTGGAGTATTGAGGGTTTTTCCCGCAATCGCAAACTGACGCCGGAACTCTTTGCTGCGATGCAATATAAAACGGGGCGCCGATCATGACGCCCCGCTTTGGTACGCAACAAAGACTAACACAGTTTTATGCAGCTTTTGCGCTGTCAGCTTCAGGCTCGCCGGTCAGCTCAGCAACTTTTTTGTTGAGCGCGGCAATTTCAGCCTCAAGCTCGTCAACGCGTTCCGCGCTGGTTACGAATTCCGGTATAAACTTGCGAACGCGGGTCGCGCCTTTGCCGTAGAAGCTGTTGGCGCGTTCGCGAACGTCGCCGGCGACTTCCTGGGCGTTGGTCTCAACGGCCTCGCCTTTGGTAATCAGCTGTTCAAGGGTCTCGTTGGCTTTAGTTGTCAGCGGCTTCACGCGCTCATAGGCGGCGCCATAGAGGCCGAGATAGGCGAGCCAGCCCTTGCGGAGAACCTCTTTGGGGGTGATTGGCGTGGTTTCAACTTGTTCTGTCATGGTCGTTTCCTTTCTTTCCGGAGCGTGGCGACGGCGGGGATATCCGGGCGCCAGCCCAATTGCTTCCTTGAGGGCAAAGATAGGGACGAAAATTAGAATGCTCACCCAAATTTTGCTGCGCTGCAAAATAAATTGTAAATCTCCTGTATTGTGGGCTTGCCGGATTTGAATGGTTCATTTCCGGGCCCGTTATTTCGACTGTTTTGAAGTATAAGGGCCCCGAAACCCGTGAGGATAACTTTTCACCAAATATAGGTTTTATGGGCAACTGCCCTCTCAGGGTTGTATTTTTGAAGATTCGATTCGTGCTTAGGGTGTGTGATTTTGGGCCCATAACTTCCACCGCATCCCGGATGTGCTGCAACAAGAAATGTTGCCGCGCGGGTCTGGGATATCTCTCGGCAAAGTGGAGCCTACCGCAACAGATCCCGGCCCAGCCCCGCATCACTTTGTGCTGCGGAGCGTCCGGGATGACGGAAGAGCAAAGAAGCCGCCGCCACGAACTACCCCAACGTCCGGCGCAACGCTTCGTTCCATCCTGCTAGGTTGCGGCTGCGCTCTTCCGGCGCCATCGCTGGCTGGAAGCGCGCGTCGAGGCGCCAGCGCTCGGTGATGTCGCTGACAGTGTTGAAGGCGCCAATGTGCAGACCGGCGAGATAGGCGACGCCCAGCGCGGTTGTCTCCAGGATGCGCGGCCGCTCAACCGGCAGGTTCAAGATGTCGGCCAAAAACTGCATCGTCCAGTCGTTGGCGACCATGCCGCCATCGACGCGCAAGGTGCGGGGCTGAACGCCGTCGGCGGCGAAGGCGTCGATCAGGTCCGCGGTCTGGTAGGCCACCGCTTCAAGTGCGGCGCGGGCAAAATGGGCGCGGCCGGCGCCTCGGGTCAGGCCGTAGATAGCGCCGCGCGCATCAGCGCGCCAGTGTGGCGCTCCAAGGCCGGTGAAGGCGGGAACAAGATAGACCCCTTCATTGGTCTCGATGGTATCGGCGAGGTCGGCGGTGTCGCGGGCATTTTTGATAATGCTCAACTCGTCGCGCAACCATTGAACTGCGGCGCCGGCGATGAAGATTGAACCTTCCAGCGCATAACGCGTCTCGCCGCCGAGCCGATAGGCGATGGTGGTTAAGAGCTTGTTGTTGGATGCGAGCGCCTCCTTGCCGGTATGCGCCATCACAAAACACCCAGTGCCGTAGGTGCTTTTTATGTCGCCAACTTCAAAGCAGGCCTGGCCAAACGCTGCCGCCTGCTGATCCCCGGCAACACCGCAAATCGGGATCGGGCGGCCAAAGAGGTCCGCATCGGTGCGGCCAAAATCATCGGCGCAGTCGCGCACTTCGCCTAAGCATTTGCGGGGTACACGGAACTCTTCAAGCAGTCCAATGTCCCATTCATTGGTATGGATATTATAAAGGCTGGTGCGGCTTGCATTTGTGGCGTCGGTTGCGTGAACAGCGCCGCCGGTCAGCCGTGAGATGAGAAAACTGTCGACCGTGCCAAAGGCGATCTTGCCATTTTCAGCGCGCGCGCGCGCACCCTCGATATGGTCTAAAATCCATGCCGCTTTCGAGGCGGAAAAATACGGGTCCAGCACCAGCCCGGTGCGGGCGGTGATCCCCGCTTCCAGCCCGTCGGCGCGCATCTGGTCGCAGATGTCGGCGGTGCGCCGGTCCTGCCAGACGATGGCGTTATAAATCGGTTTACCGGATGCGCGGTCCCACAAAATCGTCGTCTCGCGCTGATTGGTGATGCCGATTGCGGATATCTCGCAGCCCGCGCCTTCGACTTGTCGGAAAACCTCGCGCGCCGTTTCCAGCGTTGTTCGCCAGATGTCTTCCGGGTCATGCTCAACCCATCCGTCGGCGGGGTAGTGTTGCTCAAATTCCTGCTGCGCGGCGGCGACAGCCTTGCCTGCGCCGTCAAACACTATCGCGCGGCTTGACGTTGTGCCCTGATCAATGGCGAGAATATAAGGCGCCTCAAAATCTGTCATGGCATCTCTCTAGAGCAAGTTTCCCGAAATACGAGCAGGAAACTTGCTCTAGATTCTTATTTTTCGCACGTTCTTTCCTAAAACCGGTATCCACTTTTCGGGAACGCGCTCTATGTTATTTGATAACGCCGTTGCTAACCGATCCTAACGCGAAATGGCTGCAATGAAAAAGCCGGAGATTTTTGTCGACGCTGACGCCTGTCCGGTGAAGGACGAGGTTGTGCGTGTGGCTGACCGCCATGGGTTTGTCGTTCACTTTGTCTCCAACGCCCGCATGCGGCTGCCAGAGGGGCTTGATGTGCGCCGGGTGATTGTCGCCGACGGCCCGGATGTCGCCGATGACTGGATCGCGGAGCGGGTCGGCGAGGGCGACATTGTGATTACAAGCGATATCCCGCTCGCCGAGCGCTGCCTGAAATCCGGCGCACAGGTTGTCGGTTCAACTGGCAAGCCGTTCACCGCTGATAATATCGGTATGGGGCTAGCGATGCGCTCGCTGTCGCGGGACTTGCGCGAAATGGGCGAGATCTCCGGCGCCGGCCCGTCCTTCTCCAAGAAAGACCGTTCACGATTTCTCGAAGCGCTGGAACTGGCGGCGCGCCGGGCGGAGTGAAGGTGGGGCCATCCTTTACCGATTGCGCCGCCGGAAAACTTCACTAGATTGCGGCGGTCAGATTATTGATCGGGAATATACGCCATGAAAAAAATTATTCTTTTTGCCGCTGTTAGTCTTGGCGCCTTTGGCCTGGCCGCCTGTTCGCCGGGCGAGAAGGCGCAAGATGCGACGGAGAATGCATCCGTAGCTGAAGCCAGCGGGGAGGCTTTGCGGCTTTATACGTTCGACTGCGGGCGCATAGATATGCTCGATCTTGGAATATTTTCCAGTAACGGCGAATATGCCGGCCGCCAGAACAAGGGCGCGGATATGTGCTTCCTCATTCGCCACCCCAAGGGCGATTTGATGTGGGACGCGGGGCTTCCGGATTCGTTTAATGAGCAGGAAGGCGGCGTCACCAACGGGCCGTTTCATATTGAAGTGCCAACGACGCTCCGCAGCCAACTTGAAAGCGTTGGGGTGGCGCCCGGCGACATTAAGTATTTCTCGATCTCGCATTCGCATTTTGATCATGTCGGTAATGCCGGGCTGTTTACCGGATCGACCTTCCTCGTCGATAAAGATGAGCGCAGTTATATGTTTCGCGATGAGGCGCGTGCGGACGAACAGAGTTTTGGGTTGGTTGCGCCGCTGGAAGGCGTAGATACGACAGAGTTCGACGGTGACTATGATGTGTTTGGCGACGGTTCGGTGACCATCCTCGCCATGCCCGGCCACACGCCCGGTCATACTGCGCTCATGGTCAATCTCGAAAATTCGGGCCCGGTGCTGTTAACCGGCGACCTCTACCATCTGTTGGAGTCGCGTGAAAGGCGTATCGTTCCTGTGTTTAATACCGATGAGGAGGAAACGCGTCGTTCTATGGACAGGTTCGAGACGCTGGCGGCCGAGACCGGCGCGCGGGTTGTCGTTCAGCATGCGCTGGAGGATTTGGAGGCAATGCCCAAGGCGCCGGCGTTTTTGGACTAGGGCCACTTCGCTTCCGGCGGCAGCGACGACAGGATTGAGTCTACATTGCCACCGGTTTTTAGACCGAATGTGGTGCCGCGGTCATAGAGCAGGTTGAATTCCGCATAGCGCCCACGCTGGATCAGTTGCGCTTCGCGGTCGTCTGGCGTCCAGGGCTGGTCCATGCGTTTGGCGACGAGCTTTGGATAGGCGCCGAGAAAGGCGCGGCCAACATCTTGCGTGAACGCGAAGTCCTTGTCCCAGTCGCCGCTATTGTGGCGATCATAGAATATGCCGCCGACGCCGCGCGGTTCATTCCTGTGCGGCAGGAAGAAATATTCGTCGCACCATTTTTTGAATTTCGGGAAATAGTCCGCGTCGTGCGGGTCGCAAGCTTCGCGCATCGCCGCCAGAAACTCTTGCGTGTCTTCGTGTGTCTCTGTTCGGTAAGCGGGGTGCATCGGGTTTAAATCGCCGCCGCCGCCAAACCAGCTTTTGGTCGTGACAATCATCCGCGTGTTCATATGGGCGGCCGGCGCATGCGGGTTTCGCGTATGCGCGATCAGTGAAATGCCCGAGGCCCAAAATCGCGGGTCTTCTTCTGCGCCTGGAATTTGGCTGCGGAATTCTTCAGAGAATTCACCGTATACGGTCGATGTGTGGATGCCGGCTTTTTCAAACACCCGGCCATGGATGAGAGACATGACGCCCCCGCCTTGGTCTTCTGACCCGTCGCCGCGGGTCCAAGGCGTTCGTTCAAACCGACCGGCCGGCATATCGCTATACAGGTCGCCGGCGGCGTCTTCGAGCTGTTCAAATGCTGCGCAAATATCGTCGCGCAGTTTTTCAAACCAGGCGCGGGCGATTTGTTTTTGCTTTTCCAGGAGTTCTGTTGATTGATTTGACATTTTTTGCTTGCTCTGTTGTTTTGACATGTAAGGCTAGGCGTTGAACCAATATAACAATTGCGGGGGCGATATGTGGGAACAAATTGGCGCAGCGGCAATTTATGGCGCCCATGGTGCGTTGTTTGACGATGCGCTAAGAATTACCTCAGCATAACAATAAGCAACGACCTCAGGGGAGAAATCGTATGGAGCGTTTTTCATATAGTTGGATCGGGATTATTCTGGCCGCCATGCTTGTTGCGGCCTGCGGCGGCGATATGCGTGGCGATTTGGATGCTGATTCGCAACTGGCGTTGGAGATCGGCATTGTTTCTACACTGTATTCGCCAAATGCGCTTCATCCTACAACATTGTCTGACGCGCTGCGTAAGCGTCATGAAAATATAGAAGGCATTCAACTGCGCAATTCGGCCTATGGCTCGATTATGCCTTCGCCCAAAGGCGGCGCGATCATCAAAGGTTCTGCGGGCGGGCGCGTACTGGAAACTAAAATTTCGGGTTCTACGATCGCCTCAATTACGGTTAGGAACGGCGAGGTTGGGCTCGTCAGCGGTGAGATTTATGTCGGCGAGGGCACGCAACTCACTAATGCTAAGGGCGACGTTTTTACCTTTAAGCGCGGCAAGTGGAGCGCTAAGGCTCAAAAACCGCTGTCGTCAAGCGCTGATACAGTGACGGTGCTCACCATTGTCATGTCGCGGGGCTATATTGAGCAACTTGGCATATCAGATGATGAGTCGGCCCGCGTCTTTATCGCTGCGGCCGATCTCTTCGAAGCTTTCAAAAAGCTGCCGCCTAAGGACAAGAGCAAGGCGCTGTCGGGTTTGGTGAAAGAGATGGAACAGCTGGAAGTTAAACCTCTGGGCGATGAAGTGGTTTACCTTGCCGATATTGCGAAAATCCAATACCGGCAAGCGTTAAAATCGTCCGGTGATAACGAAGATGTTTTGGAGTTAGGAAATGTTGAATAACGGGCATTTTCGGTGGCGGGTTGATTCTCTAAGTGCTCAATGGATGGTCTGGGTTTAACTGCAACAAATCCCAGCGGTTGCCATAGAGGTCTTCAAAGACTGCAACCGTTCCATAGTCCGCTTCTTTCGGCTCGCGGACGAACCGTACGCCCTTGGCTTTCATCGTATTATAATCGCGCCAAAAATCGTCGCTGTTGAGAAACAGGAACACCCTGCCGCCGGCCTGGTTCCCGATGAAGGGTTCCTGTTCGGGTTTGGACGCCTTCGCCAACAATAGCGTTGTTCCGGTTGACCCCGGCGGCGCCACCACAACCCAGCGCTTGTCCTGTTCAGGTTGGTATGTGTCTTCGACCAGGGTGAAATTCAAAACCTTGGTGTAGAACTCAATAGCCTCATCATAGTCGCGCACGACGAGGGCGATGTGGACGATGGATTGTTTCATATTGATCTCGCGGCAATTCGCTGCGCGAATGCCTCCGATGGGGCGCGCTGACCGCGCGGCGCGCGGTCGCGCTTTTCGAACACTTGCGTGTTCGACGGGCTCTCGAATACGCCGTGTCGCATTATTTCCACCCAATCTGCCGCCGGGCTTCGGCTAACGCTACCGATGCGGCGACGGCGACATTGAGGGAGCGGGCGCCGGGCGCCAAGGGGATATAAAGCCGCGCTGCGGCGGCGGCGTGCACCTCTTGCGGCGCGCCCTGGCTTTCGCGGCCCATTAACAGGGTGTCGGTTTCGCGAAATTTGAACTCCCAAATCGACTGGTCCGCCTTTGTCGTGAGCAGGATCAGCCGGGCCTCGCCAAGGGTTTGTGTAAAGGCCTGCCAGCCACTATGAGCGACCGGCGGGGCGAGGGCGCCATAGTCCATCGCCACCCGTTTGATCTCGCGCGAATCAAGCGGAAACCCGCAAGGTTCGACAATATCCAGTCCGGCGCCGAAACAGGCCGCAGCCCGAATCGCAGCGCCAACATTTTGGGGAATATCAGGTTGATACAAAGCTAGCCGCATGAGGCTGTTTTTACACGGATTTCGTGTCATGTCCCTCCTATACTAGCGACGCTAGGACGCAGCGCATTGCCGCCTAGACTTTGTACAAGAGACATGCAAAACAGCCTCGCGATTCTTGCTCTCGGGCGCATTCCTTAAGGCAAAACACCCATGACGACGGAAATTTCAGACGCGGGACCATCCGAGGATGGTGAGCCGACCCGGCGCGACTTTATTCATATCTTCGCTGCAGTGACGGCTGCGGCCGGCGCCGGCGCAACGATTTGGCCGCTGGTGCATCAGATGAACCCGGACGCCTCGGTGCTGGCTTTGTCGACAAGTGAGGTTGATCTTTCCAGCGTTTCGGTCGGCCAGGCGATTAAAGTCATGTGGCAGGGCAAACCGGTGTTTATCCGCCGCCGCACTGAAGCGGAAATCGCTGAAGGTGAGGCGACGCCGCTGGGCGCGCTGAAAGATGATGTTGCGCGCAACGATAATCTTTCCGACAAGGTTGACGCGACCGACGATGCGCGCGTGACCGCAAGCGACGGCCAGGCGCGGCCGGAGTGGCTAATTGTCGTTGGCATTTGCACCCATCTCGGCTGCATCCCGCTCGGCACCGCTTCGGGTGAAAACCGCGGCGATTATAATGGCTGGTTCTGTCCGTGCCATGGATCGCATTACGATATCGCCGGACGCATCCGCAAAGGACCTGCGCCGGAAAATCTTGAAATCCCGCCCTATGAGTATCTTTCCGACACTGTCGTGAAAATAGGTTAGGGGAGAACCAATCATGAGCCATCCGTCTACATACAAACCCGCATCAGGCTTCGAGAAATGGCTGGACGACCGGCTGCCGATTGTGCGCCTCGCCCATGACAGCTTTGTCGATTTTCCGACCCCGAAAAACCTCAACTACTGGTACACGTTTGGCGGCATCCTGGCGATCGCCCTGGTTATCCAGATTATCACCGGCGTCATATTGGCGATGCATTACACGCCGCATACGTCGATGGCGTTTGACAGCGTTGAGCACATCATGCGCGACGTCAATTATGGCTGGCTGATGCGCTATGTGCACTCCAACGGCGCGTCGATGTTCTTCCTTGCGGTTTATATCCACATGTTCCGCGGCGTCTATTACGGCTCCTACAAGGAACCGCGCGAAGTCTTATGGATGCTTGGCGTTGTGATCTACCTGTTGATGATGGCGACGGCGTTTATGGGTTACGTTCTGCCCTGGGGTCAGATGTCTTATTGGGGCGCGACGGTGATCACCAATCTGTTCTCGGCGATCCCGCTGATCGGCGATGATATCAGAGCGCTTTTATGGGGCGGCTTCTCGGTCGATAACCCGACGCTCAACCGTTTCTACTCGCTGCACTATCTGTTGCCGTTCGCGATTGCCGGCGTGGTGATGCTGCACATCTGGGCGCTGCACATTCCGGGCAACGCCAATCCGACCGGCGTTGAAGTCAAAGACGTTAAAAAAGACACTGTGCCGTTCCATCCCTATTACACCGTGAAGGATAGCTTCGCGATTGTGCTCTTCTTGATCCTGTTTGCCGCGTTCGTGTTCTTCAACCCGGACGGGCTTGGCCATCCGGACAATTATATCGAAGCCAACCCGCTAGCGACGCCGGCCTCGATTGTGCCGGAATGGTATTATCTGCCGTTTTACGCGATCTTGCGGGCGATCACTTTTGACATCGGACCGATCTCGTCGAAACTCGGCGGCGTGATGGCGATGTTTGGCTCAATTCTGGTCTTGTTCGTTTTGCCCTGGCTCGACACCTCCAAGGTGCGGTCGATGCGCTATCGCCCGGCGGCGAAGATGTTCTTTTTCATCTTCATCGCGGCTTGCCTGGTGCTCGGCTATCTCGGCGGGAAGCCAGCGGAGGGCTCCTACGTTCTCTATGCGCAGATCGCAACGGCGTATTATTTCTCGTTCTTCCTGATTATCCTGCCTTTGCTTGGGTTCATGGAAACGCCGAAGCCGTTGCCGCGTTCGATTTCCGAATCCGTTTTGAAAACACCCAAACCCGGCGGCGCCACGCCCGCGGGCGCGCAATCCGCGCCGGCGCAATAGGGGAACAGGCATGACGTCGATGAATATGATCCGAACTTTCCTGATTACCGCCGTTGTTGGTTTGCTTGGCATAAGCGCCGCCGCGGCCAGCTCCGGAGGCGCGCATAAACCAGACAAGCGCGACTGGCATTTTTCCGGCCCGTTCGGGACCTATGATAAAGACGCGCTGCAACGCGGCTATCAGGTCTACGAGACGCTATGCTCCAGCTGCCACGGGTTGGAACAAGTGTCCTTCCGCAATCTCGGACAAAAGGGCGGCCCGTTTCATCTGGATAGCTGCCCGGCCGGTATTCCCGATACAGTCGATTGCGCCAATCCAAACCAAAACCCGGTGGTCAAAGCCCTGGCCGCGCAATATCGTTTTAAGATTGTCGATGGTCCGGATGAGAGCGGCGATATGTATGAGCGTGCAGCGCTGCCGTCGGACCGTATTCCGGGGCCTTTTGCAAACGAAGTTATAGCGCGGCTGGCGAACAACAACGCTCTGCCGCCTGATCTGTCCTTGATCACCAAAGCGCGTCACTACGGGCCGGATTATGTCTACAGCCTTTTGATTGGCTATGAAGAAACGCCGGCGACCGTTGATATCGACGCCGGCCAATATTTTAATCCGTATTTCAGCGGCGACATGTCCCAAGCGCTGCGTCCGGAATTCCTCGATGAGCACGGGCATCCGCTTGAGGGCGTTGAAGTCCCGGTTGGAGGCGTCCTCGCCATGGCCCCGCCGCTGTTCGATGGTATGATTGAATATGCTGACGGCTCGCCAGCAACGGTTGAGCAATATGCCGCCGACGTGACGGAGTTTTTAATGTGGGCGGCCGACCCAAAGATGGAAGCGCGCAAATCGCTCGGCGTGATGTCGTTGATCTATCTGATTATCCTCGCAGGCTTGCTTTACTGGTCCTACCGCAAGGTGTGGTCGGATCAACACTAAACCGATCTAGGCTCGATCACAGTATTGCGTTTTGAAATTAATCCGGCGCTGCGTAAACTGCAGCGCCGGGTTTGTTATGTTTGGAAAGCAAAGTGATGGATCAAAAACGCGTTCTTGGCATCCTTGGCGGTTCTGGCGTTTACGCCATGAATGCGCTTGAAAATGTTGAGCGGGCCACGGTTGACACACCCTGGGGCTCGCCGTCGGACCAGTTGGTGCACGGACAGCTTTGCGGCGTTGAGGTTGTTTTTCTGGCGCGCCATGGCGAAGGGCACGCCATTCCGCCAAGCGACGTAAATTACCGCGCCAATATCGACGCGATGAAGCGCGCCGGCGTTACCGACCTCATTTCGCTTTCGGCCTGCGGCTCGTTCCGCGAAGACCTAGCGCCTGGAACGTTTGTCATCGTTGATCAGTATATTGACCGCACCACAAAGCGGGCGTCGTCGTTTTTCGGTCCCGGCTTTGTCGCCCATGTGTCGATGGCGCACCCAGTTTGTCCGGCGTTGGGCGAGGCTGCCGAGGCTGCCTGCAAGGCGCTCGATATTCCTTATGCGCGCGGTGGGACGTATCTAGCGATTGACGGGCCGCAATTTTCCTCGCTGGCGGAAAGCAATCTTTATCGCTCCTGGGGCTGCGATGTGATTGGCATGACCAACATGCCCGAGGCAAAGCTCGCCCGTGAGGCGGAGTTGCCTTATGCGACCGTGGCGATGGTGACGGATTATGATTGCTGGCATGAGGAGGAGGGGCCGGTCGAAGTCTCTCGCATTCTGGAAGTTATGAAACAGAACACCGCCAATGGCGCCCGCCTGATTGAAAAACTGGCGGAGAAGTTGGGCCCAACGCGCACGCCGTCGCCGCTCGGTATTGAAACCTGTCTCGACCACGCGGTCATCACTCCGCCGGAGAAGCGCGATCCGGCCATGGTTAAAAAATTATCCGTTATTGCGGGACGTTTTTTGAAGGGATGAGGGAGGGGTTGTTTTGGCTGTGGGTTCAATCAATCAGCGCCAGTGTTGCGTGGATCATTTGAACCCGAGCCCAAGCGTTTATTCACGAGATATATGGCGAAGGTCTTATTCATCCCCAGGGTGGACTCTATCAGTTGACGGACACCTCCGCGCTGCAATCTAATAGGGCGAGTGAAGCAGCGGGAGCGCCGGCAACATGAGATATCTGACAGTCATCTGGTTAGTGCTGGTTGTTTCCGCCTGCACCGCGCAAGAAGGGGTAACCGCACGCGACCCACAAAACGTCTACAGCGTCTACTTTCTTGGCGGGCAATCCAATATGGAGGGGTATGGCTTTGTTGATGAAGTCCCTGAGGCTTACCGCTCGATGTCTCCCAATGTCCTGATTTTTCAGGGACGAATGGTCCCGGATGGCGGTGCTGGAGGAGGCCGAGGCCTCTGGGGGCCCCTCAGCCTGGGACATGGAACCGGCTTCACTACGGATGGAATAGCGAATACTATTTCTGACCGTTTTGGACCGGAACTCTCATTCGGTCTGAGCCTTGTGCAAAACGAACCGTCCGCGAAGATCGCGATCATCAAGTATTCCCGTGGCGGGACGGCTCTTGTTGACGGCGTATCAGGCTATGGGTCATGGGATCCAGACTATGATCAGGGCAATCGGAGAAACCAGTACGATAATGCCCTGACCACTATCCAAAATGCGATGGCGACTCGTGACATTAATGGCGACGGCTATGCGGATCGGCTTGTTCCTGCGGGCATCATCTGGATGCAAGGCGAGGCCGATGCGTATGACGATCCGATCGCAGCGGATAGCTATGACGCCAATCTCGCGCGCCTCATGGACTTGTTGCGGGCGGCGTTCCACCGTGACGATCTTCCCATAGTCATTGGACAGATCATGGATTCCGGGAACACGCCTCAATCGCGAAAGATGGCATATTCACCCAATGTTCAAGCTGCGCAGCGCGCCTACACCGAAAGCGACCCCTGCGCCGCACTGGTCACAGTGACTGAGAATTTCGATTTTCTGCCCGATGGCTGGCACTACCTGTCAGAAAACTACATTCGCCTCGGACAAGCGTTTGCGCAAAGCGTTGTCGAGATCGAAGAAAAGTGCCCAGCTTCGCCTTGATTACATACACTCTTGGCGAATACCCACCCCTCAAGTATTAAACCGGAAATGCATCACGTCGCCGTCCTGGACGATGTAGTCCTTGCCTTCCAGGCGCATCTTGCCGGCTTCTTTGGCGCCCTGTTCGCCACCTAGGGAAACATAATCGTCATAAGATATCGTCTCGGCCCGGATGAAGCCGTGTTCGAAGTCGGTATGGATGACGCCGGCGGCTTGCGGCGCCGTGGCGCCGCGTTTGATAGTCCAGGCGCGCGTTTCCTTAGGCCCGGCTGTGAAATAGGTTTGTAGGCCGAGGAGGTCGTAACCGGTGCGGATGAGACGGTTGAGGCCGGGCTCTTCCAGGCCGAGCGATTCCAGGTATTCCGCCTGCTCGTCATCGGTGAGTTGCGCCAGCTCGGATTCGATCTTCGCCGATATCACCACCGTCGCCGCGCCTTCCGCGCCCGCGCTTTTCTCAACCGAGCGGGAATACTCGTTCCCGTCGGCTGCTGCGTCCTCGTCAACATTAGCGACAAACAACACCGGTTTAGAGGTCAGGAGTTGCAAGCCCTGCCAGGCTTTTTCATTATCGTCGTCAATGCCGACCGTGCGGGCCGGCGCGCCCTCGCGCAACACTTCAAGCGCCTTGTCGACCAGCACCAGCATCGCCTTGGCTTCCTTGTCTTGCCCCCGTGCTTTTTTCTCAAGATTAGCGCGGCGTTTTTCCAGACTTTCAAGATCGGCCAGCATCAATTCGGTTTCAACAATCTCAAAATCCGCAATCGGATCGATTGTCCCGGTGACATGGGTGACATCGTCATCATCAAAACAGCGCAGCACATAAACCACAGCGTCAACTTCGCGAATATTAGCAAGGAACTGATTGCCAAGGCCTTCGCCTTTTGAGGCGCCTTTGACGAGACCGGCAATATCGACAAACTGCATGCGGGCGGGGAGTATCTCTGCGGAACCAGCTATCTCGGCGAGCTTTTTCGTCCGTGGTTCGGGCACCGCGACATCGCCGACATTGGGCTCGATGGTGCAGAACGGGTAATTGGCCGCTTGCGCCGCGGCGGTTTTTGTCAACGCATTAAACAGCGTCGACTTGCCGACATTTGGCAGGCCAACAATGCCGCATTTAAAACCCATAAGATGTACTCACTCCTGCCTGGCCGTGGGCGTAACGCAGAACCATCAGCGGGTAAACCGGCAAAACGCTAAAGCCGCGAGCGCTCGGTTGGAGGGGCCAGAAACCCAAGCGAGCGCTCGCCAGAGTAGTAGGGCTTCCACCAGGCGATGCTGATAGGGACGGCGACATTCAGCCAGAAGGCGGTCAGCATCAGCGTGTAAAACACCGCTTCAGAGATGATGTGTTCCTGAACGAAGGCGATATCGAGAACAACGAAGGCGAGTTCCGCGCGCCCGAGCATGCCGAAGCCGATCATCACGCTTTCGGGCCATGAAAAGGATCCGGTATAGCGCGCCGCCAGACCCGCCGAGAGGATCTGCGCGATCAGGATAGCAACGATGAGCGCCGCCGTTTGCGGGATGACGGACATGATCAGGCCGGCGTCGAAGACAATTTTCGTCCCAAGCTCGACGAAAAAGACCGGGCCGATCCACGAAAACGCGACGTTGTCGACAACGACTTTGACGTTTTCATAAGCCGCTTCGGTTTGCTCCGGGATGATGTGAAAGAAATCCTGTTTGAGGATCAGCCCGGCCATATAAGCGCCGACAGCGGGGTGAAAACCGAAAGCATGGGCCGCGAGCCCGACCAGCAACGCTAGCGTCAAAACCGCCAACACGGCGTGTCGGCCCTTATCGAAAACGAACAGATCGCGCACGCCCCAGCCACTGAAGAGGCGCAGGCGCCGGACAAGTTTTCCTGCGAATTCATGAGGAAGAACCCACGCGCCAAGGATGGTGATCAGCGCAAAGAACAGCGCCGCCTTGGAAATGATCCAGAGGACCGCGGAGGCGGACGGCGTCGTGTCGCCAGCCGCGATGGGCACCAGGATTGCCACCAGCGCCAGCGAGGCGATATCGTCGAGGACGGCGGACGTCATAATGCCGGTCGCCGCCGCCGACTTTTGAAGCCCTTCACTTTTCAGCGACACCATCGTCAGCGAAACCGCCGTCGCCGTCATGGCGAGGCCGGAAATCAAAGCAACATTGGCGTCGCCCCAAAAATAAAAAATGATAGAATATGCCGCGCAAAACGGAGCGATCGCGCCAAAAAGAGCGATGCCCCAACTGCGTTTTACGCTCTTAAGAAAGTTTTGCGTGTTCTCCTCGAAACCGAGGGCGAACATGATCAGGATAATGCCGATTTCGGCGAATCCGCGAATGAAAGGATCGCTCTCTTCGGGCAGCAGGCCAGTGTTGACATAGACGGCGCCGACGGCGAGATAAAGTAAGACCGGCGTCAGGCGCGTTTTTCGCGCGAAATAAACCGCGATAAAAACGCCGATCCAGATCAACGCCAGATGCTCAAGTTCCACCATGCGATTCTCCAAACGAATCGTAACGATGATACACTGAAAATATCAGCCAGTGACCCAAGTCAAAGATATCTCAGTGCGTCAGTGTTCGCTGTCGCCGCGGCCAAAGAATTTGCCGAGCGCGGAGAAGGGGCCAGGCGGTGAGGCGGCGTCCTTGTCCGGCCTCGTTTCTGTTTCCGGTTTTGCCGAAGCCTCGCGACGCGGCTTTTCGGGCCGTATTGGCGCCGTCCTCTGGCCGACTTCCGATGCAAAGCGTTGGTCGTCGGTAGTCAGGAATGGCGCCGCGCCGGCGATTGCATCGAGCATCAGGCCAAGCCATTCCTGATCACTCTTGGCAAAGTTGCCGAGCACATGGCCGGTCACCTTTGAGCGGTCGCCGGGGTGGTCGATGCCGATGCGCACGCGTCGGAAACCATTTCCGAGATGCGCGTCAATCGAGCGGATGCCATTATGCCCTGCCGCCCCGCCGCCAGTCTTGATGCGCAGCTTGCCGGAGGCGAGATCAAGCTCGTCATAAAAGACGACAAAATCGAGCGGTTCCAGCTTATAAAAATCCGCGACCTGACGAACGGCGAGACCGGACTCGTTCATGTAGGTCTGCGGTTTTACGATCAGTGCTTTGACGCGATCGCTATCGCCGGTGAGGAAGCCTTCGCGGATCTCGGCCTGAAACTTCGCGCGGGCGGGGCCGAAACCATGTGCGTCACCGATGGCGTCTACCGCCATAAAGCCGACATTATGGCGGTGCCGCGCGTGTTTCTCCCCGGGATTGCCGAGGCCTACGAGAACGATCATGACGCGCTCCGTTTAAAGCAGCGCAAAAACGAGGAAGTGAAAACCCAGGCTAAGCGAAAACCCTGCTAGTCTGCCTTCGCGCCGCCCTCTTCGTCTGCTTCTGCTTCTTCGCCGTCAGCAGCTTCCGCCTCGGCTTCGCCTTCTTCATCTTCGCCAGCCGAGCGGACCGCAGATGGCGCCGCGATGGTCGCCACGGTAAAGTCGCGGTCCGTCGTCACCAGCTTAACACCGGCCGGTATTGGCACGGCGGAGATGTGGACGGCGTCGCCAATGTCGATTTCGGAAATATCAAACTCGAAAAATTCCGGGATTGCGGTTGCTGGCGCGTAGACGTGAATCGTGTGGCGCACAATGTTGAGAACGCCGCCGCGTTTCAGGCCGGGTGATTCCTCTTCGCCGACAAAGCGCACCGGAATTTCAACATCGATCCGCGTATTGTCGTCAACCCGCATGAAATCGACATGAATGGGCGTGCCCTTGACCGGGTGGATCTGAAAATCACGTGGGATCACTGGCTGATGTTTGTTTTGTCCCGGAACATCGATCATCGCCAATTGCGGACGCAAGCGACCGCTGAGATAGGCCTTGGTGATCTCATTGAGTTTCAACCGGACCGGGGTCGGCTCCTCGCCGCCGCCATAGAGAACACCGGGAACCCAGCCATCGCGCCGGACTGCCCGGGCGCCGCCGGTGCCGGTGCGTTTGCGTGGTTCACAATAAAATACGTCTGCGTCGGCCATGGATAGGGCATCCTCAATGCAAAAAGCTGCCGCGGGCGTCGGGCCCTCACGGCGGCTGAAATTCCTGAATGAGCGGCGGTCTATAGACGAAACACGAGGTCCGCGCAAGCGGCTGAAAGCAAGGGTAGTGCATCAGTTTGAAATATTTTTCTTCTTGTAAGCCTTCGGACGGCCGGGCTTCGGCGCGGCTAGGTCGATCAGCTTCACGATATCTTCCATTTCTAGCAATTCGTCAGTGACACCAGCGGCCATTGCTGGTGAACACTTCAGCGTTTTATGAATACGCACAAAGTTGTAGAACACTGTATAGAGCGAGATCATGTGGACGTGGTTTTCAAATTTCTTTGAGAATGCGTTTGTTAAGCGTGTAAAGCGGCGATTGTGCATCCGCAGTGAAAGGTTCGAACGCTCAACGTATGAGGTTGAGATTTTCTTTTTGTCCGGCTCACCTTCGATAACGTCTTTACGAATGCCGCAGCATTCGCCGGGACTGTAACGGCGCTCTTGCCTTGCGCCTTTTGGCTCGCCGTACAGCTTAATCAACATCGCATAATCAACATCGCCGCCGAAAGCGCGCTCCACGGCCTGCAAATAGGCAGCGTGGCCGTCTGTCGTTAACTGAACGCGATTGGCGAGGCGTCCCGCAAGATCATTCATAAACGCGCTGGCGTAATCAGCATCGCGACCGCCAACGAGATATGAAACAATCATTTTGCTGTCTGCATCGAGAGCGGTCCACGTCCAAACGTCGCCAGCCTCTTCTGGCGCCGCCTTGGCGGTCGCAACATTTTTGGCCTTGGCATAACAAAAACTCCAAACCTCATCCGCCTGAATACGTTCGGCCTTCACGTTGCGCACGGTGGCGTCATGGAAGGCGGCGCAGGCGTTTCCGGCGTCTACCAGCATCTTGGAAACGGTATTGATGGAAACGCCCGTAACGCGCGAGATCGACCGCATGGAGCTGCCTTCGCAGAGCATGGAAAGGATTTGAACGCGGGTTTTCAATGGCAATTTGTTCATGCCATAAATATATGAACTTTTATGCTTAGCGTCAAGCATTAGTATTGCTAAATTGACCATTGCGCCGAAAGACTTTAAGCTATAGGCTTATTTCGACGTTAAAAGCAAATCGCTAAAGGCCATCAATAATGACAGACGCATTGGACAGGTTGCGGGAGCAGATAGTTGCGGCAGCAACGACCGATATTCCTAAATCGTTTTTGGAAGACCTTAGTAGTCGGGCAAAGCTCGCCTATTCCGACACCTACCAGGAGGTTGCGCAGTCTCGAACCGTACTGAGGGAACAGAGGCTTGCGAAGATCCGCCAAACTCGTCCATTCCGCATGGATTGGGAGCTGGCGCAAGCGGCCCAGTCTGCGGGACTGGCCTACAGCGCCAAGGAGCTGGCGGAAAATGATTGGAGCTATGCTTACGTTGTCGCTGGCAATTTTGGCTTCACTCAGTCTTACGTACCTACGCTTGGGGCGCTGCCGCAGTCAGCAAAATTCAGGGACGATCTTGCCGCTGCTGCGCGCATCCCACGCTTGGCGATTGATGCGCCTGAAGAAGTATTTCAGCCGCGCCGCTTCTACGGATTGTTTGCCCATAATCCGATTGGCCGGACCTTCACTGAAGACCATCAGAAACTTGGATCATTGCAGCTTTGTGTTCCGTTCGAGAACATGAGCGGGTGGGCCCTCGAAATCGGTGTGTTGGAGCTGATCGCCGGCTTTCCGACTGCGACGAAAGATGACGTTGCCGGACGCGGCCCAAATTGGAAAAAGGATGTCGCGAAAAAGGAAAGCGACCTATCATGAGTTTAGCAGTTGGATTTGTGGGGTCGAGATTGGCAGAGGCGCGCCGCGCTCGGTCTATGTCCGCTGCTGATCTAGCTGCTATGTCGGATGTAAGCGTCCAATCAATCTCGAAGTATGAGAATGGTAAGCAAACGCCGCGTCATGAAGTTGTTCATACATTCGCAAAAAAGCTTACGCTCTCTACTGATTACTTTTTTAGACCGACCGCGAACGTTGACTCTCGGCCAGTTTTCTGGCGCTCGAAACTTTCTGCCTTAAGTTCCGATCTTGAGCGGGCTGCGGTGCGCCTAGAGTGGCTAAAAGAATTGGTGGATTATTTAGGGCAATTCTTTGACTACCCGGAATTAGAAATACCTCTCATTTCTGTTCCTTCTGACCCTTTGAAAATAACCACTGACATATTGGAAGAAGCGTCACTTCTGGTACGATCTGCTTGGAATGTTGGTCGAGGACCGTTACCGGATTGCATTGAGAAAATAGAAGCAAGCGGTATTTTAATTTCTCGCATACACGTTCATGCCGAGAAGGTTGATGCGTTTTCTCAATGGTCTGACCGGTTTCAAATTCCATTCATTGTGTTGTCTCGCGACAAGGCGAGTGCAGCGCGCCAACGATTCGACGTACTTCATGAGCTAGCGCACATTCTATTGCATAAAGGCGTCACCACCACGCATATTAACAACCGCGCCACATATAAGGTGCTTGAGAAGCAAGCTGATATGTTTGCGTCCTTTATGCTTTTGCCAGAACAAGATTTTTTAGACGAGCTGTATGCGCCTACGCTGGACGGAATGCTTAGCTTGAAAGAGCGGTGGGGTGTTTCTGTTGCCGCCATGATTATGCGCTGCAAGTCATTGGACCTTTTGGATGATGAATCCTCCAAAAGACTCTGGATGAACTACACAAGACGCGGTTGGCGAAAGGGTGAACCATTCGACGGGAAGACTGAAAAGGAAAGGCCATACCTAATTCGGCGAAGCGTGGAAATGCTAATCGGCGAAGATGTGCGAGGTGTCGATGATATTCTTAAATCTCTACCATTCCCGATTGAGGATTTAGAAGAACTCGCCGATCTGGAACCGGGTACATTGGGCGCCGTTAATAGAGGCAGAGCAGAGCCTATTTTGAAGGCCAACACCGGCGTCGATGGCGCCAACGTGGTTTCGATTTTCAAGAATCGTCCGTAGTAGTCTTTTTTTCAGCCCAGCGCTTCGCTGCCGCCCTTTTGGCGATTTCCTTACGTTTCTTGGCGCTCAGACTTTCCGCCCGCGCCTTTCCGCCCTTCCGGCCCATAGCCTGAGCGGCGGGGTCTTTGCCGTCGGCGGCGCCGTCAAATTCTTCCTTGTCTTCGCCGGTCGCTATCTGCATCACCTTAACGGCGTTACCGATAACGTCGGCGGGGCGCTTCTGTCCTTTGGGGCCTTTAGGCATTAGTCAGCCTCGCGTGAGTCATAGATGCATGTGCCGCCATCGCGATCAGTCGCACGGGTGATGACACGCACCTTGAAGAATTTCGGATTTTTCATAACCGATATGGCTTTGGCTTCAGTAATTGCGTTCTGATTGCCGCCTGCCTTGACGGCGAAGCTGTCTCGCCTAACCCCGTCTACGCCAGTCGGGTCATTATAAAAGCAATCCATCATATAATGCGTCATGTCAGCCCCTGCTTACCGCTAAGCATATAGGAAGTCTGGCCGGGATTCAAAGGCGGTGGGAAATAGGCTAGATTTCAAACTGATGCACTACCAAAGCAAGGGTTTCGGGGCGTTCGCGAGGCCAGTCAGCGTGTGTGATCAAGCCCATGCGGCGACGCCCGTTGGATCTGGCTGGTAAGGCCGCCGCCGAGATCGCTACGGTGGCCAGCGCAGCCGTACGGAAGGGCTGGGCGTGTCGGCTAAGGGCCGGTAATATTGTTGGGTGGACGCCAAGGTTTGATCTCGCAGCATTCCTTGCGCCCAATTGCCGCCCACCAATTACCCGCCCGTGGGCCGACAAAAGTGGTTATGCCGCATAGGTGATCTCACGGACTTGTTAGCGTGTAATACGGAAGTCAAATGTAGCGATATCTCTGATTTCTTGTCCTCATGAGGGCGCCCATGGTCCAATGCAGCGCACACGGATTAAGTCGCCATGAGCCATGGATCGAACACCCTGTCGCCAAAATCAAACCTTTTTGCTCTAATAAAGCCTAGGAGGACAGAAATTCTATCATTGGATATGTGATTTAAAGTAATAATCCAGTATAACTATCATAATGCCGATCCGGGGCTGACCGGCAGTGTCGGGTAGTGACGGGCAACATCTGGTAAGGGTGATGGGCACGGGATTTTTGTGGTGCAAACATTTACGCGGCGGCCTATCTGCAGCAAAGGACTAAGGAGTAAGTGACGATGGAAGAGCGGTTGCGGATTGCCATCCAGAAATCGGGGCGGCTGTCGGAGGGTAGTATCGAGCTTTTAAAAAGCTGCGGTCTGTCGATTTCCCGCGGCAAAGACAAGCTCTATGGCCGGGTGCAGGAGATGCCGATCGACGTGCTTCTCCTGCGCGATGACGATATCCCGGAATTCGTTTCCGACGACGCTTGCGACATCGGCATTGTCGGGCAGAATGTTTTCGAGGAGGAGCGCCTGGCGCAATCGCGAGAAGCACCGGCGCGCGAAGAGCGGAGGCTGGGTTTTGCGAGGTGTAAGTTAATGCTGGCCGCACCCAAGGACTGGAGCTTCGACGGCGCCGGTATGCTTGAGGGCAAGCGTATCGCCACCTCCTATCCGGGCCTGACCAAAGCCTGGCTTGAAAGCCATGGCGTCAGCGCCAGCGTGGTGACGATGAAAGGCTCGGTTGAAGTTGCGCCGCGCCTTAAAATCGCTGACGCGGTTTGCGATATCGTTTCCACTGGGGCAACGCTTGACGCTAATGGGCTGAAGCCCGTCGCGACAGTGTTTGAGAGCCAGGCGTTATTGATCCGCAATGTGAAGGACTTTTCCGCCGCCAAGCAGGCGATTTTTGATGCGCTGATGAAACGTATCAACGGTGTTCTGACATCACGCGATGCGAAATATGTGATGATGAATGCACCGCGCAGCGCGGTCGCGGCGATAACGGAATTTCTGCCGGGGGCGGAGGCGCCAACGGTTCTTGATCTTGTTGGCAGCCCTGACAAAGTCGCGATTCATATGGTGTGCCGCGAAAGCGTCTTCTGGGACACGCTCGAAGAATTAAAAAAACTTGGCGCCAGCGCCATCCTTGTCTTGCCAATTGAAAAGATGATGGTTTGAGGGGTTTGTTCGCGATCCGCAATGGGCTTCGGCGCTGACGCGCCTGTCAAAGAGTTTTAAATTCGCGAAAGCTGATTAGTCGGCTGCGGTCTTCATCCCAAAGCGCCAGCCGCCAGCATTTCACGCTGTCTCGCAATGTTATTCGCCTGGCGGCGTTGCGTAATTCCGGGAAGGCGTCGAGACAAGCTTGTAAACGGTAGTTGGGAATCTTGCTGCACAGATGATGGACATGGTGAAGGCCGATATTGCCGGTAAACCACCGCAACAGCGGCGGTAGTACAAAATATGAGCTGCTCTCTATGGCCGCCTGATGAAAATTCCAGCTGTCACTGTGTTCCCAGTATGTCCCTTCAAACTGATGCTGGATGTAAAACAACCATCCGCCGATCCAGGCCGCTATTATCAACATTGGCAAATAGGCGACGAGCACCGGCCAAACACCGATCATCGCCATTGATAGTGCGAAGGTGATCAATAAAGCCAGGTTCAACCCCATGATGCTTCGCCGAGACTGGCGATCGCGAAACGCCCTGCCGAGAGGCAAGCGCTGCAGCAGTAGGAAATTAACCGGCGCCCCCAACGCAATCATGATAATGGGATTGCGGTAAAGCCGATAACCCAGCCGCCGCAATCGCGACGCCGCCTGATATTCACGCGACGTCATAACCGCCACGTCGCCTTGTCCACGGCGATCCAGATCGCCGCTTGCGGCATGATGGTAGGCGTGGGATTTCTTCCATTGGTCGTAAGGGGTAAAGGTCAGGATGCTGATAAAACGGCCGAGACCATCGTTGGCGGTGCGGGAGGTAAAATAAGACCCGTGCCCGCAATCATGTTGAAAGATAAACAACCGCACCAGAAGCCCCGCGGTCGGCGGCGCGAGCAAAAGGCTCAGCCAATAGATATGTTGGACCGCCGCCACCGCCATAATGGCGAGCAGCGCAAAAAACGGAACGAGCGTAAAAGTCAGCTGCAGGAGGCTGCTTTTTGTGTCCGCGCTATAGGTCTTTAAAAGCGGAGAGAGTCGCACGGCAAGAGCCCGGGTATCGACAGCGGCAGAACGGTTCGCCGGGCGACCGTTGGCGCCGGACTGGTTGCTATGCAGTTTGGAGGCGTTAGAGGACAATAGTTCACTCTCGTTTGTTGTGAGAATTTGATAAAGCACGGCCGCCTAATCTCAGCCTATATCTGAATCGGCGTTTTTCACCAATCTCATATTGCTCCTATACGAGGGAAACCGGAAATTTGAGGCAGTTTCCGCCGCGAGACAAACGATGGTGCTGCCGGAGAGATTCGAACTCTCGGCCTCTCCCTTACCAAGGGAGTGCTCTACCCCTGAGCTACGGCAGCGTTTGAGTGGCGCTTGGGTGGGACGCCCAAAAAGTGGCGGCGGTATAGCGCGGGCAAAGACGGATGGGAAGCAGCCGGCGGCAAAATAACCGAGCGAGGCAGCTTCACCCCGAAAACCCGAAGGGCTCGAGGATTTCCGGTCCGACGCGCCGGGGCTTGCGGCTTTGTGCATCGATCAGGCACCAGATGGTGAGGACCTTGGCCGCCGGACGCGAGGCGCCGGGTTTGCGGATATCGACATGGCGTTCATAGCGCGGGCCGGTGGCGGCGCCGAGCCATGTGCGGATTTCGACGGTCTCGCCGGCAAAAGTCTGGTCACGATAGTCAATTTCGTGGCGCAGCGCGACCCAGACATATTTCTGTAACAGGGCGGGGCTCGCCAGGCGGCGCCAATGGGCGGTGGCAATATCCTGCGCCCAGGAAAGGTAAACCGCATTGTTGACGTGACCCAGCTCGTCAATATCGCTCTCCGCTGCGACGCGGGTCATCATCGCAGCGGTCTCGAACGAGTGTGCGCCGGACAGGTTGCCACCAAGCGGTGTCGGTTCAATCATATGCGTATTCCTGGAAAATCCGCTAGCATAAGCGTCCTAACTTGACCGCGCCACGCCTCGGACTATGGTCCGCCGCCATGCCAATCGATATGCCTGAAGACGAACAATCACAAGGTCGCCCCGCCGCCGCCGCGAAAAAGGCCAAGCCGGCGGCTAAGCCAGGCGACGGGCGCGAGGACCGCCTCGCCGAGGCGCTGCGGGAAAACCTACGCCGGCGCAAAGCGGCAAAGCAGACAC
The DNA here is from genome assembly GCA_021776455.1 of Hyphococcus sp. Taxonomy (GTDB): domain Bacteria; phylum Pseudomonadota; class Alphaproteobacteria; order Caulobacterales; family Parvularculaceae; genus Hyphococcus. Next base: position 3,010 of record JAJFFX010000015.1, on the reverse strand, counting down.
AAGACGAGAAAGAGTAATCCATGGATAAACTGGCGATCATTGGCGGACGACCACTCTATGGTGAGGTTGCGATCAGCGGTGCGAAGAACTCTGCGCTCAAGGTGATGGCCGCGGCGCTATTAACCGATGAGAAGCTGACGCTGACCAACGTCCCGCAGCTCGCCGATGTCGATATGCTGGCGCGCCTTTTGGCTCAGCATGGGGCGCTCATCGATTTTACCGATGGCACGCTGACGCTGCATGCAAAGGATATAATCTCAACCGAGGCGCCGTATGACCTGGTGCGTAAAATGCGTGCAAGTTTCAATGTGTTGGGGCCTTTGCTTGCGCGTGAGGGTAAGGCAAAAGTCTCGCTGCCCGGCGGTTGCGCTATCGGCGCCCGGCCGGTCGATCTCCATCTGAAGGCGCTGACGGCAATGGGCGCGAAGATTGAACTCGACGAAGGCTATGTGCTGGCCGAGGCGCCGGATGGACTGAAAGGCGCCGACATCACCTTGCCGTTCGTGTCGGTTGGCGCCACTGAGCACACGATGCTGGCGGCAGTGCTGGCCAAGGGCGCGACGGTGATTGAAAATGCCGCCCGCGAGCCGGAGATCGCCGATCTTGCTAGTTGTCTCAACGCCATGGGGGCGAAGGTTGAAGGCGCCGGGCGTTCGTCGATCCGTATCGAGGGCGTCGACCGTCTCCATGGCGCCGAACACCGGGTGATGCCGGACCGGATTGAGACCGGCGCTTATGCGATGGCGGTGGGCGCGACCGGCGGCGAGTTGACGCTGACCGGAACCGATGGAGAACTTCTCGGCGCCGCGCTGGCGGCGTTGAAGGAAGCGGGGCTTGCCATTGATGAGACCAATAAGGGACTGCGCATCAAGCAGACCGAACAGCGCTGTAAGGCGGTGGATATAGTCACGCAGCCTTTCCCCGGCTTCCCGACCGACCTTCAGGCGCAGTTTATGGCGCTGATGGCGACGGCGGAGGGCGCGGCGACCATTAAGGAAACGATTTTTGAAAACCGTTTCATGCATGCGCCGGAACTGTCGCGGATGGGCGCTAAAATATCCGTTGACGGACAAAATGCGACCGTGCGCGGCGTCGCCCGCCTGAAAGGCGCGCCGGTGATGGCGACCGATTTGCGCGCCTCGATGTCACTGGTGATTGCCGGTCTTGCCGCGGAAGGGCAGACCATGGTCAACCGGGTCTACCATCTTGACCGTGGCTTTGAACGGCTGGAAGAAAAGTTACAAAATTGCGGCGCGCTGATTGAGCGCGTGAAAGATTAGAAAGGCGTAAAATCCCTTGGCGACCTCACTTAAAGACTATACGCCGCTCGGGCTGATGGCGGGAGATGTGGCGGATCTCGATGTGATTTCTACGGTGTTGCAGGACGCGGTCGCAAAGCTTGGCGATTTTGCCTATCTGCCGGATGACCGTCGATTTGCATTTGTGGCCAACCGCTTTGTCTGGGAATGCGTCGGCGCGCGCCGCGCCGGGCCGTTCGCGCGGGTGCGCGCCGGAGTTCATTTTGACGATGTCGCGTCGGTGAAGTTTCAGAATTTGCGCAATGATGCAAAGGACGCCGTGGTGGAACTGTTGGCGATCCGATTTGAGCCGGGTGAAGACGGCGCCGGCGCGATTATGTTGGATTTTGCAGGCGGCGGCGCAGTGCGCCTCGAGGTTGAAAGCATCAACACCTTTATGGCGGACATATCCGAGCCCTGGCGAACCCGGGCGAAACCGAAGCATAAAGTGTAGATTTCTCGTCATCCCGGATGCAATGCTGGTCCGGGATCGTTATCTGATTGTTGAAGGGTGAGAAGATCCCGTGTCTGCAACGCAACACATGCGTGTTGCGCCGCGCACGGGATGACGGTGAAGAGTTATGGTCAAACGAATGAATTCGGCTGATGCGGGTTTCAAAGCAGCCTTTGACGCCTTCATCGCAGAGGACCGCGAAGGCGGCGGCGATGTCTCGGAGGTCGTGCGCGATGTTATCAAGGCTGTGCGCGCCGACGGGCTAGCGGCTCTTAAAACATACACCCGGAAGTTCGACGGATTTACTCTGACTGATGACACCATCGCGGTCAGCCCCGAGGAGATTGAGCGCGCCGAGGCGGCTTGCGATGCAGACGATTTGGCCGCGCTGGATTTCGCCGCCGCACGCATCAGAGCCTACCACGAAAGGCAAATGCCGCGCGATGAGCGCTATACCGATGATCTCGGCGTCACCCTCGGTTGGCGCTGGACCTGCGTCGATGCGGCGGGACTTTATGCGCCGGGCGGGCGCGCCGCCTATCCGTCCAGTGTTTTGATGAACGCCATTCCGGCGAAGGTTGCCGGCGTTGCGCGTCTCGCCATGGCGACACCTGCGCCAAATGGAGAGATGAACCCGCTGGTGCTGGCCGCCGCAAAACGCGTCGGCATTGATGAAATCTACCGTATTGGAGGGGCGCAGGCGATTGCCGCGCTGGCTTTTGGCGCCGGGCCCATCGCACCGGTCGACGTTATTGTCGGGCCGGGCAACGCCTATGTCGCTGAGGCCAAGCGCCAAGTGTTCGGTTATGTCGGCATCGACAGCGTCGCCGGGCCGTCGGAGATTCTTGTCGTCGCGGATGCGAAAAACAACCCTGAATGGATTGCCGCGGATTTGTTGTCGCAGGCCGAACACGACCCATCGTCGCAGAGCATTCTGATTACGGATGATGGAGGCTTTGCCGACAAGGTCAGCGCGATGGTGGATGAGCAATTAGCGGCGAGCCCGCGCAAGGAGATCGCTGAAGCGGCGTGGAACAATAATTCTGCGATTATTGTTGTTTCATCCCTCGTTTATGCACCAGCGCTGGTTGACCGTATCGCGCCGGAACATCTGGAACTGGCGGTCGACGATCCTGAAGCCCTGCTTGCAAAAGTGCGCCACGCCGGCGCCATCTTCCTTGGCCGGCACACGCCGGAAGCGGTCGGCGATTACGTCGCCGGGCCGGACCATGTCCTGCCCACGGCGCACGCCGCGCGT
>JAJFFX010000014.1 GCA_021776455.1 Hyphococcus sp. | reverse complement strand
GCCGGTGTGCGCTGGTGTTGTTCTTTTCGTCGTTACTCCGCCGGTTTCGTCGCCGCGTCGGTTACGATCTCCAGACCGCCCGCGATGCGCGCGACTACCGGATGAACCGCCGGAACGCCATGGCGCCGGGCGATATAGTTGATGTCGTTATATTCAACGCAGATATTGCCGTCCGTATCTTCGAAAACCAGCGCCTTCAGTGGCAGATCAAGTCCGATAGACTGGCTGGCCGCCATCAGCTGGGAGCCAATTGCGGGGTTGCCGAAAATCAGCAACGTTGTTGGCCGCAAAGACTGGCCGACGGTTTCCGCGCCGGCAGCGTGATCAATCTTGTTCATCACGCCGATATTACGTTCGGTGAGCGCCGCCTCAAGCTTAGCGACGGTGTCGCCAAATGAATATGCGCTTTGCTTTTTGATAAGCCCGGCGCCGGCTTCGTCACCAGCCAGGCTGGCACTTGCGAACAAGCTCGCAAGCATGAGTACTAGCACCGCAGATAATATCTTTATCATTTATTCCTCCCGAATTTATGCAAGAAAACTGAGTACAAAGGCGTACTATTCTGCGGCAGCGCTGTGCGAGACTTCTTCTGCGGCGAGGAATTTTTCAGCTTCCAAAGCCGCCATGCAACCCATACCAGCGGCGGTCACCGCCTGGCGGTAGGTGTCGTCAGTGACGTCGCCAGCAGCGTAAACGCCAGGAATTGTGGTGGCGGTAGAATCTGGCGCGGTATCGAGGTAGCCATGCGCATTCATCGGCAGTTTGCCGGCAAACAGCTCGGTTGAGGGTTTGTGGCCGATGGCGATGAACACGCCATCGACAGCCAGTTCTTTGGTCTCGCCGGTTTTAGCGTGTTTCAGCCGCGCGCCTGTGACGCCTAGCGGGTTTTCCGTACCCAGAACTTCATCGAGGCCGTGGTCCCAGATGATGTCGGCATTTTCCTTGTTGAAAAGCCGCGTCTGTAAAATTTTCTCGGCGCGCAATTCATCGCGGCGATGTACCAGCGTTACCTTCTTGGCGAGGCTTGCAAGATACAGCGCTTCTTCGACGGCGGTGTTGCCGCCGCCAACGACGATGACCTCTTTGCCGCGATAGAAAAACCCATCGCAAGTTGCGCAAGCCGAGACGCCGAAGCCCTGAAATTTTTCTTCTGATGGAAGGCCGAGCCATCTCGCCTGGGCGCCAGTGGCGATCACCAACACATCTGTAACGTATTCTTCGCCGCTGTCGCCTTTCAGCGTGAACGGCCGTTTGCTGAGATCCACATCAACAATAATGTCGTTGATGAATTGCGTACCCACATGTTCTGCCTGTTTTTGCATCTGTTCCATCAGCCACGGACCCTGGATGACGTCGGCAAAGCCCGGATAATTCTCAACATCAGTGGTGATGGTCATCTGGCCGCCAGGCTGTAGCCCATGGACAAGGACCGGCTCAAGACCAGCGCGGGCCGCATAAATCGCGGCGGTTAACCCGGCGGGACCGGAGCCTAAAATCAACAATTTAGTTTGCTTCACGTCATCCTCGCTCAGTGGTCTGGGGTGCTTCAAATGGTCGGCTCTGGGCTCCAGTGCAAGCCAACAGGGCACCCAATCGCGCAGGCGTTACCAAACACAGGCGGCGAGGGAAAGAACCGATTTGCCCGGGTTTACCGCCTATTGCGGTACAGCGGTCAAAATGGTAACAGATGTTACTAATTTCAATTCCCCTTGGAGATGACCTTATGGCCGGCAAATGGATCACCGCTTCCCGTATAGAAGGCGCGGCCTCGCGCCAGGCCCACGCAGATATGCCGTCGGGCACCTATGAGCGGGAAATCTCCAAGGAAGGTTTTTTCGGCCCCGCCGCCTTCATGCATCACAGGCGCCCACCAACAGGCTGGGTGACTTTCGAAGGACCCTTGCGCCCCCGCGCCTATAATCTGATCGCGCTGGGCGAGCCGAGCACTAGCCCATGGAGCGCGCCGGTTGTGCTCCACAATAGCGCGACCGATATCCGCTTTTGGAAGCTGGATAGGCCGATGTCGGCGCTGGTGCGCAATGGCGACGGCGACCAGTTGTTGTTTATTCATCACGGCGAGGGCGATCTTTTCTGTGATTACGGGCATCTCGTATATGAGCCAGGGGACTATATCATCCTGCCGCGGGGAACGATGTGGCGGCTTGCGCCGACTTCGCCGACAGCCACATTGATGATTGAGGCGACCAACACCCATTACACATTGCCGGATAAAGGCATGCTCGGGAACCATGCGGTGTTTGACCCGGCGATGATGGATGCGCCGAAAATCAACGACCGGTTTAAAGCACATCAGGCTGATGACGATGAGACCCGGGTTGAAATTAAAAAACGTGGCGAGATTTCTGTTGCGACATATCCATACAATCCGCTTGATGTTGTCGGCTGGCATGGGGAGCTGTCGCCTGTGCGACTGAATGTGCGCCATATCCGTCCGCTTATGAGCCACCGTTATCATGTGCCGCCATCAGCGCATACGACGTTCGTGTCAGACCGTTTTGTCATCTGCACATTTGCACCGCGCCCGTTCGAGACTGACCCAGGCGCGTTGAAAGTCCCGTTCTTTCACAACAATGATGATTATGACGAGGTATTATTCTACCATGCCGGTGATTTCTTCAGCCGCGATAATATCGACGCGGGCATGATGACGTTTCACCCGGCCGGCTTCACCCACGGGCCGCACCCCAAGGCGCTTCAAAACATGCTGGAGCAGAAAAGTCCCGGCACGAATGAATATGCAGTGATGATTGATACTCGCGACCCGCTCGATATCGGCGAGGGCGCCGGCGCGGTTGAAGATGCGGACTATGTCAATTCATGGAAGGGGTAGGGCGGCGCTTAGTACCCATGCTTCTCTGGATCGTTATTCCATGCTCCGCCATTGTCCCTGGTGCGGTGCGGCGTTAGGGTCAGTCGCCACATCGCAAATGGAGACATAGACTTGACCAAAGTTCGCGCGTTCGCCGCCGCTGGCCCAAACGAACCCTTCAAACCTTTCGAATATGAACTTGGGCCACTTTGCCCCGACGAGATTGACATTGATGTCGATTATTGCGGGCTGTGTCACTCGGACCTGTCGATGTGGACCAATGAATGGGGTCGGACGGCGTATCCGTTTGTTGGTGGTCACGAGGTCGTTGGCTGCGTCCGCGCGCTTGGAGCCAATGTTACTGGCTTGACGGTTGGACAGAAAGTCGGCCTTGGCTGGCTCGCGAAAAGCAACCTCAATTCGCAACAAAGCCTCAGCGGCGATCATAACCTTTCGCCCGGCAACGAGGCGACAATTATTGGCCGCCATGGCGGCTTTGCCGATATTGTCCGTTGTCAGTGGGTCTGGGCAATACCCTTGCCAGAGGATGTCGATTTTAAAAAAGCCGGGCCGTTGTTTTGCGGCGGCATCACCGTCTTCAATCCGCTGGTGCAATTTGGCGTTAAACCGACGGACAAGGTCGGCGTTATAGGCATTGGCGGGCTCGGTCATCTTGCGTTGCAGTTCCTCAACAAATGGGGCTGTGAGGTGACGGCGTTTACCTCTTCGCCAGACAAGGAAAAAGAAGCCAGGGAATTTGGCGCTCACAAGACCTTGAATTCACGCGACCCTAGCGCCTGGAAAGAGGCCAAAGGCCGGTTTGATTTCCTGCTTGCGACCGTCGCCGTCACGCTTGACTGGCCGCGGCTGATGCGCACGCTTGCGCCACGCGGGCGGTTGCATTTTGTCGGCGCCGTCGCTGAGCCGGTGCCGGTGCAAGTGCCGTCGATCATGGGCGGGCAAAGCCAGATCAGCGCCTCGCCCGTGGGCTCGCCGGCAGTGACCGCGCAAATGCTGGAATTTTGCAGCCGGCACGATATTGCGCCGATGACGGAGCAATTTAAAATGTCCGATATTAATGCGGCGATGGAGCATCTTGAAGCCGGCAAGGCGCGCTATCGGATCGTTTTGGAAAATGACTTGACTGAGGAAAAATCATGAAACTCGCATCGCTCAATGAGGGCCGCGACGGCAAACTTGTTGTCGTCTCAAAAGATTTGACCCGCTACACCGATGCTGGGCGTATCGCCCCAACGCTGCAGTCGGCGCTTGACGATTGGGACGCGGCCGAGCCCGGATTGCGCGAGCTGGCGCAAAGCCTGGAGGTCGGATCGGCGCCAGTGGAACGGTTTCATGAGCGCGAATGCGTATCGCCGTTGCCGCGCAGCTATCAGTGGGCGGATGGTTCGGCGTATCTCAACCATGTTGAACTGGTCCGAAAAGCCCGCGGCGCTGAAGTTCCCGAGAGTTTTTATGAAGACCCCTTAATGTATCAGGGCGGTTCGGACACGTTTCTGGGACCCCGCGACGATATCGCGATGCCGACCGACGAGGAGTGGGGCATCGATATGGAAGGCGAGGTTGCGGTCATCACCGGCGATGTACCCATGGGCGTTAGCGCCGATGCGGCGGGCGATTATATTCGCCTGATCATGCTAGTGAACGATGTTTCCCTGCGCGGGCTTATTCCTGGCGAGCTCGCGAAAGGGTTTGGTTTCTTTCAGTCAAAACCGTCCTCCGCCTTTTCGCCTTGCGCGGTCACGCCGGAAGAGTTGGGCGATGCGTGGCGCGATGGCGCTGTGCATCTGCCGCTAATCGTCAACTATAATGGAGCCCCGTTCGGGCGCGCCAATGCCGGGGCGGACCTTACTTTCAACTTCCCGCAATTGATCGCTCATGCGGCAAAATCGCGGCCCCTGTCGGCGGGTACAATAGTTGGCTCCGGCACGGTCTCGAATAAATTGGACGGCGGGCCCGGCAAACCCATCAGCGACGGTGGCGACGGCTATTCCTGCATTGCCGAAATCCGCATGATCGAAACGATTTATGACGGCGCGGCAAAAACGCCCTTCATGAAATTTGGCGACACGGTTGAGATCAAGATGAAAGACAAGGACGGCAAATCGATTTTCGGCGCTATTGCACAAAAAGTTTCGAAATATGCGTGCTGATGCGGTAGCGCTCTCTTCATAGTTGACTGGATGTGCTGCGTGAGGAATTTGGTTGTTTTTGTCGGCGGCTTGGCGGTGATTAGCAATACCGCCATGGCAGACGATACAATCGTCGTCACCGCAGAGCGGCGTGCGCAGGCGATTGATGATGTTGCGCAGAGCATTACTACGTTAGGTAAAGACGATCTCATCCGCATTGGCGCCGACCATATCGCCGAGGCTTTGGCGCGTGCGCCGGGCGTTAGCCTGCATCGCGGCTCCGGCGCTGAACATTTAACCGCAATCCGCTCGCCGGTTTTAACCGGCGGGGCCGGCGCTGCATCGTTTCTGTTTTTGGAAAACGGCGTGCCACTGCGATCGCCGGGTTTTGCCAATATCAATGGGTTGTTCGACGCCCATCACGAAATTGCCGGTGCGGTAGAAATTGTCCGCGGGCCATCCGGCGCGCTCTATGGCGCCAATGCGATCCATGGCGTCGTCAATGTGTTGACGCCTCAACCGGGTAAAGATTTCTCGCTTTCCGCGGAAGTTTTAGGCGATACTGAGGACCGATATAAAATAAAGGGAACGGTTTCCGGCGGCAAAGGCGCGCAGCGGCTTTTCGCCGGCGTGTCAGCTATCTCGGAAGCCGGCTATCGCCAGGACGCGGGGCTCGACCAGCAAAAGCTGACCCTGCGCCATATAGTAGATGGCGACAACATCAGTGTTGATACGATTTTCTCGTTTGATAGCCTTGAACAGGAGACCGCCGGATTTATTTTCGGCCGGGCTACACTCCTTGATCGCACGGCGCGACGGACGAATGATTTTCCGGACGCCTATCGCGATGCGAAATCGCTCCGGTTTCAATCCACCATTGAAGCCCGGATCAGCGATAGCACAGTTTTAAAAGTCACGCCCTATGGGCGCTGGAACAAGATGGAGTTCCAGCAGCATTTTCTCCCCTCAAAGGCGATTGAGAATAACAGCCATTGGAGCGTTGGCGCGCAGAACGCGGTCTATCACGAGGCCGGGCGCCTTTCGCTGATCGCCGGTATCGATGCGGAATATACTGAGGGAACGTTAAGCGAGTTTCAGGGGCGCCCAAGAATTTTTTCTTTCACCCAAGGTCTCCATTATGATTACAAAGTGCGAGCGCTCAATGCGTCCGGTTTTGTGCAAGGTGAATATCTGGTCGCGCCGAAGATCTATATGATCGCCGCCTTACGTGTCGATGGAACGATTTATGACTACGATAATCTGACCGATAGCGGCGTCGTCGGCCGGTTTTTGCGACTGGACGACAAGACCGACCGGTTCGTAACCGCCAGTCCGAAGTTCAGCCTACGGCATGAATTTTCTGAGAACGTCAACGCCTATATAAGCTACGCGCGCGGCGCCCGCCCGCCGCAAACGACGGACCTCTATCGCTTGCAAATCAACCAGACCGGCGATCAAGCGCGGCCAGAACAGATTGATTCGGTTGAGTTGGGGCTGCGGGCGCGTATCGGTGAACGGGTCAATATCGACCTTGCCGGTTTCTGGATGGAAAAGCGCAACTTCTTTTTCCGCGATGCTGACGGCTTTAACGTGACCAATGGCAAGACCCGCCACGCCGGCGTCGAGGCGGATATCCGTATCTTGCTGCATGATAGGCTGACACTGGAAAATGCGCTCACCTATGCGGCGCATACTTACCGTTTTGACCGCCCGACCGGCAGAGCCTCAGAATCGATTATGCAAGGTGACGACATCGATACGGCGCCACGGGTGATCGCCAATACCAGGCTGCGGTGGACCCCGACGGAGCGCGCCTGGCTTGAAGCTGAGTGGGTATCGGTCGGGTCCTATTTTACCGACGCCGCCAATGATCACGCCTATGAAGGCCACGACCTCTTGCATCTGCGTGGCGAGGCGGCGGTGACGGAGCGTCTGTCGGCTTTCCTCACTTTGCGCAACGTAACCAACACGCTCTATGCGGAGCGCGCGGACTTTGCCTTCGGCAGTGAACGGTTTTTCCCGGGCGAGGAAAGAACCTTCGGCGTCGGCCTGCGCTATCGTCAGTAAGGCGGACGCGTGATGCCAGGGCTATTATAGGCGCCAAAAGTGCTTTTCTTGACGCCTCAATTTGCATAGCGTCGATTTAGCAAATCGGGAGGCGCGCTTGCCCAGCCTTAAGGCCAACATTCTCAACTGGTATTTGAAATGGAGTTTCAAGCGCTATCCGTTGCATCTCATGGACCCGAAAAAACTGCGCGCGGGGGCGGATCGGATGGCGCCGAAGGCGCCGCCGGCCGGGATTACAATCGAAAAGCGTGATGACGGCGCTGTAAAAGGCGAGTGGTATCGCAATGAGAATGCCGAGCCCGGCAATCTCATTTTCTACCTGCATGGCGGCGGTTATGTTTTTGGTTCGGCCAAGTCTCACCGCGCGGTCACCTTCGCGCTGGCGGCGGCGAGCAAGGCGGATGTGTTTTCATTGAACTATCGAATGGCGCCGGAGCACCCTTTTCCGGCGGCGGTTGATGATGCCCTTGAAGCCTATCGCTGGCTTCTCGATCAGGGGCGCGAGCCCCAACGTATCATTGTGGCAGGCGATTCGGCCGGCGGTGGACTGGCGCTTGCGCTTATGTTGGCCGCACGCGATCACGGATTGCCGATGCCAGCCGGCGCGGTTTTATATTCTCCCTGGACGGACCTTGCGACGAGCGGCGCCTCCCTTTCTTACAATGAGAAAACTGATGTGATGTTTAAAAAAATATATATTGTCGAGGGCGCGAAGACATACCTCGGCGGCGCCAATCCGCAAGCACCATTGGCTTCGCCTCTATATGGGGATCTTTCCGGATTGCCGCCAGTTCAAACTTTTACAAGCGATAATGAGATATTGCATAGTGATTCGGTAAGGCTGCATGAGCGTTTAGGCGCTGCCGGCGTCATGTCGCAATTGGTTATCGAAAAAGGCCTTGCGCATGTGTGGCCGATATTTGTCGGTAAAATACCGGAAGCGGATCGCTCAGTTGCGCAATCAGCGGATTTTATCTGCAAGCAATTTGGCGCGGCGGACGCGTCTTGAAAATCGCGATGGTAAAACTGGCGGTCGCTGTCCTTCTTGATATCCTCGATTTTACGATTGGCCGGATACCTGGCTTTGAACTCGCCTTCGACGTCACGCTCGGGATGGCGGCGGTTGCGCTGTGGGGATGGGTGGGTCTCATTGCGTTTTGGGAAGTTGCCGACCCGACCGGGCAGATTGACGGATTTGCGCCGACGCTGACACTGATTGCGCTCAGCCAGATGGGCAAAGGCCAAAAGAAATCAGCCCGCGCGGATCAAAGCGACCCGGCGGGCTGACTTTACGCGACGGTCCCCCCGAGGAGTGTCACCTATCTAGTCATGAGTTCGCTGGCGTTAATCGCCATATTCGCGGAATGATCCGTCTTCCCAGTAGGTGTCGCCATATTCAGGATCGACATAATAATACCGGCCTGAATAGCCGTCATAACGGCGATGGCCGTGGTCGCGGGCGCGGCCCCAACAGGTGCCGGCGCGCGAGCAACCCTCATAAGCGCCAAGCGCTGCGCCGATAAGCGCGCCATAGGCCGCGCCACGGCCAGGGCTGCCGGCGAAAATCTCACCAGCGATCGCGCCGCCTGCAGCGCCGATAACCGCGCCGGTTAGCGCGCCTTCGCCGGTCGACTGACAGCCGGCTACGGCTAAAAACATAGCGCTGGAGGCAATCAGCAATAATTTCATTTCCATCTCCTTCTCGTCGCGTTTTAAAATCTAAAATGCGGGTTTCGAGGCCCCGTGTCTCGTTAAGACACAAGATCGCCCGCATCCAAGGCGAGAATGAGGCGGCGGTCTGTCCGAATTGGGCCGCTGCATCACGGCCTTGCGAGGAAAGGGCGATGGTCTACTGTCCTCCTAGAGCGCCGGGCGAAAAAGTGGGAACCGGTTTTTCGCACCAACCGGCGCGCAACAAAGAATCTAGATCATCGAACGATTCCTATTACTCGTCCGATGGTCTGGGATGAATGAGGATTAAAAAGCGATGACGACGACCAAAGCCAAGGCGATTTTTCTGACAGAGTACCCGGCGGGCTTGCCGCAACAATCACAGTTTCAGCTACGTGACATTGATGTAGCGCCGCCTGGCGATGGCGAAATGCTGTGCCGCAGCGTGTGGATGTCGGTTGACCCTTATATGCGCGGACGCATGCGGCCGGAGGTCAAAAGCTATATCCCGCCATTTTCGCTTGATGCGCCGTTAGAGGGTGGCGTGGTCAGCCAGGTATTAGAATCGAATATTCAAGGCTATGAGCCGGGCGACTATGTCGTCGATTTCCTTGGCGGCTGGAAAACGCACTATATTTCCAAAGGTGAGCGCACCCAGAAGGTCGACCCGAATATGGCGCCGCTTTCGGCCTATCTTGGCGTTTTGGGGATGCCGGGCCTGACCGCCTGGGCTGGCGTCACGCAAATCCTTGAGCCTAAGGAAGGTGAGACGGTGTTTGTTTCCGGCGCCGCTGGCGCGGTCGGTTCAGTAGTTTGCCAACTCGGAAAAGCAAAAGGATGCCGGGTCATCGCCTCTGCAGGCTCGCCGGAAAAATGTGCGTGGCTGGAAAATGAAGCCGGCGTCGATGTGGCGCTGAATTATAAGGACTACAAAAACGCTGGGGAGCTGACCAAGGCGCTCGCGCAAGCGGCGCCAAAGGGCGTTGACTGTTATTTTGAAAATGTCGGCGGCATGCACCTCGAAGCCGCGCTCAATTGTATTGGGTTTGGCGGACGGATGGCGCTATGCGGGATGATTTCGGTTTACAACAATACTGAGCTTGAGGCGGGTCCGCCCAATCTTGTCAATATGATTGGCCGCGGCGTTATGGCGCGCGGGTTTATCGTTTCGGAATATATCGACAAGGCGATGGAGTTCGCGATGGAAGTCGCCCCACTGCTCACCTCCGGAAAAATCAAGTTTCAGGAAACCAAATATGAAGGCCTGGGAAAAGCGCCGGACGCTTTCATCGGCCTGTTCAGCGGAGAGAACATGGGCAAGGCGGTGATAAGGGTTGGGCCGGATACTGTGTGACACGGTGAGCGGCTGCCAGTATTAATGCGCGTTATCTGATGCCTTGCGCTCGGCGACCACCTTGTCGGCGTCATGACCAAATAATTCTTGGTAATGATCAAATGACGCCTCATAGGTTGCTGCGCCCTGGCTTAAGGAACGCAGCTCAATAATCAGGCCCTGAAGGCCGGTTTCCGGCATCATCGCGGTGACTGTGTCCCAGCCGGGCCATCCGTCGCGCGCGTCGAACCCCAAAATCTGTCCGCGGCGGCTGGAGATGACGCCGTGGACTTTGTTGGTGTGATCGCTCGGCGTGTGGATGCGGGTTTCGTAAATCGGCTCCAGGAGGACCGGATCGCAAGCGGGCAGGGCCTCGCGCATGGCTTGCTGGCCGGCAAGCTTGAACGACATCTCATTGCTATCGACCGCGTGGTGTTGGCCATCACAAAGCGTCACTGCCAAATCAACAACAGGGAACCCTAAAGGCCCGCGTGCGAGACCGCCTTTGACGCCGGTTTCCACCGCTGGGATGAATTGCTTGGGTACAGTGCCGCCATGAATTGTTTCGTCAAACTCAAAACCGGCGCCGCGCGGCAACGGTTTTATCTTGATATTAATGTCTGCAAACTGACCATGGCCGCCACTTTGTTTTTTGTGACGCGCATGATGATCGCCGGCGCCGCGGATGGTCTCGCGATAGGCGGGGGTCGGCTCAGAGGTCTCAATTTCAATATTGTATTGATTTTTCAATTTCGCAGCCACAAGCCGAAGATGCACATCGCCCTGGCCGCGTAGTAATAACTCGCCCGTGTCGGGGCGACGCTCGGCAAGGAGCGATGCGTCTTCCTCACGAAGCTTCGCCAACGCCGATGATAGTTTTACATCATCCCGGGCGTTCTTTGCACGGATCGCTAGCGAATATACCGGGGCATGCCCGGAGCCCGCGAAGTCCTGTTTATGAATTTGTCCATCGATGACCACATCGCCGGTCGCCAGCTCATCCGTTCGCGGCGCGCAGACGAGATCTCCCGCATGCGCCTCCACCTGCTTGTCGCGGGTAGCGCCATTCAGTGTCAGCAGCCCGGTGATGCGCCCGCCGCCGAGCGTGTCGCCATTATTAAGTGTTCCTTTCCATATCCGCATCACGGAAAGCTTGCCGGTATGGGGGACATGCATGGTGCGCATGACCGAAGCGACCGTTTTGCCGCCCTTGTCAAAGCCAAGGCGCGCCGCGGCGACGCTGACCTCGGGCGCCTCATGGCGCAAAAGTTTTAGCAGCCGGGTGACGCCATTACCGTGGGCGGCAGACCCGAGCAGCACCGGGACAACGACATCCTCGCGCAGTTCCTGCGCCATCAAGTCATAGATTTCGTCGCTGGCCGGAACCTTATCTTCGAGGATTTGCTCCATTAGCGCATCATCGAAATCGGCGACCGTGTCGAGCATCGTCTCGCGCGCCTCCGCCTCGCGATCTCTAACCGATGCGGGAATTTCAATCAGTTCCGATTGCTTGCCTTCGCGATATCTCCATGCGCGTTCGCTGACCAGGTCAACTGCGCCAACGATTGCGTCACCGTCGCGGATAGGCGCCTGGCGCAACACCAACGGTCGCTCCGAATAGGCCTGCAGCGATTGTAGCAGATCGCGCACCCGCACCTGAACCTCGTCGAGGCGGTTTACAAAAAGCATATGCGGGATGTCGTGATCATCGAGAAATTTAAAGTATGAGCCGAGGCTGGCGATGCGCTCCGGATTTGGTTCTGCGACAATAACGACAATGTCGGCGGCGCGCATAGCGTCTTCGGTCGCCTGGATTAATTCATTTGAGCCTGGGCAATCGACAAAATTCCAAATGTCCTCAAGATAGTCACAGCGCGTGAGATTCGGTTCGGTCGTCATGGCGAACGATTTTGCTTGGTCTGAATAATCAAACACCGGCGCCTTGGCGCCGGTGCGTTCAATTAGCGCCCGTGTCAGTGTCGTCTTACCGCCGCCTTGCGGCCCAACCAGCACCGCGCAGCGTATCAAACCCTGTTTTGCTGTCATGGCCCAACTCCATTGGGCGAGGGCGCCGCTGACCCAGGTGTGATGATCTCATCGCCTCAGACGGCGAGCGGATCGTCCTCGCGTTTGAATCTATAAGGTCTTGCCCATCAAAGACCTTTGTGTGAGTGGGTTCAATCCCAGGGCGCGAAATACTGCCGGAGAGCCAGCATTTTCTGGGTAAAACCAGGCTAATTTTGGTAAATTGGGCCGCAGCGGTGTCCGGCCGCGAGTTCCTCGTGGCGCTGGCGGTAATTTTGGGCTTCGAATCGTATCGATAGCGCCCGGATTGGCTTGACGGGCGCTGCCCGCTATCATACACCGCGCGCTCGCAAACGGCGAGACGCCGCTGCTTTGCGGGTGTAGCTCAGTTGGTTAGAGCGCCGGCCTGTCACGCCGGAGGTCGCGGGTTCGAGTCCCGTCACTCGCGCCACTTCCCCAGCAAAAACAACAACTTACAAAGATGGTTCGGTCGCGAGTTTCGCGTACCGCCGTGAGGGTACCAAGAGGGTACCAAAAAGCGGAAAATACCGTCCCATTAAATAAACCCAAAAGAAATTTCGTATCTGCCCAACATCCGTTTTCTAACTTATGGACTCTCCGGCCCTGCGCGCAGGTCTTATCAGATTGCGCGTCGGGCCAGGTCGTTTGCGGCAGGTTGAAACTGGAAGTGGTTTGCTTGTCCGCACGTCACGAGCCACTGGCAAGGCGAGACAAGAATCACCACTATCATCCCAGACATCGCAAATCTCCTTTGATTTAGCCATTTGTGCTATCTCAACACGGCTGTAAAGCCCCATCCCAAAGAAAGGGGCCTTAAGGTGCAAAACCAAGAAGGAGAAATCAGAATCTACGTCGCGTGTCTCGCGGCCTATAACAACGGTTTTCTACATGGCGCCTGGATTGACGCCCGGCAGGACGTTGACGCGATCCGGCAAGCCATTGCCGACATGCTTCAAGCTTCGCCGGAAGAGGGGGCAGAGGAATACGCCATTCACGGTGCGACCTGTAAGTCGCATCTGTTGAGTGAGGCCGAAAGGTCTCTGGTCCAGCCTTCTGGACCATTTCTAACCGGGGCGTGCGGGCTGGGTAACCGGCCGGTGCGAAGCCTCCGGGAACGGCCGGCGAGCTGGCAG
>JAJFFX010000125.1 GCA_021776455.1 Hyphococcus sp. | reverse complement strand
CATGACCAAATCAGACGGATAGGTTGGACATCAAACCTCGCAACCCCTTGAAAATCCTAGCCGCCCGAAAGGGTGGTTGGACAGCGTATGAGCATGTTTTCATTAAATTACTGACGTCCCTGTCTCTCCGCCATTGTCTTTATTTGTGCAATAAATACAGATGCTTATGATGTGGCTTTGTCCAACCTTGAAAGAGTTGGACAAATATATCACTATTTTTGAAGGAATTTGATCATTTTGTTGATGGCAACAAAATGATCAACACGTTGTCATCTGGCCGTTTGTGATCCAGCCGTGCCAGTCGGTTGGTGCATGGCACCAGATTGAGGGCGAGAGCGTCGGCGCTTCATTGTCATTATTGAATTGCCAGCCAACCTCGCCATTGCCCATTTTCTGACCATTGATCGCCACGCAGATATTTGTTCCGTCTGGCGCGGCAAACAGGAACCACTTGGGTTGACCATCTGGTCCTTTTCCCCAGGTGAAAAACTCACCGGGTAATAACTTATCGCCCGAATCTTCTTTTTCCGGGCAGTATTTCATTCTAATGGCACTCACAGCGGATCACCCTCATCATCTGTCGCCCAGGCGCGGAGCGCCGCCTTGTCGGCGCGTTCGCAGCGGACCAGCTTGTCAAGGCGTTTTAATTCCCCGGCCACGGTCTTGTCAGAAGGCTGGGAGGTGCACGGCGCGGTGTATTGTTCCGGGGGCAGCACCTTCACTGTTTTGGTGATGATGAGCTGTTCTGGCGGTTTAGTGGGCGAGCTGGCGCACGATGTCATCAGGCATGACAAAAGCAAGTACGGCATCAAGTGTCGCATCTTTTTCCCTTTCAACGGTGATGGTGCGGGTCAGCACGGTTTGCTGCGCTTCGGCGGCGGCGATCCGAGCCTTGTAGGTAGCCGTGGCCCGTTTACTGGCCGCTTCGCGTTCAGCGGACGCCTGGCGCTCTTTTTCCATGGTAGCGACCAGATCGCGGTTGTTGGTTTGCGCGATGGACAGCGCCGCCTGGTTCATCACCAGTGCCGATTTGCTGGCCTTCAAATTGGCTTGCAGGATCAGGATATACCCACCAACGCCCGCCGCGATCAGCAAGCCGCCAACCAGTTTGAAAATGAGCGAGTTTACCATGCGGGCACCCCCGCCATGCAATATTCATATTCTTCGGATCGCCGCAAAACCAATCCCCGAACTGTTCTGCCTCCAGATTTATTCCACCATCCGATAGCACGACACCCCCCGGCAATGTCTCCGCGATTAAGCCGCCGGGTGGCGGTGGATTTTCCGGCGGCGCGCGCCCCCACATTATAGGCCAGCGAGGTATAGGCTGCATCGCGGCGCACGGTTAAACGTGACCGCTTGGTTTTTTCGCTAAAATACCGGTGCAGGGCATCGCGATACAGCGCAATCTCCTCAATCAGCAAATCGCGGCAATCATCGTCAGATCGCCATTGGCCGGGACCAGCCGTTGCCGTGTGGCCGTAACAAATCGTCCAGACGCCCACCATGTCCTGATAGCTGTGGTTTTTTTTGCCTTCCCATTTTGATATGAGCGTGAAGGCCACACTATCGCGATCATCAGGTGCCGCCGCCAGGACGGGTAATGCCAGTGCCAGCGCCGTAACAACAATCGCCGCGATGCACAATCGGCGCACGATACGGGTTTTGTGATCCTGAATGATAAGTCTGCCAACCACGCCGAAAATGGCGATCAGCAATTGCAACCACCCCCAGACCAGCGGGTTGGTGTCGATTTCAAAACCCGCATACAAAATATCAGGGGCCATCGTCACCGCGATCAGTGCATAAAACGCCCAGGCGGTATAACTTTGCAGGGTGATCCGTTTCCAGTCTCGATTCACAATTTCGATAAATGTGCGGCGGAAAAACTCTTTCATTTCATTTGTCCTTTTATTCGCGCGATATCTTTTGCATTCGTGTTTGATCGCGTGTGCAGGGTTTCCATGCCGCTTTTCAAATCCGCCTTGACCTCCTGCACGTCCTCCCGAAGGCTTTTGATTTCACTCAAAACCGCCTGACCCTGCCGCCCCGACCGATAGGCCGTGGCCAGTGCCCCGCCGACAGCGCCAACAATCGCCGTTAAAACCGACCAGCCGAGCGTCACCCCGGCTTCGGAGATTTCTTTTTCGGGCATCATATTATTCCAGCTCCGTAATTAAATTTGGACATAAAAAAACCGCCTTTCGGCGGCGGGTGGGGGGTTATCCCGGATGATTGGCGGGCCATTTGTTGTGATGGCCGAGTTCGTGGCAGAGAAGCCCGGCGTAAAAGTCGCCATTGAAAATGCACGGGTTGGGCATGGTGATGATGCCCGCTCCCACATCCGCACAGGCCACACTGGAGCCAAATTGCTCGGCCACCAGCCCGGCGCACTTGGCGCTGATCTTCGCCTCGGTATCGAAGGTGATAGCGACACTGGTGGCGATCTGGAAGCGCTCTGGTGGTGCCTGAATGATGCTGTCGCCACAAGCTGCCAGCAAGATCATGGCGGCGCTGGTCAAGGCAATACGGCCCATCATCATGCTGACCCCGCGAACGGATAGTTGGAACCGGCGGGCACCGGGGATAGCCGCACCACCGCGTTCATTTCATCCGGCGTCAGTTTGGTATCCATGATAAAATAAAACTGTTGCTCTGGCGGCAAACCAGCATTGTTAATGGCTATTTGCCTGTCCGTTGTATGCACCCAACCCGGCAGGGTGTGGAGGGTGTCGTCTTGCTCTGGCACCGAAGCGAGCAACCAGAAGTTCGGGCTGGTGACTTGCGGCGTAACCTCAACCGGGTTGGCCGGGTCAGTATTGTCGTAGGTGGCCTCGGCCAGTATTGGCGCGCTCCTCATTCGGCGAATTTCAGGGCTTGTAAATCGGCATTTGACATTCGGGTTGGAAAATACGCAATCGACCGCATATAGCTGTTTATCGAGGTGAATGAGGACACGATTGATGCGCCAGCGGCACCAAGCTGCAATGTGGTCAGTGTCGGCAACGCTGCTGTGGTGTCGGTCAGTGGCGCACCGCCGTTTAGTGATGAGACAAAATCATTGGCCTTCCATGCCACAGCCTGACGGCATCGCTGGCCTGCGACATACCCTCCTATATGGGTAAGAAACGCCTGCGTTCCAGAAGCATTCCTCGCCCACATTTCAACATCTGCATCCACACTGCCCCCGACCTTCGCACCGGCATTGATGAACTCCAATGCGGTGCCGTCATTCAGCGAGAAGGCCGTTTGTATCCCTCCTATTTCCTCTACATACCAATCGACCAGCATCGTGCCCTCGCTCACGTTAAATCCGGGAAATGGCAGGGAGCCGCTTGGCACCATCTTAATATCATCGGCGGCGCGGGTTGCGGCTGTGGTGGTGGTCGGGATGTATGATGTCGCCCGTGTTCCCGCTTCCAATTGTGCGGCGGCAACGTGCAGTGTCTTGCTCCAATCTCCGGCGGTGAATAAAACCTTTCCCGTCCATGTCGTCTGCGATGCGCCCGTGGTGTATTCGACGGAAAGCCGATACCAGCCATTCGCATAGACTTTGATTTCACCAGTGCCAGACGTGACGGTTCCGGCGGCAAGGTCAAAGACGGCAGAACCAAGCGTTGTTTCCCTGATCTCGGCCGTTGTCGCCGTTCCTGCTTTGACAAATACAGAGTATGTATATGCGGTGCTGCTGCTCACCGCCGCCGAGTTATATAGCTGTAGCGGTGCACCCGAAGCGGCAGACGTTAGCGTGTCTGCATCCATTTCACCGAACGGGCCGAGAACAGCGTTGGCCGTGACGGTCATATTTACGGCGGTCCACTGATCAAACGTGTTGGATTTTGGCATTAGGTTGGTGGCTGCGTTTTCAAACAGCAAGCCTTTGTCGGTAATCCTGGGTTCGTTGGGCTGGAATAGCTGAAACGTGTCATCGGATCGCTCGGCATATCCTGTGGTAGCGTGGGTGGTTGTGATGAGTTGTTTCGGGCTGACGGTCGCGCCCAGCAACATCGCCCGATAGCGATAAAAATCCGCCTGCATGGCCGCGCCCGGCAACCACCATGACCCGGCATTGGCGGCGCGGGTAACGCCCAGGCCCAGACCAATCATTACACCACTCCCACGATGTCGGTGGCGGTGGTGCCGGTGGCCATGACTTGTTTAACCCGGATCGGCAACATGGACCCGGACGGGACGGCTTTTAACGTCACCGCCGCAAATCCACCGGCACCATCACCTTCACGAAATACAACGGCAATATCGCCGCCGCCGCCAACATGAATGGCGCGCGTAACCAGCGCCAGATCGGTCGCATCGTCAGGGGTGATGGCAAAGCCGATACTGGCCGGGCTGGTCAGGCCGGGTGTGTTGAGTTCAAATTTATCTGTTGCGGGCATGATAGCCTCCTTTTTTGCGGGTTGATTTGGAAACGGTGGGCAGGCTGGCCTGCGCGGGGGTGCCAATCAGCACCTCGCAGGGCTGTTTTTCATCCACCAGACACGGCGGAATGCCGATCAGCGGATCAAACTCTGGAATGATCGGGCCGATGATTTGCCGCTCTGGCGGGCGTGATCGGTCCGGAAACGGATGTTTATTCTGCGCCTGCGCCGGGGCGGCCAGACATAAAAAAACCGCCAGCGCGGCGGTGGAGGCAAGGTTCGTTTTCATCTGCTTTTTCCTTTTTTTATCGCGGCGGCAAAATATATCACCCTGACGCTGTGCGCACGGCACACCGCACCGGTATCGCGGGCCATCAGGTAACAGCCGTATCATCGCTGAAACGCAACCAGTTTCCACTGGCATCGTCATAATATGCAGGCACACCACCTACAATGCACGTCGAGCCATCATCGCCAGACAGGGTGGCCGGGACTGCCGCCAAATTGGCATATTTTTTCCATCTAAAGAATTTCGTAAAAACACCGCCTGTGGCGTCCACCTTGTCAGCCAGTGAGTTCGTTACCGTTGTGGCGAAATTCGGATCATCACCCAGCGCTGCGGCCAGCTCGTTCAGAGTGTCCAGCGCCGCCGGGCTGCTATCAACCAGCGCCGCCACTTTCGCATCAACCTGTGTGGACGTATCGGCATCAGTTATGCCGTGGCCAGAAAGAGTTGTCGGTCTATTGTTCAAATTTGCATAATCGTATTTACCGGCCAGCCACCAGTCCGGATTCGCACCGCCATCCTGGCGGATCAAAACATTGCCCGCAACGGCCCCATCAACGCTGACATTGCCCGATCCATCCAGCGCCGTTCCGTTGCTCAGCGATGTGATGCCCGAAAGCGGGTTTATGGTGATGTTCACCCAGGCGGAGTTGATCCCGGCCCCGACAAACCGTGACCTGGCGCTGGATAGTGCCGAACTGGTCTGGCTGGTCACATCCACATCCGCGCGAATGGACGGCGCATTGGCGGAGGAAAAATAACTGATCGTCGAACTGTCGGCCAGCGTCACCTCCAGTTCCAGCGCCAAGGCATGAACCTCGGTTGTCGCAGGCGGCGCATAACTGATCCGGTTGATAATCGCGGTCTGGTTGCCCTGTATTTGAACGCCGTTTTTATCCAGCCCCGCGCCATCGCGCTGGATAATCGGCTGCGCGCTCAATTGCGCCGCGACCGGCGCGGCCAGCACCGCAGGCACCGTGTCCAGCTTGTCGTCCGGGTCGAAAAACTGAACATAGTTTGTGCCATCATATCGGTTCAGAATGTTCTTTCCAGCAGTGGTGTTGATCCACAGATCGCCAATGGATGACCCCGCTGGCTCAGTATTTTGATAAAATGTCTTGACTTTGCCATCCGCCGTTGCCTGCGCGGTGGCAGCATCGCGCAATACCCCGATTAACGCATCATTTTCTGCGCTTACCCAAATAGTGCCATTCCATTTATATGCAGGAAATGGTTCGGGCTGGCTTGTGTCCAGTAAATAATCACCTAGCTGTTGGGTAGTCGGTCCGGGATTAAATGGTTCAGTGAAAACAATTATTTCACCATCAACCGCCGCCAGGCTGGCAGCCGCATCATCAATTGCCTGCTGAATGCGAGCATCGGCAACAACCAGCCAGTTCGTGCCATCAAAACGATGGAGCAATAGGCCATTGTTTTTGTCAAACCAGAAACTTCCTGTTACGATTGAACCCGTTGGCTCAGCATCTTGCACGAATGACTGGATTCCGTCATTTTCAAATGCGGGCAGGGAAACCGTGCCGGCCATCTGCAACCAGTCACTGGACACTCCATTGTCCTGTAAATATCTGGCCCGCACTTCAAGCGATAAGCTGTTCCCGATTTTTGGGGTCAAAAGTCGCGCGGCGGCGGCCTCTGCCTTGCCGCCCGGTTTGTCCCACAATCCCGATCCAGTCACCTGAACCTGCACTTCGAGCGTTTCTGTCCGCCAGTCTGCGGGCGCGTTGGTGGTCACATCAAGGCCGAAATCCCGCCCGGATGCACCTTGTATTCGCGCAGGAATTGCTGCCAGACCGCTTGGCGCAGGCAGCACCACCGTGGTCAGTTCGGTGACAAACCGATCAGACAGATTGCCAAAGCTGTTGAAATAGGAAAGCGCGATTTTGACCACTTTGCCCGCTTCGGCAATACGCACCACCATGTCGATCTCGCTGTCCAGCGGCTCGTCAGAGACCGGCAGCCAGGTCAGCTCGTCATCGGTGGAAATTTCAACCCGCAAAATGCGGTTAATCGTGCTGGGCGTCTGGCCAGTGATTTTGATACCGGTCTGCGCCGGATCGGCATCATACTGCGCCGCCAGCGTCCAGTCGGTCACCGAGGGCACATCCACCACATCCGGATCATACCGGTCAACCTTCACATGCTGTGGCATGGCCTGGGTGAAATTGTCAGACGCCGAATATTTGGCATCGGTCTCGGTGCGCAGCACCAGATCAACACTGCCATCGGGATTGCGGGTGTAATCGGTCACCATTACTTTTTCGGTGATGCCAAACGCCGCCGAGGCAATATTGCACACCATGCCGGTTTTTAATGCCCAGGCGATGGCCTTCCATCTGGCGGTATAGGTGCGCGCTTCGCGATTATTGGATAACCACAGGCGCCCCAGCCGGTGCCCCGCATCGGCATCATTGCACAGCAACAGATTTACATCGTCAGACAATTCGCGGCCGTCATCCTCGGCCACAAACGCGGCATCGGTGATCGGCGCGGTGGTGTTTTCGCGCCAGTCCCGGTCCGGGTCGGTGAAATTCACCGTCACGGTGTTGGAAACATCGCGCCATGGCGGGGCGCTGGTGACTTCCAGAGGACCCGCCAGATCATCATCGGTCAGGGTGATGGTGGACGTTTGTGGCCCACCGGCAATGCAGGTATAAAGTCCGCCGGACTGGAACACCGCGCCGCCCATGACCGCGCCAAACGCATCCAGCACCGCCTCCGGGTTATCGGTTGACGTGACCTGTCCGCCGCAGGTAAATCGCGGCTTGCCGGTCACCAGTTCGTCGCAGCGATCCGCCGCCACCGCAAAGGCAGGCAGGTCCAGCGCCGCCGTTGGCAGGTGCAGGCCAAAAGTGCGCTTGCCGTTTTCTGTCACCCCGATCAAATAATGCAGTGCGCACAGCGCCGGGTTTTGCGACCATTCCCAGGTGGAAGGATCACTGATCCGGTGCGTTCCCGCGCCGCCCGCCGTTGTATCTTTTCTGGGGTCATACATTTTGACCCCGCGCAAAACCAGCAGCAACGAAGGAATGCCCGTATCCCACAGGTCGTCTTTCCAGCCCAGCGCCCACCAGAGCGATGCCACATTATCGCCGCGCGCCGTGGTGCTCCAGAAGCTGGAAATCTGCGACAGGCCGTAGGCTGCCTCGGTATTATTGCCAAGGCGCTTTTCAAAGCGCATGTAACCGGCATATTTACCGGTGACGTTGCCCGTGGCCCAATCCACCGTGACCGGTTTGTCATCAAGACGAATTTCTTCGATACCATCAATCGGCCCGCCATTGGACAGGGCGATGATGAATGACAGGTCCTGATTTTGGTTGGTGACATCCTGAAACACCATCGATCCGGCCTCCGCCGTGCGGCCATACGTGACCGTGTATGGCGCATTCGGATCGGTGGACAGTTCAAGCGCCCGGCCGCGATCTCCGATTTTACCGGGTTTTTTGGCAAGTGATAAAACGCTGCCGCCAATCGCCACTGCCGTGAATATCGATCCCACCGAAACCCCGAAAATGGTCAGCGCGCCAGGCAGCGCCAGAAATGCTACGACCTGGGGCATTGCGGCCTCCACACGGCGAAAACATCTGTCATTGACAGGGATTTAAGGCCATCAGGCCCCGGTGCATGGACCCGGCGGCCAGCCACCAGCCCGGCGGCACCCCCCCAATCCCCCTCGGCCTTCATCAAGGCAAGATCACCATCACGGGCGCAAATGACGGCCACACGCTCGAAATGCGCATCCAGCAAAGCCTCAAGGCTGGTATAGCCCATCTTGATCAGGCCGCGCACGGCCCCACGTTCAGTTTTCCATCGGCCATGGCGGATACGTTTTGGATGGCACCCGGCGGCCCGTAAATACGCACAGACAAACGCCATGCAGTCGGCATCGCCCCATGCGAACGGCTTGTCCTGAAATTCTGCCAAAACGGTTTCGCAGGCAATAATGCGGTGCATCAAAACCCCCCAAAACCGGGGCCGGTGCCAGGCCCGCCGCCATCATCGCCGCTGTCGCCATTGCCATTGCCGGTGAAACCACCGGCATTTCGCGGGTTGGCGGCTTTTTTATTGCCCCATGGAAAATTCAGCGAATTGTCATCGACATATTTGTAAAAATCATCGGTCGGGTGCGCCGCCTGGTGGTAGGCAGAATTGCGCTTGGCCGGGGTCTGGCGCTTGGCCCATTCCAGCGCACCCATGCAGGCAGGTTCAATGGCCATGGTGGCGCTGAATACGAGTTTTGGTTGATCCACATACCCGGAAAACACCAGATCAGGATCGGCAAGCAGCGCCCCGGCATCATTATCCATCAGCGCCGAATAAATAAATACCGGAGAGCCTTGCGCCACGTAATCGTCCGCCTGATCGCGCAGCACCAGATCAATCCCGGAAAGCGACAACTTCACGCGCGGGCTGGCACCGTTCATGCTTTCTTCGATTGCACTGACAGTGCCAAATTCGCCAAGCCCGGAAAACGTCTGGTCCAAGGTCACCAGATTGCCCGTGCCGGTCCAGGCGCGCAGGGTGTACCCATCAAAATCAATGCGCACCAGCGCCACCACCACCAAATTGGCGGCCGCCAGTTGAGCCGATGAGTAATTGCTCATTGCGCGACCCCGTAAAGTTTGAAGGCAAAGCCGTGTTGCGCGGCCAGACGCGCGTCAAACGGGACGGAATCCTCCATGACCTTGAATTGACCGCGCGGGCTGGCCACCCGAATGACCGTATTGTCGGGCGGGCTGATCAAAATCGCCGGGTGCAATATCAGGGTCGCATTGCCCAGCCCGTCAGCGGCAAGGCCATTGCCATATTTGATAAAATGCAACTCATCAAACGAGCCATTATTAAACGAGATAAAATCACCGTCAGAGACTGAATACCCAGCAGACCATCCATCGGTGATCAGGCTGGTGCCGGTCTGGGATGCGCCATTAACCACCGGCGCGCCGGGATTGCCCCCGGCCAGCATGGCCGATGTGTATGGCGGCGAGAAATAAACCGGATCGATCTGCGCCCGAACCAGCGCGGCAAACCATGGCCGGATTTGCGCAATGGTTAGCGGCGGCAAGGTCACATCCACCTCCCAGCGCCCGCCGTTGCGGTCCACCGTTTGCGGCTTGCCGGTCATTGGCGAAATATGTTTGGCCCGGTTGGTTACCCAGCGAAACTTTGCCGCGCGTGGTGCCGGTGATGCAGGAAGGCTAAACACGCTCATCGGCTGCGCCCGACCGCCCGCGCGCGATCAAATGAACGCACCTCGGCCACCTTGATGATTTCCGGCGCGGCGGTTTCAATGGCCTGGCGAACCCGCCGGTCAACTTCATCGACGCTGACCGCGCCGGAGGCATCCACATTGATATTGACGACCCCGCGCCCGCCACCTGATTTTCTCAAGCGGTCATTGGCGATGATCATTCCCGCCGATTGTGAGGTGAATAATTCCGGTCCCTTTTCGCCGACCAGATAGGTTTTTCCAGCGCCAACCGGCCCGCCAGCGGCCCGCGCGCCGGCCACCTTGGTGGCCAGTTTTGCGCCGCCCAATATTTTTCCAAACAGGCCACCACCACCGCCATTCAGGACACCGCGAATGGCACGGGTCAGCGGCTCAACAATCAGAAGTTGGCGGACAATTTGGCCGATCACCGAGCCGACATTGCGAAACGCATCGCCCAGTGATCGCGCGCTGCCCACTGCATTGGCCAGACTGCTGGCAATCTGGTCATTGCGCTGTGCCACCTTCATAATCGCCGGGTCCATTTGCCGGATGGCGGCGGCCGCATCGGTAAACTGTTTGGGGTCCAGCCCCTGCAAGGCGCGCAGTTCGCGCATGGCGGTGACCACATCACCGGTGGCCGAGGCCATATCCAGCAAAGCCTGAATGCGGGCGCGGGCCGCCGTTTGCGCGCCGCCAGCATCGGCGAAAAACCCACCAGATTGCAGCGCCGCAATGCGTTCCAGCTCGATCCGGTAGGTCTCCGACGGGGTGCGCAGCGCCTCGAACATGGCGCGCGCCTGTTCCAGTTGCGGCCGCAAATAGTCCGCGATGGATTTTGAAAACGCAGCCTGGGTATCCAGAAAACTTTTGAAGCTGGAAAGCGCGGCCTTTGATGGGCCGGATTGTGTGATCGCCGGGTCCATTTGCCGGATGGCGGCGGCCGCATCGGTAAACTGTTTGGGGGCAAGTGCTTGCTGGACGGCGAGGATTTGTTTTTTTAACTCCAGCTCTTGTTTCAAACGCTCTATTGTCTTCTGACGCGCGTTAATGACCCCCTGTTGTCCAGGCCCAAAATCTTTTTGGTTGCGCAGTTTTTCAATGGACGATAACTGGCTGGCGATGCGTTTTTCAATTTTTTTCACCGCCAGATCAGCAATCCGCACCGGCGTTTTGTCGATCAGGCCGATAACCTCGGCGGCGCGGCGGATCAGCTCGATAATCCGCGGCATATTTTTGATCAATTGATCGGCGACGTCTTTAATCTGCGGTGCCAGATTAACCAGCGCCACCGTCAAGGATTTCTTGATGGTTCGGCCAAGCTGATCAAGGCGGTCATTGGCCGTTTCAGCCGCGCGCAACATGCCCTCACCGATCACCAGATTAGCCTCTTTCGCCCGCTTCAAAAATTCATCAATGCCGATGGCACCGGACTTGAAGGTTTTGACCAGCCGCGCGCCCTGCCTGCCAAAGGCGGCATTGGCCAGCGCGGCCGCACGGGATTCATCGCTTTCATTTTTGATGGCATCGGCGACCAGACGCAGGGCCTCACCCTGATCTTTGGTACGCAGGATATTTTGCAACAGGGCATTATCCTGTTTTTTCAAAATCGTGATCAGCGTGCCGGTGCCAGCCTTGGTCTCGCCCACCGTCTTGATAAATTTTGTCATCGCCTTGTCCAGCGCCTCGGTGCCGACCCCGGTCTGGCTGGCCTGAAAGCGCAGACCTTGCAGGGCATCAGTGGAAAGCCCCGCCGCATCGGCGGTTTTGGCAATCGCGTCAGCAGAATCCAGCGCCGCCTTGGTGGCGGCAATAAACCCGGCCACCACACCGCCTGCCAGCAAGCCGCCCATCGGGGTAATGGATTTAGCCAGACCTGCCATGCGTTTGCTGGCGGTTTTGAACGCTTTGGCGGCAACCCGGCCAGTGCGGCGGGATTGTCGTTCGAAGCTTCGCATATTATTGTTGGCGGCCTTCACCCCGGTGTTAAATTTGCCGGTATTGGATTTGAAATCCACCACCAGGGAACCAATCGTCGCCATTTCAAATATCCTTATTTTGCCCTGTCGCGGTGCTGGTGCCCGCTACTTGAAGGCGCTATCTGTCTTTTTCTTATCGCCAAAAACGGCACGAATTTGATCCGCCAGGCTGGTTTCTTGTTTTGGTGGTTCATGGCCAAATATGAACAAAGATGGATCAATCGGTTTGGCGTTTTTTGCCAAATTCACATTGGCCAGCATGGCCGTGGTCTGCGCCTGCCGCCAATCGGCCCGTTCTTCGCCAAACGGTTCCAGCCGGAAATATGCCTGCCATTCGGCCAGCTCGCGCGCGTCGATGCGGGCCAGAAGTTCACGGACAGTGCAGCCAAAAAGGGCGGCCAGACGAAAGGCAAAGCGCCGCACTGGCCGCCGGATCAGTTTTTTTCCAGCACCTCAACATCGGCATCGGAAAACCCGTTCAAACGCTGCGCAACCGCAAATACACGATCCAGCGAGGCGGCTGATTTTGCACCCAGCTCGGCCATGTCGCGATCTTCAAACAGGCGTTGGCCATCATCGCCAATGATGCAGCGGGCGCATATTCTGGCCCGCATGTTCACCGTGTTTGCCCCTTTGCCCGTGTAGGTCTCGCCCTCGAACGCATCACGCTCGGTGCCGGTCATGGTGCGCACACGCACCGTGCCGCCCCATTCAGGAACCTTCACATCTTCAAACGGTAAATCATCCGCCGTCAGAATGTCTTTTTTGCTCAGCAATGCCATGGATCAGGACCAGGTGACAGAACCGGTGACCTTCACCGTCATGCTGGACGACAGCGCATCGCCAATGCCGCCAGAGGCCACGGGCTTGGCCAGAACCAGCGCCTTGAAATCCAGCGTGGTAGCCGCCGCATCGGTAAATACAATGCGAAAATTGCGAAGCTGGCCACTATCAAACGCCGAACGCACCGAGGTTTGGCCGGTATCGCCGGGCACAAAATTCATGTCGAACTGTGCTTCGCCGCCATCTTTCAGGTTCGCGATGAACTCTTTCGCGGTGCTGTCAAAATTAGTGACTTCGGTTTGATCGCGGGTTTCGCTTGGGCTTTGGCACGAGGTAATTTCAGCGATGGCATCGAAGGTATCAAGCGCCGGGGTGGTGCTGGCACCATCGCCCTGGCCGATCGATACCACCACGCCGGTGGTGCTGGTTGCTGCTGTCATTTTTTATTCTCCATTTTTTGTGTGCTATCGCGACGGCAAGCCTCGCTAAATGAGCACGGGTTTTGTGTGCTATCGCGACGGCAAGCCTCGCTAAATGAGCACGGGTTAAAAAAGCCGCCATTCGGCGGCGGTATTACTCTTCAAAACGGATGATGAAATCCAAAATCACCCGCCACACCTCCGTGTTGGTTTCAAACTGGTCCTGTTCGTTTTCAAGCCGGGTTTCCTGTATTTTTACGCCAGAGGTTGTGCCCCGGTATCCGTCCAGCAAGCCCCTAACCGTGGTGGCCAAACTGTCCACCTCTGCTTTTGTTGCCGCAAAAATATCAATCTGCACCCGCGCCAGTGCCAACCCGTTTGGACCAGCCAGTGTTGGTTCCCGACGGGTGCTGATGCGCTGGTAAACCGCGTTTGGCAGGCCCGCCGATGATGGAATTTGCAGCGGATAAATGCGGTCCGCCAGCGGCGTTGTCGCCACCTCGATCAGATTACCGAGCGCGCTTTCCAGGCTCATCGTCCGGTCTTTCTGGCTTTTTTGCTTTCGCGGATCAGGCCCTTCAACATGATCTGGCCGTACTTGGCAAAAGCATCTGATTCCCTGGCGTCAATGGCCGGGCGCATGAACGGTTGCGCCGCCACCCGGCCCGTGGATTTGCCGTCTTTTGTGGTGCGCGGTGCGGTGCCAAACTCGATCAGATGGGCCTTGCCAGAATCCGGGCGTTTGAACCCGATTTTTACCGTGCCGCCACGGCGCGGCCGTTTGACCGTTATCGAATCACGCAGTCCGCCGGTGCGCACAGGCACCCGTGATTTTGCTTCTTTGGCCACCAGCCGCGCCATCGCAGAAAGGGCGTTCAGGTCAATCCGGCGCTGGGTTTTTCCGGAGAACTTTTTCATCAGCTTTTCCAGATCATCCAGCCCCACGAGCTTGGTTACACTCTCAGCCATCCACCCACCTCGCCTTGATTAGTGTTTCGTTTTTGCGATAGTCAGAATCCACAGACTGGATTTCATAGTTTTTGCCGCGCCAGACAACGCGCATTTTGTGGTCAACATCGCTCTGATAAAGCAGTGAAAACGCCGCATCAGACCCGCCAGTGGTGGCGGCATTGGCGACAAATTCCTTACCCGATTGCTGCACCACCTGCGCCCAGACATCGCGCAGCAAGGTCCAGGTTTCAATCGGCTGGCGCGCGGCGTCATTGACCGTGCTGACGGTTTCAATGCGGATGCGCTCGTTGCGCCGCCCGGCGCTCATCAGGAAAATGCCTGAATGGTGAAGGGCCGCAGCAGACGATCAACCGCAGGGTTGGCGGCGGACATGCTGGTGGCGATTTCTGCCTCACGATTTTTTGCCGCGCTGCCGATCAGCAATAAAGCCGCCAGGCGAATGGAGGCGGGAACCGCCGCCGCTGCGCCATACCCGGCCGTGAAACGCACGGTAACCGCATTTTCCTGCACCTTGGTGGCAGGCCAGGCGGCACCGGGATCAGGGCGGATATATCCCACGCCGTTTTGATCATAGGTCTGGAAGCTGGCCACAGTCTGGGTCGCCCCCGCCGTGTCAATATAACTGACCGAATTAACCACTTGCAGGGGCGGCAGCGGCAGGCGCAGGGCATCAACCGGAAAACATGGCAGGTTCAAATCCCACACCTGCGTCACCAGCGCCCGGCCCAGCACCCCGTCCACCCCGTCCAGATAGGCACCAACCGCCGCAATATAGGTCTGAATCAGCGCATCTTCGGCCACGCCGTCATCGCGGATTTGAGCCTTGGCCTCGACCAGGGTGACCAGATCGGTGGCGGGCGGGGCACAGATGGAAAGATACATGGTTATCGGTTTTCCCGTGTTTTACGGGTGGCCGTTTCGCGGGCCTCTTTTACCGCCACAGCAATTCCGGCCTTGATGGCCCGGATGGCATCGGCGTCGGTGCATTCGATTTCTTCACCGGCCACATGGCCGCGCCATGCACCGCGCAGTTTTATCTTGGCCATAATCATACCTCCAATTCTGGCTGGGCACCGGGGTCGGTATCGGCTGGTTCAGGTTCAGGAGCAGGCGGTGCCGTTAATTCTGTAACCTGAGAGTGTAACTCTTCGATGATTGCCGCCTGCGCCTTGATGGTTTCATTGGCGGCGGCCAGGGCTTTGTTCAGATCGGCGCAATCGGCCTTGACCTTGTCGGCTGAAGCAATCGGTTCGGCAAAGCCGCACTTTATCCATGCCTTCGCCTGTTTTTCTGGCACCTCTGGCGTCTGGCCGGTGTGGTAATTAAACCGATCGCCGGAAATGGAGGTCAGCATACGAACGCGGGTCATTTTTGGCTGGCGCGGCTTTTTTGCCGGGGCCTTCTTTTTTGCTGTTGTCATGATGAGATCACCTGCCGCGCCAGGCCCTCGTCCTTCGAGACGATTGCCAGAAGCAATCCCTCAGGATGAGGACAAAAGACGCAGGCGCGGCAGGTGCCTTTCAAGTTAAAGGGTTTAAGCGGCGGCCATTTTCAAGTGCTTGACGGCGGCGGTATCGCCCAGCTCACCATCAACAGCGATCAGCCCGGCAATGCCCAGGTTCGGCCAGAACCGTTCGCGCAGCACGCCGATGACCGGCGCACCCACTTTGCGCACATAGTATTTGCCAAAATCACCGAAAATAATCGGCTTGGCATTGAGGCCAATGTCGGCCATGGCCTGATTGACGCGATAGGGCTGGCTGAGCAAGGTTGCCGGGGCACCGGATTTTACATCACCCATTTGCCACAAATAGTTACCCTGGCCGTCTTTCATCTTGCGAATGACCTTCAAGGTGCTGTCGTTAAACATCCAGCCCACTTTTGGCGAGGCGCGATAAGCCGGGTCTATTTCGTGTTGAAGGTCAAACAGTTCATCTGATGTGATGGCTGTGCCTGATGCGCCGGTAATGCCAAGGCCTGATGCTGTGACAATGCCGTTAGGCTGTCCCGCACCAGAGCCGGTTGTCAGCATCTGGTTGACAATACGGCCAAGGCGCTCACCCAGAAGGTCAGAGAGAATTTGTTCAAAATTCAGAAGGCTGTCGCGGGCCAGTTCCATAGAAAACCGGATGAATTCGGTATCATACATAAAGGCATTCAGGATGAGTTTGCCAAGCACAACGTCTTTGCCGCCGTCATCGGTCAGGTCTGCACCTTCGGTATGGGCACCAGCGGTGCTGGCCGTGTCATCAACCGTTGGCAATTCAATCGGCGAACCAGAAGCGGTGTTCAGCGTTGTGCCCACGTCCTGGTCATACATTGGCCCCCAGGCTGCCATCGATTTGATAAGACTGTCCTGCAATTCTGTTGGCACGGTAAATCCGCCCGCTGCATCGGTGCTGGTGACCTGTTGGCGAAATTCGGCGTTGGCCACCACGCCAGCTTGTAAAACCGCGCGGGCCTCTGCCGACATATCAGCGACAACACCACCCGCCCGGAACATATCCTGAAACGCCTGGCGATAGGTGATGGCGTCTTCATTGCCACCGGCATCAGAATCGCGATCTTCGCCGTTTGGACGGCGGTCATCACCAGCGGCCTCGCGTTCGGCTTGGCGGGCCTCGGCGGCGGCCAGCTTTTCTTCGCGCTTGATTTTGTCTTCCAGCGCATCGTGCTCATTCATGATGGCGTCGTGTTCCGCTTCGATTTCAGCGGCGCGCGAGGCGTCGGTTTTGTCGGTAAGTTCTGCGAGTTTGGAACGGGCTTCGGTCACAAGGCGTGCTTGCTTTTCCCGCATTTCACGTAAAGTCATAATAGGCTCCATCTAAGGGATCGGGCGTCATCACGACGGCCAGTCCAGCCTTGCCCAAGGGCGGGGTTAAGGGGCGTTAAGTGCGCAAAATGCACACCAGAAGGTGCGGGAAACCGCTACCTTATTGCTACTCCGCATGCACATGCAGAGTTGTTTTCGTCATACTCGCAGCCATCATCTTTGGCCGCATCAGTAATACTTTTAAGAGAGACCTTCAGCGCCTGGGCAAACCCGCTCAGGCGGTCAAGCGGCGGGCATACAATTGCCCCTGACAAAATCTGATTTACCGTACTATCACTTATTCTGGCGGCGCTCGCCATATCATCAACAACATCCTGTTTAGTCTGGCTGTCCGTAACTTTTGAATCAATGATTGCATTCAGGTGCGCCCCAAGCGCGGCACCGCGTTTCTCTGAAACAGATGTTGACCCTCGTTCCAGCAACCTTTGTTTCAGACGCATTCGTGTGGCGATCACCGCCGCATTGGTGGTCTTGCGTTTTGATTTAATCTCGTCGGCGTGTTCTTGCGCACGGACGCTGACACCGGCCTCAGGGTATGCCGGGTAGGTGACAACAGAAACATCAAACAGTTCGACCTTTTCCAGCGTGCGCAAAGGCGGATTTTGGTCTTCGTCCCAGGTTTCTTTCAGCGCGCGAAAACCAAATGACATCTGGTTGATGTCACCGCGCCTCATGCTGATTAAAAGGTCATTGCCAATGCTGGTATCGGGCACATCAATCTCGACCCGCAAGCCCTTGTCATCCTCTGACAGGCGCAATGTGCCCGCACGGTTGCGCCCCAGGACAAGCGCGGAATCATGGTCAAACAAGGCGCGAATATCATCCTCGACAATCGCGGTGGTGAAAGCGCCGGTGGCAATCTGTTCACGAAAAAAGCCGCCAATTTCGGTCGGGGTATCAAATACAGCGGCATAACCCACCAGCATCCGGCCATCATCATCCCCGGCCATGCGCAATTCAGCGTGATGGCGGCGTTCAATATCTGGTTTAGGCATTTTGTTCTCCCTGATCGAGTTGGAATTTCAGCGGCACCGTTGCCCCCTGCATCATCAGTTCATCGCCGCCAGCCATCGCAGCGCGGTTCAGTAATTCACGCCCTTCATTGGGCGTTATCAACCCGCCCTGAATGGCCTTTACAATGCCATCCATGCGGGTTTTGAAGTCACCGCGCAGCAAGCCGTCAACATTCATCTCGACATAAAATTGCTGTTTGTCAAAGCTGGACTGTCGGCCAAAGAGTTTCAAATTCAGTTCCTGTTCAAACTGTTCAATCCAGCGTTTCAGCGTGTGTTTGACGAATTGCAAATCCTGTTGCTCGGTGTTGGAAAACGTGCCGTGGGTCAGGTCTTGCAGGAAGACCGGCGGGATCGAATAAATCCGCGCGATCTGTTCAATGCTGAACCGCTGCATTTCCACCAGCTGCATCTCATCGGGCTTGAATCCCAGCGGGTTCAACGCCGCGCCCATTGGCATGGTGAGCACATTGCCGCCCTTTTTATTCACATCCTCGATGGCTTTTGACACATCCTCGGCGGCACGGCTCACCCCTGTGCCTGTAGTAAAATCGCTTTGCAGGCTCATGGCGGGCAGGCCGCCTTTGGCGAACGCCTTGCTGCCATACTCCGTGGCGGCAATGGCCAGGCCGATGGCGTCTTTGCAGCGGGTCAGCGGGGAAATGCTGGTGGCCATATCCTGTTCCAGCATGAACGGGATATCGATAATCTCGTTCGCCTGGTAAACCGTGGTTTTACTGCCTTCCTTATAAACGTAGGTTTGCACCCCGGCCTTGCGCTTGATCTGGACCTTGCGCGGATCAAGCGGCCAGAGATTGACCACCAGACCAGCGGAATTGCGCTCAATAAAACTTAGCCCGCGCCCGCTTGTGAACACGCCCTCGAACAAATGTTTGCGCCACTGGAAGGAAGAACATCCGGGATTTGGCACATCGTGCAAAATATCGAACAGACTGTTTTTGACCTTTTCGCGGCCCTTGGCCGTTTTCTTGAAAACCTGAACGGGTAAACCCGCCATGGTGCCTGCCATAAAGTTTACCGCCGACCACACCGCCGGTACACCCAGCGCGGTTTTGGCATTGACGGTGACGCCTGCGGCGCTCTTGCCGCCGCCAAGGCCGAGAAACTCCATGATCCCGGCCGCCGAGATCGGCATGGTCGGGTTTTCGAGATTGCGATTTTCGCGGCGCAGGCTGATCCGAAATTCCATTATGCCACCGCCAGTTTGAATTCAGGATCATCCCACGGACAGGGCGCGCTGCGGGATTGTTCACCCGCCAGATATACCGCCAAGGCGTTGCAAGAGGCGGCCACGTCATCAATCTTTTCCAAGCTGCGCTCCTTGTCCGGTTTTAGATTACCCGCCGGGTCAGTACGAACCACGGTGTTTGAGATGCACCAGCGGGAAATAGGGTTCCCGCCGTGTAAAACCTTGTGACCAACGACAATGCGTTCCAGTTCCGCCGTCGGTGCGGCCATTGAAAGAAACCCCTGTCCCACCTGGATCAGCGGCACATTTTCAGCCATTAAATTGTTAACAAGTTCACCCGCAAACGTGCGGTCAATGCCCAGGCCCATGATGTTGTATTTGGCAAAATCATCCAGAATCGCCTGTTCGATAAAGGCAAAGTCGGTGATATTCCCCGGCGTTGATTCGATAAATCCTTCACGTTCCCATACATCATAAGGCGCACGAAGCGCCTTTGACCGCTTGGTTATATCCTCCGCCGGACACCAAAAGCGCGATAACTTCACCCAGCAATCATCAGACACCGGATTGCCCGGCGGAAACCAGTGCGTAAGCGCCGACAAATCTGACACCCGCGCCAGGTCAAGCCCGGAATAACAGGTTGCGCCTTCCAGTTTTTTCAAAACCGCCGGGGTGAACTTCACCCTGTCGCCCGCGTCCCAGTCTTCGGTGCGGAGCCAGCGCGAGGCCGCGTCTGTCCAGATGTTCAAATGCAGGCGTTTGAATACATTTTCCTGCGCCGGGACGGCCTGGGCCGCCTTGCATTGTTCCGCCAGATATTCCTCGCTGACCGATATGCCCATATTCGGGTTGGCCTTGCGCCAGGTTTCCGGCGTGGTCCAGTCATCCTCCAAATCAGCAGCAAAAATCACCGGCAGAAATGACGGCAAATCCAGCACGCCATCACGAACCTTGATGGCGGTGTCGTGCAATTCCCAGCAGATCGAATTGCGGTCATAGCCCGCCGTTGTGATGTAAATCTGCAAGGGTTGCTTGCGCGCTCCCACCGCCGTTTGCATCACGTCATATTGTTCCCGGTCAGTCCAAACATGGACCTCATCACCGATCACGCCAGACGGGTTCAGCCCGTGCTTTGTCGCCGCCTTGCCGGTCAGCGGCTTGAAACTACTCCCTGTCTCTGGCACATAAAGTGACGTTTTGAAGACCTCGACATCACCTGTCGGTTTGTGTAATTCCGGGTTTGACAGCACCATGCGTGTTGCTTCGTCAAAAACCAGACGCGCCTGCTCGGCATTGCCAGCAATGGAAAAGACCTGCGCCGCAGGCTCCCCATCTCTTATAGTCAGAAAAGCCGCAATTGCGGCGCAAAATGTGGTCTTGCCGTTTTTGCGGGCAATTTCAATATAAACAATCCGGTATCGGCGGGTGCCGTCCGCACGCTTCCAGCCGAAAATCTGGCGAACGGTTCTCTCTTCCCAAGGGGAAAGGATGAAAGCTTGACCAGCCAGAGTCCCAACTGTGTGCTTGCAATAATGCTCTATCCAGCGGACCGCGCGGTCAGCCATAAAAACATCGAACCAGAAGCCCTCGCCCTCTGGCTTAGTTGAAGGTGATGGCTGAACCGCCAGCCGGGGTTTCTTGTTCATCAGTATTGGGTTTGAACAACCCCCCCGCCGGGGGCTGGGTAACAGCGGCAGACTGAATTCGCTGACGGGCAGCCGGGGTCAAACCGAACTCTGTGGCGTACTGCATGATGATCCGCATAGACCGTTCCTTGATAGAACAGGCTGGATGCGGACGGATGTATTCCCCATGATTTGATGTCACCTTATAGTATTCGCCATCGCGCTCGATGCGCTTTACCGCCCGGCGGAAGTCTGCAACCGCCTGGCAGAAAACGCCGAACACAACCGTGTCCGTTTGGCGCAGAAAACCAGCGTCAATCATGGACTTCACCAGCTCGTTCCAAACCGGAATGGCAGGCTTGGACAAATCCGCAGGCGGGGTTAGGCCTGCAACAGGAATTACACTAACTGAAGTTACAATATTTTTGCGCTGACCCGGGTTGCCCTTGGCAGCCTTAACCTCAGCCGGTTGTGACTTTCTTCCTTTTGCCATGACATGTTCCTAAAAAAAATATTCACCAATTCCGCAGCCGGTTTTTTTTGACTTTAGCTGCCGGTTTTGTTCTTGTTGATCTATAGATTAGACCCACCCCCACCCATCATTTCCCGCGCTTTAATTATTTTAATCCATACGGATTCTAATGCTCTGCGCCCGCGCGATTCCAAGGCCTGCTTCGGGCCGTTGTGACAGGCTTCGCAGAGCGGTGCCCAATGCTTTGTATTCCAGAACACCGCACTATCGCCTTTGTGCGGAAACCAGTGATCGACCAGCACCGCGGCGTTCACGACCCCGCGCATCATACACATCAAGCACAGCGGCTCGCGGGCTAAAAATGTTAGTCTCGCCTTTCGCCACCTGACGTTATAACCGCGTTTTGTTGAGCTTTCACGGCGCGCATCATATCTCGACTTTGCGTCATCTTGTTTTAGTTTTGGCGCTGCGCAGCGCGGCATGGCGAGCGATGGAGGCTTTACCGGCATAGAGGTCACCTCGCCCAAAGAAAGCGCCAGGGCGGGGTGCCTGGGCGCTTGACGTAGTTTTCGAATATACAGGCTAATGCCACGATTTATATATATTGGTCAACCCCCTATTTTCAAACCCCACAGCCTGACCAGTCCCTCAAGCGCATTCTCGACCACAGCGCCGACCGCTGCATTTCTGGCGTTCTCGCCACGCCAGCGCTCGCCAAACACCTTCATCCCGGCCTGTGAAAGGTTCTTCTCGAAGTATAAAATCTCGACCAGAACCCGAAATTCGTTCTGGCGCAGGGCCGCCTTCACCGATTTCCATTTATTTTGCACATCCAGATCACGGCCCGCCTGGGCATCATCATCGACCAAGGTGCCGTCCACCCGGTCACACAGACCAGAGGCGGCCAGGCGCACAGGCCCCATGGCGCGCCGGGCCAGTTCGGCAAAGCGGATCGCGGCGGCCAGTTCAGTATCGCCGATCACCTTGTCGGCGCGCATCCGCAAAACCGCATCGGCATGAATGTCACGATAGACCCGCCGGGCGCTGGTTTTACCGTCCGTTGGCGGCACCAGGCGCGCAAAATGTCCCTTGGCAAAGCGCTCAGGCGAAGGCCCTTCAATCACCATCCGGCGCGCATCGTGTTCCAACAGGGCGCGCGCATTGATGATTTGTTTACGGATAGAAGATTTTGCCAATTTTTATTCTATTTTTTTCTTTTTATGAATGTAATTAATCGGGTGTAAAAAGGCACAATTGGGCAGGTTGGGTATAAAGGGCAAGAAATACAGGGGTTACGCATATACACCCACGCCCGCATATGCGGGCTATGGCGGATTTTCTTCCCTTTTCGCCCATTCACACCCAAAACCCTTACAAACAAGGGAATCTGACAGGGCAAAACATGGGCGCGATGGGCAAGGTTTCTGTGCATTTTTAAGATTATCCGGCGAACCATGGCCAAGGTATCGTGCAGGCAAGCCAAAAGAATCCCTGATCATGTTGATCATGCCCAAAAGCTCACCCTTTTTCTGCCCTGTCGGAAATCTGATAAAAACCATTCCGGATCGGGCACATCTGGGCAGTTCTTCGTCTGCTTCATTTTCGGGGTTCGGGGTGCGGGCGGTGCAGGTTTTTGCCATCAATCCCTCCCGTCTTTCAGGCGCAGGCCAAGGCGATACACCTCGCCTGATTTCATGGTGCCGTGCTGGCGATCGCCAAGGGCCTTGCCAAATGCCTGTCGGCTCATCGGCTCCAACCCTGCCTTTTTGGCCCAGTCCTCATAATCCATGTACAGCGAGCTTGATTGCTCCCGCGCGCCAATCTCCGGCACACACCGCTCCTCATACCATTCGCCAAACGGGTTGCTGCCCCGGCGATAATCATCCAGCGCCGCCTCCGCCGCTTCTGGCGCATCAAATCCATCCCGGTGCAGATAGTCATAATAGCCATCGATCAGCCAGTTCAGAACGCCGCTGGCCTCGGCGGCCAGTTTCTCATCGATACGCTTGTCGCGGTCTTCCTCGGCGATCTGCACCGGCCAGGGCACCACCTTGGTGCGCCGCCAGATGCCGCCATCATCGCCGCCAATATAGGGCTTGTGGTTGCACGAAATCACCAGCACCCATTTGGGGCTAAACTCAAACAATTCCTTGTGCAGCGCGCGGGCCACCATTGGCTCGCCGCCAGACACCTGTTTCAGAACCGATCCAGACAATCGCGCGCCCTTCTCTGGCTCTGATGCCAGCACCAGGCGAACCCCGGTGGCCAGGCGGGCAATATCCGGGCTGGCGCTGGACCCGGATTTGTTCTCATTGTGCAAAAATGTGGATATATCGGCGCTGGCCACATATTCGCCAAGGGCGGCGCGCACCGCGTTCAGCGTAGTCGATTTGCCATCGCCGCCGCGCCCCTGAAAGATGAAAAACGCCTGTTCCCGATTGCCGGACAACATCGTATAACCCAGGCATCGCTGAACATAGCCGCGCATTTCCGGGTCTGGCTGCACCTTTTCCATGTGGGCCAAAAATACCGGGCATTTGGCCTCGAAGTCATAGGCCGCGCCCGTGGTCTTGGTGAGCAAATCATCGCGACTATGCGGGCGCAATTCAGGTCCGCCAGGTTCCAGCGCCATCGTGCCATTGGCGCACGTCATCAAATCGCGCGCAATATCAAAAACATTCAGCGGACGGCGTAAATACGGGGCGGCCTGTTCCATCATCGCCTTGGTTTTGGCGGCGTTGGCGGCCGCCATCGCGGCGTTATAAAACCGGCCCACGGCCTTGTCCCATTCCTTGCCGGGGTTTTCAAAATGCAAAAACCGGGCGGGCATTTTCTGGGCTTTATAGGCCGCATATTCATCGGTCCGCATCAGGCGGGCTACCTCGTGCGCCCGGCGGCGGGCAATGTCCTCGCCGTTCTCGAAATAAAACCGGGTGCCGTCCCAACTGCCCCAGCCCATCTCGTGGGTTATGGTCAAATCTTCGCCAAACCGGGCCAGCAACCGGTCCGCCAGACCAAGATCATTGGTCGGCAATTTCGCCAGGCGTAAATCCTCTGATTCCCCGCCGCCACTGTCCCCATCGCCCGGCGGCGCACCACCACCGCCGCCGCCGCCGCCGCCGCCGCCACCCTCCTCACCCTGCGCCTGTCGAAGGGCGGTCGGGCTAAACGGCACCAGATTGTCAGACGTGTTGCTCATGCGTCACCACCGCCTTCTTTTCCCTCTGCCCGTTTTTCCCGGCGCAGGCGAGGGGAATGTGGGCAAAATCTGCCGCCGCGAGATTCGTAAGCCTCAAAAACAAACAAAATCAGCGCGAAAGGCCAGAGCGCGGCGGCGATGAGTGGT
Organism: Hyphococcus sp.; assembly: GCA_021776455.1. GTDB lineage: Bacteria > Pseudomonadota > Alphaproteobacteria > Caulobacterales > Parvularculaceae > Hyphococcus. The sequence goes on along the minus strand of JAJFFX010000125.1, from coordinate 10,186 downwards.
AGTATTATGACATGCCACCGTTTTACGGATTTATCTAGGCAAAGCCTAATGTTCATCAGTCCCCGGAAATAGAAAAATATAGCAATTGCCCAATATAGCGTTGTGCTCATCCCGCCACCTCCGTAAACATGTCGCCCTGATCGGTGTCGATGGTGTCCGCACTGCCCGCCATTTCACTGAACAATGGCGCATCACCTTCAATGCGCTGGCGCGCCATCTCGGCATATTCCGGGTTTAATTCGATCAGTATCGCCCGGCGCTGCATCTGCGCAGCGACAAGGCCGGTTGTGCCTGCGCCGCCGAACGGGTCCAGCACCAGCCCGCCCGGCGGGCATCCGGCGGCAATACACCGCCGCGCCAGTTCCGGCGGAAAAGTGGCGAAATGCGCGTCAGAAAACGGGCGCGTGGCAATGCGCCAGGCGCGCAATTCTGCCCGTTTATTCTCTGGCTCCAGCGCCTCGTTAATCTCTGGTTCCGGTTCCCAATTTCGTAAATTACGGCCGTTTTCTTGCTGATCTGCCTTGGACATTTTATCCCAGGTGGAATTGAAACCCTGGTGAGGACGTTTCGCTCCGCGCCGCTCGCCACCAACGACCTTCATATTGCCATTAGTTTTTTTGCCTCCGTTTGCGCGAGCAGACCCTGCTTGCGCTTCAATATCTTGCGCCAATCGTGCAACACTGGACGGTTTCAAACCGATGCGCACACCATCCGCGTCATAGTCATACCGCGCCGATTTGGTTAGCAAGAATATCTTTTCGTGCGACCCCGCTGGCCGGTCTGTGACGCTTTCCGGCATCGGGTTGGGCTTTGCCCAGATGATTTCAGATCGTACCCACCAGCCCGCGTCTTGCAAGGCAATCGCCACCCGGTTTGGCACCATGCACAAATCTTTGGGCTTTAATGTTCCCTGTATTGTCGAAAATGGCTTGTCGCGGAATGTGCGGTCGTCATTGCCCGCCGCCTTGGTGTCTTTGGCAGATCGACCATTAGGCGTGGTGGCATAACAGTCCCCGTAATTCAGCCATAATGAGCCAGCGGGCTTTAACACCCGATGCAATTCGGTGCAAACCGCCATCATGGTTTCAATATGTTCAGCCAGCGTTGGCTCAAGTCCCAACTGCCCCTCAATCCCATAATCTCGAAGGCCCCAATATGGCGGAGAAGTGACAATGCAATCAACGCTATCGGCGTCAATTTCCGATAGTTTCTCGCGGACATCTCCAATCAGGATTTTTACCCTTTTCCTCATCCCGCCACCTCGCCCGCGCCTGCAAAAACCTTGCGCATCACGGCGCGGTGTGCTTGGCTTAAATCATATCCCTTCCCGGCGGCGCGGATGATCGTGATGCCCTTTTTTTCCAGTATTTTGCGCATTTTACAGACATGCACCTGTATGCAGTCCCTGCGCGCCTGGGTGTAATTTCCATAAATATGGCTGGCGATTGAAACCACCATCGCGCCGGGGTGAAGGGTAATATAATAAAGGATTTCGCTATGCACCGGGGTCAGATTGAAGGCCTTGCGGCCCGCTTCCGGCACACCCGGCGTCAGCTTCATGGCCGGTTTATCGGCAATCGCCAGACGGCCATGCTTTTCGCGCAACTGGCGCACTTCCTCTTCCAGTTCATCAATGCGCGCCCGCTGGCGGCGCACAAGCCGGGAATCATAATTTGTCATGATGCTCATTTCTGGCCCCGGCGTAAAATCATGATAATATTGGATAAAAATTGCGCATATTCGGTGCGAACCACCACCGCGCCCTGGCCGTTTGCGACCGTAAAAATGGCGCGCAGGGTATCGGCGATCGCCAGCGCGGTGTGCGCCACCAGCAAATCATTAACCATGTAGGTCAGCGATGTTGCCGTGCAATAATGCCCGCCCAGGCGCGCCGGGTAGCATCCATTTTCGTCCACCACCGGGTGAATATATAAAGCCAGCAATTCTCCGTGCGTTCCGTAGGTCAGCTTTGCCTGCCATTCCGCATCGTGCGCAAAAAAGCGCAGCTCGCGGGTGCCCCGGTGCAATGGTTTTTTTGCCTGGTCCAGCATCACTGCCCCCCGATCAGCAGGCGCAAAACAAACCCCGCGCCTTCGGCCAACAACACCCCGGCCAGCGCACCCAGCGCCAGTGACAGAATATCCCCGCGCCAGAACGATGCTGGTCGCTCCCCGCTCCAGTGTTTTTCAAATTCTTCCATGCTCATCTCCCTCACCGGCCTGCATAAATTTCTGAATGATGGGCCGGTGGCGCGGCCCGCCCAGCGGCCAGAACCGCCTCACAGGCGGCCAGCAATGGCCGGGTGCGCACATTACGGGCATCATCCTCGACCCGGCGGGTCCATTCCCAGGCCAGACGGCGCACCTCTTCCAGTAAAAACGGATCACGCGAACGGGCATTGGCAATGTGTTCGCCGCCGCGCAGGGCAAATTCCATCTCGGACCGGGCCAACACACCTGCCCCGCCATTGGCATGGCTGCCCGCCACGCGCCGCACATCCATCACCAGCACCATCCAGCCCGCGCCGGGTTTATTATCAACCGCCGCCGGACGCAGGCGCTGATTTCCCTCATCATGGGCTTCCTCATCCTAAGGAGACCCGCAGGGTCGTCTCGAAGGACGAAGGATCATGCCATCACCTTTTTTTTCGCCGGGGTTTTGATCATCAGGGTTTTGCGTGTGGCCGCCGGGATTGCCCGCCAGATGGCATGCACCGGATCAGACGGATCATCGGGGCGCGCATCCACCACATTCAGGGTTTTGAGCACACCCAGATCGCCTTTTCTGGTCCAGTTCATGGCCCCCGGCCTGGCGATCAATGGCGGGGCCGCATCGGGTGTCACCCCGGCCACCACCGCCGCCGCCCGCACCGATAGCCAGACCGCCGGGTGGACATGCACGGACCAGCTTTCTTCGGTGCGCCGTGACAGGCTGGACCGCCCGTGCGGGATCATCGCCCCGTCAAGGTCCAGGCGATACGCCTTGCCATCGCGCAGCGTCACCGCGATCAGATCCACCGGGTTGGGATATCCCGGCGCGACAATGATCGCAGGCCGCCCGGCTGGCGTGTCTGTATCGCTCATTTTTGGCAGGCCCAGATCAAACCGGCCCGCCGGCAAATCATAATCCGGGGCGACGCGGATCAGCGACAATGCCATTTTTCCGCGCCAGCCAATGGCCCCGGCGATCAAACCCGGTTGCACATCATCGTGCAGAGCCGCCAGGCGGGCCGCCGCGCGGGTTTTTACCGCCGCTGGCAGGTCCCCGCTGGCCACCAGCATCTTTTTGAAAGCCAGCGCCCGGCCCATGGCCAGTTTCCACCGGTGGCGCACGGCGCGCTCTTCAGAGCGTCGGTGCTGATAGGCTGCCCACATTTGGCCCAACACCGTCAATTGATTGGCCTCGCCGGGGTGCTCGGCCTCAATCCTGCGCCATATCGCCAGCGCCAGGGACCGGGGGCTTTCACCTTTTTCTGTGCTATCGCGGACGCAAGCGCCGCCCTCATCCTGAGGAGGGCCAGAGGCCCGTCTCGAAGGGGAGCACCGGGAGGTCATGAATGGCAACCCATCTGGATTCCACCTGCCGCCATGCGGGGAGACAGCCCCCCGGTGCGGGTGCGCAAATACTCGCATCCGGTTTCATAATCAGTGACAATAACCACACCTGCCCGTTTGCGGTTTTGCGCATCATCAGTGGCATTAAATGGGAATAAAGGCGACATAACCAACCAGACGAATTTCACACCAACCCAAGCCAGAAAGAAAACCCAAGCCGCCTCGCGAATGACGATTGAGGTAACCCGTTCGATTTCCTTTTTTGGCCAAAGGGTGCTCATATCAGTTGCCCCTGTGCCGATGTTGATTTTCGCAGCTCAACCCCGTCATTCCGGCGGAGGCCGGAATCCATCTTTTTTACCGCTGACCGTTTTGCAAATTGCGGGCATTTGCCGCGCCGATCCGGCACAAAATCTGCGCGGTCGCAATTCCCTGAACCTTTGGCAAACGGGAAAACATGGCCCAGATGCGGGCGGCTGGTGAACCGCGCGCACACCGCCGCCGATGGACAGCCCTGATTGGCACACATCAACGCCCGGCGGCTCATCACATCCACCTGCGAAAGGCAAGAATGGCGGCCAGTATGAAGACGGACGTGGCAAGGGAGGCGAAGGCGGCAAGGCGAAGGTTGCCGGAAATGGCGCCATAAATCACAGCCCAGAATGCCACTAAAGTTGCCAGAACAAAAATCCAGAACCAGCCAAAAGCAGCGATGGCCGTTATGTGGCGAAGCGCCTGCGCCGCTTTGAATATCGCGCCCATCACACCAACCCCGCCGCCAGCGCCAGCCCGGAGAGGCAGCCGGTCAGCACCAGTGCGGCCAGCAAAACCACCAGTGGCGTATCCACCACCCGCTTGCCGCCGCTGCGGTCGCGTTCCAGCAATGCCCGTTTCAGCTTTTGATCGTGCGGCAAAAGGTGCGGCAACACATCGACCCCGACCGCGCCAATAAACTCATCACGGTGGGCGCATTGGCGCGCCTCGCTGATTTTCCGCGCGGCTTTACAGTCTTCACTTGTCGGTCGCATCACGCGCTCCTTCATCCATGGCTTTGATTAAATCCTGCATCGCCTCGATGGCCTGCACGGCCTCGCGGCGGATGGCGGCCGCCTCGGCGGCGCTCACCTCATCATCGGCCAGGGCGCGGCCAATGACCGCGACCACCTCGCCGGTTTCTTTTAACGTGTGGGCCACCGCCAGACGCTGGTCACTTTGCTGTGCCAGGCGCACCAGCGCGAAGCCGTTCAGCGCCGCCAGAAATTCAGTAATGACCGGTCGCCCGCCCGCCTCGACCAGCCCGGCATCCACATCGGCAACCATGTCAAGCGGCGCAAATCGCGCTGTGTCATCTTCGGCAATGGAGCCTGCGCGCGATATAATTGGCCGACTGATCCGGGTATCGGCAGACAGCGCTTCGGCCCCGCCAAATGCCCGCACGGCGCGCCGCGTGGCCGCCTTGATGGCCAGATAAACCTCATTTTTATGGTGCCGGGCGGTCATATCGGACACCCTCTTGGTGGTGCTATCGCGATGGTAAACCTCGCTATTTGAGCAATTTTTTTCTGTGCTATCGCGAGGGTAAACCTCGTCCTCATCCTGAGGAGGGCCAAAGGCCCGTCTCGAAGGAGAGCACACAGGCGCACAAAACCGCCGATCCGTGCCGTGACGCGCTGCCATGTCCGGCGCACCATGCGGCCATGACAGACAAACAAAACCGTCATTCCGGCGGAAGCCGGAATCCAGAAAACCCTATCTGCATCGAAACGATCGCGGCGCGGCTGGGCCTGCCGCCGGATCCGGCGCGCAATGCCCGGGCGCTTCATATCCTCGCCCGCGTCAATAAAAAACCCTCCCCTGCCCGGCCCGCCCTCATCATGAGGGATCGCTGCAAGCGATCGTCTCGAAGGACGAAGGGCGACAGCCAAGGCAGGGGAGGCGCAGTTAAAACGGTCGCCGCGAAGGGGAGGGCAGCGACCGCCAATACGCACTGTCACGTCAGGGTTAGTTTCAGTTTTTGGGGGCGATGACTGTGCGGATATGGTTGCAGGGGCCGGATAGACTTTACCTTTTGGCCCAGCGACCTCCGCGCTCATATAGGCCAAAGGCCGATAGCGCCCTAAAAATTTATGAGCCAAGCGAGCTAACCAGACTGCTCCACCCTGCAATAAAAATCCGGCTCTCAAATAGCGAGGTTTACCGTCGCGATAGAGCAAGAAAAGAGAAAAAACGCGGCGGGGAAACTTCAAAACCCCGCCGCCAGCACTGGGGGGCTTTAGAGGGCTTTCTCCATGCTGATTTGAAAATATCGTGTGAACCTCATCCCCGGATCGGGTCCGGGGCAGGTTCTGAGCCGCCTCACCCTGAGCCTGTCGAATGCTCATGCCGCCGCCCCGTTTTTTTTGATCGCCGGAGACAGGGCATCGCCCTCGATCTCGTCCAGCGCGCGTTCTATGCGTTTCAGCGTGTCCGTGGTTTTTGTGTTAAAGCCCCGCTTGGCCAGTTGGCGGGCGGTTCGGACCGGAACGCCAGCTTTGTCAGCCAGCATGGGGATGCCGCCTCGCGGCAAGGCCGCTACCCGTTTTTCCAGTATGTTTATTACGTGATCAATCATGATGATTTCATCAATAGGCGTAATTGCGCCTGTCTGTCAACACCATTGGGCGTATTTTCGCCTAATGAATTGCGCGGCATCACTTGCTATAGTCGATAAATGGCAATTGATGGCAATCAACGCAGGCGAGAAGCCTTTAGGAAATTCATGGGTTTACGTGGGTTAAATCCACATAAGGTATCAACGGATACCAAGATTCCCTATTCAACGATAAAATCATTTTTGTATGGCAAAACTCAATCATTGAGCGGGAACAATGAACGGAAAATCGCGGCAACTTACGGCGTTACCGTGGGCACCATGTACGGCGAAGATTATGATTCACCCATGGTTAAGGACGTTTGGGTCAAGGGCATTGTCGGGGCCGGGGCCAAAGTTACACTGTGGAACGAGGGGATGGGGGAAGGAGAAGGATATACGCGTGTGCCCTGGCCCCCTGGCGTTCCCATGATCGAAGACCTGATTGCCTTTGAAATCAGGGGCGAATCCATGCCGCCCTATTCTGATGGCGATCTGGTTTATGTTGAGGTTTCCGACGCCCTGCCCGGCCCGGAAATTATCGGCAAGCTGTGTGTGGTCGAATTGGATAATGGCGACATGCTGATCAAAATGGTCCGCCGGGGCTACACGCCGGGGCGTTATAATTTGCATTCATTCGATGGCCGCCCGCCGATTGAAGATGCCCAGGTGATCAAGGCCGCCAGGGTGCGCGCCGGTACGTATAAATAATCAGCACCATTTCCAGCCACGCCGACCGCCATAATATTCCATCCCCAGCCCGGCCTTGATCAGCGCCGCGCTCAAATCCTCGCCATCCAGCACCACATGGGCCAGGGTGCGGCCATACCGGTCTTTTCCATCACGCTTGATCTGCACCTGCTTTGCCGCCGCCAGGCGCGCCGTAACATAAATTTTCGCCCGTTCGCCCAGCATCTTTTCAGCCAGGCATTTGGGGCGGCCCACTTCGGGCGTATCCACCCCGATCAGGCGGATGCGCTCATCCCCACGGCGCAACGTGTCGCCGTCCGTAACGGTGAGGGACAGCGTGGCCAGCATGGCAATGGCGAGGGTCATTCTTCGTTCAATTGGGATAGAATTTTGGCGCGGGAAATCACGCCTTCAGGGCCGCTTGCCTTCTTTATATTATCCAGTTTGAAGTGCCTAACATCCAATTTTTCATAGCACCATGCCCGAAGCACGGCTTCACCTTTTGGATTTGTATAATAACTATCTGCCCTTATCTTTCGGTGGGTTTCCAACCCCCTGGCATCGCAATAATCAATGCTCATCTCGATGGGGATGGATTTAGAGGCTGGCTTCTTTTTGACTGCACCTCGACCCGATGCCATCGCCAAGATCAATCGCCGGGTGGCCTCTGCATCGGCCAGGGCGCGATGTTGTTCGGGAAAGTCCACGCCCTCATGTTCGCAGGCGTCTTTTAATTTGTGCCATCTGGACCCGCCGCGATGGTCGGCATAAGCAAGCATGGCGCAAAGACCTTGAACATTTTTCAGGCCCGCAGGATGCAAACCCCATCGATCATAGATTTGTTCGATCACGCCAAAATCAAATTTTGCATTATAGGCAAATACCGCGCGGTTATTCACGATGCCTTCAAATTTTGCGGCGATATGTGGCCAGGTTGAAGCCTCGGCAACCATCTTGCGATCAATGCCATGCACAGCTTTCGATTCCGCGCTGATGCTGCCCTTTGGCTTGACCAGTGTGTCCAGCAAAACCTTACCGGCCTTATCCACAATCGATATTTCCAGCACTTCGGCCTTTGGCCCCAGGCGCGTGGTTTCCGTATCCAGCACCACCCAGTCATCGTTATCGCGGACAAAATCCCCCAATTCCATATCGGTCGCATCATCAGGGCTTTCATCTGTAACGCGACGAAATATCCAAAAAACAAGGCCGACAAGGATGAGAATTAGGGTGATCCAGATCACAGCACCGTATCACCTTTCTCTACTTTCTCACCAAGCAATAATCGTGTCGCCTGCCCCTCTGATTTGATTGCCTCTACCACTGCACCGCCCACGATCAGCATCGCACCGGCAATCGGCAGTCCGGCGGCAATGGATACAATGGCGGCCATAACCAAACCGGCATTACTGCCCACCGGCAGGTTTATCGCAAGTTGGATATACATATTGGCGGCAACGACGATGATCAGCGTCAATCCCGCAAAAAATAACAATGCACCGAAAATACGCATATCCTCAACCTCCAACTGTAAATCCACAACAGGCATACCAGAAGAGTGATTCCCTGTGAATGGGCGGTTTTGCGCCTGTTACCTTGACACAGGCGGTTTTGCGCCTATTCTCCGCCACCTTGATGGAGAGAATTATGAGCGAAAATGATATTGCGTTTATCGCAAGCAACCTCAGCGGATGGGATGGTTTCCTCATCGGTTTTCTGACCGCGCGATGGCTGCAGCGGAGACAGTCATGACCATTTTAACCACCATCGACAGTGCAGGTGATACTCTGAACCTGGGCGATCACGTAGAAATTTATGACGATGATTCACAGCCACGTTTCGATGGTGAGATTGTGCAAATCTATAAAAATGGCAAAATGCGGGTCAAGCCGGAACAAGTCCATGAACCAACCGAAATTTGGAAACCCGATAATGTGTGCCTGCTGTATCGCGGCGATTCATGAAATCTGTTCCCGCCATACCCCCGCGCATTATCCGCCCCGGTGAATTGCCGCAATATTTGCGCCGATCCAAGACGTGGTTTTCGCGCAATCAGGATCAATTGGCGGGAACAGGATTCCCAAAACAAGTGCCTGTATTGGGCGGCTATGACGTGCGCGAATTGGATGCGTGGGTTGACGCCCTTAAAAAAACCGCCAATGAAAGCGCCAAGGCAGCAAATGAGGATTGGAGTGGCGCAGCGGACATCAGGATTTAGATGGGTCACACGTAATGTTGACCGCCACGGCAAGACCCGGTGGCGCTTTCGCCGCAAAGGCTTTCAGACCCGATACCTGCCCGCACCGGATGATCCTGACTTTGCCGAACAATACGCCGCTGCCCTCAAGGAAAAACGAAAACCCAAAAACACCGCGCGGCAATACAGCTTCGCCCACCTCATCCAGATTTACCGCCAGTCCGAAGCCTTTGGCGCGATAAAGCCCTCGACCAAAGAGGTATATATGCGCATTCTAAAGCGCATCGAAAACGCCATTGGCGCGCACTCACCGCGAACCATGTCCCGGCCAGACCTGCGTGTTATCCTTGAAAACGTCGAAAAGCCCACCACCAGAAACCGCATACATTCCATGATAGCCATGTTGCTGGACCTGGCCATGAATGAAGAATGGATCGAGTACAACATCGCGCGCACCATCAAACCGCGCAAAGTGCACAGCGAGGGCCATCATTGCTGGACTAACAAGGAACGGGCAAAGTTTTGCAAATACTGGCCAAGCGGCACAATGCAGAGAAGAGCCTACGCCCTGTTGTTCTTTACCGCGCAGCGCGGCGGAGACGTGATGATGATGGGGTCTGACACAGTTCAGGATGGCGTGATTGTCCTGACGCAGGAAAAGACCGGCACAACATTGCGCTTGCCTGTGCCGACAGAATTGCAAAAGGAACTGGACCAGGACGCCGAACGGTTCATCCTCACATCACACGGCAAGCCGTTCAGCAAAAAGGGCTTTCAGCAATGGTTCAGCGCGGCCTGCAACAAGGCCGGATTGCCGCACTGCACAGCGCATGGATTGCGAAAGGCGCGCGCCACCACATTGGCCGAAAACGGCGCAACCGCCCTTGAAATCATGGCCGTGACCGGGCATAAAACCATGAAAGAGGCACAGCGCTATGTTGACCGCGCCGATCAGGCCAATCTTGCCCAAAGTGCCATGACCAAATCAGACGGATAGGTTGGACATCAAACCTCGCAACCCCTTGAAAATCCTAGCCGCCCGAAAGGGTGGTTGGACAGCGTATGAGCATGTTTTCATTAAATTACTGACGTCCCTGTCTCTCCGCCATTGTCTTT
>JAJFFX010000124.1 GCA_021776455.1 Hyphococcus sp. | reverse complement strand
GATACGCGCGCAGCTGGACGCCTCAGACCCGCGTCCGGGGCTGGTGATTGTCGATGGCGCGCTGACGCCGGTGCAACACCGTAATCTGGAAACCGCCTGGGACGCTAAAGTGCTCGACCGCACGGCGCTGATCCTGGAGATCTTCGGCGAGCGGGCGCAGACGGCAGAGGGCCGTTTGCAGGTGGAGCTGGCGCATCTCGACTATCAGCGCTCGCGGCTGGTGCGGTCCTGGACCCACCTTGAGCGTCAGCGTGGCGGCGCCGGCTTTCTTGGCGGGCCGGGCGAACGGCAAATCGAATCTGACCGCCGGGCGCTTGCCGACAAAATTGTCCGCCTCAAGAAGAAGCTGGAAGACGTTAAACGCACAAGAACACTTCAGCGCGCAAAACGAAAGCGCGCGCCGCATCCGGTCGCAGCCCTTGTCGGCTACACCAATGCCGGTAAGTCAACACTGTTCAACCGCCTCACTAAATCCACGGTCAAGGCCGAGGACCTCTTATTTGCCACGCTCGACCCGACGATGCGGGCGATTGATCTGCCGTCGGGTCTCACGCTTATCCTTTCCGACACCGTTGGTTTTATCTCTGACCTGCCAACCCAACTCGTCGCGGCGTTTCGCGCCACGCTGGAGGAAGTGCTGGAAGCCGACGTCATCATCCATGTGCGCGACTTTGCGCATCAAGACACCGAAGCTCAGCGCGGCGACGTAATTTCTGTGCTGGCGGCGCTCGGTATTGAACAGGATGATGAACGTCCGGTGATTGAAGTGCTCAACAAAGTCGATCTGCTCGATTGTGAAGCCCGCGAGGGCGCCGAGACGATCGCTCAGGCAAGCCAGAAGGACGCCGCCGGCACGATGGAAACGCCGTTGCGGGTTGCGTTGTCGGCGGAAACTGGCGCCGGTGTCGGTCAGCTTCTGGATCTGGTTGAAGAAACCCTGACCGCTGTGCATGAAACCCTTCTTATCGCAATTCCGGCGTCGGATGGTGCGGCGCGCGCCTGGCTCTACGGCCATGCCGATGTGATGGACGAACAACCCGATAAGAAAGAACTGGTTTTGACGGCGCGGCTTTCGCGCAAGGCGCGCGGGCAGTTTTTTAAATCCTTTTCGGCAGCGCGCGAAGCGGCGCCAGCGGATGTTGCGGATGAAACCGCGACCCCTCCCACATATCGCTCCGCATGATTGTTGACCCGGATAAGGTCGCGGTGGTCATTGCAGAGATTGCGGAAGAAGAAATCGCCTCGCGCTACGGCAAGCTCGCCAAGTCCGATATTGAAACCAAATCCGGACCGAACGATTTTGTCACCGCCGCAGATCAAGCCGCCGAAGCAAGGCTTGAGAGCGCGCTTGGCGATCTATATCCGGCTGCAGGATTTATCGGCGAGGAGGCGGCCGCTCGTGAACCGGCGATTGTTGAGCAGTTAAAAGGCGATGGCGCCTTCTGGATCGTCGATCCCCTCGACGGCACGCGCAATTTCGTGCAAGGGCGCGCCGAGTTCGGCACCATCGTTGCGCTGGTCGAGAACGGTGAAATTCGCCAAGGGTGGATTTACGCCATTCCCGACAAAGCGTTTGCTATCGGCTCAAAAGGCGACGGCGCGACCTGGCGCGGCGAGGCGCTAGCGCCGGTTGCGCCTTCGCCGGGGCCGCTCAAGGGTTACCGCGCCATCGGCAATCTGGTCGAGCCCTGGAAATCGCGGTTTATACCCAAGCTAAAAGAAAAGTTCGAGACCGAACCCGTGCACTGCTCCGCATACGGCTATATCAACCTCATTCGCGGCCTGCACGACTTTGCGCTTTATGCGCGCGTTCACCCATGGGACCATGTTGCCGGCGTGTTGATGCTGTGCGAGATCGGCGGCAGGGTGGAATATCTGGACAATGGCGCGCCCTATACTCCGCAAGCGACGCAAGGACGGCCGCTGCTGGTTGCGGGGAGCGGGGAGCATTGGCAACGCGTACATCAAGCCATCGGTGCATAGCGCAAGATATCTTTAGGCGCTTACCCCTCCAGATATCCTTTGCCTTGCAGATATTCGACAATTCGGTCGGCCGCGTCGGGTGCGGGAATGTTTGATGTGTCGACATCGATCTCAGCCCTTTGCGGCGCTTCGTATGCTGAGTCGATGCCGGTGAAGTTTTTGATTTCGCCGCGCCGCGCCTTGGCGTAGAGCCCTTTGACGTCGCGTTGCTCACAAACTTCCAGCGGTGTTGAGATATAGACCTCAACAAATTCTCCGTCCTCCAACAATTCGCGCGCCATGCGCCGTTCGCTTTGAAACGGCGAGATGAACGACACGCAGACGATCAGCCCGGCGTCGGCCATCAGTTTGGCGCTTTCCGCAACCCGGCGGATATTTTCGATGCGGTCGGCGTCGGTAAAGCCGAGGTCCTTGTTGAGGCCGTGACGGACATTGTCGCCGTCAAGTGTATAGGTGTGACGGCCCAAATCGTGGAGGCGCTTTTCAACAAGGTTGGCGACAGTCGATTTGCCCGAACCGGAAAGTCCGGTGAACCATAGAACGCAAGGACGTTGGTGTTTAGCGCCCGCCCGCGCCGTTTTATTGATGTCGAGGTCTTGCCAGTGGACGTTTTGGGCGCGCCGCAACGAGAAATCGATCATCCCGGCGCCGACCGTTGCGTTGCTGCGCTTGTCGATCAAAATGAAAGAACCGGTGCGGCGGTTATCGGTATAGGGATCAAAGGCAATCTGCTGTGACAGGTTGAAATTACAAAACCCGACCTCGTTAAGCGCCAGCGTTTTGCCGGACATATGCTCCAGCGTGTTGACATTGACCTTGTGCTTTAGTTCAGTGATCGTCGCCGGAACGATGCGGTTTGCTGTCTTCAACAAATATTGCCGCCCGGGAAAGAGCTTTTCCTCCGCCATCCATAACAGATGCGCGGCGAATTGGTCGGTCTGTTCCGCCGGCGCCTTGCCAGCGCAAATAATATCGCCGCGGGAGATATCGATTTCGTCTTCGAGCGTCAGCGTCACCGCCATATCGGCGCCGGCCTCATCTAGGTCGCCGTCCATCGTCACAATCCGCGCGATAGTGGAGCGTTTGGCTGAAGGCAAAACAACAATTTCATCGCCGGGTTTGACGGTTCCGCTGGAGATGGTTCCGGAAAAGCCGCGGAAATCGAGATCCGGCCGGTTCACCCATTGCACTGGCATGCGCAACGGTTGGCTTTCATCCGCGGCTGATAGGTTGACGGTTTCGAGATACGGCATCAGCGCGGCGCCAGTATACCATGGCGTATGCGGACTTTTGGTGAGGACATTGTCGCCGTCCAGCGCCGATAACGGAATGACCGCAGTTGATTGAAAACCCAGTGGTTCAGCAAAGGCGTGATAAGCGGTTTCAATCTCACCGAAGGTTTTTTCAGAATAACCGACAAGATCCATCTTGTTGACTGCGACAACCACATGGCGAATGCCGAGTAACGAGGCGATATAGGAGTGCCGCCGGGTCTGGGTGAGGACGCCGCGGCGCGCATCGATCAAAATGATCGCGAGATCGGCGGTCGAGGCGCCGGTCGCCATATTGCGCGTGTATTGTTCATGGCCCGGCGTATCGGCGACGATGAATTTGCGTTTTTCGGTGGAGAAAAACCTGTAGGCGACATCGATAGTGATACCCTGTTCGCGCTCGGCGGCGAGGCCATCCACTAGCAGCGCAAAGTCGATTTTCTCGCCTTGTGTGCCGTGCTTTTTGGTGTCGCTTTCAAGCGCTTCGAGTTGGTCATCATAGAGCAGCTTTGAGTCGTAAAGCAGCCGGCCGATCAGCGTCGACTTGCCGTCATCGACGCTACCGCAAGTGATGAACCGCATCAGACCTTTGCGCTCATGGGCGGCGAGATAGTCGATGACATTGTCGGCGGCGGTGAGGGGGGCATTGGCCATGTTAGAAATACCCCTCTTGTTTTTTCTTCTCCATCGACGCCGACTGATCGTGGTCGATTACCCGGCCTTCGCGCTCTGAGTTTCTTGCGGTCAGCATTTCGGAGATGATTTCCGGTAACGTTGCAGCGTCGGATTTCACCGCTCCGGTCAGCGGGTAACACCCTAATGTTCGAAACCGCACGGTTTCCATGGTCGGTTGCTCGCCGTCATTGAGCGGCATACGATCATCATCCACCATGATCATAACGCCGTCACGCTCCACCACGGGGCGCTTTGCCGCGTAATAAAGCGGCACAATTGGAATATTTTCGCGGTAAATATATTGCCAGATATCAAGCTCGGTCCAGTTCGATAATGGGAAGACGCGGATCGATTCACCCTGGCTGATTTTGGTATTGTAAATGTTCCAAAGCTCGGGGCGCTGGTTTTTCGGATCCCAACGATGTTCGCTCGAGCGGAATGAGAAGATGCGCTCCTTGGCGCGGGATTTTTCTTCATCGCGCCGCGCGCCGCCAAAGGCTGCGTCGAACCCGTATTTGTCGAGCGCCTGTTTCAGCCCTTGGGTTTTCATCACATCGGTATGGATTTGGCTGCCATGCGTGAACGGATTAATCCCCTGCGCGACGCCTTCTGCATTGGTGTGGACAATCAAGTCGAGTCCGAGGCGTTTGACCGTCTCATCGCGAAACGCGATCATCTCCTTAAACTTCCAGGTAGTGTCGACATGCATAAGCGGGAAGGGCGGCTTGGACGGGTAAAACGCCTTCAGCGCCAGATGCAGCATCACCGCAGAGTCCTTGCCGACGGAATAAAGCATCACCGGATTTTCCGCCTCTGCGGCGACCTCGCGCATAATGTGCATGCTCTCCGCTTCCAGCCGGTCGAGATGGGTCATCGCCTGGGCGGACAAGACATCAGGGGCGGGGTTGGCGGCGGCCGGGCGCAGCGCGGGCCTTGCCGCATAGTCTTGCTCAAGCTCGGCAAGGCGGGCCCGCGCCGTCTCCAGGGTTTTGAGGGTGCACTGCCCGCCGGCTTTAAGTCGGGCGAGTCCCTTGCCGTCATTCAAAAGCTTGCGCGAGACGGTCGATAGCGACAGGCCGGCGCGGTCGGCAATATTTTCAGCACGGGTAACGAGATCGGAAATTTCAGCCATATTGGGACAGTTCCCATGAATTTTCTAGTTTCAACAGTCAAATACACAATCGTGGGACGATATCAACGCAATAATGCTAATATGGCGCCAAGTTTCACTGATTATCGGGAGTAATCCCACGATCGGAACGTCACCCTGCGGCGTCCTGCCGCGTTGCTTTTGTTTTATATGTTTCAGATATTTCTGTTATGACAGAAACAACAGATAAAACCGTAAAACTGACCCCGGCCGTTGAGCGCTTCGTATTGCATTGGGGTGATCTTGGCGGCTCCTGGGGCGTCAATCGTTCCGTCGCGCAAATCCATGCCTTGCTGCTAATTAGCGAAAAGCCGCTGACGGCGGAAGAAATCGCGGCGACGCTCGGTCTTGCCCGTTCAAATGTTTCCAACTCCATGCGTGATCTGCTGACCTGGGATCTGGTTAGGCGCACGCCAATCCTTGGCGACCGCCGCGATCATTTTGAGGCGGAAGGCGATGTCTGGGAAATGGTGAGCAACATTGTCGCGATGCGCAAGGAGCGCGAACTTGAACCGGCCGCGGAAGTGTTACGCGCTTGCCTTGCCGACGCGCAAACCGATCCAGCGGCGACAAAAACAGCCATCAAGCGCCTAAAGGACCTACAGGAACTCGTTGATACGCTGGATAATTGGTATGAACAGATGAACGCCATACCAAAATCAAAACTCCTTCCACTGATTAAAATGGGAACCAAAGCGGTCGACCTCCTGACGCCGTTTTTGGGGAAGAAGGAAAAAGAGAAAAGCTAGTAGCGTTTGAATTCAACGCGCGCAGGCGCCAACCAAGGAGACATATCATGGCCCATGACGCATTTGTTGCTGACGCAAAATTTGGCGGCTCTGTCTCTTCATTGAAAACGGAAATAAAAACCGGCGCCGCGATGTTATTGGCTTATCTGGCCGCGGCGCCGCTAATCGCGGCGGCTTTAATGATCGTCATTGAACCGGTGCATAATGCACAAACATTCGCCGGTTTTATGGGGCTTTATGGCGCCGTCTTAATCATCTTTTTCGGCGGTGTTCGATGGGGCGTTGCAGTCATGAAGCCAGAAGGCCCGACCATGCGGAGCCTGTTGGGCGCAACGGCGCCATTGCTGCTTGCTTTTCCGTTATTGCTGCCGCTCGGCGGCGTCCCCTGGAAATTTCCGGCGATCATGGTGCTTACGGCTCTGTTGTTGGTCGACGACCTCAATGCAACACGCCGCGGCTCCGGCGCCCCGGCCTGGTATCTTAGTGTAAGGTTGCCGCTAACGGTCTTGATCGAACTTGCTTTTGTAATCGCGCTGACGGGGATGATGCGGTGATGAGCGCGGACAATTTGACCGATAGCGATGCGCCGACCAGCAAGGGCAGGCGACCACGGATTATTCTTATTTACGTGCTCGCCGGTCCGCCAATTGGTGGAATCATAGCGATGCTCGCAATCTATATGTATTTAGCCATAGAAACCGGCTTTCAACCTTGGTTAGACAATGTACGAGCCGAACCGATACAGACAATTTTGAGCCTGCCAATGACGTTTATCATCGTCGCGCTTTATGGATACATATTTGGCGGTATTCAGGCCTTGCTGACGGGTATATATATTTCTTTGAATTCAGGAAAAAATGGAAAATTCGGATACAAATTGGCAATTACTGCCTCGGCATTTGTTGCGTTAGTCGTTACGGCTGTGCTGACAGCTTTTTATCAAATCAGAACTGGCTATGCTGTTCTTGCGGTGCCAATAATTTTAGGCGCCATTGGCATCGCCGCCAGTGTGCTTGTACGATTTTTTTTCAGGAAACGATTTAGCCCAGAATTTGCTAAAGCATAAAAGCGATTGCGAATGCAACATGGTTTATTCTAGACTCAGATTTCAGTAGCCTGGATTTAATCCAAGTTGGACCCCCTACAGCTCATCCTCCTCTTCACCGCCGGCGTAGCATCAGGCTGGATAAACGTGCTTGCTGGCGGTGGATCGATTCTCTCCGTGCCGGTTATGTTGTTTCTCGGGCTGCCGGGGCCGGTCGCTAATGGCACCAATCGTATTGGCATCATCGCGCAGAATCTTTTCGCGGTATGGGGTTTTTTTCGCAAAGGGTTCTCTGATTTTAGGCTGAGCGCGACGCTTGCTGCTTGCGCGGCGGTTGGCGCGTTCTTTGGCGCCAATCTGGGCGTTCAGCTTGATGGTGTCTGGTTCGACCGCACCTTGGCCCTGATCATGGTCGGCGTGTTGGTTATCATGTTGACCGGGTTTGGCCAAAAGCCAACAGCGGTGGGCGGGCAAACAAAGAATCTCGTGCTCGGGCACCTCCTGTTTATTGGCGCAGGATTTTGGGGCGGGTTTATCCAGATTGGCGTCGGGCTTATTCAACTGCCGATCCTCAACCGGGTGATGGGGCTCGATCTCGTTCGCGCGAATATGCACAAGGTTTTTATTGCGCTGGTTTTTTCGTTTGTGTCTTTGGGTGTCTTCGCCTCCCAGGTGAAAATCGAATGGACGCTGGGGGTCGCGCTCGCCGCCGGATACGCCGTCGGCGGCTGGCTCGGTGCGAACTCAGCCATCGCCGGCGGAGAGGCGCTGATCAAGCGGGTGTTTTACGTCGCGGTCGCGGCGATGGTCGTTAAGCTGCTGTTCTTCTAAGTGAGCCGGCGCTAAGGCTTATGGCTACACGAATAAATCGTACGCGCCCTTGAGCCCGTCGCCATCGCGAGCGATTGGTAGTGTAAGCTCTTCGATCACGGCGGTATCCCCCTTTGTGACGAGATCGCGTTCAGGCGGCAATGGATTTTGCCCTCGGGCCGCATAGGGCGCGCGCGCATAAACCTCTCGTTCGACATCCGTCGGCAGATAGAGTTGCGTGTCGTGTCGCGTCCATTCGATGTTTCCCATAATCACGCGCACATGAATATGCGGCAGTCGCCCGAAATACCAACCGGGAAAGATCGATGTGAATTCGACGACGCCTGTGTCATCCGAAATCTGATGGCCGCGCAAGAACATTTGGTCGCGCAGATCGGCGAAGGCGCCGGCGGGCTGCAAAGTCACCTCGTCAAATCGGATATTCTCAACGCCGGAATAACGGCCTTCCGCATCGGATTGCCAGATTTCAACGACAGCGCCGCTCGCGGGCTGGCAGGCGATGCTGTCATGGATGCGTAATTTCAAACGCAGCGGCGCCCCCTCAACGCCCTCGCGAACATCGCTACGTAGCGGCGTGTTCAATGTGGGATAGGGCCCGGGTGTTTGCCGTCGGGTCTCGCGGCATGACATATTCGGCAACATAACCTTGCTGGTCTCATCATCTTGCGCGCCAAGGGCGCGGACAGGCACGGCGGCGGCAAGCATCAATCCACTTGTGCGTGTAATGAATTTACGACGGTGCATTTTTCTCTCCCACTTTATCCCGCAGCTGATTAGAATTTCTTTTGAGCTGCGCGTGGCAGTCTACATAAAATTGCTACAGCCCTCCGATATTTGTCGTCGGCGCGCGGGCCATCATGCGTCTGAAATCCGCGCCTTAATCTAAGCTACTGGAAACATTCGCAAAGTTTTCCAGAGGCGTTGTGACGCCGGTTTTCCCCATGGACAGCTTGCCGCAGCTGGGGCAAGGAGAGCGCGACGATTTTCGGGCTTTTTGTATCGCCCGCCGCCAACCCACAATTTGACATTTGCTTAGAGGAATTCCGATGGAAATTCATGACGTTCACGCTCATCGCTCGAAAGACAATTTGGCGCGCGAAGACCAGCTCGCCTGGAAGATCGCGGCGGTCGCGTCGGATCCGGTCGAGGTTGACGCCGAAGCGACGGACATGATCATCAACCGCATCATCGACAATGCATCGGTCGGGATCGCGTCGCTCAATCGCGGGCCGATCAAATCAGCCCGGGCGATGGCGAATACGCATATGCGCGACGGAGGCGCAACGCTCTTTGGCGCACCAGCCGATCACAAGGTCTGCGCAGAATGGGCGGCCTGGGCGAACGGCACGGCGGTGCGCGAGCTTGATTTCCACGACACATTTCTCGCCGCCGACTACTCCCACCCGGGCGACAATATTCCCCCCGTGCTGGCGGTTGCCCAGCAATGTGGGCGTGACGGGCGCGATCTTCTGCGCGGCATCGCGACGGGCTATGAAATTCAGGTCAATCTTGTCAAATCAATCTGCCTGCATGAGCACAAAATCGACCACATCGCGCATATCGGCCCGTCGGCGAGCGCTGCTGTTGGTACGCTGCTTGGTCTGGATACAGAGGTTATTTATCAGTCGGTGCAACAAGGCCTCCACACCACCGTGACGACCCGGCAATCGCGCAAGGGCGAGATTTCAAGCTGGAAGGCGTTCGCGCCCGCCTTTGCCGGCAAGCTGGCGATTGAGGCGGTGGATCGCTGCATGCGTGGCGAGGGCGCGCCGAGCCCGATTTATGAGGGCGAGGATTCCGTGATTTCGTTCATCCTGAACGGCCGCACCGCGCGTGACAAAGGCGAGAGCCCCTATGAGCCAACCTATCATGTGCCGCTGCCGGGGGCAGGGGAGGCCAAGCGCGCGATTTTGGAGACGTATACCAAGGAGCATTCCGCGGAATATCAGTCTCAGGCGCTGATCGATCTCGCCTTCCGCATGGGCAAGGAGATCGGTGATTTCGACAAGGTGAAATCGATCGTTCTGCATACCTCGCACCACACACACTACGTGATCGGCACCGGCGCGGGCGACCCGCAGAAGATGGACCCGAATTCGAGCCGCGAGACGCTCGACCATTCGATCATGTATATCTTCGCGGTCGCGCTGCAGGATGGCGAGTGGCACCATGTGAAGTCTTACGCGCCGGAACGCGCGCAGCGCGCCGACACCGTGCGCCTGTGGCACAAAATCTCGACCATCGAAGACCCGGACTGGACGCGGCGCTATCACTCTCGCGACCCGAACGAAAAAGCCTTCGGCGCGCGCGTCGTCGTCACCATGGAAGACGGCCGGGTGATCGAAGACGAACTTGGCATCGCCAACGCCCACCCGTTTGGCGCAAGACCATTTGGACGGGCGGAATATATCGGTAAATTTAAGACACTTACGGATGAGATTCTGGATGCGGCCGAGTCCGCGCGTTTCCTTGATTTGGTGCAGCAGTTGCCGAATTTGACGGCTGAGCAGGTGCTGGCGCTTAATCCAGTGGCGCCGGCGGGGTATCTGGTGGAGAATCCGGCTAAGGGGATTTTTTAGAGGATGTCTTTAAATCGATCCTTCGCGACGGCCCTCCCGGCCTCCTCAGGATGAGGATTGAGAGTGATGATCGAGATTGAATCGAACATCAACCACCCTCATCCTTATCTGTGGGAATGGTGTTATTGGAGGGGTGCTGGCGGAGGCCGTCTCATCCTTGGTGCTTTAGACACCGTTCCTCAGCGAGTGACCCCGCCAGCGTGTACCGATGCTCATCCCGAACAGTTGAATAGG
>JAJFFX010000123.1 GCA_021776455.1 Hyphococcus sp. | reverse complement strand
TGGGTCTGGACACTGAGGCGCCATTGCGGATTGCGTTTGCAATAATCGACCGCTGCGGCGGTGTTGGCGCCGAGCGAGGGGCCGTCCATAGGCTGCAAAAAGAAAAAGTCAAATCGAAGACCGACAAAATCCTCCGGTCGGACTTCATCTTGAGGGTAGACCAGCTTCAGCTCATCGCCGCTACGCTGGATGAGGTCAGCATCCGCCTTGGGCGACACGCATATCCAGTCGACCCCTTGCGGCGCGACAATCGTGCCGTTGGTCTCAATCGCGACCTCAAAACCCTCAGCGTGCAAGACTTCAATCAGCGCTGCATCAAGCTGCAATAGCGGCTCGCCGCCGGTGCAGACGACCAAGGGTTTGGCGCGGCGTTGTTCACCCGGCCAGGCACGCGCAACCGCCTGTCCCAGCGCCTCGGCGCTGCGGAATTTGCCACCGCCCTCGCCGTCCACGCCGACAAAATCGGTGTCGCAAAATGTGCAGACAGCGCGGCCACGGTCCCGCTCCAACCCTGACCACAGATTGCAGCCCGAAAACCGCAAAAACACAGCCGGGCGTCCGGTCTGCGCGCCCTCGCCTTGCAGCGTATAGAATAGTTCTTTTACGGAATAAATCGCCAAAGCTCACACCCCGGCCACATAGTTGGCCCAGCCTTTTGCCCGCAAATCGCAAGCCGGACAATCGTTGCAGCCATAGCCCCAGTCAAATCGTTCCGCACGAAGCCCGCGGTAACACGAATGGCTGTGCTCATTGATAAGATCGACCAGCTTGCGCCCGCCAAGTTTTTCCGCCAACCGCCAGCTTTCCGCTTTGGTGATATGCATCAACGGCGTTTCCAGCGCCGCATCAACATCCATGCCCAAGCGGATCGCTTCGATTTGCGCAGCAAGCGCCTGCTCGCGGCAATCGGGATAGCCGGAATAATCCGTCTCGCACATGCCGGCGGCGATAACGCCGATATCGCGCCGATAAGCCAGCGCGCCCGCGAGCACCAGGAAAAATAAATTCCGCCCCGGCACAAATGTCGTCGGCAGACCATCCTCGGCGATGACGATTTCAGTTTCATGGGTCATCGCAGTCGTACCAAGATCGCGAAAGCCGCCCGCATCAACCAACCTGTCATCCCCAAGCTTTTGCCCCCAATCGGCAAACGCCTCGCTAATCTCGCGCCGGACGTTGCGCCGGGCGTCCAGCTCAATCGCGTGACGCTGGCCGTAATCGACGCCCATGGTCTCAACGTAATCATAGCGGTCCAGCGCCCAGGCGAGCGTAATGGAAGAATCCTGTCCGCCGGAAAACAACACCAGCGCTTTTTTATGGTCAAGCTTACGCATCTTCGTTCCTGCGCATCCGGTTTAGCGCGCCCTCATTGTGTGCTAGACCACGTTCACAAATTCTAGAATCATAGACCGTGGTCTAGAGTCTTTAGTGGTCGCGCATGCACAAAAACCGTACACACTTTTTGTGCATGCGCTCTAGTTCTTAACCGTCGCAACCGGAGCCTGCAACGTGTCCGATATCATCTTTCTTTACGTCACGGCGCCGGACCCGGAAACCGCGCGTCAGATCGCGCGCACGCTGGTCGCCGAAAAACTCGCGGCTTGCGTCAATATATCGTCGCCGATGACATCGATTTATGAATGGGAAGGCGCGCTTGAGGAAACCGTTGAAATCGCCCTGATCGTCAAAACCACGGCCGCGGCCGCAACGCGTGTGACCGACCGGATTAACGCGCTCCATCCTTACGACACGCCCTGCATTGCCGCTTTACCGGTATCGGCGCATGGTTCTGCGCCCGCCTTCCTTGATTGGGTGGCGCAGGCCACAAATCCGTGAACAGGGCTTGCGGCAGAAATTTACGCGCCCATTATCTTAAGCACCACCGATAAGGAGAGTTTTTAATGGCAGAAACGGCAACATTCGCCGCCGGTTGTTTCTGGGGCGTTGAACAGACGTTCAGGGAACTCGACGGCGTAGGCGCGACCGAGGTTGGCTATATTGGCGGCGATAAAGTCAACCCGACCTATGAGGAGGTCTGCCGCAAAACCACCGGACATGCAGAAGCCGTGCGCGTGACCTTTGACCCGGCAGTGGTGTCCTATGAGGACCTGCTCGGTATGTTCTGGAAGCTCCATGACCCAACGCAAATTAACCGGCAAGGCCCGGATATCGGCGACCAGTACCGCAGCGCGATTTTCTCCCATAACGAGGACCAGGCGCGCATAGCCGCGGCGTCAAAAAAAACCGAAGACGACGGCGGCGGGCATAGCGGACCGGTCGCGACTACCATCGAGCACGCCGGGCAATGGTGGAAGGCGGAAGACTATCACCAGCAATATTTCGAAAAGCGCGGCGGCGGCGCCTGCGCAATCCGTTCGAAATGAGCATGCAACTTAAAATTGTGAACTATTATTGTTGCAACTAAATATTAACTCTGGCGCGCTAGTCTCCCCCTATTGCACTGACGCCTCTGTATCCTTGCACCGGGTCTTGTTCCTTCACCACGCCAGCCCGGCTGGCGCCAAGCGCAATGCCAGACTAGCGCGCTGTTTGTAAAATAGCGCTAGCGCACCGAGACGCCGCGGGGCCCTCCACCAGACTGACCCGCGGCGTTTCTGTCGCTGCCAATTGCGCGCCCACCCACACCGCAACATCACACCAGACTTTTTCCGCCTGCAGATCTCGAAAGACGAGATGCCAGCCATCTCCATAATATCTCACCTCAACATCGCCGGATAAACGGTGCGCGGTTTTTTCCATAGCCTTTCGCGGAATGATTTCGTCTTTCTCGCCAATTAGAAATAAAATATCGCCATCGACCTTGTCGACAGCGCGATAGGCGCGGCCCATAATTCGGACAACGCCCAAAACTGCATCGAGGCGGGTTTTCTTGATCACCAAGGGATCGCGATACATCGCCCGCAAAATATCTATATTATCCGTAGCCTGACGTGTTGCGCGCTCGCCGGTTAGCCTCTTGCCCGGCGCCACGCTTGCTGCAATATTCAGCGTCAGTCGATAGGAAAAAGGCAGCGCCCGCCCGCCCCAGACACCTGGCGCCGCCAGAACAAGACCATCCGCGGCCAGCGGCGCTTCGGCCTGCGCCGCCATCACCACGGCAGCCCCCATGGAGTGACCGACAACGAAAACTGGCAGACCGGGATGGGCGTCATGGACCGCCGCCAGCGCCGCGCGCAAATCCGCGATCAGCGTGTCGCCGCCGGCCCAGCGGCCAAAATCCGGCGAGCGCCCAAAGCCGCGCTGATCAAGCGCATAGGTGGTGATTTGTGCATGTCCGGCCCACCAGGCGGCAGCGGGTGCGAAGGCGCCGGAATAATCGTTCATTCCGTGCAGCGCCAGAATGATCGCTTTTGGGTCCTCCGCCGGCCAGCTCTGAAGCCCCAGCTGCGCGCCATCCATGCTTCGGATAGCATTGCCCGCCAGCACCGGCGGCGCCGTGGCTTGCGGCGCATCGGGGAACGAGACGCAGGCCGGCAACAGCAACGCCAAGAGGACAGCGCATGCACAGCGCCGCCAAACTGGAAAACAGATCCCAAACCCCATGTCACGGAGTTTATAAAACCCTGCCGTCAAAGATAGGGGCCATTGCAAGGTGGGCCGATCCTCAATCAACGGCCTCGCCAACGGTTTGCACACGCGCTTCAAGCTTTGCCAATAGCTGATCAAACGCTGCGCGCTCGTCAACGCTCAAACCCGCCAGCAATTCATCCTCAAAGCCGAGCGCCAGCACCGCAACACGGTCAAACAGCGCACGGCCTGACGGCGACAACGACAACATGTTGACGCGCCGGTCGGCTTCGCTCTGTAGCCGGACGATAACGCCCTTGCCTTCAAGGCTGGCGACGGCGCGGCTCACCGTCATCTTATCCATTGGTGTTTTGCCGACGACATCGCGGGCGGCAAGCGCATCTGCCTGCGCGACAACCGCCAGGACGCGCCATTCCGGTATGGTGAGGTTTTCATCCGCATAGGCGCGCGCGAGGCGGCCAGAAATCGCATGACCGAGAGCGACGATGCGATAGGGAGTAAAACGCCCGAGAACGAGCGGTCGCCCATGCGCAGACCCAGGCGCAGCTCCCGACGGAACGGAAGTCACTGACATCGCCGCCCCTAGGCGCTTTCTTTCAGAACGCCGCGGCGGATCTGGTCTTCTTCAATCGATTCAAACAGCGCCTTAAAATTGCCTTCACCAAAGCCTTCATTCCCCTTACGCTGAATGACTTCAAAGAAGATCGGCCCGATCGCGTCCTGGGTGAATATTTGCAGGAGCAGCCCTTGCCCTTGCGTCGGGGCGCCGTCGATGAGGATATCGTTTTGTCGCAACCGCGCCAGGTCTTCGCCATGCTCGCCGACGCGCTCATCGACCTTATCATAATAGGTGTCAGGCGTTGACTGAAACGGCACATCGCGGCCGCGCAAATCTTCAACCGTTTCGTAAATTTTATCCGTACCAAGCGCAATATGCTGAATGCCTTCTCCGTTATAGCGCGTCAGGAATTCTTCAATCTGCGATTTATCATCGCGGCTTTCATTCAGCGGGATACGGATCTTTCCACACGGGCTGGTCATCGCCTTTGACACCAGACCGGTGAGCTTGCCTTCAATATCGAAATAGCGGATTTCGCGGAAATTGAAGATGTCTTCATAATAGGTCGCCCATTTATCCATATTGCCGCGATGGAGATTGTGGGTGAGGTGGTCGATATAGGTAAGGCCCGCATCATTTTGCAACGGGTCCGCACCGGCAATCGGTTCAAAATCGATATCGTAAATCGACTTGGCGCCGTAACGGTCAACCAGATAAACATGAAGCCCGCCAATCCCCTCAATCGCCGGGATGTTGAGTTCCATCGGCCCGGCCTTGGCCTCAATCGGTTTGGCGCCGCGTTTTATCGCTTCTTTAAACGCGTGTTGTGCATCACGAACGCGAAACGCCATCGCATTAGCGCCGGCGCCATGCTGGCCGCGAAACACTTCCGGCTGGCCGGCTTGCTCACGGTTCAACAGGAAATTGATGTCGCCCTGACGGTAATGGATGACGTCCTTGGAGCGGTGCTTGCCGACCGCGGTAAAGCCCAAACGCTCAAACAACGCCGCCAGTTCGTCAGGATTGGCGCTGGTATATTCAACGAACTCAAATCCGTCCGTACCAATCGGGTTTTCAAACAGGTCCGCCATAAATCTCTCTCCTCGCAGCCACGCCGTCCAGCGCCTTTGCGCTATAGAAACAGAACTCGACAATTAGTAACATGTGTTACTAATTGCTTTCAATCGAGAAATTGAAAAAAACCGCGCCAATCTCGTAATGCATTGTTTTAGCTTGGCTTAATAGTATTATTGCGGTTGCCGTTAACGGTCAGCGCCGCACGCACCACATTCTCGGGAATATTAGGCAGAAATCGCTCCTGAATATCAGCGCAGACTTCCAGAACCCGCCAGTCGAGCATTATCGAGCCCTTATCGAGCACCTTGTCGACATCGTCATTATAACGGAAACGGCCTTTAAAATCTTCGTGACGGTCGAGCACCCGCATCGCATTGGCGATGTCGAGCAATGGAAAGCCATCGCGCCAGCGGAGATTTTGCTTCGCCCAGACGCGGTCCGGATTATCGTCCGACTTTTGCGCAGCCGATTGGGTCACCGCCGGCTTTTGTGTGCGACGGCGGTTCAGCTCCGCAGCGGTTTGCTCGACAGCCTCAACCTGTTTTTCCGATAACATCGCTTACACCCTACAATCAGATGGCTTATAGCAATGAACCCAAGGGTTGGAAAAACATCCAAGAATGCGCGATAGATTTAATTCAAATTTTCGACAAGCTGAGGACCAGTGATGAAACTCTATGGCTATTGGCGGTCAAGCGCGAGTTATCGCGTACGCATCGTGCTGGCGCTTAAGAATATTGATTATGACTATGCTGCGGTAAACCTCCTGAAAGGCGAGCACAAAACCGCGGACTATCTTGCTATTAATCCGAATGGTCTGGCGCCGACGCTGGTCACCGATGAGGGCGAAACGATTATCCAGTCACTGGCGATAATGGAGTATCTTGAAGACGCATTCCCCGAACCCTCCATCCTGCCCGCTGATGCCGCCGACCGCGCCCAGGCGCGCGCGATCGCCGCGACCATCGCCTGTGAGGCGCAGCCCTTTATGAATTTACGGGTGCAGAAATTCCTGAAAGAAGAAAAATTGTTTGACGATTCGGCGATGCGTGAATGGCTAAACCACTTTACCGGCGGCGCCATGGCCGCGGCGGAAACATTAGTGCGCAAAACCGCAGGTCAATATTGCGTCGGGGATACGCCAAGCCTTGCCGATTGCTGCCTTGTGCCGCAATGGTTCGGGGCGGGACGGTTCGGCGTTGATGTTTCAAAATTTACCAAGCTTGCGGAGATTTACCAGCGCTGCATTGAGCACCCGGCATTTGAAAAGGCGCATCCGATGAACCAGCCAGATGCGGTCAAATGATTTTGACCGAGGCGGTATTGGCGACAGCCCCCGTTACCGCCCTTGCCTTCAAATCATAGCTCCGAACAATCTGAACTTCCCGGTTTACCAGACTAAAAGTCTTCCCGGTTAGCTTTATCGCTGAGTAGGAAATCCTAACCAATGGTTATCCGTTTGGGGGCATATGCGCATCGAGAGACGCCATCAGCGCCAGGAGCATTTGACAGACGAGCGCGCGGCGCTGGAGGCAATGACGACTTCAGTTATCCGCCAGGGGCCGGTCTGTGCGCCCAATTGCGAGCGGGCGACATGTCAAAGCTGCTCCAGGGCGTGTCCCTACATTCCACAAATGTTGTCGAGCGACCCCAACACTCACCCGCTTGAGCCGAAAATTGCACCGCTCGCCTTTGAGATCAAAAAGCTCGGCGTATTCTGGCCATGCTGGTCGTGTGAAGGCCATAATGATCAGCACAACAATCTTCTGAAGACGCCAGCGGTATGGTTTTATGCAAGCTCAGTCATTCATTTGCGCGTGCTCGGCGAGAGCATCGCCGACATGAGTTATGAAAACCGGCTGTCAAAGCCATGGCAGCTGCGTTTGTGTTTTTCTGACTCCGATAATCTGAGCACGACGTTTTCGCTGGAGCCAGTCCTAAACGGCCCGGAGGCAACGCTTTGTGCGCTCCAAAGCGATATTGCGCGCATAGCAGAAGAAATCGAAACGCGTGTGATGCGCAAAGTGGAGTGCATGAAAGGGATTGTCTGAGCGCTATTTTTGGTCATAACCAAATAAACCGACCAGAGAGCGACAAATGAAACCCCTTATCTTCGCTATAGGCGACAAAATACCCATCATCCACGAAACTGCATTTGTCGCCCCGGGCGCCGTCATCGCCGGCGATGTTGAGGTCCATGAAAATGCGTCCGTCTGGTATGGTTGCGTGCTTCGCGGCGATGAAAACAAGATCATCGTTGGCAAGGGCTCAAATGTTCAGGACGGCACGATCATTCATGTCGACAACCCCGACTGGAACGGTCTGCCGACACTGATCGGCGAGAATGTGCTGATCGGCCACAAATGTCTGTTGCATGGTGCAACCATCAAGGATGGCGGTTTTGTCGGCATGGGCGCAACCATGCTTGATGGCTCGGTGGTCGAGACCGGGGCGATGCTTGCCGCGGGCGCATTCCTCAGCCCACGGAAGGTCATTCCCGCAGGAGAGATGTGGGCCGGAATGCCGGCGCGCAAATTCCGCGATCTGCGCGACGGCGAAGACAAGATGGCGCTGATCGGCGCCGGCCACTATGTCGAAGAGGCCAAGCGACACAGAGAGGCGCTGGCAGAGCGCGAATAAAACGACGGCGGCGAAAATAGTCGAAATTCGTACAACTTATTGGAATTCGCGGGTGCAAAAAATACAACCCTGAGAGGGCAGTTGGCCATAAAACCTATATTTGGTGAAAAGTTATCCTCACGCTTCCGGGCGGTCTTATAGTTGTTTTCGGATAAATTCTCGAATGCGAGACATGGAGAAAGACAACGCCGATGGCCGAGCGCCGGAAAAATAATTTTGCTGAACTGGCGGACTATGCGCCGACGCTTGCGTGCTCAAACTGGGCGCGCTCAGGCCGCGAGCGGGGTGATCATGTCCGGGCCGTCCTGGCGCGGCGAGTTTACAGCCCTGGAGACCGCGTAATATTCCCAAGCGCCAACCGGGACCGGCGTCAGCAGACCGCTGAGAAGCCCGGTGTCGCGTTCATCGGCCTCAAGCCAAAGCGCGAAATGTTCATGCGCAATCACCACCGGCTCGCGCCCATGAAGGGCGCGAAGGTCCGGGCCCGAAGCCATGGTCAGGATCGCTGCGGTGTCAATCTCGCCGCCATCAGGATCGTTTGCGGTCTCCCAAATCGCGGCAAAGGCGAAGAGGCTGGCGCCCGGGCGCTGAATGGCAAAGGGCTGCTTGCCGCCGGCGTCAGACCGCCATTCGTAAAACCCGTTGGCCGGCACAAGACAGCGGCGGCGTTTATAAGCGGAACGGAAGGTTGGTTTTTCATCCACCGTTTCGCTGCGCGCGTTGATCAACGGCTTGGCGGCGACGCGCTGCAAATGGTCGCCGCGCGCCCAGCCGGGAATAAAGCCCCATCGCATCAGCGAAAATTCGCGCTGCGACGTATCGTTTTGGCGGATGACGGCAATTGGCTGGGTCGGCGCAATATTATAGCGTGGCGGAAAATTCTCCCGCAGCGCGAGGTCAAAGAGGTCGCCAACCTCCGAAGGCGGGCTGGTCAGGAAAAAGCGTCCACACATATTGGAAAAGAAGACGTGATTCATGAATGAAAGCGAGACCATAAAAGTCGCTGTCGGCGGCGTGGTGTTTCGAGGGCCGGAAGTGCTGCTGATCAAGCGCGGCAAACCGCCCTTTGAGGGCCAGTGGTCGATCCCCGGCGGCGGGCTCGATTATGGCGAGGCGGTGCGCGACGGGTTATTGCGCGAAATCCGCGAGGAGACCGGCCTGAAGATAAAAATACTCGGCCTGCTCGATGTCTTTGAAGCCCTGCCGCGCGCCGAAGGGGCAGATTTTTCGCAGCATATCGTCATGATCGACTATGTCTGTGAGTGGCTGGCCGGCGAGCCGGTCGCCGGAGACGATGCAGTAGAGGCCGAATTCGTCTCCGTTGAGAGGGCGCTGGAGCGGCTTTCCTGGGATAAAACCCGCGAGGCGGTGAACCGCGCTTGTGAAATTCGACTACGCCTTCGCGCAAAACTTCCCAAAGAAACGTAAAATGGGCCATAAAGCGGCTATATTTTTCGGGTTGGATAAAATGATGATACGCAACGCCATAATCGCCGCCGCCATCGCTGGCCTCCTTACGGCGAGCGCCACCGCGCAACAAACCGCGGCGGACTATCGCCAGCGCCAGGCCGACCTGATTGCGCTATCGGCGATCTTCGGCGAGATGCACCATATCCGGCGCAGCTGCGAGCCGCGGCTGGAGGCCGATGCGTGGCGCCAGCGCATGAAACGGCTTGTGGAGCTTGAAGAACCGCAAGCCGTCGCGCGCAATGACATGGTCGCCGCTTTCAATAAAGCCTATAGCCGCGCGCAGGGACGGTTTCCAGTTTGCGACCGGCGTGCGCGCGATTACGCCGCCGCCAAAGCCGCGCAAGGCGACCAGATTGTCGCCCGGCTCACCGAGCCCCTGCGCGAGGCCCTCGAAGAAGACGGCGCGGCATTTGTTTGGAGCGGGACAAGCGCGCCAGAAGATGGAAAGGATGTGGATTAAAGCGTTTTTTAAATTATGGCTGCGCCTACGAGCGATCGCGTTCAACTTGCCAGGAGAGCGTTTGCCCGGCATGAAAAGGAACAATTTGCGTATCGGCGCAGTCAAGACAATCTGGAACAAGCTGCGGCTTTCGCACCAGCGCGATGGTTCCCTCATTGAGCGGCAATCCGTAAAAGCGCGGGCCATGTTCGGATGCAAACGCTTCAAACCTGTCGAGGGCGCCTTCTTCATCGAAGATCTTGGCGTAACTCTCAAGAGCAAACGGCGCATTGAAAATTCCCGCACATCCGCATGCGGATTGTTTTGCGCCAATCTCATGGGGCGCGGAATCTGTGCCGAGGAAGAACTTGGGCGATCCCGACGTCGCCGCGCGGCGCAAAGCCAATCTATGCTGTTCTCGTTTGGCGACGGGCAGAAAATAATAATGCGGCCGGATGCCACCTTGGAACATGGCGTTGCGATTAAAGTCTAAATGATGCGGCGTAACCGTCGCTGCGACATTGGCGCCGCCGGCCTCAACAAAAGCCACGGCATCGACCGTCGTTATATGTTCAAACACCACCTTTAACTCAGGGAAGTCATCAACCACTGTCGATAAGACGCGCTCAATAAAAACCGCTTCACGATCAAAAATATCAACATCGCTGTCGGTGACTTCGCCATGCACCAATAGCGGCATGCCGATGCGTTGCATGATCTCTAAAACCGGATAAACATTCTTGATGTCGGTAACGCCGAAACTTGAATTTGTGGTCGCATTGGCGGGATAGAGTTTGCAGGCGGTAAAAACGCCAGATGCAAACCCTTGCTCGACTTCGTGCGTGTCCAGACTATCGGTCAGATAGCAGGTCATCAGCGGCGTGAAACGCGTGCCCTCGGCAACCGCTTCAACGATACGTTTACGGTATGCTCCAGCTGCAGCAATCGTCGTGATTGGCTCAGCCAAATTGGGCATGATGATCGCTCGCGCAAACTGACGCGCCGTATAATTGACAACGGCTGTGAGCATCGCGCCGTCACGCAAATGCACATGCCAGTCATCGGGCTGGCGTAAGACCAACCGGCCA
>JAJFFX010000122.1 GCA_021776455.1 Hyphococcus sp. | reverse complement strand
TGTAAGACATGCGGTTCGTCGCTATTCTGGCAGGCTGACAAGCTCGACGATCATAAACACCGGATCGCCATTGCTTTGGGCGCGCTGGATGCGCCGACTGGTTTGAAGATTGAGGAACATATTTTCGTCGCCGATAAGGGCGATTATTACGACATCGCCGACGGGCTTGTGCAAAAAGCAACATTTTAAGAGGCGATGTGCCGGAAACTGATCTGCTGACGCAGCTCCATGTGATGGCGAGCCAGAATATTCTGGGCGTCTATGTTCTGCTGGCGATTGCGCCCTTCATGCAGGAAGACGCGGCGGTGGTCGCGGCGGCGTCTTTGTCGCTTGGCGGGCTCGGCAATAGTGTTGCGCTGTTTGTCGCAGTGGGGCTGGGGCTCACCGTCAGCGTGTTGTGGAAATACTGGCTCGGGCGCGCGGCGCGGTCGCGCAAATGGGCAGAGCGTTTCGCCGCCAAGCCCGCGGTTGAAAAAGCGCAAAATTTAGTCGCCAACCGGCTCGGCGTCAGCACGATAGCGGCCCGCTTCGTGCCGGGAACGCGCATTCCGTTCTATGTCGCGGCTGGGTTTTTCAAAGCCCCGTGGTGGGCGTTTGCCGGTTGGGGCGCGGTGAGCGTCGTCCTCTATATCGCGGCCATGTTCGCGCTGTTTCACGCCGTTGGTGCAGTGGCAGGCGAGGCCGCCGCTATCTGGCTGCCGGTGGTCGCAATCTTTACGCTTTTGGGTTATGTCGCGATCCAGAAATTGTGGGCGAGGAAATAAGCCATGTTCGGCCGGGGACAACACAGACCATGATCGAGGGTGGGATTGAGGCGATTGCGTCAATGAGCATCTGGCTGCTGATGTTCACGATTTTCGTCGGTCCCTTCATTCAGGAGGATGGGGCGGTAATTTTCGCCGCGACCGTCTCGCTCCATGGCTTCGCGCCGACCCACATTATCGTGTTGGTGGTGTTCCTGGGGCTGCTGGGCAGCGACGCCTGGAAATACTGGCTTGGCCGGTTCGCACGGAGCCACGAATGGGCGCATCGTTTTGCCGAAAAACCCGGCGTTTCCGTCGCCGGTGATCTGGTGCGCACCGAGCTGTGGCAGACCATGTTAACGGCGCGCTTTGTGCCCGGCACGCGTATTCCCACCTATATCGCTTGCGGGTTTTTCAAGGCCCATTACGGCAAATATATTTTGATTCTGGGTTTTACGGCCCTCATCTACGTCGCAATGTTCTTTGGTCTGTTTCACTCGGTCGGCGCCGTCGCTGGAGAAAAAGCCACCTTGTGGATGCCGGTGATCGCGGTTGTCTTGGTGGCCGCCTATATTTTGTTTCGCTGGTACAATCACACCCGTAAACATAAAGGCCCGATGACGCCGATGACCGATGAGCAAGACCATCCCATGCCTGACATGCCGGGCTTTGAGGGAACGCCGCTTGAGGACGCAGGGGAAGACGCCGAATCCACGAAGACGTAACACAGCGCGCGAGGACTGAACGCCCGTGACTTTCACCATGTCAGACGAATGGCGCCGTTTGCGGGCCGATACGCCCGGCGCAAGCCATGTCGTCCATTTCAACAATGCCGGCGCCGCGCTGATGCCGGGGCCGGTGGTCGATGCGATGCAGAAACATCTGCAACTGGAAGCGGAAACCGGCGGGTATGAGGCTGTGCGTGCTCGCTCGGATGAAATTGCTGAGATTTATTCAAACGTCGCGGCGACAATTGGCGCCAGAGCGGACAATATAGCGCTGACGGCGAATGCAACGGACGCTTATGCGCGGGCTCTGTCGTCAATCCCGTTCAAGCCCGGCGATGTGGTGGTCGCGGTCTGGAGTGAATATGCGTCTAATCAAATTCAGCTTCTGTCATTGCAAAAACGCTGCGGCATTCGCATTGTTCGCGCGCCGGCCTTAGCGTCGGGCCAGACCGACCTTAATGCGTTGGATGCGGTCATAAAGGAACATCGCCCACGCCTGGTTGTCGCCGTTCATGTCAACACCAGCGCCGGCATTGTCGATGATGTCGTCGGGATCGGCGCCGTTTGCCGGCGCCATGATGTTTTGTATATGGTCGACGGCTGTCAGTCTTTTGGGCAGATGCCGATTGACGTCGAGGAGATCGCCTGCGATTTTTTCAGCGCCACATCGCGGAAGTTTCTGCGCGGGCCGCGCGGCGCCGGCATGCTCTATATTTCTGACCGTGCGCTGAGCGAAGGGCTGGAGCCGCTGTTCCTCGATTTGCGCGGTGCGGAGCTGGAAGATGAAAATCTCTATCATTCGGTTCAGGGCGCCAAGCGATTTGAGGATTGGGAATTTTCCTACGCCACGCTATTCGGTTTCGGTGCGGCGGCGGCCTATGCCAACAAGATCGGCCTTGACCGAATTGAGGCGCGGCTTGCGAATGTGAACACCTATCTGCGTGACTGCCTGCAGCGCCTGCCGGGCTGGCGTGTGCTCGACGAAGGCGTCGGCGCTTGCCCGATCATTCCGATCCACGCGGCTGCGGGTGACGGCGCGGCGATCCACCGTAGGCTTTGCGAGCAGCGCATAAACACTACCTATATCCCGAAAATGTGGGCGCCCATGGACAAGCGGCTGGTTGACGCCGGGTGGGCGATAAGAATATCGCCTCATTATTATAATTCCCCGTCCGACATGGATGTTCTATTAGAGGAACTGGGCGACGCCGTTTCCTGATAGCATCAGGCGCGTTTCGCTGTACTGATTGAAAGGGTGACGAATGGATTTCGCATTATCGCAAGAACAAGAAGCCATTCAGGACATGGCGCGGCGTTTCGCTGAGGATGAGCTAGCGCCCAATGCGGCGGCATGGGACGAGGACAAACATTTTCCAATCGATGTCATCAAGAAGACGGCGGCGCTCGGCCTTGCCGGGATTTACACGCGTGACGATGTCGGCGGCTCGGGGCTGGGGCGGCTCGATGCGGCGCTGATCTTTGAAGCGCTGTCGGCGGGCTGCACCTCGACGGCGGCTTTTCTTTCAATCCACAATATGTGCTCATGGATGATTGACCGCTTCGGCGACGATGCGTTGCGCGAAAAATATTGCCCCAAGCTGACATCGATGGAGATGGTGGCGAGCTATTGCCTGACCGAACCGGGCTCCGGTTCCGACGCGGCGGCGCTGAAAACAAAAGCGGTGCGCGATGGCGACGATTACGTTCTGAACGGATCAAAGGCGTTCATCTCCGGCGCCGGCGTATCCGACCTTTACGTGGTGATGGTGCGTACCGGCGGGGAGGGGTCGAAGGGGGTCTCAACTGTGCGGGTCGAGAAAGACACGCCTGGCCTTTCCTTCGGCGCGCAAGAACGCAAGATGGGCTGGAATTCGCAACCGACCGCCATCGTCAATTTTGAAGATTGTCGCATACCGGCCGCCAATCGTGTTGGCGCGGAAGGCGAGGGGTTTAAATTCGCGATGATGGGGCTCGATGGCGGGCGCTTGAACATCGCCGCCTGCTCCCTGGGCACGGCGAGTGCGGCGCTGAAGGCCGCGCTTGATTATGCCAATGAACGCCAAGCCTTTGGCAAGCGTCTCAACCAGCAGCAGGCGCTGCAATTCAAACTCGCCGATATGGCGACAGAATTGGAGGCCGCGCGCGTGATGCTCTATCAGGCGGCGTGGAAGCTCGACCATAAAACCCCGGACGCAACACGGTTTTGCGCGATGGCCAAACGCCTCGTTACTGACACCGGCTTTAAAGTCGTCAATGACGCGCTGCAAATCCATGGCGGCTACGGATATTTAAAAGACTACCCCCTAGAGCGCATGCTCCGCGACGTGCGCGTGCATCAAATATTGGAAGGGACCAACGAAATCATGCGCGTGATCGTCGCGAGGGATTTGTTGAAGGACTATCAGGCGTGATTTTAACGGTATAGTTGCAATGTTCTTCCTTCTCCCCTGTCGGGGAGAGGTGGGGCAAGTTGAAAATTGATACTTAGGGCCACAGGCGCCCTCATCGAACAAATCGATGCCTTCGACGAGCATTCCGGCGTAAATCAGGAAAAAGAAAAAATGACTGCGACATTATCAAACATACGACCCATCCTGTTTGCATTCGCCGGCGTTTTTATGCTGCTATTGCTGACCTCATGTGGCAAAAAGTTTGATGACACGAATTTTGACTATTATGGCAAGCTCAGCACCGTGCAGGCGTTTAATGGATCGACGCTGTTCTTTTTGGAGACTGATGAGGGCGCTGAGTATCAACTCGAATTTGGCAAGAAGACCCAATATGCGAATATTGAGGAGGGTGAGTACCTAGACGAATATATATGGGCGCTGGGCCGGTATCATGGCGTTTACGGAAAGCCGGAGGACGATGAAAATCCAAAAGTGATAATCATTAAGCGTATCGTTCTTATTGAAGAAGGCGAAGAGCCGAAAGAGTGATGAGCGAAAGCTTTTTGGAACAAAACTAAGGGATGAAAATGAGCACAGCAAAGGGCTATTGGGTCGGGCACGTCACCATCACCAACCCAGAACGATACCCGGAATATCAGGGGGCGAATGCCGAAGCTTTCCAAAAATATGGCGCGCGGTTTCTTGTGCGCGGCGGGCAGAGTCAAACCGTTGAAGGCCAAGCGCGTGAACGCCATGTCGTGATTGAGTTCGATAGCTATCAAAAAGCGCTCGATTGCTATTATTC
The DNA here is from genome assembly GCA_021776455.1 of Hyphococcus sp. Classification (GTDB taxonomy): domain Bacteria; phylum Pseudomonadota; class Alphaproteobacteria; order Caulobacterales; family Parvularculaceae; genus Hyphococcus. Next base: position 25,157 of record JAJFFX010000122.1, on the reverse strand, counting down.
GCCGGAATACCAAGTCGCCGCTGATTTACGCAAAAAGTTCGGCGAGGCGGAGATCATCGTTGTTGAGGGGGTGGCCGCCTCGTGACCGACGACATCCAGTTTGAACACACCGGCGCCTGTGGTGTGACGCCAAGCCGAGAATTATGAGAATTCTTCTTTCCATATCGATGTTTATCATCGGCGTGGGACTGATCGCTTACTCATATTTGGGGGCTTTCATCACGTTAGCTAGCGAAATTGAGCGCGAGTTATATGGGCCGACGCCATTATCTTCTATCGTAAAAATTCTTCATCACATTAATTCCGGTGAGATTCCGCAACTCGCTGGATATTTCTATGGCGGCGTATTCATTATCGTGGTTGCCGGTCTTTATCTCGTTGGGCTATTAGGGAAAAAATCTGAAAATGACGACCGAGATCCTGTTTGAACAAACTGGCGTATGGGGCGTCGTGACGCTTGCCCGTGAGAAGGCGCTGAATGCGCTGACCTGGGACATGGTCAAGGCGATGCGCGCGCAGTTGATCGCCTGGGCGGGTGACAACACGGTAAAAGCTGTGCTGGTCAAGGGTGCAGGCGAGCGCGCCTTTTGCGCTGGCGGCGACATTCGCTGGCTGCATGATGCAGCAAAGGCGGACCCGGCGCATGCGGCTGAATTCTTTCGCGAGGAATATCGCAACAATTCACTGATCTATCACTACCCAAAGCCTTATGTCGCGCTGATCGACGGCATCGTCATGGGCGGCGGCGTCGGCATATCCGTACACGGAGATTTTCGCGTAGCCGGAGATGCGACTTTATTCGCGATGCCAGAAACGGGCATTGGCCTCTTCCCCGATGTCGGCGGCGGACACTTTATGCCGCGGCTGCATGATGGTCTGGGCCTATATTATGCGCTAACTGGCGCGCGGGCAAAAGCGGCTGACTGCATGGCCGCGGGCATCGCCACCCATTATGCGCCGGCGGATAAATATTCAGAACTTGAAACCGCGCTCATGACCGTGCCGCTTGGCGAGCATGCGCATGGCGATATCGAGACAGTGCTTGATATTTACGCCGGCGATCCGGGGCACGCCCGCGTCAACGATTTCCGTGGGGATGTCGCACGGTTGTTTGTCGGCCATGAAACGTTTGCTAGCCTGATGGCGGGGCTCGAAGCTGACGATAGCACGTTTGCTGGCGAGACATTGAAAACCCTTGAGCGCATGTCGCCGACATCGATGGCGTTGACCTTCGAACAGATGAAGCGCGGACACACGCTCGATTTCGATGACAATATGAAAATGGAATTCCGCATGGTCCGTCGGGTCATGGAGGGACATGACTTCTTTGAGGGCGTGCGCGCGCAGATTTTGGATAAGGACCGCGATCCCAAATGGGCCCCGGCGTCGCTGGCGGCGCTGAATGATGATGAGATGGCAGGTTATTTCGAAAGCCTTGGCGAGGCCGAGCTTGTGTTGCCGTAGGCGTTTGTGTCAGATTCTTCGATCAGGATGAGGTTGGATTTTGGATTTTTAAGTAGAAATATCAGACACAACAAAACCTCATCCTGAGGAGCTGATCGCAATTGTAAAATTGCAATCAGCGTCTCGAAGGATCGGCAAAGCGCGCTTCAGGAGAAACAGAATGACAAAAATCGGATTTATTGGTCTCGGCAATATGGGCGGGCCGATGGCTGCGAACCTTGCTAAAGTCGGCCATGTGGTGGTCGCGACCGATCTGTCGATTGGTGCGATTGATCGGGCGGTGGAGGCGGGGTGCCAGCGCGGCGAGACGGTCGCGGCGGCAGTAACGGACGCGGATGTTGTGGTGACGATGTTGCCTGCTGGCGCGCATGTGCGCTCGGTTTACACCGAAGGCTACGGCGTCATCGCCAACGCCAAAGACGGCGCCTTGTTTATTGACTCCTCGACCATCGATGTCGGCTCCGCGCGCGCAGTTATCGGCGCCGCTGCGGAAAAAGGCTTCGCTATGGTCGACGCGCCGGTCTCGGGCGGCGTGGCGGCGGCGACGGCGGGCACGCTCACCTTCATGACTGGCGGCGAGGCGGCGGCTTTTGAGCGCGCCAAGCCGGTTCTGGAAGCGATGGGCAAGAACATTTTCCACGCCGGCGCCGCCGGCAATGGCCAGGTTGCAAAGATCGCCAATAATATGTTGCTCGGCATCACCATGATCGGGACCTGTGAGGCGTTCAACTTGGCTGAAAAACTTGGGTTAGATGCGCAGACATTTTTCGATATTTCGTCGACCGCCTCCGGTCAGTCCTGGTCGATGACCAGCTATTGCCCGGCGCCGGGTCCGGTTCCAGCGGCGCCGTCTAACCGCGACTATCAGCCGGGCTTTTCCGCTGCGATGATGTTAAAGGATATGCGCCTGGCGCAGGAAGCCGCACACAATGCAAAAGCGGCAACCCCGCTCGGCGCACAAGCCGAAGCGCTCTTTGCACTGATGGAATCGGCAGGCAAAGACAATCTCGACTTTTCCGGCGTGATGAAGCTTATTAACGGTAAGCTATAAAGTTTGGGTTGCGTGATGAATGTTGATGGCGAAATGGATGAGAAAATGTTGCGCTATATGGCGCAGCGCTTTGTTGATTTTGAAACCATCATTCGCCGATCCGGAGCTGACAAGTCAACGATTGAAAGTTTGATTGATGCAGGCGCCGCGCCGGGTGTGATTTATGCTCGTTCAGATGATGGCGCGTGGTGGGGTGCGCTTGGCGCTTTTATGGGCCGGGAAGCCCCGGCTCCCATTGCAGGCCATCATTGGTATAGCCCAGCCGTAGTTTGGTGGCTCCGGCGCGCATTGTTGAAAATGGCGGATGGGGGTTCGCTACAACAGGCCGCAGAGTGTAGCAAAGAAAACTTTCTGAGTGAGTTTGTGAGTTTGTTGCGCGATATCGAAGACACCGCACTTGCTTATCCAACCTGTTTTCATGGCGGCGATATTATCGACAGCCAGGCCCGCATTATCGGCGAACAGGAATGGCGGTCGTGGATTCAGGGCGCTTATGCGGTGTGCCTTCGCCGGTTTTCCGCCCACTCGTGCATCGAAAAAGAAGCGCTACGCGCCCGGATCGTTGCCGCTTGTGAAGGCAAGCCAGGGCTTTCTCTCAACGACGAAGCCCTGTTCGATAAAGTCGAACAGCTCGAGGCGTTGATCCTGCCATTTGCACCGTGGGAACGGCCGAACGGCACGCCCGGCAAAGCCATCGATGCGCCATTAGCGCGATTGAACCTCGGGATCGAAGAACCTTATAGCCTATAGTTGGCTGTTTGCGCTGTCAGCTTCAAGTTTGTGCTCACTGCTGACTCTGTTAAGCTAACTCCCACACGCAAGGGGAGAGACAAATGCGGGCGATTTCTATCTTTTCTGCGCTTGGTGCAGCTCTGCTGACGATTGCTGTTACAAATGCGGGTGCTAAAGGCCTGTCGAAACCTATCATTGATGTGCATGTGCATGCGCAACCTGTTGGCTCGTACGGGACGCCGGGACAAAAATTCTGTACGCCGTATAATGAGTTTAAGCCGTTTGATCCGGGCGCCGGCAAGACTTGGCCGCAAGAGTGGCTGGAGTACAATCTGGCGCCCGACTGCGAGCAATGGGTTTTAGCGTCGGCTACCGACGAAGCGTTAATGGCGGAAACACTTGAAGTCATGGAGCGCAGAAACATTATTGGCATTGTCAGCGGGTCGCCGGACACGATTGCAAAATGGAAGGCCGCGGCGCCGCAGCGGGTTATTATGGCCCGCGAGTTTAACTTGGGCCGCGATCGCGACGTCACCACAGAGCAGCTGGCCGATCAGTTCGATCAAGGAGCGTTCGAGGTTCTGGGCGAAGTCTCGAACCAGTATGCTGGCTTTGCACCCAATGCCCCAGCGTTTGAACCTTACTGGGCGCTTGCCGAAGAGAAGGATTTTCCCGTCGGTATTCATATAGGGACGATGCCGCCAGGCTCGGCGTATCTTTTTGGCGGCGCGCCAAGGATATCTCTCGGTGACCCGTTCCTGCTTGAGGATGTTCTGGTGCGTCATCCGCGATTGCGGGTTTATATGATGCATGCCGGTTATCCCCATGTCGGCAAGACAATAGCGATGTTGCGACAATACCCCCAGCTCTACGTGGAGATTGGCGTTTTGGCGGTGACCATGCCCCGCGCGGAGTTTCATGCCTTCCTTGAGCATCTTGTAAGGGCTGGGATGGGCAAACGCATCATGTTCGGGTCGGACCAGATGATTTGGCCGGGCATTATCGAAGCGACCATTGATGCTGTGGAAACGGCTGACCTCGCCAAAGTGCAAAAGCGTGATATTTTCTACAATAACGCCGCACGATTTTTACGCTTTGATGCGGAAACCATCGCCCGCCATCATGGTCGCAAGTAAATAACGGTTTGATATCTGTATGAGAGACCGTCGGGCTTACAGGGAGTAGCCGTCGCTCTTATAGTGGATCTTGTCGTCGGGCTTTTCGGCCTCGGTCTTTTCTGTTCTCAAAAACGACAGACCAAATTCATTTTCGTGTTGCCAGGCGACCCGCGCTTTTTTCTGTATGCCGGTTTCCTCGAACTTCAGGACCACGAATTGCGGCATATCGAATTCGCCTTCGATGGAGATCCGTGCGCCGTCCGCGCTCAGATTGATGACCACGCAGCGAATGGAATCGATTTTGTTGACGAAAATCCGTGCCAGTTTGAAGGTGGTTTTGCGCGGTTGGCGGCGGCGATTTTCTTGCGCGCCAGTAAATTCGGGCGGTGTCGTAACCGGTTTGGCGTTGATGATCCCCGCCAGGCGCCGATTGACGGCTTCGCGTTCGACAGCCAGTTCAGCGTCCGATTTGTGGTTCTGGCGTGAGCGCCGAAAGCTCGTATGGGATAGATCAGCCATGAGCGCTATTTTGCGGCAGACTCCTTAATTTCCGATTAGTGTTAATCGATAGGGGTATGAGGGCTGGTAATTGACTGCGCTGAGGCCCATCTTCCCCTACAATGCCGCCGGAATCAGCTGACATATTAGAGACAAAAGGCGAGGCCGCGCCTTTCGGGCGTTCAATCGCACGCATGTTTGCGGTGCTTTTTCGCCCGTCCATGAGAAAATGGCGCTTTCGCATCGGCCTTGCCTTTGCGTTAACGGTTATCGCCAAGGGGTTTTCGGTTATCGCCCCGGTTTTTATGGGTAACGGCATTAACCAGCTGACCGCCAGCGGTTCGATATCTGGCGAGGCGGTGACCGATGCGGGGCTCTCCTTCGTTGCTTTCTTCACCCTGTTTGCACTCGCACGGCTTTTCTCCAATGGGCTGCCGGCGATTCGGGATGCGTTTTTCACTTCGGTAACGCAAGATGCCCAGCGCATCGTCTCTGTTGAAGCGTTTGCACATGCGCAAAATCTCGACCTTCAGTTTCATCTGACCCGCCGGTCGGGCGTTCTGAACCGGATTATCGAACGCGGCGCGCAGGCCATGGAATATCTGTTGCGGTTTCTGGCGTTCAATATCGGACCAACGCTGGTGGAGTTGGTGTTGGCCTCGATTGTATTGGCGGTTTTATACGGGTTTCAATTTTCGCTGGCCGCAATCGCAACGGTTGGGGTTTATACGCTGTTCACCATCATCGTTACGGAATGGCGAAACCACCAGCGCCGCGCACTTAATGAGGCCGATACGCAACTGCGCGGCATTGCGCTTGATACGCTGGCCAATTTTGAAACCGTGAAGTCTTTCGCCGCTGAAGACCGCGAGGCCGGGCGCTATGATCATGCAACGCGCGACTATAACCGCCAATATGTGAAAGTAATGCAATCCCTTGCTGTCCTGAATGGCGGGCAGGAAGTGATTATGACCGGCGGTCTTCTGGTGGTTGCGGTGTTGGCCGGATTTGGCGCCGTGAACGGCACGATGCAAGTCGGCGATGTGACCGCGATTATCTTGATGTTGGTCAATATCTATCGCCCGCTTAACATCCTCGGATGGGCGTGGCGCGAGATTAAACAGGGCACAGTCGATATCGAAAAGCTGTTCAACCTGATGGACATGAAATCAGAGGTGAGTGATGCGCCGGACGCGCCCGCATTCACACCGAAGGTCGGCGAGATCCGTTTTGAGAATGTGCGGTTTATGCATCAGGGACGTTCAAGTGGGCTTGACGACGTTTCTTTTTGCGCGCCCGGCGGGGCCTTTGTCGGCGTGGTCGGTCCCTCTGGCGCCGGCAAATCGACCATCTTAAAGCTGTTGTTCCGGTTCTATGATCCGGTGATGGGGCGCATCCTCATTGACGGGCAGGATGTGAAGGGGGTGACGCAAGATTCTCTGCGTTCAGCGCTCGGTCTGGTGCCGCAGGAGGTCGTTCTTTTTAATGACACGCTGCGGTTCAACCTGGCTTATGCAAAACCGGCCGCAACCGACGATGAGATTATGCAAGCCGCCGGGCGCGCCCAACTTGGCGAGTTTATCGCCAGCCTGCCGGCCGGCCTCGACACGCGGGTTGGCGAGCGCGGGCTGAAATTGTCAGGCGGCGAAAAGCAACGGGTCGGCGTCGCCCGTGCGATTTTGTCAAACCCGCCGATCCTGATTTTGGACGAGGCGACGTCATCGCTCGATTCTACAACTGAAGAAGACGTGCAGGCCGCGCTCAGAGAGGCCGCAAAAGGACGCACGACATTGGCGGTCGCACACCGCCTGTCCACTATTGCTTCAGCCGATCTGATTTTGGTTCTTGAAGACGGCGGGATTATCGAACGTGGCACACACGCTGAACTCATTTCCCGCGATGGTCTTTATGCGTCGCTTTGGCGCCTTCAGACCAGTAGTGAGGGCGATGGAGAGGGTACTGCTGACCTTGCGCCGATGGAAAGTCTGGCGCCCCGAGTGGCTGAGTAGCCGTTATATAAGTATCTCAACCGGTAGCTTGTTGATCGGCCTCCGGCGTCGCCCATTTCCTCAACGCCTCTTCCAACGCCTTCTGCTTGACCGGTTTGGGTAAATAGTCGTCCATACCGGCGTCAAGGCAACGCTGGCGGTCTTCGCGCATGGCGTGCGCGGTGACGCCGATAATCGGGATGTGCTCGCCAGTGTTATTCTGGCGTCGCCGGATAAGTTTCGTTGCTTCGCCGCCATCCATCTCCGGCATGGATACATCCATCAAAATGATATCAAATTTACCGGATTTGTATTTGCTGACGGCGACTTTTCCATTTTCAGCGATCGTGACTTTACAGCCAACCTTTTCCAGCATCGCTTTGATAACCATTTGGTTGACCGTGTTGTCTTCGGCGACAAGCACGTCCAGTCCCAACTTGCTTGGGGTAATAACGTCTTGTTCCGTTTCGGTGTCCTTTGCATCCGCACACGACAGCGCCGCCGCAATGCCGGTCATGCGTTCTGCGGCGTTGTCGTTGATTGCCGTCAGAATTGAATTAAGCAACATAGACGCGCGCGCTGGCTTGACCAGATAGGCGGAGAAGATATCGCCGGCCAGGCCCTTCGGGTCGCCCTTGCGGCCCGCCGAGGTCAGGAGAATAAGCGGCGTTTCGGCGATCGCGGGATCGGCTTTGATCATTTTCGCGAGTGTGACGCCGTCAATATTGGGCATTTGAAAATCAAGAACGGCAACCGCATAAGGGGCGCCTTCGACAGCGGCGTCGGTCATCGCCGCAAGCGCATCTTTTGCACTTTCAAATGTGTCGGCTTTCAGGCCCCACGACGCCAGTTGCTCCATCAAAATTGTACGATTGACTTCATTATCGTCAACAATCAACGCGCGCAAATTGTCAAGCTTGGCGGGCCGCGCCGTGAGGTTTTCATGGGCCGTGGCGTCAATCGCCAGGGGCAGTGCGATCGTAAAAGTTGAGCCCTTGCCGGGTTCGCTTGTCAGCGAAATTTCGCCGCCCAGGGCTTCAGCCATTTTACGGCTGATCGCAAGGCCCAGGCCTGCGCCGTCATAACGCCGCGCAGCGGATCCATCGACTTGCTCGAATTCCTCGAAGATCGATTTCTGCTGCTCTTGAGGAATGCCGCAACCGGTATCTGTAACGGAAATCTCCACCGATGCGATTTCTCCGCGGCGTTTGCCGGAGACCTCCAGCAGGATATGACCGTCTTCAGTAAATTTCACCGCGTTGCCGACCAGGTTGGTCACGATTTGCCGGATGCGGCCCGGATCGCCGATAAATGCGTTGCCAAGATCAGGATCATAACGAACCATCATCTCAAGGCCTTTTTTCTCCACCTGCAACGCCAGCAGCGTCGCCACATCCTCAATTGACTCTCGCAAATCGAAGGTCTCGGCGGTGAGCTTGAATTTACCGGCCTCAAGCCGTGAGAAATCGAGAATGTCGTTGATAATCTTCAATAGCGCATCGCCTGAGCTGACGATGACGTTGGCCATGCTTGCCTGTTTATCGGTAAGCTTCGTATCAAGAAGAAGTGACGCCATACCGACGACGCCGTTCATAGGCGTGCGAATTTCATGGCTCATATTGGCGAGAAACTCAGATTTCGTGCGATTTGCGGTCTCGGCAGCGTCTTTCGAGACTAAAAGTTCCTCGGAAAGCTCACGCAGTTCGTCTTCGCGCTGCTGTGCTGCTGTGATGTCATTATAAGTAGAGACGAAACCACCATTGGGTCGGGCGCGAATTATTTCTTCAATGATCGTTCCGTCTTTCTGGCGGCGGGTGGTCCGAAACAGTCCGGTAGACTTTATGGCTTTGAAGCATTGTGTGTAATATTCTTCACTGGAAGAAAACTCATAAAGGCCGTGGCGAATACCGATTTCTAGCACCGGCGTAACGCTAAGGCCCGGGGCCCACATTTCCTGCGGCAGTCCTGATGTGCGCCAGGCTTTGCTGTTGAGGTCAATGATTGTAAAATCTTGATCCATCACAACAACACCATGCGCCATGGATTCCAGGACTTCCTTTAATAAGCTGGATTTCGCCTCAATAACGGCGGTGCGCATCTGGATTGTCTGTTCAAGCTTGGCGTTATTTTCTTCGAGCTGTTGGCGTGCGGCGGCGGCTTCCTCGCGCGCGGTGATGCGCTCGGTTATATCGCGCGCGACACCGCGATAACCTTTGAAGTTTCCGTCTTTGTCAAAGATCGGTTTGGCGTTGCGTTCTAACCATAGCGCGGAGCCATCGTCGCGCCGGACGCAGTGAATAAAGGCGTTAATGGGCTGGCGCGCCTCAAACGCCTTTTCAAAGACGCTCCATTGCTCTTTCGTCGAGCTTTCGCCGGAAACACCAACTTTTTTACCGATAAACGTTAGGTGATCGAAGCCGGTGACCGCGCTCGCGCGCTCGGAGATATAACGGTAGCGCAGATCGGCATCGATTTCCCATCCCCAATCACCGGCGCTTTCCGCAAAACTACGCTGCCTTTCCTCGCTTTCACGAAGTCGTAATTCGGCCTCTACTTCTTTAGAGATGTCGCGGGTCCAGCCGACATATCCGGTAAAATTTTTGTTAGCATCGAATTTCGGTTGGCCGGATGAAGACAGATGGATAACTGAATCATCCGATCGTTTCATTGAATACCGCACATCTATGATCGGCATTCTTTTTTTCTTGGAGTATGCAATCAATTTTGCGACTTTGTCGTCATGTCCATATTGCTGCATGGTGACAGATGAGTTCTGTCCAATAACCTTATCAATGCTGATGCCGGTAATTTTTTCAAAATTTTCAGAAATATAGGTGAGGTTACCTTCGGCGTCGCGCTCCCATGCCCAATCGGAAGCGCTTTCTATAAAAGCGTGGAGCGATTTATCGGCGGCTTTTTTTGCAGCGTCGCGGTCCAGCTTTTGCAAAGTTAAATCGGCGCTAAACGCTGAAAGCCTTGAGGCAAACGTGCTTGTAACGAAACCAATGAGCAACATGATTGCCGCATAGATTGCCGTTGAAATTTGTAACTCCATCACCAATAAGACATTGACGGGTAAAATCGTTGAAACGATAACACTCATGGATATACGCGGTAGTGAGCCTATGCCAATGGCGCCCGCCATGCCTATCAGGCCAACCCATGTCGCCAACAGAAATTTACCTTGCAAGTCTATCTGATAAAACAGAATGACGCTGCAAAATGTCGCGTAAAAGCCGAGGCCGAGACCGATGATAAGGGTTCTGTGGACATGCCGTTTGACCTCGATGTCCGTCATGTCCGGTACGCGTAGTCGCAACCAATGAGGAAGCCGGTGGGCTGGGACCAATAGTAGCGGTAAGAAAAAGGCGGCTTCGATTCCGGTGTTTATGCCGATATAGACCATCATGAGCGTGGACGCGAGCATGATGGTCACGAAGACGAGCGGAACATTGACGCGCACTTCGCTGAATTGCTGGCGCAAAATTGCGTCTTTAACCTTCTGGTCCAAATCTTCCTGGTCTATCTTGGACGCCGCCACTTGGAACATTTTATGAAACCTGCATACACAAAGACCACATGCGCCGCCCTCATGCAGCCATGCGCCGGGGAGTATCAATTATTATGCTTAATGGGGGGTTTAGTACGAGTATTTATACGCAGCGTAGGACCATTCGTTATGTCTTGCTTGTTTTGTAGTAACCTTTCGATAGGGTTTATGAACGCCGAATGAAGGGCGCAGTTGTCTTGCGGCGACCGGGTGTTGCGTTTGTCCGCTGCCTGCAATCAGCCTGATGCAAAGGGTCGCGCAATAGGGTATAGGGCGTTAAGGAGTTTGCTCACTGTGAAAGAGGAGCCAATGCCGAAATTTGCCGATGGCGTGGTGCGATTTGAAAAGCACGTCTTTCCAGCAAAAAAAGCTTTATTTGAGGCTTTGGGCGATGGCCAGTCGCCCGATGCGTTGTTTGTGACATGCTCAGACTCACGTATTGAGACCGGTATGTTGACACAGTCGGAGCCGGGCGAGTTGTTTGTCTGTCGAAATGTCGGCAATATTGTCCCGCCGCATACAGAACATACAGGCGGTGTGACGGCATCGCTTGAATTTGCCGCTGCGGTGCTCAAAGTGCCGCATATCGTCATATGCGGACATACGGGCTGCGGCGCGATGGAAGCGGCGATGGGGATGCGAAGTCTTTCCGAGCTTCCGCATGTGCGTCGCTGGCTGCAATTTACTGAAAAAGCGGTCAAAATTGTGGAGCAAACCGGGCAGGGGAAAAGCGCTGCTGAAAAACAGGATATGCTGACAGAGCAGAATGTGATCTTGCAACTTGACCATATAAAAACCCACCCAACGGTTGCTGAACGGCTAGCAAACGGGGCGTTAACGCTTCACGGCTGGGTCTATCACATTGAAACCGGTAAGGTGCGTGTCTTCGATGAGCAGCGGAAGCTGTTTATTCCGGCTGAAGAGTATTATTCGTGAGCGGTAGTAATCCACTGCGAATTAACTGGGTCCGTTGAGACGAAAAGCCGGCCACGAGGTGGTGGTTTGTTGTATGGGTATGCCGCCATCATAACCTGGGGTTTCCTTCTCGCTTATCGTATCCTCGAAGAAGGCAGCGACCATGATCGGAATATCTGAGACGATGGAGCAATTCGCATATCCGCTGCCATCAGCTTTTGGCAATACGCCTGGGCGCCAGTAGGAATTTTTAACGATCTCTTTGATCCCTGCATCGCGCGCATCAAGGCGGGTGTTTGATCCACACTCCACCCGCGCGCGCGCGGATTTTGTAAGCGACGGATTGAAAATCGAAAGCGTCAGTCTGCGCTTGGCGCTGCGGTAGCCGATAACCTGAAGGCGCCCATTGCGGGTTTCCTGAATCTGATTGAGGAATAAATTTCCGATACGGACCGGGTGCACGCGCCAGCGAGAGCCGGAGTCTGGCGGCGCGACGTCTGACAATGTTGCAACCTCTTGAGCTTGCGTCGTCGTAACTGTTTGTGTTTCCGGGCGTATTTGTATGGGCAATTGAATTGGTGGCAGCTTGCTCGGCGTCTGCGCCAGCAGGGGTGCGGCAATGAGGCTGAAAATGGAGGCCAGGACAGTGATGCGCATGATGTTTCTCCCCGATATGAATTCGTAACGGGGCAAGCTAACACAAAGCGAGCTGTAGGTTAAGCTCACCGCACCAGCGTTAGCCGTTGGGCGGCGCGGGTGACGCCGGTATATAGCCAACGCGCGCTATGTTCGCGGAACATATAGCTTTCATCGAACAGAACGACATCGTCCCATTGTGAGCCCTGCGCCTTATGGACGGTGAGGGCGTAGCCATAGTCAAACTCGTCCGCGCCCTTGCGCTGTTCCCATGGGACCGTCTCCGGGCCATCCAGGAAAAACGCCCGCGGCACCGATGCGTTGACCGCCTTGCCGCCTTCTTCGGGGCGTACGGAAAAGCGCACACGCCCGCCGCGTGGCGACATCCGGCGGTCAACGGTCCAAATGCCGCCATTCAACATGGCTTTCTTTTTATTGTTTCGTAGACAGACCAGCTTTTCGCCAGCTTCCGGCGTTGGGTCGGTGTGACCGCGTAGTTCGCGCAGCCGGTCATTATAGCGTTTGCGGGTGCGGTTGGCGCCAACCAGAATCTGGTCGGCGGCGATGATCTCGTCGGTTGAGATGTCGCGCTTACTGACAACTCGGCATTGGTCGGACTGTTCGTTAAATTCGCCGCCTTCGCGGATCGCCATCGACAGGCGAATGATTGGATTATCCGCCGCCTGTCGGTGAATTTCTGTCAGCATGAAATCCGGCCCGGCCTCGGTGAAAAAGCCGCCGCCTTTGACCGGGGGCAGTTGCGCAGGGTCGCCAAGCACCAATACCTTCTTGCCGAAAGAAAGCAGGTCGCGGCCAAGTTCCTCATCGACCATGGAACATTCATCGATGATGATGAGGTCGGCTGTCGATGCTGGCGCATCATGGCGAATAGTGAACATTGGCTCATCGTTGTCCTCGCCGCCGGCCGGACGATAGATGAGGGCATGGATGGTTGAAGCGCCGGCGCAGCCCTTTTGGCGCATGACATGGGCAGCTTTGCCGGTGAAGGCGGCGAAAGCAACATCGCCGCCGGCATGTTCAGCGAGGTGGCGCGCGAGCGTGGTTTTGCCAGCGCCTGCATAGCCGAATAGGCGAAAGACTTGCGCGCCGCCATCTTTCAGCCAGTGATCTACGCTAAGAAGTGCGGCGTCTTGTTCCGGGGACCAGTCCATAAACAAATCGGTTTAAAAGTTTCAATTTCAGCAAAGCCGAGCACGTCTGTCCCGTCTATATGCCGGCACAGGTCTGTCAAGGCCGCACACCCTTGCTTTTTGCTGGCGCCACCCCAATATACCAATCGTTCGGTACAATGGAGTTTTAATGATGCCAGTGATAAAATCGTCCCGCGAAGACGCGATTGAGGCGATCATGCGGGAGTTTCGCAAGTCAGGATATGATGCAGCGAGCCTTGCTCGCCTGTCAGCAGCGACCGGCCTCGGCAAGTCGAGCCTTTATCATTATTTCCCGAACGGCAAAGAGGATATGGCGAAAGCGGCGGGAGCCCTTGTGGTAGCGCTTGTTGAAGAAGCGGTGATTGACCCCTTGACCGGTTCGGGCAGCCTGAAGGCGCGCCTGCAAAAAGCGACGACGGGTCTTTCCAAGTTGTACAATGGCGGCAAGGCGAGCTGCCTTATCGATCTGTTCACAATTGGCGAGGCGGAAGCGGCGACGCCGGGGCTGGCGAAGGCAATGGCCGAGGCGTTGTTGCGCGCCTTCACCGGCGTTGCCGAAGAGGCGGGGCGCCCGAAGAAAGACGCCAAGATCATCGCCGAACGCGCCGTTATTGAGATCGAGGGCGCGCTGGTCCTCGCCCGTGCGCTCGGTTCAACGCGCCCGTTCCAGCGCATGTTGGCGCGCCTGCCGACGCTATTGATTGGGAATGCGGGCTAAGGGACCGGCTTAAGTCTTTTTGGCGACGATGAACCGGCTTGGCGGGGACGCTGGATAATCGCCCGTCTCGATAATCTCAAAGCCTTCATTGGTAATGCTGCCTTCAAGCTCATCGGTGGTCAGAAATCTGACAAAGGGGGCGAGCCGGAGAAATTGCATAATCGGTAAAACAATCGGCCAAACCCAACTTTGTCCCGCCATGCATACTGTTTTTGAGATGAACAAGCCGTCCGGTTTCAACAGTGCGTTCACTCTGCGGATGGCGCTCGGCATGTCTTCCAGCAGATGCAGAAGATTAAACGCCATAACTACGTTAAAAGATTTCTCGCCCAGCGTGTCATCGAATAGTGTCCCTTTGGCGAACGCAACATTAAGGGCCTGCTGATCTTTTGCCTTGGCGTTGGCAATATCGATCATCTTGGCGGATGTGTCGTACGCCGTGATCTGCTCCACGCTGCCCGCCAATAACAATGCGGTTGATCCGGTCCCGCAGCCGATTTCTAAAACACTGTCATCCGTTGAAAGATGGGCTTTGGTTCGGTCCATGGTCTGGTTGTAGGACTGCATGTCCTTGATCGGGTGTTTTGCATATTTTTCTGCGTGTTTGTCCCAGAAATTTCCTGATTTTGGCATGGGGTTTCCTCGGCGTAACGGATTGCCGTTGTTTTGGTTTTGGTTGTTCGACGCTTTATACAGTACTGAGCAAGCTCTGATGAGTGGAAAAAAGGAAAATCTGCGTGGACGATAAAGAATCATCTGCAATTTTCAACCAGGAAGCTGCGTCTTCCTATGACAAACAAAGAGCCAAATTGGCGCCAATGAAAGATGCGCTGCATTTGCTTATCCGCACGGTGCTTTGTGAGCTTCCCGCCAACTCTCGAATATTATGTGTCGGCGTTGGAACGGGCTCGGAGTTGATTTATTTGGCCAAGGAATTTCCACAGTGGCGGTTTACGGCCATAGAGCCGGCGGCGGCGATGCTGGATATCTGCCGGCGGCGCACGCAAGAAGAGGGGGTCGCCGCGCGGTGCACTTTCCACGAAGGCTATCTTGATAGCCTTCCCGAAGTTGATGCGTTCGATGCGGCAACTTGCATTTTGGTTTCCCATTTCCTCGTTAAGCCAGAGGAGCGGCGTCATCTATTTCGCGAAATAGCTGCTCGGCTTCGTCCCGATGCATTTATGGTGAATGCTGATTTGGCTTCCGACATGACGTCTCCAGCTTTCCAAAGCCTATTGGACGTTTGGCTTCGGGCGCATAAATATGCGGAAATGCCTGTCAATCCCGACTCTTTCGGCCGCAATGTTGCCGTGCTGCCGACTCAAGAAATTGAATCGATGATTACTTCGAGCGGCTTTAACGCACCTACATTGTTCTTCCAGACCCTTCTCATCCATGCCTGGTATTCCAAGTCAGTTTCGTGATGGCCGCATAATATTGGGCCGGTCAGACGTATTGCCCCACATCTCATGCTCTAATTCCATACGAATAGAGGCATGCCCCAACTAACGCGGTTGTGATCTGCGCCGGCTTGTTATTTCTGGTTTGACATTATATGTAACGGTCGTTCGGTACGGAATTATTCTATCGCTTTGAAAATGAGAAAACGGAGAACCAAAATGACCAGTAGATCCAACGTGAAAGCCATTAAATCCCATCTGCGCGTCGCCGCTGCGGCGCTGATTATTGCCGGCGGGCTCGCCAGCTTTGCGGCCGGCGGCGCCAGCGCCGCCGCACCCCGCGTCGGGGCGCCCGCTTCTGAAGTCGCCGCCGAGGCGCCGAGCGGCATTGTCGCGCATCGCACAATCGAAATCGACGGCGTTTCCGTCTTTTATCGCGAAGCGGGCGATCCGGCCAAACCTACGGTTTTATTGCTGCACGGATTCCCGACATCCTCGCAGATGTTCCGCAATCTGATCCCTGAGCTTGCAGAAAATTATCATGTATTGGCGCCGGACTATCCGGGCTATGGCGCGAGCGATGCGCCGGCGCGCGACAAGTTTGATTACACTTTTGCGAATTACGCCAAGATCGTTGAAAAATTTATCGACAAGAAAGGCGTCGAGCAATTTTCGGTCTATCTGATGGATTACGGCGCACCGGTTGGCTTTCGGGTGTTTGAAAAAAATCCCGGCCGCGTCTCAGCCTTCATCATTCAAAATGGCAACGCTTATGAAGAGGGGCTGAAAGAATTTTGGGATCCGATTAAAGCCTATTGGAAAACTGGCGCGAAAGAAGAGCGCGATGTGCTGCGGCCATTCCTGATCCTTGAAACGACCCAATGGCAATATACGCATGGCCAACCTAACCCGGAGCTGATCAGCCCTGATACATGGCATACGGACCAGTATCTTCTTGATCGTCCGGGAAACAAAGAGATCCAGCTGGACCTGTTTTATGATTATCGCACCAATGTCGATAAATACGCCAAATGGCAAAAACTGTTTCGCAAATACCAGACGCCGACTCTCATTGTCTGGGGTAAGAACGACCATATTTTTCCGGCCGACGGCGCTTATCCTTATCGTCGTGACCTCGACAATGTGGAGTTTCACTTGCTTGATGGCGGTCATTTCGCGCTCGAAAGCCACGGCGCGTTGATTGCCGATGAAATCATCGATTTCCTTGGACGTGAAGTTCAATAATGTTCGCGCCAGTCGCCCTTGCACTCCTCCAGCCTCCGCCCCAAATTTCAACACTGGGCGAGGCTGGGGGAGACCCCATTACACTCAGTCAGCCGAGCTCCACCCAAACCGGGACATGGTCGGATGGTTTTTCTTTGCCACGTTCAGAACGGTCGACGCCGGCGGTTTTGAAGCGGTCGGCCGCTTGCGGTGATAGCATCAGGTGATCGATGCGGATGCCATGATCTTTCTGCCATGAGCCGCGTTGATAATCCCAAAATGTGTAGCGTACGCCATTGGGGTCGGCCTGACGCAAAGCGTCGGTGAGGCCAAGATTGACGATTTCACGGAACACGGCATGCGTTTCCGGCCGGAAGAGTGCATCCCCCGCCCAGGCGGCGGGATCATAGGCGTCTTCTGCTTGCGGAATAACGTTGTAGTCACCGGCCAGAACGAACGCCTCTTCGTTTTTGAGGAGATCTTCAGCGTGCTTTTTCAGCCGCTTCATCCAGGAGAGCTTGTATTCATATTTAGGACCGGGCGCTGGGTTGCCATTGGGCAGGTAAAGTCCGCCGACGCGCACCGGCTCGTCGCTATCGGGCATCACCAAGGCCTCGATATAGCGCGCCTGATCGTCGGTCTCATCGTCATCAAGGAAGGGCAGGCCGCGCGTGACATCATCGAGCGGATATTTTGAAAGCAACGCTACGCCATTATAGGTCTTCTGCCCGTGGACCTCGACATTATAGCCGCGATCTTCAAATTCGAGCGCCGGAAACTTTTCATCGACGCATTTGATCTCCTGCAACACCGCGACGTCGGGTTTGGTCTCGTCAAACCATTCCAGAATACGCGGCAGGCGGGCGTTGATAGAATTGACGTTAAAGGTTGCGATTTTCATTTTCGGCTTTCTGTTTGACGCGGGCGAGGGCGCTCCCCAGATAGCCGGGCCAGAGAAGTTTGACAATAAACCAGACGACGGGCGCAGCGAGTCCGTTTTTGGGCGTAAAAGAATAGGTCCATACGATCTGTGTGGAAGCCGGGTTCACAGCCGTAAAGCGCCATGCGCCATTTGCCTGATCGATCAATGCGGCGAACGGCCCGGTGAAATCCGTCACGCGATAGGCATAGTGCTCGTCTTGCACAAAAGCGGTCAATTCTTCGTTGACGGATGAATTATCCGACAGCGTATGTTTGCGCTGCTGGCCGATCGCCGACCACGGGGCGTTATGGCCCTGGCAATTGACAATGCCGGGCAGGGGGCCGTGATCCTGGATTAGCACGCACGGGTCCATTGCTGCTGCGGTTTGGAACACATACGGCAGGGGGGCGTTGATGGTTATGGCGGATGAGGTTTGGATGGGCATGCAGTTAAGCCTCTGAGTCAGATCTAATTTCAATTTGTAGATCGTCACCATCCATCCCTTCGCCCGAGTCAAGGACGCAAGGAATCACATAATATATGCTTGGGCTAATTGTGACAGTGCCGTCTATTGGCGCCTCTAAAGTTCCAAAGTCACCAAAATCTAAAATTGTTGTATTTTCGGAAATATCATTTCTTTTCACGCTAACTGAGACAACCAATGGATGTTCTCGATCAAAAAATTGTTTGTTAGTTTCGTTTTCCGTTGGCGCCTCTTTATTTCCTATTCTTGCTAGGCGTTTGTGGAAAGATGACAGGAAAAGGTTATCACTATTATCCTTGTTAAATCGCATCATCTGTCCAGGAATTGGATAAAAAATAAACCTGATCTCTAGTGATTCATTGTTTGTGATTTCGACGTCTTGCGCTTCAGCAGCAAAATAATGGTCACTGATTTCCCGGCATGGGGGTTCGTTCCCGCATGCAACCACCGTAAGCAATGCAGAAATTGATAGTGAGAGTGTCAAAAATTTTCGTTTCGTTAGCACCAAATTGTACCAATTAGTTACAAATGAAAGTCGCAAACGCATCCACTTCCGCCCGCGACGATCGCAGCTTATTGACTGGCGCATCAGGGTCGGCATAGCCGAGCGCCATGCCGCAATAGAATTGCTCGTCATCGGCAAGGCCTAGAAATGCCGACACGGTTTTTGCCCGCGCCGCCCAGGCTTCCTGCATGCAACTCGCAAGCCCCTTGTCGGCGACGGCAAGCGCTAGGGACTGCATAAACATGCCAAGATGCGCCCACTGGCCTTTGTCGAACTGGCGCGGCAGCGAAAAGAACAATCCGACCGGCGCGCCGAAAAACTGATAATTTTTGAGCAGCCATTGCAGCCGCGCCGGCTTGTCCTCGCGCGGTATGCCGAGCAGCGCGTACATTTCCTCGCCAACTGCAAAGCGCCGCGATCGCCATGGCTCGCCGAGCTTTGGCGGGTAAACCGCAAGCTCGGCCTCATCGGCAAACGGATTATCGCCAATCGCCTTCATTACCGCCTTGATCAAACGCTCACGTCCGGCGTCCATCACCACATGAACCTTCCAGGGCTGAAGATTGCCGCCTGACGGCGCCCAGCGCGCGATGTCGAGAATTTCACGCACCGTTTCCTCGCGCACTGGCCGGTCGAGAAAGCCCCGCGTCGAAATCCGTGATTTGATGGCGTCGGTGACATGCATTTATTGTATTCTCGCATTGACTATAAAGGCTGTCGAGGGGGATCATCACATCGGGGCCGCAGCGTCAGAAAAACTTTATGCAAAATAAAACCACTCTTTTGACCACAGCAGTGATGTTCGCCGCGATTGCCTTTCTGTTTTGGCAGAGTGACCAGCGGATCTATCAGGACCAGGGGCGGCTCGCCGTCAGTCCGGATCCGAATGACCGCGATGCGGTTATCTTTACCTGGAACAGCGAGATCGACGTGCCGATGGCGCGCCGGTTTGAGGAGGCCTTTGACGAATGGAAAAGCAAGACCCGCCACATTGTGATTGAGCTGAATTCTCCCGGCGGAAGTTTGAGTGAAGGCGGGCGGGTGATCGACGTGATTAAAAAAATCAAGCGCACGCACGCTGTCGAGACCCGCGTTGGCGCGGGCGGGGTTTGTCTGTCGATGTGCGTGCCGATTTACTTGCGCGGCGCCCGTCGCATCGCTGCGCCGTCTTCGCTGTGGATGTTTCACCAGCCGACAACGCGTGATTTCTTTACCGACGAAAAAGTCCGTGAACCGGAATTTGAAACCCGGATGACTGCTGAGCGCTTCTTCAACCGCTATTTTGTCGATTCCGAAATGGACCCGGCCTGGCGCGCGAAGTTAGAGCGTGAATGGCGTGGCGGCGATGTCTGGAAGACAGGGCAAGAGCTGGTCGATGAGGACGCGAATGTGGTGATGGCTTTGGAGTAGGGGCGGTTTGCGTAAATAGATACTGTATTTCAATAGGATAGGCTACGTCGCTGTTTTAATCCATTTCGCTTGATTTCATCATGTTACCTCGATACCAAGATAACATGACTGCAAAACACAAAATCATCACCCGCGTCCAAACTGGCGTGCGTATCGAAAAACGTCTTTTGAAGGTGCTGAAGGTCGTCGCTGAGCACAAAGATATCAGCCTTGGTGATCTCCTGGAGGGGATTGTCCTGCATGCCTTTGAAGGCAAGACCGCCTTTGATGCGCCATCGTTGGCGATGATTGCTGACATGAAAAAACTGTTCGGGCTGGACCTGACCGCAGCGGACAGTCACGCGCTGTTTGAGTCTGCGCCGGACAAATCGGCGCTATGATGAGGAACAAAACAATGAGAATCGAAAAGCCCTACCGAAGCAAACAAACCGCCACGATCGAGCTTAACCGTGCGCCGGATGATGTCTTCGCGCTGATGTGCCCGGTTCGCGAGCATGACTGGATCCCTGGCTGGGAGACGACGTCTATTTATTCCGCGTCGGGCCTCGTTGAGCAGGATTGCATCTTCACCACAGTCACGAATGACAAAGAGGCGACATGGGTTACAACAGCGTATGATCCGGAAGCTCGCCGGCTAACGATCCACAAGGTCATCCCCGGCGAAGTGGTGACGCGCCTAGACATTGCCGTCGACGATAAGGAGCAGGGCTGCAACGCAACCATCGCCTATGAGCACACAGCCCTCAGCGCCGCCGGAGTCAAGGTTGTCGATCAGCACACCGCGGAACGATACAGTGACATGATGGATAGCTGGAAAGATATGATATGCGGCTATCTCAGTGTAAATAGCGCAAAACTCGCGTCATAAGTTACGCTGCCGCCTAGAGCGCCCGGCGAAAAGCGTGCAACGGTTTTCACTCGATGCTTTAGCGCACTTAAATAAACCGCGCGACAACTTCTTTATAGGAACGCGACAGTTTCAGCTCCCGACCATTATCGAGGATCAGGAAATATTCGCCGTTGGAATGGGGGTGTAGTTCTTTGACCCGTCCAACATTGACGATGGCCGAGCGATGTACACGCTGAAAGCGCGACGGATCGAGACGTAGCTGCAACGCTTTCATGGTCTCGCGAATAATATGAGTTTTTCCGCCCGCGTGAATGCACATATAATCGCCGGCCGCGTCAATCCATTCAATTTCGTCCGCTCCGAGAACAACGACTTTTGAGCCGTCCTTGAAGGACAACCGTTCGGAGAAGCGCTGCTTTTCGGTCCATGCGGGGTCGTTGATCAATTCCTTGATGCGGTCGCGTTCGTCTTCGGAAAGCGAGGCAAGCAATTCGACCAGTTGGCTTTCGCGGTTGAGCGCGGCGGCCGATTTTTTCGCCTCGCGGGCGCGCTGCAACGCATCTTTAAGGCGCTCCTCGTCGACCGGCTTGACGATATAGTCGAGCGCGTTGGCTTCAAACGCGTCAATCGCGAATTTGTCGTAGGCGGTCACGAACACAAATAATGGCGCCGGGCCGCCAATCAGCGCGCGCACGACGCCGAAGCCGTCAAGGCCAGGCATTTGAATGTCGAGAAAAACCAGGTCGGGCGTGCGGGCTTTGATTTCCTTAACCGCCTCACGGCCATTGGCGCATTCTGCGATGATTTCCACTTCGGGAAATTCCTCAAGCCGCAGCTTCAGACCGCGCAACGCCAGTGGCTCGTCATCGACAAGGATTACCCGCATTTTATCATTGTTCATTGGTCAGCCCCTTGTTTCGAAAGGAATGGTTAGGCTCACGCAAAGTCCTTGCGGTTCGAGCCTGCTTAATTTGAATTTGCAATTGTCCTGATAGAGATGGGCCAGGCGGTCGCGCATGTTCACCAGCCCGACGCCAGTTGTAGCATTGCGTAAGAGATCGGACGGATTGTCGGGCGCGTCGGGTCCATTGTCACACACTTTCATGTGCAGTGTGTTGCGCTCTCGTTTGGCGAGAATAGTAATTTCTCCGCCGGATTCCATTTTGGCGATGGCGTATTTAATCGCGTTTTCGATGGCGGGCTGAAGTATTAGCGACGGCACGCGCGCGCCGCGCGCTTCCTCATCGATGTCGAAGGTGACTTTCAGCCGATCAGCAAAGCGGGTCTTTTCAATTGCAAGATAAAGTTCCAGCGCGTGAATTTCTTCGGCAAGGGAGGTTTTTTGTAATGGGTCACTGTCTAGAGAATAGCGCAAAAACGATGATAGTTGCGACAGCATTTTGTTGGCGTGTTTGCCATCCTGTTCGAGCACCAATGTTGAAATGGCGTTTAGCGTATTAAACAGAAAATGCGGATTGAGCTGGTAGCGCAACATTTTCAGTTGCGCCTGATCGGCAAGGCGAGCGGCGAGGATTGCGCGCTCGGTTTCATTTCTTAAGTTGAGATAATAGTTGACGCCAAAATAAAATCCCGCCCACGAGCCGAGCAGGAACAGGTTTACTGGAACGTCGGGGATTAGTAGCAACAGGAAATTGGAAGTCCCAATGGCCTCGCCGCGCAGGCCCATCCAAGCATTGCCAAACAAGATACCGAAGGTTTGCGCCTTCATCGCCGACATTATGAACGCCATCAAGATGGTTGAGGACAGCGCGATCACTAACAGCAGCGCCGGGCCCTGACGGCGCGCGAAACGGTAGACCGGGCGAGCGAGTATGCTCGTGGTTAAAAACCCGATCAGCGATGAGGCAACGGAGTAAAGCAGAGCGTCTGATGACCGGCCGGCGACAAAGGTCGACACGCTCAACACATGCAACATGAAAAAGCCGAGCCAGCCGGCGATCTGCAATATCCAGAACATCCGGCTCTTGTCAGCAAACAGCCAGTTCATCCATCGCCGGGTTCGGCCGGGCGCGGCGAGAAACGGACCGGCTTCCGCCGCACTCATACCGGTCTCCGCCGCACTAATATTGGCAGTCGTCATCAATTCAGGCTCATGTTTGGTCATCCTATGATGGCTGCCTTGTGCTGCAATGCAAGAATGTATGCGGCCACCCGCCTCTGCGCCGCGACAAACACCCAATTTCCTAAGCATAAAGCGTGTTCACAAAAAGTGTGAGCGGTTTTTGGGTTCGAGTGAGGCGCGTAAGCGCCGAACGCGACAGCTAAAGAACCCACACTGCGTATTTGATTCGGCCAGAAGTAAGCGTAGTTTAGCGCTATTCGCCGAGCGACAAAAGCCGCACGTCGCCGCCGGCGGCGGTAGTGTTGATGGTTAAGGTCCGCTCAACGGCAAACCGCCATGGCGCATCGTCGCTGGTCAGGAGAGGGATAATTGACCCCGAGCGCCCGGCGAGTACTGCCTGGAGGCTCGCGCGCGCCGTTTCTCCCCCATCATAAACAACCGCGCGAATGCGATCATCTAGGAGAAGCGCTTTCGCAACGCCTGCGCGTAAATCCATTTCGTAAAATATATGAGCGAAACTGTCTCCCAGTGCTGAGGCCATCGCTTCGCAATTTGCCTGATTTGAAATGACACAATTACCGGCGGCGAGCGCTTTGGCGAGTTGAACGAATTCGTTTCCGCCACCGAGACAAAGGACAAGTCCGCGGCCGCGCAATTTGAGTGTATTCGATTCTCCAGTCGGCCCAGGCAAGTCCATGCCGCCGGCAAAATGCGCACGGTAAAGGGATGACGCCAGCCTTATGCATTCCAGCGGGTTGCCGGTTAGCGATTTCTCGACATCTGTAAAAAGCTCAACTTTGTTTTTGCTATTGCTCCAGTCCGTAATATTTTTGCGCGCCCGGTCGAGCGTCTGGTCAAGCTCTGAGCTCAACGGACCATCGATGATGGTGGGCGACGCAGCGCTTATGTCAACGCTTGGCCGCTTTTGCAGCGCTTTCAAATAATGCGGGCCACCGGCCTTTGGCCCTGTGCCCGACAGGCCTTCGCCGCCAAAGGGCTGAACCCCGACTACGGCGCCGATCTGATTGCGGTTTACATAAATATTGCCGATCCGCGCCCGCGCGGCGATGGTGTGCATGGTCTCGTCGATCCGCGTATGAATACCGAGCGTGAGGCCGTAACCAAGCGCATTGATTTGATCGATCAGGGCGTCAAGCTTTTCGGCTTTGTAGGTAACGACATGTAGGACTGGCCCAAAAATCTCATCCTTCAATTCATCCAGCGACGACACTGCAAACGCCGCTGGCTGCACAAAAATACCGTCATTATGCGTTCCGGCTTGCGGTGCGCGGGCGATGAGTTTGGCCGATCGCTCCAGCCGCGCAATGTGGCCTTCGATGATGGCGTGCGCGTCCTTGTCGATCACTGGCCCGACATCGGTCGACAAAAGCGACGGATCGCCGACGGTAAGCTCGGCCATGGCGCCGGCGAGCATTTTGTTAAAATTATCAGCGATGTCCTCTTGCACACAGACGACGCGGCAGGCTGAACAGCGTTGTCCGGCGCTTTGGAATGCGGAGGCTACGGTGTCGGCGACAGCTTGTTCCAGAAGAGCAGTGGAATCGACAATCATCGCATTAATACCGCCAGTCTCGGCGATCAGTGCGACATCGTGTGTTTGCCGCTGTGCGAGGCTTTGGTTGATGGCTCGCGCGACTGCCGTAGAGCCGGTAAAGATCACGCCATTAATGCCGGGATGGGCGACCAGCGGTGCGCCGACATTAGGGCCGTCGCCTGGAAGGAAATGCAAGGCGGCGGCGGGAATGCCCGCCTCGTGCAGTAGTCTTATGGCTTCAAAGGCGATCAGCGGGGTCTGTTCGGCTGGCTTGGCTATGACGCAATTGCCAGCGGCCAGCGCCGCGCTGACCTGGCCCAGAAAAATCGCCAGCGGGAAATTCCACGGAGAAATACAAGCGATAACGCCGAGGGGTTGCGGTTGGGCGATGGCGTGTTCTCCACCCTTTACAAGGGAGGGAATATCTTCCGCTTGCTGAGCATAATACCTTAAAAAATCCACCGCCTCGCGCAATTCAGCAATTGCGTCGGGCCAGGTTTTGCCGGCTTCGAATACCGCCAACGCCATAAAATGTGCGCTGCGCTCCTCGAGCATGTCGGCGGCGCGGCACAGTGCGTCCGCGCGCGCGCGCGCAGGCGTCGTCGCCCATTGCGATGTGAAGTCGCGCGCCGCAATGCAAGCAAGGTCAACATCTTCGTCCGACGCGACTTCAACTGCGCCGATCTGGTCGGCGATATTGGCAGGGTTTATAACCGGTGCTGTCTCGCCACGGCTGAATTTGCCGTTGATGAGCGCGGTTGCGGTGATGGGCGCCAGCGCCTTGCGCGCTGTCGGAGCCATCATCTGCGCTGTCGGCGGATGGGTTTCATCCCAGCCCTTCGCCGCGAGGCGATTGCCGCCAAGGTGGTCGCGCGGCGCCGG
>JAJFFX010000121.1 GCA_021776455.1 Hyphococcus sp. | reverse complement strand
TTTGTTTCGGCAACAGCGGTTCTATCACCGCCCATTCTTCATCACTCAAATCAAATCGCGCCATCAACGCCTCCCTAAAGGAAAGCGTGAATCACACTTTGCATAAACAAATCAACCAGATAAATTGGGTTCACACCCTAGATATTTTTCACAATACTCTCCTTTCATTTTTTCGGGTTCGGTGTGTAAAACGCCGCTTACGTCGATTAAACCAGCGTCAAACGTTAACGTTGTTTACGCTTAACGGCCCGGGTTCCCTCGGCCTCGCGCGCTAGTCGGTTGCAAACCGGGCGACTATTGCAGGCGCCGAATAGGCGCTGATTTTAGGCATGCCGCTGGATCGCGCATTGAGCCCGATCAATGGAGAGCCCGACTGCTTCAAAGGAAAATTGTCGCGCCTGAGCAGCGCCAGGTCGGCAATACCGGCGCTCTGCCTGGGACAGCAGCAGGGCTGTGAGGTCTGCCTGCGATAATTCGGCACACCGGGTGCGGGATATTAGGCCTTGGCGCGTAAAAACACTCGATGTGAATGAAACCTGGAGACAAGATCGCATTTGCCGTCACCGCTATTGACCTTCGCCGCCGAGGCGGAGGGGCGCAGCGGGACGCCAATATTTGTTCGGAGAAGCGTAATTTTCATGACTGATACAAAACTCGAAAACCATCGCCATCAGCGGCGAGCATCGTTGTTGGCGATCGGCCTTGGCGTGATCGCAATGCTCAACCTTGCCGACAGCTTTTCTATTTCACGCGCAGATGATGGCCTGACGCTTGACGGCGCCGTCGCCATCGCCCTTGGCGCCAATGATCCGACCGTCGCCCGATTTAAGGAACGAGCCAGTGCGCTCGAAGACAGAGCAGTTTCTGATTCTCAACTGCCGGATCCCCAGCTGCGGGTCGGGCTTGCAAACTTTCCAATCGATACGTTCGATTTTGAGCAAGAGGCGATGACGCAAGTGCAGGTCGGCATACGCCAAAGCTTCCCACGGGGGAAAACACTGTCAAAAACGCGCGAGCGCCGTGAAGCTGAGGCGGATGGGCAAAGAGCTTCTGCAACCCTGCAGGAGTTGCAAATCGCACTGGACACCCGAACAACATGGCTCGATCTTTACTATTGGCTGGGCGCAAGGCAAACGGTCCAGGAAAGTAGAGACGCTGTCAACGAGCTTGTTCAGGTCATCCAGACTTCTTTTTCGACCGGCCTGCGATCGAACCAGGACTTGTTGCGCGCAGAACTTGAGCTTAGCCTGCTTGATGACCGCGCTGTCGAAGTTGAACGCCAGATTGATGATTTGGTCGCAGAATTATCGCGATTGATTGGACCGGAAAATGCGTTTCGACCGATAGCTGACCCTTTTCCGGCATTGCCTGCGCTACCAGACCGGCAAGTTATTGTGGACGGGTTAGCAAAGCACCCGGTGGCCGATGTTGAAGACGCGCTTGTTGAAGTTCGCGATCGTGAGGTTGACATCGCGAAGCAACAATATCGACCTGGCTGGTCGCTGGATACGGGGTATGGCCTGCGTGGCGGCGACCGCGCAGATTTTGCCTCCTTGATGGTCGTTCTTGATGTGCCGTTGTTTACTGGAAAACGTCAGGACCGCCGTCTCGCGGCGGCGCGCAAGGAGCGCGCGGCGGCGCAGTTTGACCGGATGGCGACGCTCCTCGACTTGAAAAAAGTACTCGACCGAAACTATGCGGACTGGTTGCGCCTTGATGAGCGGATCAACCTATTCAACAGGGTCGTTCTCAACAGAGCGGGCGCCAATGCGGACGCGGCGCTCGACGGGTATCAAAACCAGGTCACCGATTTCGCAGAACTTATCCGATCGCGACTTGGCGAATTAGACACGGAGCTGCAACTTCGCCGTCTTCGCGTCGATCACGCAAAGGCGCAATCTCGGCTCCTGTTTCTCACCGGTGAACAATCATGATCAAGCGTATTGGAATTTTTGCACTCACCCTTCTCGCGGGCGCCGCGATTGGATATGGCGCGGGCGTATTCAATTCACGTTCGGTCGATGCAGGCTCGGGGGGAGAGACGAGCGTTGGTGAAAGAAAAGTCGCCTTTTGGAAAGCGCCGATGGACCCGAATTTTCGTAGCGACAAACCTGGCAAGTCGCCCATGGGGATGGATCTCATTCCCGTCTATGAAGGCGATGACGCGGACAGCGGCGCGCAAGCGAGCTCAGTGCGGATTGATCCCTCCGTAGTGAACAATATCGGCGTTCGAACGGCGATGGTTGAGAAAGGCGCGCTGCGCCGGCCAATTCATACGGTTGGTCGCATCGTCTATGATGAGGAAAAGGTTGCAAACATTCACCTGCGCAGTAGCGGCTGGATCGAACGGTTGACAGTGCGATCCGAGGGCGAGGCTGTTGAAAAAGGCGATCTTCTTTTTGAGGTCTACTCGCCGGACCTGGTTAATGCGCAAGCCGAATTCCTGCAAACCGCCCGCAGCGGCAATGCAACGATCATCAACGCAAGCAAGGACCGCTTGCGCGCACTCTATATTTCAGAGGATCAGATACGCAAACTCGAGAAAACGCGTCGCATAACGCAATATGTCAAAGTCTATGCGCCCATCAGCGGTGTTGTTACAGCGTTGAATGTAGCGGACGGTCAGTTTTTCAAACCGGATACGGAGATTATGGCGCTCGCCGACCTCTCGACGGTTTGGTTGATGAGCGACGTGTTCGAGACCGACGCAGACCAGCTCCGCCTCGGCGCTTCGCTCGCGGTGCAATCAAAGTTTGAGCCCGGCACGCGACTTGCCGGAACCGTTGATTATATCTACCCCGATCTTGATCCTGTGACCCGCACTATTCCTGTGCGAACGGTTTTTGATAACGCGGCGGCGAAATTAAAACCCGGGATGTTTATGACAGTTGAAATTGAGGGGCCAGAACGACCCGCTGGGGTCATCATCCCGCGTCAGGCCCTCATCCGTACGGGGCGCGAGGAGCGGGTCATTCTCGCTTTGGGCGCGGGGAGATTTCAACCGGCGGCCGTTACGAGCGGTGTCGAATCGGACGGCAAAATTGAAATCCTATCAGGCCTCAATCCTGGCGAGACCGTCGTCGTATCCGGGCAGTTCCTGATCGATTCAGAAAGCAGCTTTGCCGGCGCAACATTACGCATGCAGCCGGCCGAACATGATCATGGTGAAGATATGAACATGCCAGTGATCAAAGAAGACACTTCAGATGCGCCTCGCAAAGAGGAAATTCAGGGATCGGATCATTCAGGTCACGCCGCCGATCCAGAGAATGAAATGTCGCTTGTGAACGGATTTGGCGTCATCAAAAAAGTGAAAGCGCCGGAAAAAACCATCACGATTGAGCATGACGCCATCCCGGAGATTGGCTGGCCGGCCATGACCATGGATTTTCCCGTCGCCGGCACTGTTGACCTTGCGACGATCCCGACCGGTGAACGGATCACCTTTGCAATGAGCCAGGGCGAAGATCGAACGTTTGTCATTCATTCTGTGGAGGCCATTCAGTGATCTCGGGCGTCATTCGCTGGTCGGTTGAAAACCGCTTCCTGGTCATCATGGCCGCTTTGTTTCTGCTTGTCTCGGGGGTTGTTGCGTTGCGCGCGACACCGCTCGACGCAATACCCGACCTGTCGGACGTTCAGGTGATCGTCAAAACAAGCTATCCAGGTCAGGCGCCCCAGGTAATCGAAGATCAGATTACTTATCCGTTGACGACCGCGATGCTGGCGGTGCCCAAGGCCACAACGGTACGTGGTTACTCATTCTTCGGCGACTCCTATGTGTACATTATATTCGAGGACGGCACCGACCTCTACTGGGCGCGCTCGCGCGTGCTGGAATATTTGAGCCAGGTTGCCGGCGATTTTCCGGAAGGGGCGAAATCAGAACTCGGGCCGGATGCGACCGGCGTCGGCTGGGTTTATCAATATGCATTGGTTGATCGCACGGGTCAGCACGATATCGCTGACCTCACTAGTATCCAAAACTGGTTTTTAAAATTCGAATTGCAGAGCGTTCCGGGCGTATCGGAAGTCGCAACGATCGGCGGCATGGTTCGCCAATATCAGGTGACGCTTGATCCTGATAAAATGCGGATTTTTAATCTGACGCTTGCCGAAGTGCGCCGCGCCATTCAACAAGGCAATCAGGAGGTCGGCGGATCAGTCCTTGAATTGGCGGAGGCCGAATACATGATCCGCGCCCGCGGTTATGTATCGTCGGTTGACGATCTTGCCCGTATCCCTATCGGTCGGCAATCAAACGGCTCGCCGCTTCTGCTACGCGATGTTGCCGATATTGATATCGGACCGCAGATGCGTCGCGGCGTAAGCGAGCTGAACGGTGAGGGCGAGACTGTTGGCGGCGTCATTATCATGCGTTGGGGAGATAACGCGCTCGCGACGATCGATGCGGTCAAAGAGAAGCTCGAACATCTAAAGCCAAGCCTGCCCAAAGGTGTCGAAATCGTACCGACTTATGACCGCTCCGCTCTCATTGAACGGGCGGTCGATAATCTCGTCGAAAAGCTTAGCGAGGAGTTTATCGTTGTTGTGCTGATCTGCGCGGCGTTTCTGCTCCATTTTCGTTCGTCGCTGGTGATCATTTTCTCGTTGCCGCTCGGTATCCTGTCGGCGGTCATCATCATGAAAATACAGGGCATCAACGCCAACATTATGTCGCTGGGCGGTATCGCAATCGCCATTGGCGCGATGGTCGACGGCGCTATTGTGATGATCGAGACATTACATCGCCATATAGAAAAAGAGCCGTTGACGCCTCAAAATCGTTGGCGGATCGTCACGGAAGCGGCGAGTGAGGTTGGTCCGGCGATCTTTTTCTCGCTGGTGATCATTACCCTGAGCTTCATGCCGGTATTCGCGCTGGAAGCGCAGGAAGGCCGCTTGTTCAAGCCGCTCGCCTTCACAAAAACTTACGCCATGGGCGCGTCGGCAATCCTCGCGATTACCTTGGTGCCGGTTTTGATGGGCTATCTGGTGCGCGGAAAAATCCGGCCAGAATCCAAAAACCCTGTCGCCAAAACGCTCATGCGCGCCTATCAGCCGGCGCTCGAATTGACGCTCAAAAGACCGCGCGCGGTTATTGCGCTCTCACTTTTCGCAATGGCGACAGCGCTGTTTCCCGCGATGCGGCTCGGCAATGAATTCATGCCGGACCTGAATGAAGGCGATTTCCTGTATATGCCGAGCGCCTTTCCTGCTGTGTCAATCGGCAAGGCGCGCGAATTGCTTCAGCAGACCAATAAAATGATCGCGACCGTACCGGAAGTTGAAACCACCCACGGTAAGGCGGGGCGCGCGGAAAGCGCGACCGACCCGGCGCCGCTGACCATGGTCGAGACAACAATACAATTGAAACCCGAGGATGAATGGCGTCCGGGGATGACCATGGACAAAATCCGCGCGGAACTCGAAGCGGCGGTGCAGGCGCCAGGCATATCAAATGTCTGGATCATGCCGATCAAGAACCGCATCGATATGCTTGCGACGGGCATTAAAACGCCGCTCGGCATCAAAGTGGCGGGCCCGGATCTGGAAGTTATTTCAAGGATCGGCGAAGACATCGAACGCATCTTGAAACCCGTCGAAGGCACAGCGTCCGTTTATTCCGAACGCGTTGTTGGCGGGCGTTATATTGAAGTTGATGTGCGCCGGGAAGAGGCGGCCCGCTACAATATGAATGTCGCCGATGTGCAGGATATTGTGCGTTCCGCTATTGGCGGCGCCAATGTCGCCGAATCCGTCGAGGGCCTTGAGCGCTATCCGATCAATCTCCGGTTTCCGCGTGATTTCCGCGATTCCGATCAGCAATTGCGGCAATTGCCCGTGGTGACGGCGAGCGGCGCCCATGTGCCGTTAGCGGAGCTTGCGGATATTCGCATTGTCGGCGGGCCGGGCATGATCCGCAGCGAGAACGCGCGTCTCAATGGATGGATTTATGTCGATATCGCCGGGCGCGATCTCGGCTCCTATGTTGCTGAGGCGAAGCGTGTTGTCGCCGAACAGATAGACTTGCCGCCAGGCTACTCTCTTGGATGGTCCGGTCAATTCCAATATATGGAGCGAGCGCAGGAACGCCTCGCGCTGATCGTGCCGGTAACGCTGGCGCTCATCGTCGTTCTTCTGTTCCTGGCCTTCAAGCGATTTGCGGAGGTCCTGATTATTCTGCTCACGCTTCCCTTGGCGCTCGCTGGAGGGGCCTGGTTTCTCTATTTTCTCGGCTATAATCTCTCGATCGCTGTTGGCGTCGGGTTCATCGCGCTCGCGGGCCTCACCGTCGAGGTCTCGCTCGTGATGCTTGTGTTCCTCAACGTCGCGTTCGCCGACCGGCAGTCGATTGCAGCGAAAGAAAATCGTGCGTTGGATCAATCCGATATTGCTGTCGCGATCCGTGAGGGCGCCTTGCTGCGCTTGCGGCCGATCATGATGACGGTTGCCGCGATCATTGCAGGGTTGCTTCCCATCATGATCGGGTCGGGAACAGGCTCGGAAGTCATGCGCCGCATCGCCGCGCCGATGGTTGGCGGCGTTGTCACCGCTACGCTTTTGACGCTGATGCTTATTCCAGCCGTGTTTCTTCTCTGGAAAACGTCGGAGCTGCGCCGAATGCGAAAAACCAGCATCGAAAACGATCCCGATCCAGCACTGACCGGCGATCCGGCGACAGCGTGAGTTGGGCGTTCATGTCCACAACACGGCGTCGCGACAAAAACTGAGCGAGCCTAATAGAGGAAACCAGCGAATGGAATCCGCATCCAATGACCTGAATATTCAGTGCCTGTGCACTAGCTTGGACCGCAAAAAGTTGTTTAGCGCGCTTGAAGCCGAAACCGGCGCTGATCTTTTCACGAAGTATTTTTCCAAGTCGCATGCGGCGACGATCTCCGACGTTCCGGTTTTCATCGAACGCCGCCAGATGAAGAAGATGCAAGACATTATCGCCGCCGTTGAGGCGGTTGCGATGACACATCCGTATCAACAGGCAGTATTGGCTGGCGCACCCGCCATCGCGAAGTATCGCCCGGGCGCACTCGGCGTCCTCATGGGATATGATTTCCACCTGAGCCCGGACGGACCGAAACTCATCGAGGTCAACACTAACGCCGGCGGGGCGTTGATAAACGCCTACTTATCGCAAGCGCAGCGTTTATGTTGTGCAACGGGCCAAGAGGCGGAACCTCAGAGCGGTGATCCTGCTGCAGCGATCATGAAAAGTTTTCTGCAGGATTGGCGGCGCCAGCGCAAAAACAGTCAGCCCGAGACCATTGCGATCGTTGATGAGGATCCCGAACGCCAGTTCTTCTATCCGGAACTCTTACTGTTCAGGAATTTGTTTGAACGAAACGGCGTTCGCGCGATTATTGTTCCGCCCGACAAGTTGAAGCATCGCGACGGCGCTTTGTGGTTTGGCGATAAAACCGTCGATATGGTCTATAATCGCATTACGGACTTTTATTTCGAGGAGGCCCAGTCCTCAGCGCTGATGTCGGCCTACTTGGCCGATGACGTTGTGGTCACGCCAAACCCGCGCGCGCATGCGATACTGGCGAACAAGAACAATCTGTCCTTATTGAGTGACGAGCGCCTTTTGCGCGAATGGAATATTGATGAAGCCCATCTGCGGGCGCTTGCCGAGGGCGTTCCCGAAACGACGCCCGTCGATGCGCGCCGGCAAGAGGAATTCTGGGCGGCGCGTAAAAAGTTGTTTTTCAAGCCTGCCGCAGGCTTTGGTAGCAAAGCGGCCTATCGGGGAGACAAGATTACTCGGCGCGTATGGGCTGAAATTCTAGAAAATGATTATGTCGCACAAGCGATCGTACAGCCGAGCGTCCGGAATATCGTCGTCGATGGCGCGGTCGAAACCATGAAAGTCGATATCCGGAACTACACATATGACGGAGCGACCATACTGACCGCCGCGCGTCTTTATCAGGGCCAAACAACCAATATGCGCACGCCTGGCGGCGGCTTTTCGCCAGCGTTTTCGATCGATATCGACCAACAAATGGGCTGCGCATGTGAATGAATTTGTGCAAGTAACATCCTGCTTTCACAAGCCTATCGTTCGAGATAAACAAACAACGCCAACTTGCATCGGGGACAGCCACATGACCTTTCATTCAATTCCAAAAAATTCGCCGAACCCCGAGCGTGCCTTGCGCCGAGTAGCCTTTGCAATTGTTGCAACGGCCGCCGCCTTTTTGCGACGCCATCAATTGCACATCAGACTTGTCTTTTGCCAAGCCAATTCATCTGGAACAAAAGCGAACCCGTTGATGTGATTTTGACCAGCGCCCTGGCGTTTCCAAATGTCGAGCACAGCCCGGCGCAGGATCGAATTGCTTTTTCGCACGCTAATATTGACGGCGAGTCGGTGAATGAATTGACCTTTACGGAGAGCGAGACCGTTCTCTCGATTGGCTTTTTCCCAGCCCAATCAGGTTTGGGCGTATGACTTTGTTCAGGACAAAACCCGCGATGGGTGCAAGTTCCGAATGCTCACCGTGATTGATGAGTTCACCCGTGAATGCCTGGCAATCAAGGTGAAGCGCCGTTTGAACAATCAGGATGTCCTCGCCGTTCTCAGTGACCTCATGGTCCAGCGCGGCGCGCCTGATAATATTCGCAGTGATAACGGAAGCGAGTTCCGGGCCAAAGCCTTACGCAAATGACTCGGCAATGTCGGCGTGAAGACGCTTTACATCGAGCCAGGATCGCCATGGGAGAACGGATACAATGAATCATTCAACGGGCGATTGCGCGAGGAGTGCCTGAATGTAGAGCTTTTCAACAATCTGATGGAGGCAAAGATCATCATCAAAATGTGGCGGCGTCATTACAATACAATCCGTCCACACTCATCATTGGGGTACAGACCGCCAGCCCCGGTAACCGTTCTTCCGGCCGATCTGGCATCCGCCATACGAAGGCTCCAGCCAGTTCGGCCTTCCAATGAGCGCAATCTCATGGTTACATAACAACTGGCTGCGCCATCGGGGTTTCGGCATTGGCGATTACAATTCAGCGGTTGAAAGGGTTCCGTTATTCATACCAGGCGTCTATGAGAAGAATACGGAAAAGCTCAACACCCTGTGGGATCAACATAAGCAAGATTAAGAATTGGAAATTTCGCCGATATCGCCTAACAATGAAAAGCCTAACACAACGACGCCGCCCGTATCGGAGATTAGATAAATCGGAAAACAACTAACTCCGGCTAATGGCCGGTTTTGCCCGCAACTCGGAAGTCAGGGGTTGCCGCCGCTATGCCGGCTTTTGGGTACTTAACAATGTCAAAACGTATTCGTTTTTTTATAAGTCTGCACCCATAAAGCACCCAAGCCTCGACAAGTCGCGGTGACGCAATTCGATCACAGTCGTAAGATTTTGATTTGATTGAGTGTTGATGGTGCCCAGGGGCGGATTTGAACCACCGACACGCGGATTTTCAGTCCGGCGAGGAACTCTTACGGTCTGTTGCATTCTTTTGTGTCCGGCCCATCATGTTTATGTTTTTACAGCCTCATTGCGAATTTTGTGTTTGAAATTGATCGATACGGGTTCATTCAATTGTACGACAGTTGAATCCCATTTGGCGCCCCGTTCCGGGCTTGCAGATTATTAGCGTATTGTCACGCCTCCTCTTTCGCCATTGCTGAAGTCCTAATTTTTCGGAATTTGATGTTGTCGATTGCGGAGGGGTGGTCAATTTTCATTTCATTTGTACAGGGACTATTGAAAAACCCTATCAAACAGCCTTTTTCTTACCGATGTTAGTCTCGTCTGGTTGGCCTGATCGGTAGTCACGCGGCATGCAACCCATCACTCTTCGAAAGGCTTTGCTAAAATTCATCTGATCGGCATAGCCAACTTCCTTGGCGATATCACCGATCCGACCTGATGTTTCCCTAAGCAGGCGGGCCGCTCCAGAGATCCGTAGGTTTTCGAGATAGGCCCTCGGCACTGTTCCTGTAACCTCTTTGAAGACGACGCGAAAACGACTTTCACTCAGTCCGGCATAGTTCGCCATTTTGGCGACTGACCACGGTTGCCATAGCGGCATGGCGTTTAAGTGCGCCAGGAATTCTTTGATACGCGCTTCGGCTGAATTTTGCATTGACACGTTCTTCAGCTCAAAGGACGCGAAAAATGATGTGAGGATGGACGTGAACTTCATCTGAGAGCCGAGCAAATCTTGCTCGCCAAGCGACCACATATCCACCAATTGCATAAACCGGTCGCGCCAGATCTCCGATTGCGCCGGCTTGATGAGCATGGGGATCAGAAGGTCTTCAGATGAGTCCGCGTAGCTTATTCGGGTTATCGGCGGCGGTGAGAGGATTACGCCAGACGGCTCGGTCTTGCGTCCCCGAAAGGCTTGAATCATATCAAACGCCTTCAGGGCTTTATTCGCCTGCAGGTCGAAATGTATGGCGATATGTTTTGACTTTGGATTGAGCGCCTGGCTGTGAAGCGCGCCTGGCGGGATCAGGGCGATCATGTTCTTTTTTACAGAAACCCCACCGTTTAACCAAGGGAACTCGAACCAGTCTTCGCCCTCAAGCTGAAAAACCAGCTCGAAATCGAGCAGTGATCTGAGCATGTATCGGCCAGCATCATCCGAGCCTGACTCCCAGATATGGGCCACCCTCAACCAAGGCGAAATATCACCAGGCGATAACGCGACATTTACAGTTTTGTTTCCCGTCGGATCCATATCACTTACTTTTTCGCCGGCATATTGAATAGCAATCGCCAGTCTTATTGAGTGTCATTTGTCTGTCGTAGGCTAATCTCTAACCTTCAAATACTTCCCGTAATTCCTTTGCTGCATCCTTTATGGCATGTAAGGCCTGTTCATGCATCCCTGCAAGCGCGGCAAAGCCATGGATAGTGTTGTTGTATTCAACATATTTGCAGGCAACGCCCGCTTGGTTGAGCGCGTCTCTTAAAAGCCGACTGTCATCCCGGAACACGTCAAACGCGGCTGCCTGGATAAGGATGGCGGGAAGGCCAGCAAAATCTCCCAGGAGTGGCGCGGCTCTGGGATCTGTGCGTTCATTAGCGTGGGATAAGTAGTTATCCCAAACTGCGTCTCCTGCGCCCGGCGGTTGGCCAATTTCTGCATATGCATATTTTTGTCGCGACCGCGTATCAATATCCGCCCCGTAGACTCCAAACAATAAAAGGCAAAAGGCCAGAGCACCATCTAATGCCGGGTCAAGCGCGCATGCAAGTGCGAGATTTGCGCCTGCGGAGTCTCCGCCGAGCGCAAAGCGTTCGGCATGAATGCCAACGTCTTCTGCATTCACGCGCAACCATTTAATGACGGCAAGGCAATCTTCCAGCGGGCGGGGGAATTTATTTTCCGGCGCTAAACAATAGTCGACTGACACAATCGGCATGCCGCTTTCATGCGCCAGATAGCGGAGATAGGAATCGTTGGTGTCAAGGTTTCCCAGAACCCAGCCGCCGCCATGAAAGTAGATCAGCGCTGGACGCCGCACGCGATCACCCACTGGATCATAAATACGTATGCCGGTTGGACCGAAAGCCCCGTCCGCCAGCTTATTGGCGACACGGGGCAATTCAGGTTTGGGCGTGTTCCATGCCGCTGCCGTCTGGGCAAACTTAACGCGGATATCTGCCCATGAAAGCGCCGTTCCTCTTATCTCATCCCCAAAACTTACAAGCTCGTTTGCGAACCAACGCATATTGGGATCGAGGCGGTTTAAGATAGTTGTCTCACTTGCATGAGTCATTTTCAGCTACCGCTAACAACAGAACACCTTGCGGCGCTCCGTTTTCAGCTCAAACTCAATACTTAAACCCGATTGTTGCCAACCATGTACGCGGACGATTGGGGTTTTGAACCGTTACAAGGCCGGGGATATTGAAGGACGAGACTTGATAGAATTCGTCGGTCAAGTTGGCCCCAGAAATGGTAAATGACCAACGCCCATTTGGCGCTTCATAAGATGCGCTTGCATCGAGAATGCCAAATCCGTCGATGGTTCTTAGGGTGTCATCGGGGCGGCCTTGGAGGTAGTCATCAGTGTAGGCATAATTTGTTCCAACACGAATGCTGCCACGGTCATTTGGTAATGGAAGGGTATAATTAAATCCGACTTGGTAAGTGTAAGCCGCTGCGCGTGGAAGCTGGCCTCCGCCTTCGACTTTGTCTTTCAGCGTTCCAAGATTGCCGAAAATTTCAAACCCATCGAATGGCGTCGCCACCGCTTCGAGCTCGACGCCTTGTAAGGTGGCCGTTGCGCTAAAGTTCGTGATGCCTGAAGGCGTCAGAAGTTCGAACTGGATGTCTGTCACTTCCTGATAGAAATAGGTCGCATTGAGACGTAACCGATCATCAAACCATTGGGACTTAAAGCCGCCTTCAACGTTAAAAACCGTTTCCGTTCTGAGCGCGCCGCTAACAATAGCGGCCCCAGAAAATGCATTGCCGTTAAAGTTACCGGCTCTAAACCCGGTGCCGGCTCTGGCATAGAGGTTGATATCGTCGGTTGCTGCGTAGTTAAGTGAAGCATCCCATGTCCAGCGGTATACTGACGTATTGTCATCGAAATCAAATGACGGAATCGTCGCGCCGGTTGACGCCAAAATCTGGTTTGCCATGAAATCTTTAGAATCCCATGTGTACCGTGCGCCCCCAGTTACATCTAGACGATCCGTCAAGGGATAGGTCACCTGTCCATAAGCGCCAAGAGCGTTGGTGTTTTGTTGAAAGAATTGTCTCGTTGCGGGGATGAATGGAAGAATGCTGATGCTGAAATCTGAGTCGTTAATTTCGTGAAGGTAGAAGATACCAGCCGTCCATTCGATATCGGTTTCGCCGAGACTATCCCCGGAAAGGAAAACCTCCTGCGTGAACTGCCATTCATCAAGTGTTGTACCCTGATTTTCAAAGATACCGGGGATTGCTCTACCATCACCATCAGCTGCGCCGGTGGTAAAAACATCGCGATAGGCTGTGATGGAGGTGAGGTTAAAACCGTCAAATTCGCTTTTGAGTGTTCCGGAAAAACCAAACGTGTCGGTTTGGTTGAAGGCTTCGGCGTCGGTGAAATTCGACGTGAAAGTAAATGGATCGCCATCGGGGTCTGGATTAAACGCCGAGGCTCCGGGAGGATCGCTGCGGTCACGCAAAAAATCGCCACGCAAGATAAATTCTGTTGTGTCATTTAGCGCAAACAAGACGGAAGCGCGTCCAGCTAAAATGTTATCAGAAAATGACCTTGTACCGTCGACAGTATTTGTCGAGAAGCCGTCATTGCGGCGATAGGTAAGGGCAAATCGCGCGCCCACTTTATCCTTAACAATAGGAATGCCGACAGATGCGTTCAGATTGACTTGATCTTTGCTCCCGTAGCCGACATTGCCGGCGGCGTCGACCTCTTCCAAGGGCGGCAATTTAGAGATGATCTGAATTGCGCCAGCGCTTGCGTTTCGGCCGAATAGTGTGCCCTGCGGCCCACGTAAAACCTCGACCCGTTCAATATCGAACAGATCAACCAAGGCGCCGAAGGCTCTGGCTGAATATACGCCGTCAACATATACAGGAACCGGCGCATCGAAGAAAAACGAAGGATTAATCTGACCCAGGCCGCGCATATAGATTGATGTAATGGTCTCATTACCCAGGGCCGGTTCGATATAGAGGTTTGGCGCAAAGCCGCGAAGGTCTTTGAGATTGACAATTTGTAAGTCTTCCAGGGAATCGCCGGAAAATGCGCTCACGGAGAGCGGCACTTTTTGGAGATCCTGCTCCCGCTTTTGCGCTGTAACGATGATAGTATCGACATCCGCGTTCGCAGGAATTGGCGAAAAGACCCCGGCTGTAAACACAGCGCAGGAAATTGTTGAAAGCAGATATTGCTTATGTGTCTGTTTGGTTTTCATTTTGGTCGCCTACCCCTGTTGCATATAGCTTCGAAACCGATTGGGCCCCCCGCAGTCCATCCCTCGCTGACCCTTGCGCGAACTCGCTACGCACTGCATTTGCCCTCTCAGCTCGGTCATCTTCCCTGTTTTACAACATGTGAAAATGCCCTGATGGTTTGAAACTTTCACAGGATTAAATGTCAATGTCAATTATTATTATGTCATTATCGCTTATATATTGTCGATACGTGCTTTTTATGTGTCTTGCTATTAACGAAAAAATGCTGGTTTATATTCAACGATTTAGGCGATTGGGCGCGCTCGAAGCCGGGCAAAACACTTCTGTGACGCCGGACGATCGACACGAAGGACAGCTTCGTGCCCGTCGCAGTGAACTGCAGCAAGTCAACCTACAGCTAGGGGAAATGTAAATTTGATGTCGATTATTGAACCGACAACCCAATCTGATCTCCTGCCGACTAAGCGGCGCGAGACAGTATCTACTATCGTGCCGGAGGCGTTGCGTCCTGCGGATCTACGCTGCGAACATCTGCGCCAACCGCTCGCGATCGATGCGCCATCGCCGCATCTGACTTGGGTGCTTTCTGGCGCCGGACGGGGCCGCCGGCAGATAGCATATCGGATCCTTGTTGCGTCCACGCGCGAAATTCTTGATCAGCGCATCGGCGATTTATGGGATTCGGGAAAGGTTGATGCGGACGATACACTCGCCATTCGTTACCAAGGCCGCTCCTTGAGTTCAGCGCAACACTGCTGGTGGGCGGTGTGCGTTTGGGACGAGAAAGACCAGAGTTGTTGGAGTGCTTCTGCTGAATGGGAAATGGGTCTCCTTGAGCCCGAAGCGTGGAGCGCCGACTGGATTGGCGGACCAATGGCTTCGCCAGAGGGAATTGATGCGCCCGGGTCCGACTTTTCTATGGACAAATCATTTCCAATGACAACAGCCATCGAATCGGCGCCGATTTTCTACCTGCGAAAAACATTCGAGCTAGACCATCCCGTAGTAAAAGCGCGCCTTTATACAACTGCTCGAGGTGTATACCGGGCGATGGTCAATAATCACGAGGCAGACGATCGCGTCTTCGCACCAGGATGGACCGACTATCACAAACGCATCGAATACCAAGCCTATGATGTAACGCACATGCTTAAGCCGGGGGCTAACACGGTCTGCGCTATTCTCGGTGAAGGGTGGTATGCCGGATATGTCGGGCCGATGTCTCGCCGTCGGGCCGGGCATTACGGCATGCGCCCCAGCCTGCTCGCCCAACTCGTCATCGAGTTTGAAGATGGCGAACAGATGCTGATCAAAACGGATGATAGCTGGCGTGTTAATGCGGGGCCGGTGTCATATTCCGACTTCCTGATGGGCGAACTTTGTGATGCGCGCCGGAACCTTACCGGCTGGACGGAGCCAGCCTATGACGATGCGAAGTGGTATGAACCCGTCGTTGATTCCCCGACATCGGCGCAGCTTGTGGCGGAGAAGGCGCAACCCATTCGCGTGGTTGAGGAGCTTGTCCCCATTAGCGTAAAGCAAACCGGCGAGGACTGTTATATCTTCGATCTCGGAGAGAATATGGTCGGCCGGGTGCGGTTGCGGACGCGCGGCCTTAAAGGACAACGCATAACGCTACGGCATGGCGAGGCGCTCCATGACGATGGAACGCTCTATACAGAAAACCTCCGCTCCGCGAAATCAGAAGATATCTACATACTTTCCGGCGCCGGCGCCGAGACATTCGAACCGCTGTTTACTTATCACGGCTTTCGCTATGTCGAACTATCCGGTCTCACGCATGCGCCAGAAGCCGACACAATTATCGGACGGGTAATAATGACGCAGACGCCAAGGACCGGCGCGTTCTCATGCTCGGACCCGCTCATAAATCAGCTGCAAAGCAATATTATACGGAGCCAGAAGAGCAATTTCATCAGTATTCCAACGGATTGTCCGCAACGCGATGAGCGCCTCGGATGGTTGGGGGATGCGCAAGTCTTCGCGCGGACCGCTGCATTCAATATGGATGTCAGTGCATTCTTCTCCAAGTGGATGGTTGATGTCACGGACGCTCAACTCGATGACGGCCAGTTTCCCGATACGGCGCCTTGCATTATTTTCGGGATAGGCGGCGCCCCGGGATGGGCTGAAGCAGGGATCATTGTGCCCTGGACGATGTATTCAATCTATGGCGACACGGCAATTGTCGAGCGCAATTGGGACGCCATGACAAAATGGATGGCGTTTTTGCAGCGCGCCAATCCTGGCCATGTCCGCACGCGTTGCCTGAACCTTAATTTTGGGGACTGGCTGGCGCCCGATCCGACTACGTCAAAATCTCTTATTGCGACTGCTTTTTATGCACGTTCCGCGCGCCTGATGGCGCAAATGGCAAAGGCGATAGGAAAACTTGAGGAAGAACGATCGTATGAGCTCCTTTTTCAGGATATTCGGACGGCGTTTGTCCGCGAATTTGTTTATCCGGAAGACCGCCTCGCTGGCAATACTCAGACGAGCTATCTTTTGGCGCTGGGGTTTGATCTGTTGCCGGATGATATGCGCGAGGCCGCCGGGAAACACCTCGTAGCAGATATAAACGCGCGCGGCGGACGGCTGTCTTGCGGTTTTCTTAGCATCAACCTCTTGCTTCCGGTTCTATGCGACCTGGGCCATACGGACATCGCTTTTCAAATCTTGCGTAGCGAGGAGTATCCCTCTTGGGGGTACTGTATCAAGCACGGCGCTACATCAATATGGGAACGCTGGGACAGCTGGACGCCCGAAGGCGGCTTTCAGGAGTTGATGAATTCCTTCAACCATTATGCCTTCGGTTCGGTTGGTGAATGGCTCTACCGATATTTAGCCGGTATCGACACAAGAAGAGATGCGCCGGCCTTTAAGGAGATTTCGATCCATCCGCATATTGGCGGCGGGCTAACCTATGCGAAGGCCGTTTATGCGAGCCGTCGCGGCGACATTAAGAGCGCTTGGCGCATCGCCGGACAGAAGTTTGAATTGGATGTCGATATTCCGCCGAATACATCCGCCATCATCACGCTGCCGCCATTTGAGGACGGCTCTCTGACCGAAGGGGAAAGCGATATTCACAGCTGCTCAGAAATCGAAATTCTTCAAGAGAACGAAAGCGGTATAATCATAAGAGTCGCTTCCGGCTCATACGACTTCGCTATGACGCTTTCGCGTGAGGAAGCTGAAGAAGGATGCGACAATTTATGACTGTGATTTAGCTCCAGAAGCTACCGACCCGTACGACTACCCAAAAGGCGGAAAGCGTCCCGACCACATAACCGACCGATCTCTGGAAGGGACATTGCGCATTGCCGAACGAAAACAATTGTAAAGGCATGTGGGAAATGCCTGCACGGGCGAGCAGGAAGAGGACGCTAAGTACAAAAACAAATGCAATCTGTCCGGCCTCCACACCGATGTTGAAAAAGACCAGGGCGGTCAGGATTTCTGTCTGCGGTAATCCAAGCTCGCTCAATGCGGAAGCAAACCCAAAACCGTGCAGCAGGCCGAAGGCGGCGGCTACCATGATCGGATTGCGCCAGATGAGTGATCGGCGCTGATTGCGGACGATCTCGGCCGCCAGAAACACTATAGACAAGGCGATGGCGGCATCAATTGGCGGGCCCGGCAGGCGCACAACCTCCAACGCGGAGAGCGCCAGCGTGAGAGAATGGGCAAGGGTGAAACCGGTGATGGTGAGCAACATGCGCCGCCACGTTCCGGCGATGACCATAAGGCAGGTAATAAAGAGGAGATGGTCAATACCCGACAAAATGTGCCTGATGCCATGCTGGAGATTTCCCAGTGCGATTCCACCAACCGTCTCTTGTGTGGGAATGATGATGGAAGTTTCCTGTGGCCCGACCAAAATGGTGCGTATTTCGCCCGATGCCCATGTGATGCGCACCAGCGTGGAAAGAGATGGGTTAAAAACCGGATAGGAAATTTTGACCTCGGCGCCGCTTAACCCCTCTGTACACATATAAAGACGTTTCGCGGCAAGAGCGCCGGAACTTATTGAAGGCTGCACCACCGCAGCAGCGCGGCAGGCGGGCAAGGAGACCTGCGGGGTATTTATGGGAGGTACCGAGGCGGGGGTGTTTGTGCGCAGTGTGAAGAGGCCCTGGTCCTGTTCTATGATGTTGATAAAAAGCGGGCGACCGTCATGGGCGTGTGCAACGCCGCCGGCGATGCACGCCCACGCAATCAGAACACAAATCAGTGCAGCGGCGCGCATTAGTGCGTTATCTCGTCATTTTGCGCTGGACCATAGTGGATACGCACATCATAGCTGCTGATAATTGTATCGACGGCCGCTTGCGTGCGCGCCTGCATTTGGAGGCGGCGGGCGTCCTCCGCCACTTGGTCTCGAATGTCTGTCAGCGCCGGCGTGCGGCCCGACTCACTCTTTGTGACAAGCACCAGGTGAAAACCGTAAGGCGATGCATAGGGCCCGCGCCAGTTCTCTCCGTCTGCTTTAAGGGCGAAGACAGCTTTTGCCATATCCTTTCCAAAATGGCTGGCGATATCTTCTGGTGTTCGGTTCACGTAATTGACGTGATAAAGAAAGCGGTCACCGTATTGCGCGGCAT
The DNA here is from genome assembly GCA_021776455.1 of Hyphococcus sp. Classification (GTDB taxonomy): domain Bacteria; phylum Pseudomonadota; class Alphaproteobacteria; order Caulobacterales; family Parvularculaceae; genus Hyphococcus. Next base: position 44,479 of record JAJFFX010000121.1, on the reverse strand, counting down.
CGGTAAAACCCGTGTGCGCAATGTTCAGCGCGCTCAGTTCGCGCAGCGCCGCGCTCTCTGCTTCTTTCCGCCCCCGCTTATCCGCATCAAAAAAAATATGGGCAAAGATGATCGTGGGCGGGACAAAGTAATCTTGTTTGTTTGCTTCGAAAAACGCCTCAAGTGCCTCGTTATCCAGATCCGTTGCCGCACCGGCAAGGCCTTGCGCAAGAAACTCGACTTTTTGAATCAAGCGACGTCTCAGAACATAATCATCTGCGTCCAGACCCAGGGCGAGAGCTTCTCGATATAGCGCTTCTTCTTGAATGTAATCGTCAATGAAACGTCTGAGTTCACCGGGTTCCATTGCATCAAGGCGCGCCTCTGCGAGCTGCGGCTCGAAAGCCTTGGAAAGATGTTGAATGTGGGTCAGCAATACGGCTCGATCAACGAGAATAATTTGACTTTCGTCCGCTTCTTTTTCTTGCGGAGAGGCCACGTAAAACAAGATGAACAGCGCCAACCCAGCTAACAGAAAATGCACGATTGGTTCGCGCGCTATTGCTCTAAGAAATGTCATCATTCTGCCGCCGTCTCACGGCGTATACCAAATCGGCGAGCTGTACGCGCGTTCCTGAATCGTCGGTGGCTGGCCGGTTTCTTCAGGATCCATTTGAAGGGCAATGGCGTCAAGAAGCGAATGCCGCGGCGTCGGGATTTGCAAAACACGCACATAATAAAAGGCGCTCTGCGCGGCATCGAAATCCAGGTCCGTCCAAGTTGTAGCGAGTTGTGCGTCCCCGATGTCGTTTGTGTAGGCGCCGGTTTTCAGGTTCACACTATTGCCGACCGGCGGCAATTTACCGAGCGCATTAATTGTGCGGCCATCGGCGCCGACAATGTCATAGACCTTTTCGTGTGTGACGCCATTTGCATCCAGCCACCCTTTGACGATTTGAATCCGATCGAGATTGGCGCCTTTGGGGTCTTTGACGGCATGGACAAGAAAAGACGGCGCTTTGGCTGCGGGTGCGGCGGTGAGGTCTGCCCCCATGGGCACGCCTTTTTTATAGCCAATGGCGGCAATATTTTTAGCATTTGCATGGCGCGGTTTGAAATTCCACCCGGCGAAAAAGCGCAGCGCGATGCGGGGGCTGGTGGTGGCGTATACCTCCTTGCGTTTGAACGCTTGCGTGATCGCTTGGCGCGTATTTTCTGTGGCCCAAACGCCGGTATAGCCTGCGGCCGACATGTCCCAGCCCTTTGCCCCTGGCGTGACGGTTAAATCTCGGCTGTTCTCAGGTGTGGAATCGCGGGGGAACTTCCCCCAAAAATTATTTTCTTCCGCCGACGCCATGCTGGTGTGAGAATCGGTGGCGCCGCTCAGGCCGAATTTGTAGGGGTTAACCCCGGTCGACGCGCCGATTTTGAGGCCGCGCATCAACGCGGTGCGCGCATAATCGCCCGCATCGGGAACAGCACGCGTTGCGTTGATTTCGAGGAGATGATCGAAAGTTTCGAAGTCGGCAAACTCATCATTTGGCGACAACGCGGCGTGGGTTTCTGAATCGCCTTTGATTTGCGTGGCTTCGATGACCGGCTCCCAGCGCACGCGCAAACGCGCATAGCCCGCGCTGATGGGCGCACCGTCAAAGTCATAAAGCGAAAACATCCGCCCTTTAGAAAGATTCGAATTATGCGGGATGGCGACAAAATCGATGTTTAGCGCTGTGGATGTGTTGTCGAGCCATGCCCACAAATCCTCCGGTTTTGCGCTGTCAAGGGCGCTGTAGGGCAGGAACTGTTTGGCGATGTCGCCCGCCGCCGGCGTGAACACGACGCGGTGGAGATTTGCGGCGTCCGGCGCTGAGGACCATTCCCATCCGCTGAGGGCTGTAAAAGCGCCCGGCACGTTATGGCGTTCGGCGGTATCGACGGTTTCCTGCCAAACCGTTTGGCGTAACGTATCGGAATAAAGGCCTTCCAGCGGCGCGTTGTCTTTAATTGAGTTGATCAGGGCCCAAATGGCGTCACGGTCGCGGCCTTGGTCTATGAGTGACAAAAGACGTCTGCCTGCAGGCGTGTCTGCGACGATCGGGTCGCGTTCATAAAGGCGTAAAATCGCGCCCATATATTCGGCATGGTCGGAAACAACCAAAAAGTCGAGCGGGGTGTTAATTTGGATGCGTGCTTTGGTGTATGGGTGCACCACCGGATAGCCCTTGGCATAGCGAAAGGCGGTGTCCGGATCGGCGGACCGGTTTGCGAGGGCATAGGCGTCCAGCGAGAATGATGTATGAATATGCGTATCCCCCCACAATAGTAGAGTAGGGTTTTCTTGTGCGGCCGCGACGCCATAAACCGCAATGGTGGTGAAAAAAATTGCACATATGTTGTGTGAGGAGGCCATTAGTTCTCCTTACCAGTCTCTAAGTGATCCCACCCACCAGGCCAGTAAACATATTCGGCGTTTACCGGTCGATCATCCCAATCAGCGTCGAGAAAGACTGGAAAACTGCCTATGCTTGGCCAGCCCGGTTGCGTAAAACCGCTGGCCTGCATGTCGAGTGTCTCCGTCAGGGCCTTGACCAGGTCAGGTCTTTGTAGGGCCAAATTATGTCGTTCACCGGGATCAGCGTCTAGATCGAATAGCCAAGTCTTTTGAGGACTGTTCGCAATTTGCAGCTTGTAATGTCCCATGCGAATTGCGCGGTAATCCCCAGACCTCCAGATGAGTGCTTTGTGCGGATCGCTTTTTGAGCGCTCGCCGCTAATATACGGTAATAAGTCTACGCCATCCATAGCTCGATTGCTCGGAAGATTAAGATTCGCTGCCGCGCTTAGCGTGGCAAACAAATCAAACTGGGTGACTGGACGGTCGTAAACTTTTCCAGGACGTATTTTTTCAGGCCAGCGCATGATGGCGGGCGTCACAATACCGCCTTCGAAAAACGTGCCTTTCCAACCACGGAATGGAGCATTGTGTGCGGCAATTCTGGTCATATCCGCACCACCATTATCGGATGTAAAGATGACGATGGTGTTGTCAGCAATTCCTAGCTCGTCAATCGTACCCAGAACCTCGCCAACGGCTTGATCCAGTGCGACAATCATCGCATAAAAAACGCGCTCGCGTTCGGTTTCAAAGTGTTGCATCTGTGCATATATTTCGCGAGGTGCTTGTAAGGGAACATGTGGAGCGTTTGGCGCCATGAAAATAAAAAATGGTTTGTCATTTTGCGCCGACATAATTCGCGAAGCTTCATCGGCGAGTGCATATGTCATATATTTACGTTCAGCGACTGGCTCGCCGTCACGCACGAGAGAATAGGGTAGAAATTTCCACAAAAAAGTATCGAGCGCATTCCATGAAAGTTGCGCCCCTACAATTTCCGGGTCGTCGCGTTCTGCATACATAGAGCCGCCGCCGTAAAAACCGAAATGCGTGTCGAAGCCATGATCGCGTGGCAGCCCCCCAGCGCCCTTGCCTAGGTGCCATTTGCCGATGAGAGCAGTGTAGTAACCGGCGCCTTTGAGGTGTTCGGCTAAAGTGATCTCGGCCGCAGGCAAGCCGATTGGGCCAAGGTTTTCCAATCTTTCATACACATCTTCCGGAATGATCGCCGGGACAGCGCCGCCATAAGTTTTTTGCAAAAGAGGTATGAACGCTGCAAAAGGTGGATTGTACTCGAAGCCGAAACGCTGCTGGTGGCGCCCGGTTAAGAGCCCCGCTCTTGACGGCCCGCAAACAGAACTGGCCGTATAAGAGCGGATAAACCGGACGCCTTCAGCGGCGAGCCGGTCAATGTTGGGCGTGGCGACCGGGCCGCCTTGAATGGAGATATCGCCATAACCCAGATCATCTGCCAATATGAGCACTATATTGGGCGAGCTTTTTGCAGCGGTGCTTTTTTGATTGCTACACGAAGCGGCGAAGAACACACTTAATAAAACTATGCTCAGCCAAGGAAATTTACATTTGCGCGAATTAATAGATTTTTGTTTCTGTTTCGCGGCCAAGAAATCAGTTTTCATAATACCATTGCCTCACTCTCCGCACGCCGGGGTGGTTTGCGTGTCCGTGCGTACACATTTGTCTGAATATCATCATGTGGCGCCAGTCTTCTGGTAGATAACCGGATTAAGATCATCATTATCAAGCGGATCGCCAATCGAAAGTCTTTTAAAGTATGGATCGGGGAGGATGTTTTTCTGGCCGTTGAATGTGGCCCCGTCCGGCATAAAGATAATGGCGAAGGCGCGTCTGAATTCTGGCGTCATGTTCGGGCCGGCCGCATGCGGCGCCAGGCCGTTATGGAAACTTGCATCGCCAGCCTTCATCTCAACACAGGTAGGCGACCTACGTCCCCAATCTTCATAGACTGCAAAAAGAGATCCGACATTCTCGCCTATAGGGACATTGTCAAATGTTGCTTCCTTTTGTGCACCCGGTAAAAAATAAAGCGCACCATTTTGTATCGTTGTGTCGTCGAGCGCGATCCATATGGTTGTGGCGTTACGTGTGGTGAAAGACCAGTATGGATTGTCGATATGCCATGAAGTCGGATTTGCCCAGGGCCCTTTGTATAGGGCCTGGTCATGCCAGATGCGGACAACGTCGAGGCCTTCCAGCGTTGCCGCCATGCGGCCGATTTGTTGATCAAGAACAAGGTTCTTAACGGATGAGTTGGTTTTCCAAAGATTGACACGCTGCTTAAATACATTGTCGTAGAATTCATCACCGATGCCTCCGCCGTCGTTGAAGCCAGGAATGCGCTCATGGCGTGTGTTGACGGCGTCGTCTATTGTCTCTTGCCAATGGATAAGTTCATCGGAGTCAAGAAACCCCTCGATTTTTACAAAACCGAATTTCTCGTATTGCAAGACTTGTTCGCGAGTAAGGTCGGTATTCATGTGACGTTTTTCCAAACTGGTTGGTTTGGCTGTGTGATATTCATGACCGTCTCCAGACATATGCAGGCGTAAGCTCTGCAACATCGCTGCATCCCAAAAGCGCCATTGTGCGCTCGGTTTCGGTTTTCAGAATTTCGATGGAGCGATGGACGCCAGCTTCGCCGCCTGCAGCGAGGCCATAAAGATAGGGACGTCCAATCGAGCAGGCGTCGGCGCCGAGTGCGAGCGCCTTGACGATGTGATTGCCGCGCCTAATGCCGCCGTCGACAATGAGTTCAAGGTCGTTTCCAACCGCTTCGCGTATCGGTTCGATGCAATCCACCGGCGCTGGCGCGCCATCAAGCTGGCGGCCGCCATGATTGGAAATCATGATGGCGCTGGCGCCGATGTCGCGCGCGCGTTGCGCATCCTCTACAGACTGAAGGCCTTTAATAACAAACGGTCCGCCCCATTCCTCGGCCAGCCATTCGGCGTCCTTCCAGGTCAGAGTGCGGTCAAACTGGCTGTTAACATAATCAATTAACGCCATGGACCCGCCGCCAAGCGCATCGACGCGATGGGCGACATTGGCGAGGCTAAAATCCGGTTTTAATAGGAAATTAAACGCCCATGCCGGGTGCGTAGCAAAACTCCAAAGACTGGAGAGCGTAAACCGCGGCGGCATGGTCATGCCTGTGCGCAGATCCCGCTCGCGATTGCCTGCAAGTGGCGTATCGACGGTGAGGCACAGCGCATCATATTGCGCCGCTTTGCAACGCGTCACGAGTTCGCGGGTCAGGCCTCTATCTTTGAGGATATAGACCTGGAACATCTTAGGTCCCGGATGGGCGGCGGCAATCTCCTCAAGACTTGTTGTTGCGAGTGTAGAAAGACAATAAAGCGCGCCATGCGTTTCTGCGGCGCGTGCTACGGCAAGCTCTTTACCGTGATGGAATAGGCGCGACATTCCGGTTGGCGACAAAAAGAATGGCAGGTCGAGTTGTTTGCCGAACAGGGTGGATTTTAGGTTGATGGATTCGATATCATTTAATTGCGACGGGATCAGCTCATAATCGTCAAATGCGCTTGTGTTGCGCCGAAGCGTCACTTCATCGTCAGCACCGCCGTCGATATAGTGAAACATTGGCGCGGGCAGGGCGCGCCTGGCGGCCTGCCGAAGATCGGCGATGTTAAAACATCTATCCAATGAGGTCATGCTGAACGCCGTCAAACGATGCCGGACGCGCCGCCCGCAATGGGCGGGCGTTTCGGTGCGAGCAATTTGCGATAGTCGCCCGCGCGATAGCAAGCAATCGGGTCAATTGCGCCGCCGCGATTGGTTCGCGCCATGGCGAGGATTGGCGCCACGTCAGTTTCGAAAGCGATTTTGAGCGTGTTTGAAGCCATCAACGCATCGTTTTCCTGCTGAAAGCCGCTAAGTGCTGCGCGGTCAACCAATAGCGCCTGCACATAGGAACGCTGCACGCTCATCGCGGAATTCATCAGGCTTTCAATCGGATCGGTGACGTTGTGCGATTGATCAAGCATATAGGCTGGATTGAATTCCGGGGCGCCGCGCTGTTCTGCATCGACAAGCTCGTTGAAAACAAGAAATTGCTGATAGGGGTGAATTGAACCACTATCGAGATCGTCGTCGCCATATTTTGAATCGTTGAAGTGAAAGCCTGCGAGTTTTTTGAATTGGATAAGGCGCGCAACGATCATCTCAATATTAACGTTCGGTGCGTGGTGGCCAAGATCGACTAAAGAGTAAGCTTTTTCGCCCAGCTCCATCGCGCACAGAACGCTAGTTCCCCAATCCTGAATAACGGTTGAATAAAATGCCGGTTCAAACATTTTATGCTCGATAAATATGCGCCAGTTGCCGGGCAGGGCGGCGTATATCTCGTGCATCGAGTCTAGGTATCGCTCAAGGGCGTTTGTGAAATGTTGCTGGCCGGGGAAATTTGACCCATCGGCGATCCAGACTGTCAGGGATTTAGCGCCGAGTATTTCACCATAGGCGATGCAATCAATATTATGCGCGATCGCCTGTTTGCGCATCGCTTTGTCGGTGTGGGTAAGGCTGCCAAATTTATAGGAATGCGCCTGGCCCGGTTGGTCTTGAAACGTATTGGAGTTGATGGATGCGAAGGACAGATCAAGCGCCTTCGCCGCGGCGCGTACCTCAGATAGATCATCGACATGGTCCCAGGGAAAATGCGGCGAGACTTCAGGCGTGCAGCACGTTAGCCGGTTGATGACCGCGCAGTCCTCAAGTTTTTCTATAATGTTGCGCGGCTCGGCGGCTCCTGGGAAGCGCGCAAAACGCGTGCCGCCTGTGCCAACGCCCCAGCTGGGAACAGCAACGGCGAAAGTTTCCGCAGCTTTGATAATGGCGGTAATATCGACGCCGCGTCGTTCAAGCTTGCGTCCTAGCGCTTCATATTCATCGTTAAGTGCTGCGCGATGCCACCGGTTATGGGCGCCGACAAACTCCGCATCAAAGATCCCGGTCATAACTATATTCCTTATCGCACCGTTACCGCGTGAAGGCCGGCGCATGACCGGCATCGACATTGATGATGTTACCGGTCGACTTCGCTGAGACGTCCGATGCGAAAAACGAGATGGCTTCCGCGATATCTTCAGGATACACATTACGCTTAAGAAGGCTACGCTGGCGATAGTGCTCTTCAAGTTCGGCTTCGGTTATGGAATAGGCTTGCGCGCGTTCCTTTTTCCAGTCGCTGCTCCAGATTTTTGACCCCCTCAAGACCGCGTCCGGGTTGACCACGTTGCAGCGAACGCCAAAGGGCGCGCCTTCGAGCGCGACAGCACGCGCTAATTGCAACTCAGCCGCTTTGGCGGTGCAATAGGCAGCCGCATTCGCCGAAGCGACGAGGGCGTTTTTGCTGCCGACGAAAATGATAGAGCCGCCACGGTCTTGTTGTTTCATGACCTTGAAAGTCTCGCGCGTCATCAGAAAATAACCGGTGGCCAAAACGTTTATGTTGCGGTTCCACAAGTCGAGGCTGGTTTCATCAAGCGGCGCAGCGCTGGCGATCCCCGCATTGGAAACGAGTATATCTATACCGCCAAACGTAACTGCAATTTCACGAAGCGCCGCTACAACAGCCGCCTCATCTGTAACGTCGCACTGCACAGCGGCAACGACGTCGCTGGAGAACTCTTCTGCAAGTTCGTTGGCCATAGACTTAACGGAGCTATCGTCTATGTCCGCAAGCATTACGCAGGCGCCGTCATTCAACAGCCGCCTTGCGGTTGCAGCGCCTATGCCGCCCGCGCCGCCGGTAATTAGCGCTACTTTTCCGGCAACGCGTTTCGGTTTCGGCATGCGTTGGAGTTTAGCCTCTTCCAGCAGCCAGTATTCAATATCAAAGGCTTCCTGCTCGGCAAGGCCGACATATCCGCCAGCATTTTCCGCGCCGCGCATGACGTTGATGGCGTTCACGTAAAATTCACCAGCAATGCGCGCCGTCGTTTTGTCCTGCGCGAAAGTAAACATGCCAATACCCGGCGCCAGATAGACAACAGCGTTGGCATCGCGCATGACCGGGCTCGTTTCGCGTCGGCGTCGCTCATAATAAGAGCCGTACTCTATGCGATAGTTTTCAAGTTGCTGGTCTAGCGATACCGTCGCTGATGTGATGGTTTGTTCAATTGAACCAGCCAGAGGGTCGATATCGAGCACTAACGGGCGAATTTTTGTTCGCAAAAAATGATCCGGACATGACGTGCCAATCGCGGCGAGCTCATTGACGCGTGCAGCGTTGACAAAATCAAGCACGCTATGAGAATCGTTGAAATGGCCGACTTTCGGACTGGTCTGGCTTATTTTGCCGCGAATGATCGGCATCAAAGCGGAAGCGATTATTCTTCGTTCATGCGCGTCAAAAGATTCCACAACGCGCCGCTCGCCAAACGCGGCGCCTATGTCTTTTGCGTCAAGCCAGTCGGTCGCAATCTGAATCATTTCCAGTGTATTCAAGTAGCATGCTTTCGACGCATCGGCCCATGTAAACAACCCGTGTCCCTGGAGAATTACGCCGTCGAGGGATGGATTTGTCTCGGTCAAATCGCCCAGCTTCAATCCCAGGTCGAAACCAGGCCTTTGCCAGGCCAGCCAACCCAGGCGCCCTTCGAAGACCTCTTTGGTCAGGGCCTGACTGTCTTTGGCGCAGGCGATGGCGATAATCGAATCTGGATGTATATGATCGACATGGGCGTGCGGGATAAACGTATGCAAAGGCGTATCGATTGAGGCGGCGCGCGCATTAAGATTAAACGTGCAGTGCGGAAGATAGCCGACCATCTCGTCTTCATGGTCGAGGCCTTTGTAGAGAGGCCGCAAGCGTCGGAGCTTTTCCAGATACAAAGTCGCAAAGCCATCTAATTTCATCGACCCAAGATCGCCGCCCGATCCTTTCACCCATAAAACATCGGTTGCCTCATTGGTGAGGGGATCAATGTCGGCAATCTTTGCTGACGTATTACCACCGCCGAAATTGGTGATCCGCAAATCGGACCCAAGCAAATTTGAACGATAAAGTAGTAATTCCGGCTCACTCATCGTGACCGTGAGTTCATCAATCCATTGGTTTTCAAGTCGTTCAGACACGCGCGAATCCTACATTAATTATTAGTTTCCCGCCATTATCACGCATAAATACTCAAAAACAATAATAATCTTGCAATTATAATCATATTCTGTCAAACTCATCAAACTTGGTCCAAATTCTTGCTGCTGACGCCGCTCATGGTGAGCCAGTGGATTGATTGGGGACAGCGGGGGCCGGGTGTCCGGCACAAAAACTATAGAGAGAGAAAAATGATGCAGGGGAAAACAACACTAGTGAAACGGTCAGCGACTAGAGCTGCGTTACTTACGGGGGCCTCGTTTTTTGCAGTTCTTTCCGGGGCTGGGAGTGTTTCTGCTCAGGAAACACCGCAGGCTGATGTCCTGGATGAAACGAAAGGACGCGATCAAATTATCGTTACGGCGCGCAAGCGCGAAGAGTCGCTTCAGGAGTATGCGGGCGCCTTGACCGCGATCACCAGTGATCAGTTTGCAACTAGCCAGATCGTTAACATGCAAGATATTCGCGATCTGGTGCCCAACCTCTATCTAGAGGAAGATCTTGGAGGCTCGAGCACAGTCAAGATATTTGTTCGCGGCATTGGCATTGACAATCCAGCCGTAAGCTTTGACTCGCCAGTTGGTATTTATATCGACGGTGTTTATCATGCGCGCGCTTTTGGCGCCCTGAGTGATCTCCATGACGTCGCCCAAGTTGAATTTTTACGCGGGCCACAGGGCACGCTTTATGGCCGCAATAACTCGGCGGGGGCGCTTAGGATCATATCAAAGAAAGCTCCGCTAGATGAGGTCGTCGCAGGCGGATCTGCCGGCTATGGTACGGAAGATCAAATTAACGCCAATGCCTACCTCGGCGTTCCTCTTATTGAGGACAAACTAGGGTTTAGACTGTCAGTCGCCACACGCCAAAATGACGGCTTCATGACAGAATTGAATTCCGGTGAAAAATTTAAAAAGGACAATATTACTAGCGGGCGCGCTTCTTTGTTATATGCAGCGAGCGATCAGCTGGAAATTACGCTAAGAGGCGATCTTCTGGTCGATAAAGGCGTCGGCAGCCTGTCATCGTCCATTGTTCCCGCATTTAACGCTGACGATGATATCTATACGGCGAGCTTAAATCTCGTTCCTGACAATTCACTGACATCATGGGGAACCTCGCTGAATATTAGCTATGATGGGGATGGGTATGATTTAGCCTCTATTACTGGCTATCGCGCTATTGACCAGAGCCTACGTGACGGTGACGCAGACGGCACGCCTTTGGGCCTGTTAGAAGGGCTCCGCCAAGATCTCGATCAATATCAATTCACGCAAGAGGCGTATATTACGACGAGCAATAGTCTTGGTGGTGTTGGCGTTGAGTGGACAGCTGGCGTGTTCTACTTTCACGAATTGAATGAACCGGTACAGAGTTTTAACATTTTTCCAGCCATTTTCGGACCACCAACCACCCAGGTCATCAGGCAGGAAGCGGACTCATTTGCAGTCTATGGCGAAGCCGACTTCGCTTTGTCTGATCGCCTCACATTTACGGCGGGCGCAAGATACACAACAGAAAGCAAAAAGGTCGACGTTGAAAGTTTTAACAATGACGGTTCTTTTGGTTTTGGTTTGAGTGAAGATATTTCCATTGACCGCACCACATGGAAAGCCGGTTTAGATTACGCCGTTTCGGGTAATCTCTTTTTATACGCTTCCGCAAGTACTGGTTTTCGTTCCGGAGGTATCGGGGTCAACCCGGCGGCCCGGTCTACAGCCAACGTCATTAGTGACATATTCGGTCCGGAAACGGCTCGTAGCTACGAGGGCGGGTTCAGGTCAACTCTGTTCGATGGCGCCGTTCAGCTTAACGCAACCTACTTCTATGTAGATTATAAAAGTCTGCAACTGGCTGTCGGCGGTGCAGGTGGCATCACGATCGAAACGCCGGATGCTTCCGTACACGGACTTGAAGCGGAGTTAAATGTGGAACTGTTTGACGGACTAACGTTGAATGCGACATTCGGCACCCAAACGGATGATGTCAAATTATCCACAAACAGCCTTAAGAACACACCTTCCTGGCAAGGCCGTGTCGGCGTTATCTACACGACTGCCTTGCCTAACGACGCCGGCTCTTTCACGATCACGGGTGACGTAAGCTATATTGACGATTATTTCGCTAGTACAGCAAACACAATATTGGTGGAAGGCTATCCACTGGTGAACGCTATGGCCCGTTGGGATTCTGCACGCGGACGTGTGGGTGTGTCGATATCCGGGCGCAACCTATCGAATCAGTATTATCCGATTCACGGGTTCAGGATTATTCCTGGCTTGCTTGACACTCAGTTCCCGAACCATCCGCGCCGATGGTTTGCGGCTGTGCACTTTAACTATTAATGCGCAAGACACAGTCCAGACAGGAAGGGTTATTATTCAACCCTTCCTGTCGGTTTGCCACAGATTGTGGCGGCGCAAATCAGCAATAGTGTTATAGTCGCTTATTAAATGGTAACATTCAGCTTTCTCAATAACAGGGAACAATACTAGAATGGCCACGCGTTGGATGTTGTTCGCTGATATCGGCAAAACCAACATAAAAGTTAGTGTACTCGACGCTGATGGAACCCTTGGCATTTCCAATACTATGTTGAGTCGCACTGATGACAGCGGCGCCTATCCTCATTTCGACATAGATGCGATTTGGGCTTGGTTGACAGCGGCAATGAAGCAGGCGGCCTCCCATTTTCCGGTTAGCAAGATTTGTATTGCGACCCATGGCGCTGCGGCTGCGCTAATAAACTCCGATACAAATGAAGAAGGAAACGGGCTCGCGCTTCCGATTCTCGACTATGAGTGGGACGGGGCCCACGAGTTTGATGAGGAATATGATCAGTTACGGCCGGAGTTCAGCGAGAGTTATTCACCAGCGCTTCCCGCAGGGTTAAACCTTGGGCGTCAATTATATTGGCAGTCGAGACGTTTCCCCGGGAAATTTAAATCAGCGAAATACATTCTTCCCTATGCGCAATATTGGTCCTGGCGCTTGTGTGGGGTAGCGGCGTGTGAGGTGTCGGCATTGGGTTCGCACACAGACCTATGGGCGCCGAAAAAAAATACCTTCTCCTCTCTTGTGGACCGCCTTGATTGGTATGAGAAGTTTGCGCCTGCCCGGCCCGCCTGGATGATCTTGGGCAATGTCCTGCCGCCTGTCGCCAAAGCGACCGGCCTTGCCTCTGATTGCCAGGTTTTAACAGGGGTTCATGATAGTAATGCGAGCCACGCAAGGTTCATGGGTTTGGCGCGGGATGCTCGTCCAGTCGTTGTTTCGACGGGTACATGGGTGGTTGCCATGCATTCGAGCGGTGATCTGAGCCAGCTTGACCAGCATCGCGACATGCTGGCGAATGTTGATGTTACAGGCGCGCCGATCGCTTGTGCGCGGTTTATGGGCGGGCGTGAATTTGCAGAAATCTGTACGCGGCTTGGCTGTGAACCAGGCGGAGAATGCTCCACCCATGATTTACAGTCGGTAATAGATGACGAGGTCTTCGCTCAACCGGATTTTAGCGGTGGCAGCGGTCCATTCGGGGGGCGGCGCGCGGAGATTGTCGGAAACCCTAGCTCTGGTCTTGCATTAGCCAATCTTTATGCTGCCTTGATGATAGACCTAGAGCTTGATTTGCTGGGCGCCAGCGGTCCGGTTGTTATTGACGGCAGCTTTTCACAGAACGAAGCGCTTTGCGCGCTGCTCGCCTCATTACGACCCCGATGCAGAATTACCCGTATGTCAGGGAGCGACGGCGTAGCCCAGGGCTGTTTGATGCTCGCTCACTGGAATACGGACCAATATTGTATGCGGAAAACAATTAAGTGCGAACAAATTAAACTGGAAGGCCTAAGCGCCTATCGCAACGAGTGGCGCCGGCGATGTAAACAAGATAGCGAGGACCATAATGCTTGAGACCCAACGCCATAATCTTATTCGGGATTTGCTTGAGGAACATGGGACAGTTTCGATTGCCATGCTGGTTGATGAAATTAGCGCATCGGAAGCAACACTTCGCCGTGACCTGATAAAATTGGCGGAGCAGGGAGAGTTAAAACAAGTTCGTGGCGGAGCGGTTCTGGCGCATGAAATAGACAGAACTATCCGGCGGCGTCATTTGGCGGGCTCTGCGTTCCTTGGCAATCTTGAGCGTGAGATTAATGCGAAACGCGCGATCGCTGCGCGCGCTGTAGAATTATGCAGTGACGGTGAAGCGATTATCATTAATGGCGGCAGTACGACATATCATATGGGCGCCTTCTTACGCCGCCACACGTTGAGCATTATGACAAACTCTCTAGCGCTTGGCGTCGATCTAATTGAGAACAGCAATAACCGTGTGATCTTTCCAGCTGGGGAAGCGCATAGAAAGTTGAGTTTTATCCTTAATCCGCTGGAAGACGTTGTTACGGATGCGTATCGAGCGTCAAAATATTTCCTAAGCGCATGCGCCGTTAGCAGCCGGGGCGTGATGGAGGCGGACCCGCTGGTCGCACGCGCGGAACAACGCCTTGCAACGCAAGCAGACGAAATCATTCTTCTGGTCGATGCAACGAAAATTGGCAGCAATAGCAGCTATGCAGCATTCGACTTATCGCAAATTGATAAGGTGATTACGGATGACCGTATCAATAAGGATGCTTTGAAGATGTTTAAGAAACATAGCGTAGAGGTGTTGATTGTTCAAATTGGCGCTCACACTAGCGCCAAGCGTAGCGCATGAGCGGCCCGTTTAATCGTATCGCGCGCCGCAGCGACTTCATGAGCGAGCAATGTGTAGCCGTGTATGACGCCTGGCGCCTCGTCATAGTCAATTGGAACGCCGCATTCACGCAACCTCTCCGCCAGCGCGCGGCTGTCGTCTCGCAGGACATCAAGGCCAGCAGCGTTTATGAACGCAGGCGGAAGCTGCGTGAGGTCGGCGTGCAGCGGCGAGGCTCGCGGATCGGTTCGCTCGGTTGGGCCGTTCAGGTAAAGCGAATAGAAAAACTCCATCGCTTCGGCTGTCATGCCGTAGCCTTCGTTAAACAACGAGCGGGAAGGGGCCTGGCTAGCCATGTCATAGGCGCCGTAAAACAGCAGCATGAAGCGCAGCCATGAGGTATTATCATCACGCAGCGCAATTGCCGTTGAGAGGGCCAGATTGGCGCCCGCAGAAGCCCCGCCGATGGCAAGGCGTTCAGCGTCTAGCCCAAGTTCAGGCGCGGATTTGCGAATTGATTTCACCGCCGCGATGCAATCCTCTAAAGGGTTGGGAAATTTATGCTCTGGCGCCAGAACATAATCTACGGATACAATGCGTATACCGCTTGCCAGCGCCAGGCGTCGTAATTTCTCATCTTCTGAATCAAGATCGCCGACAATCCAACCGCCGCCGTGAAAGTAGATCAATCCCGGCGCCCCAGCTCTCGTCCCGGTGGCGTCATACATGCGCGCCTTACACTTTCCGAATGCGCCCTCTACCTCTGTGTTTTCAACATATGCGAGCGCCGGCGGGTGGGCGTTCATTGCCGCAAAATCATCGCGCGCGCGTTTGCGCATATCAACGACCGGCACATCTGTCATTGGCGCGCGCGCAGCCATGCGCACCTTCATTCTCACAAGCGCGGGTTTCATTTCCGGATCGACGTAGTGATCATCGTTCATTGTTGTATCGAAACTCTCAAAAGACAAGCCCTCTGTTAGAAATATTCCTGCTACGGAGCAACCTACGGCAATAGACAGAAAATTCCAATATAAAAATGATGCAGTTTTTGAATTTTAAAAACTTGAGGAACCCATTGCGTGAATCAGCAAAGTGAAAAACTACCTGTCAGTATTAAGCTCGGTTGGGCGGTCGGTGAATTATCGGTTGCGACTTATATCGGTCTGACGATCGCATTCCTTCTGTTTTATTCAACACAGGCGCTCGGAATTTCGCCGTGGCTTGCTGGTCTCGTTCTTTTGCTGCCGCGTCTTTGGGATGCTTTCACCGATCCTTTGATGGGGGTGATATCTGATCGTACGCGCTCGCCTATGGGGCGGCGACGGCCCTATTTGCTGGTCGGCGCCATTTTGCTGGGTCTTAGCTTTGCGGGGCTGTTCTACGCGCCGGTTGACGCTGATGAAATGCGCAAGGCGCTGCATGTACTATTTTTCTACTTTTTAGCGAGCACAGCAATCACGATATTTGACGTTCCGTATTCCTCAATGGCGGCGGAAATGACAACGGATTATCGTGAGCGTACATCTTTGACCGGTTATAAGATGATGGCGGCGCGGATTGGCATACTGGGCGTGTTATTTGCTGCTCCCGTAGTTTTTGGCTCGAATGATAATCTTGCTGCGGGGTTTCGCCTTGTCGGGTTTGGCTTTGGCGCATTGATGATAATCGCAGGCGTCGCTGCATTTTACTTAACGCGCAATGCGCCGCGGATTGAAGTGCCCATTCAAAAGTTCAGCGCTCGGGACGAAATTGACGCCGTTCGGAAAAACAAACCTTTTCGTGTATTGTGGTTGGTTTTCCTGTTTCAAAATCTCGCCATTGGCGCCAGCGCTACGACGTTGCTTTACCTCCTTACCATGGTCTTCAAACTAAACCCGGAGATGATTGGGCCTTATATGGCGATTGGCGCGATCTCGGCGACGGTTGCGACCCCATTTTGGGTTGCAGCAAGTCGTCTGATGACGAAACGAAAAGGGTATTTTTTGGCCCTTACTATCAGCGCGCTTGTACCTGTTCCATTTTTCTTCGTTGAGCCCGGCGCCTTTGCGATCATGTTTGTTTTGCTCATCATCGCCGGCGCCGGTGATGCGGCGAACCAGCTTTTTCCAAATGCAATGGTTCCAGATACCGTGGAAGTAGATGAGTTACGAACGGGAGAACGGCGCGAGGGAGCGATTTTTGGCGCTTGGGCGTTTTGTAGAAAACTCGGAATGACAGCTGGGGCATTTTTGGTGAGTTTGTTGCTGTCTGCATCGGGCTTCGTCCAGGGTGCAACAGCGGACGCGCAACCTGAATCGGCAATACTTGGCATAAGGCTAATTTATTCGGCGCTGCCAGTTATGTTGTGGCTCTTAGCGATATTTGTTCTGACGCGATACCGCTTAACGGAAGAGGAATTTAACGCGGTTAAGGCCGAAATCGCGAAAAAGCCGCGCGGTAAAACCTAACAAAATTCGATGTCAAAAAACCGGCGGTTTTCATTTTGGGTTTCGGTTTGGCGCGTTATATTAAATTCAGCCGGCGCAATGATTTCCACCTCCATGGAAGCTGGCGTGTCGAGCGTAAATTCAACGCCCCTGTTTACACGCCGCCACTTGATATTGATGGCGCCAAGCGGGGTTGGGTATGCGCCCGATGCCCAGTCGAGATCGCAAAACTGCGGCGCAATACGCACTTTTGAAAAAGCGCGGCTGACAGCTTGAACGCCTAGTATGCGACGCGATAATTGGTAGACCGGCGTCGTAGAAAAGACGTGGCAGAGGCTGGCACAGGGTTCAAAACTTTCCCATAACGTTGTTGCGCCAGCTTCTAGCATGGGCTGGTAAAAATTGTGCATATGGGCGAGCGCCAGATCAAACCTATCTGTTTTGGCGAACGCCTCATAGAGAAAATGGCAATAGAATGTATTTGCGCAGACGATATCTGTTGCCTCGTTGAAAGGCGGTGCGCTTGTGAAGATCGGCGGGGCTGCTGTAAATTTCAGCGCCGACACATCAGAAATCGCCGCAACAAGTGCTTGCCAACGCTCTTTGGGTGCAATGTCAAAGGCGATCATCAGCGCGTTTGCCTGCTGGGAAATACGCGCGCCTTGCACGCCGGTTTGTGGATTGACGCTATCAACATAGGCGCCGCGTTGCGAGTTCCAATGGCGTAGATTAAGCGCATTTGCGACCCGCAATGACATTTCCTTGTAACGTTGTGCAGCGCGGGGGTAGTCGATCACCGTAGCAAGCTGAGATGCAGCTTGCAGAGCGGCGGCATAAAGCGCGTTGATGGCCGCCGCCTCGCCGCTACGATCAATATGCGCCCATTCTATGAAATGCCAGAAAGGAATATCCGCAAGTAGACCGTTTTCATCCTCATGCCGCACAAACCATTGCAGTACTTTTTCAACCGCAGGAAAAAGCTGGCTCACCAGATCGTCATCACCGCTCGCAATCCAATAATTTGTAACGCCCCTTATCCAGTGCAGGCTAAAGTCCGGAATGATGACGCCGTCGCCGCGATGGTCTCCCGGCGAGAACATCTGAACAAGGCCGTCAGCGCGCTGACTTTCTGCCGCATGATGTAAGAATTGGCGGCCGAGCGGGTATGCGGTAGGTCCAAAAGCAGCCGCCGCAATATCAAAATGAACAACGCCGTCGCCGACCCATTGGCGTTTTTCCCGCCCCGGACAATCTTCGTATGCGTCATGCATACATTGGAGTGCAGTGTGCCGGCCTACGCGCCATAGATCGTTAAGCAAAGAATCGCTGCACTTAAAGGCGCCGTCAAAACTTGCGGGATAGTTTGTGGCTCTAACGCCTATTTTATGAATTGTGATGCCGTTTGGGGCGTTGCGAATGTTAATCTGGAGTGCGCGGATGGCGGTCCATTCAAATTTTTCAAATTGTTGACGGCCTGGGCGCGCATAATAACGAAAGAGGTGCGCGCCGGTGAGATGGTTCGGACGTTTTAACCCGTTGCGTGAATTTTCTTTACCGCTGAATTCTCCGGGCAACGCTTCTGCTGCTGCGACTTCAATTATCTCACCGCCCCTGGCTTCGATGTCGATAAAGGGATAGCCGGTGATGTAAGGATCAAACGCGAGCATGATTGCAGCGTCGCTATCATTTTGTGTACGAACAATGAGCGGACTCTGCTCAGCATCAATTAAACTATCAATCGATGTAAACATGTCGTCCGATGCTTTACATAATTGTTCTTCATAAAGTTGACGATCAAGCGGCAAATCCGGGCGAGGGGTGACCGCTTGAGTCCAGACGACACGGGCAGGCGCGACTTCGTGTTCTGTAAGATGCGGGATTTCCCGAGGCAAAAGCGTAGGAAAGGGCTCGTGACCGCCGCGGCCAGTAGCAATATCTCCGGGCGATCCACGCGAGGTCATGCATTGCGCTATCGGCCAGTGCGTATCGTCAAAGTCGATTGTCTGCCAGGCAAGCGGCATTTGTGTTGCATCAAAATCTTCGATGAAGTCCTGCCCCCAACCAGCGCGCGGCGCATCGCGTCGCCAGGCCATCGCCTCAAGGCATTTCCATGACGCATCGGATAGAATTTCGACCATATCGTTGCCGCAACCGATAGCGAGGTCAGCGTACAAACCGCCATCGCCAAACACAGGTTGCCAGGCGCCCTTGGCGGTTTCGTACCAGGCAAGATCGATACCCGGCGAATGCACAAGAACGGCGAGGACGTTTTCACCGCCGCTTAGCTGATCTCCAATATCAACATCGTCGACCCGCATATGATGCGGGCTTGCACGGGCTGGCCCGCGTGCGACACGCGTATTATTCACGTATAGTTGGTAGCGGCCATCACAGGTGATTTTTATGCGGCCAGTATTGGGTTTAGAGGGAAGGTGAAATTTCTTTCGAAACAGAAACCAGCGGTTAACACCGTCATCCCTGCGTAGCGGCTCCTGATTGACGAGGCGGAAATAGGCGCCGTGATCGATGGGTTGATCGGCGGTCCAGATAAAATGCGCGCGGCGTAACACTGAGTTTCAGGCCTAATCGATATTAAAGTCTGATATCATGCTAAAGAAGTTTGTCGGAAAGTGTAGTAGGGAATACATGCTATTGTGAGACAGCTTCAAAAACCCGCAATCCGTTGCCGCCGATGATTTTCGCCGTCTCTTCAACGCTTAAACCACGCCCAAGCATCTTTGCGACGACGTCCGGGAATTGCCGATAGTTGTCCCAAACAGGTTGAAAATTCGAGTCCATATCTGTGCCGATACCAACATGATCGACGCCGACAGCCTCTATCAATTCAAAAGTCCTGTCGGTAAAACCGTCAAGGTCGCTGATGCCGATGCCGGCCGGCCAGGCGCCGATAACACCGCCCGCAGCGGCAATTTCTTTTGCCAAGTCTAGACTGATAAATCGTGGGTGGATGAAGGACGGCGTGTTGATATGCGTATGTGAACAAATGACGGGGCGGTTGGTCGTTTCCAGGATGCCAAACACTGTTTTTTCGCTGGCGTGAGCGACATCGATAATGACGCCGCTATCATTCATGGCGCGGATAACCGCAGCGCCGGCATCCGTCAGGCCGTTGTGGACAGGCGCTGCCGTCATGATGTCGCCAAGCTCGTTTGTATGATAGTGCATCGGGTTGATGCAGCGCACACCGTCCGCATGCGCTTCGGCGACGCGTTCGGCGCTGCCTTCCAGAAAATCACCGCCCTCAACGCCAAGCATCGCGCCGACGCCGCCATTGTGTTTTACTTTTTGGATGTCGGCGGGGGATATTATTTTTTTAACTAACCCATCTGTGATCAGCTTGTTCAAAAACCCGATCTGCGTACGATAGCTCGCTTGCGCTTCGCCTGGTTCGAAATCGCGGTTTGATGTAGGCCCGCCATTAACGAGGTCGAGAATTTCCACATCGGCAACCGCACAAAACACAGCGGCGCTCATGCCGCCCGCACTCATGTCCGAAACAGCGCGTTCTTCACTTGCACCGGCTTGGATGAACGCCTGTAACGCTGGCGCGAAGTTCTTGGCGCCGCGAACAAATGTGACGCCTGGATGCGCGTGGAGGTCGAGAGACGGGCGGTCTGCAATCAGCGCCTTGGCGCGTTCATGCAGCGTCAGACCGGGGACTGATTTTTGTCCACACGCGGCGAGTCCGAGCGCAGCGCCTGTGCCAAGGAGAAGTTCGCGGCGTGTGGTCATTTCGGATGTTCCTCGTCATTTGAGATCATTGAAATATAAACGATTGCCTCGATTATTGAAACGCCCGGCGCAACGCAACCGGGCGTATATTGATAGTTCAATCTTAGTTAGAATTTGAGGCGGACCGTAGCCCCCCATATGCGTGGGTTGCGCGACGTGACCAGGCCTTGGAAGGCAGTAAATCCAAGCGGCGTCGCCATCGGCGTCACCAGGCTCGCCGCGGTGTCAAAGCGGCTTGCTTGATTGGGAAGGAAGGCGCCAGTGACGGCGGATTTCTCATTTGTCAGGTTTTCAACCCAGATGGAGAAGGAATACCGGTCATTTTCAATACCGGTGCGTAGATTGACAAGCGTCGAGGCCCCAACAAAGGCGTCCGCGGTTTGAATGATGCTTTGTTCGGACTGATAGGAAACATCAATCCTTGACGCCCAGTCAAAATCACCCGTAAGCGGACGCGTATATTGAAGCGTGCTGTTTGCGGTGTATTCGGAAACAAACTGCAGCCTGGTGCCGTCGAGGATAGGGTCGAAACCGAATGCGGCCAGGATGGCGAAATTATAGCTGTCATAGGTTGAATCCGTGTAAGCGAAGCCGCCGGTGAAATCGAGGCCGGGCGCGAGATTCGCCCGTAACTCCGTTTCAATGCCTTTAACCGATGTCTCGCCCGCATTAGCGTTCAAAACAGCAAATGTCGCCCCGAGCGCGCGGACAATCTGGTCGTTCCAGTCAATATAAAAGCCGGCAAGATTAAGCTGCACCCGTCCATCGGCAAAGGTTGTTTTTGCGCCAAGTTCATAGTTCCAGCTCTTTTCCGGCTGATATGTGCGTTCGCTATCGAGAATGGCGCCGGCGGCAGTCACAACATTGAAACCGCCGGTTTTAACAGCTTTGGCTGCGCTGGCGTAAAGGAATATATCATCTGACGCCTGATAATCGAGCGTGATGCGTGGTACGAAGTTATCGAAGTTGGCAGTTTCCTGAAAAGTCCCCTGCGCCATGGTAAGCGGGTTGGTATCAACCGCTAGCGCAGTTTTTTCTTCTGTTGTCCAGCGCCCGTCAAACGCAAAACCAAGTCGGTCAGTGATGTCGTATTGGAGTTGGCCAAAAACAGCGAAGCTTTCTGTAGTTTGGGTAGTGGTGCTAATGCCGCCAGCCGGCAACAAGCCTCCTAACGGGGTTGGCGCCAGTGCGGCGGCAAGCGCGGCCGCGCCATCGACGAAGAGATCGGTTGTGTCGGTCTCCAAATCCAGATCGTAATAAAACCCGCCAAGCATCCATCGGAAGCGTTGATCGCCGGGCGAGGTGATCCTCAGCTCCTGGCTGAATTCCTGTTGTGATGTCTCGCCAGTGGAAAACCGGATGCTTCTGGCCTCATAGTCATTGTCAATCGCTGTTGCGTTGTCAAAGTCGTTGTATCCGGTGATTGAGGTGAGTGTGTAGCCATCCGCGACTTCCCAATCCATCGACAAGGAAATCGTCAGGTTTTCCCGGTTTTGAAAGCCGGGCGATACAGCAAAGCCGGTTTGCTCGTTGGGAACCTCGCCTAAAAATCCCTGAAGCGCGTCGGGCAATGGCGCTGGTGTCGGGTTTGCCGGGCCGAAATTATTTGCAGCAAATCTCAAAGGATCGTCGCCGTCATTGGTGTCTTCATAACCGACCCGCAGTGTCGCCTCAAAATTTGGCGCCGGCGTTGCGGTAAGAGCGCCGGAGAGAACGATGGTCCGCCTGTCGTCAAGATCGCCGCCGGTCAGCTCGTTGGTGAAATAGCCGTCGCGCCGGAAAAACCTACCGCCGAGGCGAAAATAGAGGCCGTCTTCGATGATTGGTCCGCTGATATTGGCGCGCCCGTCGAAATGGCCGGATTTGCCGGCCGTCAACTCAAGCGTTCCCTCAAAGTCATTACTCGGGTCTTTGGTGACAAAATTTACGGCGCCGGCAAAAGTATTGCGTCCGTAAAGCGCGCTTTGCGGCCCTTTGGCGACTTCGACGCGCGCTATGGAATCGCCAAGGAGAGAATCCATAATTGTACGAGAAGACTGATAGACGCCATCAATGAAGAACCCGACATTCGGCTCGCCAATCGTCGTTGACTGGCCGCGAATGACCGGGGTTGAGGCGCCGCCGCCGAACAGAGGCGCGAATGTGAAGCCGGGCGTTAAAAGAGCGATATCTTCAACGCTGGTGATGCGCGCACTTGCGATATCTTCCGCCGAAAACGCAGTCACCGCGACCGGTACAGTTTGCAACGACTCCTCGCGTTTTCTCGTGGTGACGATGATTACATCACGCCCGCTTTCATCAGCGGCGTCTTCTTGAGCCAGCGCTGGCGAGATGTAAGCCAATGGCAGCATGGATACGCCTGCCAACAGCGTTAAAAGATTTCTCGTTCTAGTCATTTTACCCCTCCTATAGGTCCCCTGTGAGTACGTTATTAGCGACTGTATCATTTGCCCGGTTAGGGCGACGTCATTCCCATTCGTCATGCTCGATGCGGCGGGCCGAAAAAAATGCATCGATTTTATCAAAGGCGTTATAGAGTGCGTTTTGTTCTTCTTCGGTCAGGCAGGATTCAACTTCGTCTGAGAATTTTTTTCGCTCTGGCGCAATTGCGTCATGAGCGTCGGCGCCTTTTTGTGTAAGCATCACCAACATCATGCGGCGATCCCGTTTTGAACGCCGCGCTTCAATCAGCTGATGCTTTTTTAGATATTGAACAGCGCGTGATATGGTGGCGCTATCAAGCCCCATGGCGTCTGCAATTTCACGATTTGTATGCGGACCGGTTGACGCCAATAACGATAAAATACGCCAGTCGCGAATGCGGATGGCCGTACCGTCAATGACCATCTTGCCGCGATAGGCAAGGTTGAGCGTCAACATGAATGCGCGATAGGGAAGATAGGTCCGCAGCTCTAAGGCATTCCGGACTTTAACGTCTTTTGGAAAGCGCCTCATACGTTGCGGCGGATCCGGAAACTGAACCAATTTCACCACTTTATCTTTCTCGCTAAATGACCCAACCATGTGCATTGTAATGTTTTTCATTGCAAATGCAATAAAAAACATGCTTTATCATCATAATTGGATCGAATACATGTTTGTAGAAGGAGAATTCGGGGGATGAGAAGTGACAAAGCCCTACCCGGAGGGGGCAAATGCGTTTTGAGCCGTCGGTTGGTGATGAAAATGGGAACTGCCAGCTCTGCGGAGCTGGCCTTTGGGATTGGGCCGGCCATCGGTGCGCCTAGAAAAAAAGAGGGGACTGTTGAAATGCGATTGGCAGAGCTTGGGGTGATGCTTCCTCGGCCAGCGGCGGCTGTGGCGACTTATGCGCCGTATCGGATCGTGGGAAATATGGTTTATATCGCCGGGCAAGGGCCTTTCTCTGACGAAGGCGCCAAGGTGTTTGGAAAAGTGGGGCGCGAATTAACGGTTGAGGAAGGGGCGTATGCTGCACGTCTTACGGCTATGAGTATCATGGCGCAGGCGAAGGCGGCTTGTGGCGGGGACCTGGAACGGGTCGCTCAGTGGGTGCGCCTGACCGGATATGTGAACAGCGCGGATGATTTTACCGAACACCCTAAAGTCATCAATGGTGCTTCGGACTTGCTTGTGGAAGTCTTCGGCGAGAGGGGGCTGCACGCACGTTCAGCGATTGGCGTTAATTCGCTGCCGTACGATATTGCGGTCGAAATCGAGGCGACTTTTCAGCTTCACGTTTAAGGGGGGCCAGGTGCGATCTCACACAAAAACGGCTATGAAACTCATCTTTTCCATTCTTCTGGCGCCCATGCTTTATGCTTGTGTCACTTCCTATGAAAAGGGAGTGGAAGACAATTCGGATATAGTGTTCATCAATGCCGAATTGTCGCCGCCGCTGGGGCCATATTCCAGCATTGTTCAGGCGGGCGGGCTTTTTTTTACATCAGGCATAATTGCCTTTGACGCTGAAAAAGGCGCCTTCGCGGCCGCCGATATTGGTGCGCAGACAGAGCAGGTTTTTGATAATCTTGAGGCGCTGTTGGCAAGCGCTGGCGTTAGTTTAGGCGATCTGGTCAAGGTTACAGTCTATTTGAAAAACCCTTCTGATGTGCGCGCGATGAACGCGGTATATGAGCAAAGGCTAGGCAAATTTCGACCGGCGAGGACCACCGTTCCCGGCGCCGATTGGGGACGGGACGATATTCTCATAGAAATTGATGCGGTCGCAGTTTTTCGAGGCGCGGAAAACACGCATTAGTCCGGATGAAGAGGTTCAAAAATTTTCTCCAAAGCAAGCGCCTCGAAGTACGCACCAGATATGCAGCGCGGCCTATTCACAGCATTCCTGTGAAAAACTGCAGTCGCCTTGAACTGGTCTTCTCTCTTAAACTTCTGATGAGCACTCTTTGTTCGTGGCTGTTGACGTTGCCCGTTAGATATTTCGATTTGAGGTAAGGTCAGCTCTAGTATTCACATGGCCCCCAAGGCTCGAAACATAAACCCGGCACGGTGCAATAACAGCCGCAAGATTTTGAAATCACTTGCTTTTGATGGTGCCCAGGGGCGGATTTGAACCACCGACACGCGGATTTTCAGTCCGCTGCTCTACCAACTGAGCTACCTGGGCGTTCGCCTGGATTTCGGGTTTCCCCAACGGCGGAGCGCGGCTTATAGGCCATGATCTGTCGCCTTGTCCATGGGGCGGCTGCGGGATTTTAAGGCCTCCTGGAGGGCGATTTTGAAGGTTTTTTGCACCACGCACTTGGCTCCGGTAGAACGCCCTGAACCTTCGGATTCGTGATTTAGGAAAGACGATGGCGAAAGCACCAGGAACGACCGCAAAACCCGGCGGCAAAGCAGCATCTAAGCAAAAACCGGCGGCGCTGACCCAGCTTGGGCGGCGAACCGAAACGCCGGCGTCGCCCGAAAAAGCACGCCTTGAGACCGTGCCAAACCCGCAGACTGATGCGCTTTATGTCGCCCGGTTCACAGCACCGGAATTTACCACGTTATGCCCGGTCACCGGACAGCCAGACTTTGCACATCTCGTCATCGACTATGCGCCGAACAAACTGCTAGTTGAGTCGAAATCGTTCAAACTGTTTTTGACCTCATTTCGAAATCATGGCGCCTACCATGAGGACTGTACAGTGATGATTGCAAAACGCTTTGTTGATGCGGCCAATCCGCGATGGTTGCGCATAGCCGGCTACTGGTATCCTCGCGGCGGTATTCCGATTGACGTATTTTATCAGACAGGCGAACCGCCAAAAGGCTTGTGGCTGCCGGAGCCGGGCGTGGCGCCTTATCGCGGGAGAGGATGAAGCTATGAACAAGTTCGTGATGAACTGGATCATTGGCGTGATGGGTTTACTGCTTGCCTCATTGGGGCCAGCATTTGCCGACGCCTTGGAGGGGCAGACCTCTTCGGCGGACATCTTGGCGGGGTCCGATGCGTCGGATTGGCTCAAGCTGGATCAGGACAACCTACTTTATATCGAACTCGCACGCGGGCGTGTGGTCGTTGCTCTGTCAACATCGCTGGCGCAGCATCATGTTGCGCAGATTAAGGCGCTGACGCGGGAGCATTTCTATGACGGGCTTTCGTTCTACAGAGTGATTGACGGCTTTGTGGCGCAAGGGGGGGATGTTTTGGAAACCCGTGAGATTAAGAATGCAAAGAAGAAACTGAAGGCGGAATTTGACGAGCCAAAACCGAACTGGCTCGGCTTTGGCGCCATGGCGGACCAGGACGGCTATGCGGCGACGACCGGATTTATGAACGGCTTGCCTGTCGGTCTGGACGAGAAGCGTGAGCGTGCATGGCACCTTCATTGTGCTGGTGCGTTCGCATTTGCGCGGGGCAATGACGCCGACACCGCAGGCACGGAGTTTTACATACCCCTGCAGCCGCAGCGTTATCTCGACCGTAATCTGACGGTATTCGGACGCGTGGTTGAGGGCATGGAACATCTCCAGGCGCTCCGCCGTGTTCAGCCTGCCGAAACGGCTGAGGATGATCTTGGAGAGACAATTTTATCGATACGGGTTGGCGCAGATATGCCGGAAAGTAACCGCTCCGCTCTGGAAATTCTTCGCTCCGACACGCAAACATTTCAACAATATGTCGCGGCGCGGCGCAATCGTCCGGAAGCTTTTTTCTATTTCCGTCCAGACTATATCAATGTTTGCGATCTGCCCATGCCGGTGCGGAAAATACTGGACGCTGCCGAGTGAGAAAACGCCATATAGGTCCGTGGAATATACAATCGGACAGGATCGCGTTTGAAAACCCATGGATCAGGGTCATTGACCACAAGGTTATCCACCCCGATGGGTCGGGCGGCGAATATGGCGTTGTAAGTTTCAAAAATTTGGCGATCGGTATTTTAGCCTTTGACAAGGACGGCATGGTCCCACTCATCGGCCAACACCGGTTTCCATTGGACCACTATAGCTGGGAGCTGCCGGAAGGCGGCGGACCGCTCGATATCGCGCCGCTGGAATCCGCTAAACGTGAACTGGCCGAGGAAACCGGATTTCACGCACACTTCTGGGCGCCGCTTTGCACTTTTGACGTTTCAAACTCGGTGACTGATGAGCGCGCGCAATGTTTCTTCGCCTGGGGGCTGGAAGCCGGAAAGGCGGCGCCGGAAGGTTCAGAAGCGTTAACCATGAAGACAGTTCGATTTAAGGAGCTGTTAGATTTGGTAATGAATGGCGAGATCACCGACAGTTTAACCGTCACGATGACGCTTACAGCTTACGCCAAAGCCTTGCACGGCGCGGCGCCAGTGCCTATTTCCGAGCATATCCTTGCAGCGCGGACGAGAAAATAGGACTATCGGACCATGAGTAATCCTTCAGCGGACCAATCAAACGTCATTGAGCTTTCCAGCGATCAAACCTGGTCGCGGATGCGCGTGGAAGCGGCAAGCGTTGCTGCGCATGAACCCAGCCTTGCCAGTTTCCTGCATGCAACGATTTTAAACCATGAGAGTTATGAAGCGGCACTGTCTTATCGGCTTGCGCAAAAATTTTCCGACGCCGAGATGAGCGCGATGTTGTGGCGCGAAGTCTGCACCGAGGCCTATCAGAGCGAACCCCATATCGTTGAGGCGGCGCTGCAAGATTTGCGCGCGGTCTTTAAACGCGATCCGGCGTGCCATGAATTCATGCAGCCGTTTCTTTATTTCAAAGGGTATCTCGCACTACAGGCGCATCGCGTCGCTAACTGGCTTTGGCGCCATGACCGTCAGGCGCTGGCGCTTTATCTGCAAAGCCGGATGTCGGAACTTTTTGCGGTTGATATTCATCCGGCGGTTAAAATCGGCAAAGGCGTCTTTATGGATCACGCCACCGGTATTGTTATTGGCGAGACGGCGCTGGTGGAAGATGATGTCTCCATTCTTCAAAATGTCACCCTTGGCGGTACTGGCAAGACAGAAGGCGACCGTCACCCGAAAATTCGCCGTGGCGCGCTGGTCAGCGTCGGCGCCAAAGTGCTGGGCAATATTGAGGTCGGCGAGTATGCCAAAATCGCAGCAGGCAGCGTTGTCCTAAAAAACGTCGAGCCGCATTGTACTGTCGCCGGCGTTCCGGCAAAACCGGTGGGCGCTTGCGCCGGCAAGCCGGCTGAAACGATGGATCAAAGTTTCAACTACGATATTTACTCCATTTAGCTGCAAGGCCGCAGATGAGGGATGGGATGCGGCATGCGCGTTGATGTTTTTGACTTTGATCTGCCGCGCGCGTTGATCGCGCTGGCGCCTGTGGTTCCACGCGATGCATCGCGGCTGCTGCATGTGACCGGTGATGGCTTGCGCGATCGCAACATCGCCGACCTGCCGGCGCTGATCCGACCGGGCGATCTTCTGGTCACCAACGACACTAAAGTCATTCCCGCACAACTGTTTGGCGCGCGCGCTGCGCGCGATAATGCAAGCGAGGCCGTTTCTATTGAGGCAACACTGCATAAGGACCTCGGCAACAATAGATGGCGCGCCTTTGTACGTCCGGCTAAGCGTTTGCGTGCGGGCGATGAGGTTCGGTTTGGCGATTGCCTGACCGCGATAGTGGTCGAGCGCGACGGCGCTGAGGTTGTCTTTCAGTTTGATGCGGGCGCGCAGAGCTTTAGCGAAGCGCTGGCGCAAGTCGGCGTCACGCCCTTGCCGCCTTATATTGCGCGGCGCCGGGCGGCCAATAAAACCGATATTGCAGATTACCAGACCATCTTTGCCGCCGACGAGGGCTCGGTTGCGGCGCCGACGGCGGGGTTGCATTTTACCGGCGATCTACTTGACCGCGTCAAAGCCGCCGGCGTCGGCCATCTGTCGATCACGCTGCATGTTGGCGCCGGGACGTTTCTGCCGGTCTCGGCGGACGATACGGACAAGCACGTCATGCATAGCGAATGGGGAGAGATTACCCAAGGCCAGGCCAGCGCTATTAATGCCGCCCGCGCCGCCGGCGGGCGCATCATCGCGGTAGGCACGACAGCTTTGCGGTTGTTGGAAACGGCAGCCCATGGCG
This sequence comes from Hyphococcus sp., assembly GCA_021776455.1. Classification (GTDB taxonomy): domain Bacteria; phylum Pseudomonadota; class Alphaproteobacteria; order Caulobacterales; family Parvularculaceae; genus Hyphococcus. Next base: position 15,554 of record JAJFFX010000121.1, on the reverse strand, counting down.
AGGGCGGCGTTCAGGCGTTTCGCGGCGAGACCGACATATTTATTACGCCGGGCTATCGCTTTTGCGCCGCCGATCTTCTTCTCACAAATTTTCACCTGCCGCGGTCGACCTTGTTTATGTTAGTCTGCGCCTTTAGTGGAACAGATCGGATGCAAGCGGTCTATGCTCATGCGCGCGAGCAGCGCTATCGGTTTTACTCATATGGCGACGCCTGCTTGCTGGAGAAAAGCGAATGACTGAAATCTCCTTCGATGATTTTCTCAAAGTCGACATCCGGGTTGGGACGATTGTGGACGCTGCGGAATTTCCGAAAGCGCGCAAACCGGCCTGGAAAGTCTGGGTCGATTTCGGTCCGGAGATTGGGATAAAAAAATCATCGGCGCAAATCACCGCGCATTATGCCAAAGACGACTTGATCGGGCGCCAGGTGGCGGCGGTAGTCAATTTTCCACCGCGCCAGATCGCCGATTTTATGTCTGAAGTTCTGGTGCTTGGATTTGCCGATTCGGATGGCGAGATTGTGCTTTTGCAGCCCGAGCGCAGCGTTCCCAATGGCGGGAGAATGCTTTGACGGATGTGTTTTCTTTCGAGTTACGGGCTACAGATGCGCAGGCGCGCAGCGGCGCCATCAAATCCCCGAAGGGGGATATCAGAACGCCCGCCTTTATGCCTGTCGGCACCGCCGGCACGGTCAAGGCGATGTTGCCGGACCATGTCCGCGCAACCGGCGCCGATATCGTGCTTGGCAACACCTATCACCTGATGCTGCGGCCAACGGCGGAGCGGGTGGCGGCGCTAGGGGGGTTACACAATTTCATGAACTGGCCGCGGCCAATCCTCACTGACTCTGGTGGGTTCCAGGTGATGTCGCTGTCAAAACTCCGTAAGCTGACGGAAGAAGGCGTCTCGTTTCAATCCCATATTGACGGCTCGCGGCATATGCTGACGCCGGAACGCTCGATTGAAATTCAGTGTCTGCTCGGTTCTGACATCCAGATGCAACTCGACGAATGCCCGGCGATCCCGATCGCCCATGACGATGCGCGCCAATCGATGGAGCTATCGGCGCGCTGGGCGGCGCGCTCCAAGGCCGCCTTCACGGAAAAAGCAAAGCCCGGCCAGGCGCTGTTTGGCATCGTGCAGGGCGCTAATTTCGAAGACCTGCGCCGGGACAGCCTTGACCGGCTGATGGAGATCGATTTTCCAGGCTATTCCGTCGGCGGGCTCGCGGTCGGGGAGGGGCGAGAAGAGATGTTTCGCGTGCTGGAGTTCACAACACCCCACATGACGGCGGGAAAGCCACGCTATCTGATGGGCGTCGGCAAGCCGGCGGACATTGTCGGCGCGGTCGCGCGCGGCATTGATATGTTTGATTGCGTCGCGCCGACCCGCTCCGGCCGCCATGGCCAGGCCTGGACCAAAGCGGGCCCGATCAACATCAAAAACGCCCGCTACGCCGACGACCCCGAGCCCCTGGATGCGCAAAGCGATTGCCCAGCAAGCCGCGATTACTCCAAAGCCTATCTCAACCACCTCTTCCGGGCCGGGGAATATCTCGGGCCGATGCTGCTAACCTGGCACAATCTGCAATATTATCAGGACCTTATGGCGGGGATGCGCGAGGCAATCTCAGCCGGGCGGTTTGGCGAATTCGTCGTCGCCTTCAAAGCGGCGACAGATGAGGAAGTGGTTTAAAAAAACGCGGCCACCGCGCGGCAGAATCAGTTGACCGAGCCAAACCTCGCCCCTATGTTCCGGCGCTCGAAAAGCGGGGCGCCGCTTCGTTTGTCGAAGCAGCGTTGTCGTGCTGAGCGCCGGCGCGATCCGTTGCGTCAACGCCTTACCACCACGCTTCGTGGGCCCATAGCTCAGTTGGTAGAGCAACTGACTTTTAATCAGTAGGTCGCAGGTTCGAACCCTGCTGGGCTCACCAAAAAATCAAACAAAAACAATTAGTTATAAATTTCTGATTTTCTATCCTAGTGATCTCAAGCCATTTTGGGCAACTATTTGGGTAACAGTTGAAATGCTGGGGCCCAGCCAACAGGGCAAGAGCAATGAAAAACAGTTCGTCTGACTGATAAATGGTTGCGTGCAATATTAGTGGGTACTGGCCGTGAAGAGTTCGCGGATTCCATTACGAGAGGATTGCGGTTGGGAGTGTCGTCTCGGGCCAAAAAATGGTCAGTCGTTACCCGTCACAATAACAAGCAAATAAGAGTACCGCTTGATGGATGATAAAATGAAAAAATATCTGCGAAATGTGGCGAATGGAATAATAATCATTTTCGCAATTTTTATGGTCGTGACAATTGCGGACATAGGTTTAAAATTGGGTGGGCCTTTCAGTAAAATTCCGCCTGTAGCAATATCAATGCTGGTTCTTGTTGGGTTATTCATTGCTGCCTATGATTTAGGGATTAAAGACTACTTAATTTACGTTCGTGAGAAACGTAAGAATAAAAATGACAATGGGTAGGTTCAACCCCTGACTATGAAGAGCTGACCTTCTCCAACAGCGCCATGCGGCAGCTGTGTTTACTTCTTAAACGGTCACGCCTCAACCTGATGAACGATTGTACGGCGGATGTGAACTTCACCAACACGAGTTTCACAGCCTACGAAGTGTGGCGCATCAAAACCGGCTCGGCTCAGTCGTAGCTACAACGGACAGCGCCGGCGCTGTGATCGACGAATACGTCCCCATACGGAGAATCAGGCCAGAAGGGGACGCCGGCTTCCCATTCCGCTTTACGGGCAAAGCTCCATTCCGACCGGGTTTTCTTCTGCGGGGGTGGGTCACAAATATGTCAGTTGAGCGATATGCAAGCGCCAAAACCTATGAGATTTTTTGTGGGATCAATGTGGGATGTGAATATCAGAAATCTCAAAAATCAATAATCAGTATCTTGCGGCATATCATGGCGGAGGGGGTGGGATTCGAACCCACGGGACGCGTAAACGCCCACCGGTTTTCAAGACCGACGCATTCGACCACTCTGCCACCCCTCCGAGCCGGGCGCTTGGCGTTTGGTATCTTGCCGAAAACGTGGAACGGGTTCTAGCGCGCCCGTCTGAAATAACAAGCTGCACGCTGCACGGGCGGGGGTGCTTGGGGTCTATGGTCTGGCTGGCCCTTTGCCAAAGAGTTAACGCAAGATTAAGGTTTTCAATTGTTTCCTTCTGGCGCTCAAGCTGGGCGTAGCGCTGCCGCACCGGGACAAGTCGGAATTTCTGTATGACCGTATCAGTTTTGCCACATTCGCCATTCGCCCAAGCTGGGCATAAGCCGTTGATGGCGCTGATATTGGCTTTCATGTTGGTGCTCGCCGGTTGCGCTACGCCGCGCTATGGCGCGGCGCCATCGCCGCACCACAAAATTGGCAAGCCCTATAAGGTGAACGGCGTATGGTATCGTCCGGCGCATGATGCCAAATACAATAAAGTCGGCACGGCCTCATGGTATGGGCGCGATTTCCATGGCCGCGCGACGGCGAATGGTGAAATATATAACATGAATGCGCTGACGGCGGCGCATACGACGTTGCCGCTGCCGTCGATGGTGGAGGTGACCAACCTCGAAAACCGTCGCCGGATTGTCGTGCGGGTTAATGACCGCGGACCGTTCGCCAGCAACAGGATTATCGACCTCTCACGGGCGTCGGCGCGCCGGCTTGGGTTTGAGAAAAAGGGCCTGGCGAAGGTGCGCGTGCGCTATCTCGGTCCGGCGCCATTGCCTGGCCAACGCAGTAACCGCATCTACGCCAAGGCGGCGCCAAAACAACCCGCTGTTGCTGCAACACAGGACCACCACCACCATCATCCGATCACCGAGGCGCGCAATGGCGTCACCGGCGCTGTGAGCCGTGTTGAAGAACAGCCGCTAGCAAGCGCATCCACAGCGCGCGCGCCCGTCCAGTCGCCATCTGCTTCCGCACCGCCGAGCGCACCAGCAATCGTCCTGGTCTCATCGTCGGCATCGCCTTCTGTGCAACCGCAAAATTCTACGCAAGAAAACGTGACCGCCGCTTCGGTGCATCCATCCCTTGAGACAACGCCAAACCCTGCCGCTGTGGATGCCGCGCCAACCGCCACAACGACCCTCTATTCGGTTCGTGTGGCGGCGCTTTCTAGCCTTGAGAATATCGAGGCTGTGCGCGCCTCGCTCAGCTCAGTTGGAACGCTGCGACTGGCGCGGGTTGACGTTAATGACGACAGGGTGTTTTACCGCGTCAATATGGGGCCATATTCTGATCGCGCCGAAGCGCTCAAACGCTTGGAAGCGGTGCGCGAAGCAGGCTATGGTGATGCGATGATGATCACCATTACGCCGTGATGGCGTCGCGAATCCGGCGATATTCCGTGCTGAATAGCCGGTGTGATGGTAGTATAATAAGGAGTATGATGTGCGTCTGCCTGGATTAATGACTGCCGCAATTGCGGCCCTGTTTGCCGGTCTCAGCGCCGTCAGCGCACAGCCGCTTACAACGCTGGCTGAATATGCCGCCATCATGGATTTCCGCACCGGCGAAATTTTGTTTGAGAAAAACGCCCGCATCCCGACTGCGCCCGCATCGATGTCGAAGCTGATGACAGTGGCCATTGTTTTCGATCGGCTCAAGGACGGCTCTCTCAGCCTGGACGACAAGTTTGATGTGAGCGAGAAGGCCTGGCGCAAGGGCGGTTCAAAAATGTGGGTGCGGGTCGATACGCAAATTGCCGTCAAGGATTTGTTGCGCGGCGTCATCATCCAGTCAGGCAACGATGCATGCATTGTGCTTGCAGAAAATATTTCCGGTTCAGAGGACGCGTTCGCTGAGTTGATGAACCGCAAAGCCCGTGAATGGGGTTTGAATGATTCAAGTTTCGCTAACGCGACCGGGTGGCCGGATGAAAATCAAAAGATGAGTATGCGCGATCTGGCGCTGCTGACCCGTAAGATCATCCATGAATATGGCGCTTATTACGCACTGTTTTCCGAGCGTGAATTTACCTGGGAGAAAATCCGCCAACCGAACCGTAATCCGCTGCTTGATGCGTTTGACGGCGCGGACGGATTAAAAACTGGGCATACGGAAGAGTCCGGTTTTGGCCTAGTCGGCTCAGCGATACGCGATGGCGAGCGGCGCATTATCGTCGTCAATGGCCTAGGGTCAGAGAAGGAACGCTCGACGGAATCAGCGCGCCTGATACGTGTGGCGTTCAATGATTTCGCGATAAAAGCGCTATATGAGCCCGGCGATGTAGTCGGGGACGCAACCATCTTCAAAGGCAGGGCGAAAACTGCGCCGCTGATCGTCAAGGAGCCGGTGCGGCTGATCGTTCATCGCTCGATGCTCGACAAAACCAAAGCCAGCATCGTCTATGAAGGCCCGGTCGCCGCGCCTATTCGCGCTGACCAGCAGATCGGTTATTTACAGGTCGAAGTTGATGGCGGGGAAGCCAAAGAATATCCTCTCTATGCCGGCCGCGGGGTTAAAGAGCTTGGCGTTCTCGGCAAAATAGGCCTTGCCGCCAAAACCCTGCTCGCCAAGCCCGAGCCGCAAGACGCCGCAGCTGCGCAATGAGACATGCATGACAGACAGGCGGGCATGACAGGCGTCTTTATCAGTTTTGAAGGTGGCGACGGCGCCGGCAAATCAACCCAGATCAGTATTCTTGGCGAACGGTTGCGCGCCGCCGGGCGCGAAGTGGTTGAAACCCGCGAGCCCGGCGGGTCCGATGGCGGCGAGGCAATCCGCGCACTGATTGTAAAAGGCGCCAAAGACCGCTGGTCGTCGCTGACTGAAGCGTTGTTAATGTACGCCGCCCGGCGCGATCATCTTGAGCGGACAATCCTGCCGGCGCTGGGACGCGGCGCTGTGGTGATTAGCGATCGTTTTGCCGATTCCTCAATGGCCTATCAGGGCGTCGCTGGCGCTGCGGGCGTTGAAAAGCTGAAGGCGCTGCACGCCCTGGTGGTTGGCGATCACGACCCCGACCTGACGATTATTCTCGATGCGCCAGCCGAAGACGGATTGCGCCGCGCTGATGTCAGCAAGGGTGAGACACGGTTTGAGGAAAAAGGGGCAGAGTTTCAGCGCCAGGTGCGTCTGGCCTATCTGGATATTGCCAAGGCCGCACCAGGGCGCTGCGTTGTGGTGGATGCGCGCGGCTCAGTCGAGACGGTAGCGGCGCGTATTGCTGAAGCGGTCAAACATCGATTACCGGCGATTTTAAGCTGACCCGGCTTCCGTTGGCGCGGCAAAACTCCTAAACCTCTGATCATGTCTGTCGATCTTATGCCCCCCAATGAACGGCCCGATCAGATCGGTCGTGAAGCGATTGAGCGCGATTTACGCAACGCCATCGCCGGCGGTGTGCTTAGCCATGGCTGGATTATCGCCGGCCCCAAGGGGGCCGGGAAAGCAACGCTTGCCTATCGTATCGCCCGCGCCATGCTCGATCCCGGCGCATTGATGAATGAGCATAGTTTCGACATGCTGCCAGAGAGGCGTACTTTCCGGCTGGTCGCCCAGCGCGCGCATCCGGATTTGTTTATCGCCGAGCGGGCGTGGAACGAGAAAACATCACGCTATCAAACTGATATAACAGTAGAAACTATCCGTAAATTAACCTTGTTTCTGAACCGTACGGCGGCGCTTGGTGGCTATCGCGTTGCGATTATCGACAGCGCCGATGATCTCAACCGCAACGCCGCCAACGCGCTGCTCAAAGCCCTTGAAGAGCCGCCTGCTGACACACTCTTGCTGCTCCTGTCGGCTGCTCCTGGCCGGTTAATCGCAACCATTCGCTCGCGCTGTCGAAGGATTGATTTGCGCGGTCTGGATGATGCGGAGATTGTCGGGCTGTTATCGCGTGAGGAGCTTGCCGATAGCGACGAAGACGCCGCGCGGATTGCCGCCCATGCCGGCGGCCGGCCGGGTTATGCGATGATGCTGGCGGCAGGCGAGGGGGCGAGCGCCATCGCCCTCGCGGACGGGTTTGTCACCGCCGCGCGTCGGGGCGAGGAAATTACCAAAGTCACGAGCGCGCTTGCCGGCAGGGCCGGCGATGGGAAATGGGAAATCTTTAAACAGACGGTTTTGCAAACCCTGTCGGATGGCGCGCGTGCGGCGGCTTGCAGAACAGCGCTCGAAGGACCGCTTGAGGGTGCAGCGCCGGCGTCCTTGCTCGACGCATTTGAGCAACTGAAGACTCTGGCCGAGCGCGGCGATGCGCTCAACCTGGACCGAGGCCAACTGATCGCCGCCATGGCCTATGATTTGCGCGCTGCGCTTGCGGCGTCATGAGCGGCCCCACGCTATGTTAGTCGACAGTCACGTTAATCTGCACTCAGAGCGTTATGACGAAGATCGCGACACGGTCATCCGCGCTGCTCGAGAGGCTGGCGTCGCATATATGCTCACTATATCGGATAAGCTTTCCTCAACCTCGGCGATAAAAACCATTGCCGACAGCCATGATTTTATCTGGCGCAGCATTGGCGTTCATCCGCATTACGCAGATGAGCACCCGGCGTTGACGGCGCGTCAATTGATCGACCTGACGGATGACGAGAAGGTCGTCGGAATTGGCGAATGCGGGCTCGATTTCTATTATGAGCATTCAGACCGGGCGCTGCAATTTCCGGTGTTCAGGGCGCATGTCGATGCGGCGCGTGAGACCGGGTTGCCATTGATTATTCATACGCGGGACGCCGATGAGGAAATGCGAAAGCTGTTACTTGAGGAGCATGAGAAGGGGGCCTTTACGCCACTTTTACATTGCTACACTGGCGGGCCTACGCTAGCCGAAACGGTGCTTGCGCTTGGCGGTTACATTTCTTTTTCTGGCATCCTCACCTTTAAAAACGCCGGCGACATATGCGCAATCGCCAAGGCTGCGCCGTTGGACCGGATCCTGATCGAAACGGATTGTCCATATCTGGCGCCGACGCCAATGCGCGGGAGGCGTAATGAGCCGGCTTATGTGAGCCATGTCGCAGAAAAGCTTGCTGAAATTAAGGCAATGAGCCTCGACGCAATCGCCGCCGCCACAACGGAAAATTTCTTCCGCTTGTTCGCGCGCGCCAAACCTTCGGATATGGATGGATGAGCGGGAAACAAGATTTGCGTGTGACCATCCTCGGGTCGGGCTCATCCGGCGGTGTACCGCGCCTTGGCGGTGCGGACGGGGCGGGCGAGTGGGGAGCTTGCGATCCGAACGAGCCGAAAAACCGACGCACGCGGTGTTCTATCCTTATTCAGCGCGCGCATAACGATTTTGGCTTTTGCCATAATAAAAACACCAGCGTACTGGTCGATACATCACCGGATATGCGTGCGCAACTGCTGGCCGCAAAATGTTCGCGCCTTGATGCGGTGTTGTTTACTCATGATCATGCCGACCAGAGCCACGGTATTGACGACTTGCGCGTCTTTGCACTGCAAATGCGCCGGCGCATGCCGGTTTATATCGATGATGCGACTGCGGGGTATTTGCTTGAACGGTTTGATTATTGTTTCACTCAAAAACCAGGCAGCCATTATCCGGCGATCCTGAAAAACATCGACATGCCGCCATACGGCGAGGGGTTCTCAATCAACGGCCCAAGCGGCGACATTCCGGCGACCGCCTTTCTCCAAGATCACGGAAGTGTAGAGTCACTCGGCTTCCGGTTCGGCGGCATCGCTTATTCCAGTGATGTTGTCGGATTGTCTGATGAAAGTTTTAAGTTGCTGGAGGGCGTTGACACCTGGATCGTCGATGCGCTTCAGCAAAAACCCCACGCCACGCACGCCCACCTTGAAATGACGCTGGAATGGATTGCCCGGGTAAAACCGCGCCGCGCGATTTTGACCAATCTCCATCTTGATATGGACTATCAAACGCTCAAGCTGGCGCTTCCGGCCGGTGTGGAGCCGGCCTATGACGGCTTGGTTGTTGCAGCCTCCAGTTGACCCGCCTGCGCCCTGTATACCCCCTCTTTGAGACGATATGACGCCGAGCGATACTTTAAAAAGTCAATCCTGCTACCGACAAATATGTGTGCGTGACCTATCATACGATTGAAATGGAATTACAGTATTATTTGCCACAAGCGAACCTCCGGGATTATGTCCGCGTCTATTACTACTTCGCGACTGATGTCGCGTCTGTGCAACCACTGTGTGCGGAACTTGGCAATATTAGAATTTTACTGAATGGGTCGGGCGATCTTTACATGCCTGGTGCGGACAAGCCCACGCGCATTACCTCGACATTCCTGATTGGCCCGACCATGGGCGCTTATACGATGCATGCGGACGCTGGAACGTGCGTCTTTGGCATCGGTATCCGTCCGCGCGGATGGATCAAGATGTTCAGCGTCAATGCCTATGAAGCCGCCGATCAGGTATTTGACCTTTCCAAGGTTGCCCGCCGTGTCGCCGGCGGGGTGCTCGACGAGGTCCACAAAGCAGCCGATCCGCACATGATGGCGGCTATCTGTGACCGTTATTTCGCCGCCTTGCTGGAGCGGCGCTCAAAACGGCACAACCCATATCCGCAGGCCATAGAAGATTGGCTACTGCACGATGAAACACTCGATCTAGACCGGTTATTGACGATGACGGGTGTGTCGCGGCGGCAGACAGAAAGGCTCGCCAAGAAACATTTCGGCGGGTCACCGAAGCTTCTACAGCGTAAATATCGCGCGCTACGCGCTGCCGACACGATCCGCGCCGGAAAGTCGCCATGGCAAAACGCTGCTGGGCCTGGATATTATGACCAATCGCATTTCATTAAAGAATTCAAGACATTCATAGGCGTAACGCCCGCACAATATTTTACCGCACAGACAGCTTTGATGCGGGAGGTTCAAGAGAAACGAAGTCACGATATTGTCCATGCGCCACTGGCAAGCGTTTAATGCTGAAAAACGATTTCGTTTGGCGAATTACGGCCAAAATCTCCTATAGCAGTAGAGCCTAGCAGACTAATGTACCCCGTCATCAGGGGGAGATCCCGAGGTCCAGGCAACTCATTTGGGGGAGATTCCCGGACAAAAATGCGCCGACAGTGTTTAAAGACGCTGTCGGCGTTTTCCGTGGGTTTGCGTACCAGATCGTATCTCAGCATCAATTCTAATTTGCGACAATATAAATTGTGCGACATTATCATAACAACGCGGCGGCCGGGTTTATCGGCTGTGATTTTGAAAGCCGGCACGCTTGATGATCCGAGTCTTTTTGGCGGCCCGCAAATGGCGATTTTTACGATCGACAAACAGGGCTTCCATCAGATCCCGGATGGTTTGCCGGTTTTTGAGCGTCAGCCAGAGCGATCATAAATCACCCTAGTGTCCCGGACGATAATCGGCGGTTGCTTCGGCAATGACGGCATCCAAGGTCATTGGCGGGGTTTTCCATTCACCGTGCACAAACATTTCAACCTGATCGGCGTAATGCGGCGATGTCTGGTCCAGTGTTGCCGCTCCAAACTGGTGGATGGTTTGAATTTCTCCCACCCCATCGGGCGACCAGTCCGCATAGAGAATATAGGTGTCGCCGCCCGCCGCCTTTAGCGGGATATCTTTTGCCTCGCCGCTCGGATAAACCGCGCGCAACGTGTCCGGCCCGCCGTCAATCGCAAGATCATAGGCGCCGCGCCGGAACCGCAACACTTCGCCCCAGCTCGGATCAACGCGTCCGAATTTTGCATCCAAGGCGCCCGCGACCTGACGCAAAGCCTCAACATAATCGGGCTCGGCCGGGTGGTCGTCATCGATAAGATAACCCCTCGCCTTTTGCGCGGTAAGAATGGCGAGCGCCGCAGCGCGGCTGTCGTGATCGACGGCGCCGTCCCACTCACTCAGCGTAGCCATTGCCTCGACAAGCAACGGCTCGTCGGTTTCCTCGGCCAACAGCGAGCGGACCAGCTCCATCACCCGTGAAGATTGCGCGTAAGTGAAATCCATCTTGTAGCGAAGGAATTCCTCCTCAGTGATTTCCGCATCGGCGCCGTAAAGTTCCTGAAGACGGATGCCGCGATTGGTGGTGCGGGTGTCGATACCGAAATGCGGCGGGAAGTCCGCCGGTTCTGCATTATCGCCCGCGCCAGTGGCTAAAAACGGCGTATGGTTGGCGTTAACGACATATCCGGAAGCCGGATTGACGACGCTTGGCACAGCGCTGAACGGACGTTGCCCGCGCCACAAAGTCTCAGATGTGTCGCCGGGAACCACGCCAGACCAGTCATAACCAGCGTCGCGCACGGGGATCGCGGCGTTGTAAAAATAGCCGACATTGCCCTCCCGGTCGGCATAGACGGCGTTAAAGCTTGGCATTGCGCCAATTGCCATCGCCGCACGCCATTGGTCAAAATTTTGTGCTTTGTTCATCGCATACCACTGCTCGATAGTCCGAATATTGCCGGCGCCGGCGTATGAAACTGCAAAGACGCCGCGCTCGGTTACGAACACCGGTCCGTGAACGGAATATAGGGAAGGCCGTGTCACCGGCAGGCTAAACGGTCCGAACAATTTGACACGGAATTTTACTTTACTGGCGTCAAAATCGCGCCACTTTCCGTCAAATTTGTACTTTGTCGGTTTTTTCGGGTTATCAACGGTTAGTTCATAGACATCGACCAGATCCGGCCGGTTGACTGTATGCGCCCAGCCGAGGTTGGGCCCTGCTCCGTGTAAAACCATCGGCGCGCCGGGGAACAGACCGCCGATAATGTCCCACCCCACCACCGATTTGAGGCGCGCTTCATACCAGGCGACCGGCCCTTCATAGGGCTGGTGGGAATTGACCATCAGCCGCGTATGCCCGTCACTCGAGCGGACGGGCGCGATCGCCATGGCGTTCGATCCGAGCTCGTTCTCCTCGCTGATGTGCAGGAATGCCTCGCGTGCAGTCTCGGCCGCTTTCGTGGTTTTGACGTCGCCCTCATAAATCGCTTTCAGCTGCGCATCGAGGCCATAGAAAAACGGCGTGCGCGAAGTAAAGCCGGCAATGACATCATAGGTCGTGACTGGCGCAGCGCCAGGCGCGCAGTTATCGCGGCGTTGCGCGCACCAAAGATTGAGGCCGGCGGCGTAGGCTTCGGCAATAGCGCGTGTCTGCGGCGCCAGGTCGCTATCGTATTTTTCTTTAACATCGCGGCCAACCTTCAAGGCGCCAATCAGATAATCAGGGATCGCTGCGTCTTTGCCTTTGCGCTGGGCCAGAACGCCGCGTGAGAAGAAGACCACCTCTTCAATCGTCGCCCAGTCATCTTCTGCATGGGCATAGGCAAGACCGAACGCGACGTCGGCGTCGCGCTTACCGTAAATATGAGGAACGCCAAAGCGGTCGCGTATGACCCGTGCGTTATATGCAGCGGCTGCGTCAATCGCCGCCTCGCGATCGAAAGGCGCCGGCGCCGGCGTTTTAAGGTAGAGCGCTGCGCCAATCCCTATGACGGCGACGATGACGCCAAACCCGGATAAAAATTTCCTCATAACAGCCAAAACCTCCCGATTTTATTGACGCCGCTGGCATTCTGGCACGGTTTGCCTGTAACGGCATAGCCTGTACAACAGCGCTTTGGGTTGTGGAGGAAATTACGTGAAATTGATATTTGTTTTACCGCTTGCAGCTTGCGCTCTTGGCGCTGTCGGATGCGCTTCTGCCGACACAGCAGACCAGAAAGACACCGGCTCTGCGATTTCAACAAACAGCTGGTATAAAGATGGCCAAGCGGCCTTGGCGGCGCGCAAAGCGCAGAAAAAAAATAAAAAGAACGCTAAAAACGTAATCTTGTTTATTGGTGACGGCATGGATCCGACAACGGTTGCCGCCGCCCGGATATTCGACGGACAGTCACGCGGCGAGGAGGGAGAGGAAAATCTGCTGTCATTCGAAAAGCTTCCCTTTGTCGCCTACTCCAAAACTTATAACACAGATTTTCAGGTGCCCGATTCCGCCGGCACCGCGTCGGCAATGTTGACCGGCGTGAAGACGCGGTCCGGCGTTCTCTCCATTAGCGCAGAGGCGCCGCGCGGTGATTGTGAGGCTGCACTACGCTCGGCTGTTCCGACTATTGCAGAGCTTGCAGAAAAGAACGGCATGTCAACTGGTGTTGTGTCGACGGCGCGCGTTACCCATGCAACGCCTGGCGCCGTCTATGCGCACAGCGCCGACCGCGGCTGGGAAGCCGACAGTAATATGCCCGATGACGCAAAGGACGCAGGATGCAAGGATATCGCTCGTCAGCTCATAGAATTTCCGTATGGAGACGGACTTGAGGTCGTCCTCGGCGGCGGCCGGCGCGTCTTCACGCCATCGACCGTCAGTGACCCGGAAACCGATAAGCCAGGCGCGCGCAAAGACGGACGCGATCTCACGGTGGAATGGGCGGAAAAATCGCCGCAGCATCTTTATGTGTGGGACGCCGACGGTTTTAACGCCGCGCCAGATACATCCAAGCTGCTGGGTCTGTTTGAGCCCGGACACATGAAATATGAAATGCTGCGCGCGGACGACAAGGCTGGCGAGCCTTCGCTTGCCGATTTGACCGAAAAGGCAATCAAAATCCTATCGCACGATGAAGATGGATATTTCCTGATGGTCGAGGCCGGACGTATCGACCATGCCCATCACGGCGGCATTGCGCGCGGCGCTTTGACCGACGCGCAAGAATATAGCGAGGCGGTAGCGCGCGCCCTGGCGATGACGAAAGAAAAAGACACGTTGATTATTGTCACTGCTGATCACGGTCACACGCTGGCGTTTCAGGGCTATCCCGCCAAAGGCAATGACATTCTCGGCCTTTCCAAAAACGTCGACGACAGCGGTGCGCTGGTTGCAAGAGACGCCGCCGATGGCAGAGCTTATACGACACTGGTTTACGCTAACGGCCCCGGTTCAGTTCTCGCCAAAGGCCACGATCATGCCGACGGGCGTCCGGCGCCGAGTGACGACGATGTTGCGCAAAAGAACTATCGTCAGCAAGCGTTGGTGCCGATGGGATCAGAAACTCATGGCGGTCAGGATGTACCGGTCTACGCCTCTGGTCCAAAGGCGTATCTCATCAGCGGCGTGTTCGAACAGAACTACATTTTCCACGTCATCGCTGACGCGCTTGAACTGGAGGATTGAAACTTAACCCACCGGATCGAGCCAACCCCACTCGTCTTCGGTCTCTCCGTTAAAGAGACCGAAAAAAGCGCGCTGGATTTGCCGTGTGATCGGAAAGTCCGGATTGTTAATCGGCAGTTTGTCGACGGAGCGCACGGGCGTGACTTCCGCCGCCGTGCCGGTCATAAAAATTTCGTCGGCAGCGTAAAGGAACTCACGCGGGAAGGCCTGCTCGACGACTTCATACCCAAGCTTGCCTGCGAGCGTGATGATGGTGTCGCGGGTAATCCCGATAAGGATCGAGGAAGAGGCGGGCGGCGTATAAAGTCGACCTTTGTGAACAACAAAAAGGTTCTCCCCCGCCCCTTCGCTGACCGTGCCGTCATGCGAAAGACCTATGCCTTCGGCAAAGCCTCGGTCTTTTGCCTCTATGCTGATGAGGCGGCTTGAAAGATAATTGCCCGCGGCTTTAACGCCGGCTGGAACTGTCCCCGGCGCCATGCGCCGCCAGCTGGAGATAGCAACGTCTACCCCGTTCTTCATCCCCTCCTCGCCAAGATAGGCGCCCCAGGGAAACGCCGCGATGGCGATTTCCGATTTCACAGCCGTCGAGGCCGGACCTATTTCGCCATAACCGAGATAGGCAACCGGACGAATATAGGCGCTGGAAAGATCGTTCTCGCGAACGATATCGCGGCATGCCTGCATCAGCTCTTCAACGCTATAACCAATCTCGATCTGATAGACCCGCGCCGAAAACATCAGCCGTTCAATATGATCGCGGTTGCGGAAAACGCAGACGCCTTTGGCTTTAGCATCATAGGCGCGCATACCCTCAAACACAGCCGAGCCATATTGCAGGCCATGCGTGAGCACATGGGTGGTCGCTTCGGCCCAAGGGATCATTTCGCCATTGCGCCAGATATGTTTGACTTCCTGGATCGGCATCTTTCAGCTCCTTCGAACGCGCCCGCGCTAATGCGCCGGGTGCAAAAGTGGTAACCGGTTTTGCGCCCTTACTGGCGCGCAGTAAAAAAACTAGACCCTCCGGCAATTCCTTTAATCGCTTGATGGTCTAGGCAAGGATTTGCGCCTCGCAGCAATTCGTTTAGGTTTCCGACCAGCCATACACCCAACACCGCCGCTAGCAAATGCCCCATTTGCGCTACATTCTATCTTTCAGCATTCAACCAGGGCTATGTGTGTTACTGGAGTAAACTTTTCGGCCAATACAGAAGATTCAGCCAAGAGACGTGTCAACAATGAGCCAAGGTCAGCCACCCGATAATCGCAACATTAACGCGTTGCTGACGGTCATGGCGCAATTGCGCAATCCGCAAGGCGGCTGCCCCTGGGATCTGGAGCAGAATTTCAAAACCATTGCGCCCTATACGATTGAAGAGGCCTATGAGGTCGCCGACGCGATTGGCCGCGATGATATGGCGTCCCTGAAAGAAGAGCTTGGCG
>JAJFFX010000013.1 GCA_021776455.1 Hyphococcus sp. | reverse complement strand
GAGAAGTTCAGCCTGTTATTGCCCGCCGTCCCGACAATCGTCACATCGTCATGGCCGTCCGACGAGATCGTCTCTACCGAATTGTTGAAGTAAGTCAGGCCAATGGACGTGTCGTCAGACCCAGCCACGATCTGGTCTTCGCCCCGACCACCGACTACCCTATCAAAACCCTGGTCATCGCCAGTAACAACAAAGGTGTCGTCACCCGATCCGCCATACAGTCGGTCGTTGCCCTCGCCACCAATGATGATGTCATCGCCGCCGCGACCGCTGATGATGTCATTGCCAGCAAGCCCGTCAATAACGTCATCGTTGTTTGTTCCCCTAAGCCTGTCATTGCCGGGCGTACCAATTATTGGCGGCGGACCCTCATTGACGTCGCCGACCGCAATCGTAAACGTCGCATCGGTCGATAACCCGCCTGAATCCGTCGCCGTCACCGTCACATCGACCGCGTCAGCCTGTTCATGATCTAGCGCAACGCCGTCCTTCAACTTCAACTGACCGTCAACCACCTCAAAGCGATCATCCGACACAACAAATGTATGGCTGTCGCCGGCGTCGGCATCGCTCAGCGACAGATCGCCGATCACCGCACCGGACGCATTCTCGCCAACGCTCGCGTTCGATAGGCTGAGATCGTCCGGACCCTCATTGACGTCGACAACGTTGATGGATACCGCCTTTTGGAAAGTCGCGCCGGATCCGTCGGTTACTTCAAGTGTTATTTCATATGTATCCTGATCTTCATAGTTGAGGCTGACGCCCTCTTTCAGGCGCAACTCATTGCCGACAATTTCAAATGCGTCAGAGGCGTCTCCAACAATCGAATATGTCGCCGTATCGTTACTGTCCGCATCAACCGCTGAGAGCACAGCAACAACAACACCGGATTCGTTTTCGTTTATGGCGTTGTTAGAAAGCTCAATCTCGGTCGGCGCCTCATTGACGTCTGTATGATTGACGCCAAGTCCGAAAACGACAGGCGGGTTTTCACTGCTTGAAGCGGACGAAGCAGCGTTTTCACCGGGAGCGGGAGTATCGGCATGCGGACGATCCGGCTGTACTTGCACAGGCCCGTTTTCAGATCGCGGCGCAGTCGCCGGGCCGGTGAGATCGTCTTCCACATGAGTTTCTTCGCGGCCAGAATCGTCGGCTCGGTATTGCTCATCAGAAGTATCGGATTCGTTTTTCTGGTGAGATGACGGTTCCAGCGGCCCAACTTGCGATTCCGCGGCGCCTGCGGCGTTCTCGGTAGGGGGCTCGCTTTTTTCTAAATCGCTTTCTGGACTGTCGCCATAATGAAGGTTACCATAACCCGAGCCGCCATCATCCGCCTGAATGGGGTCAACACTCTGATCGCGTGCTTTTTCAAGCGCGCTACGTTCGCTTTCAATTTCCAGGGCTTCTTGATGCCGCTGTCCAAGCTCCTCTTTGGTCGTAGCTTTAAGATCGGCTTTATCCGAATTGGACTGTTTTCCATCAGCCATGGCAGACCTCGATACGCAACTAAAACTGACGCCACAATATCAACTGAGGATTAATCAGGAATGTATCAAGCTAGTTAATCGTTCGTAAATCATCATACCCGCCTATGGCGCTTATATTTCCTAAACAATTTAACCTTAACCTGAAATAACCAAGCGATCTTTGGCCGTGCGTATAAAATACTATGTATCATTATGTACTAAATTTATTGGGCGCCTTACCGGGAGGTCGGTCGCCCGATCAGGCTCGATCTGATCTCGATGAGCCTTTGCCAGGCGCGATGGTTTATACGGGTTCAATCGTTATCAACTTATTCGCGCTCGCTCTGCCACTTACTGTGCTGCAAATCTATGATCGTGTTTTACCAAATGCATCCTTCGACACGCTCGCGGTTCTGATCGCAACTCTGACTGTAGTTGTCATTATCGATGGAATTTTGAAATACTGCAGGTCCTACCTGATCAATTGGGCAGCGGCGTCATTTACACATAATCTTTCAGTCAAGGCGCTCAGCGTGATGATGAAGACGCCCCCCTCTCGTCACGCCGCCATATCAGCAAGCGAGCATCTCGACAGGCTAAATTCGATCACCGGACTTGGGGGCTATTTGGGGGGGCAATCGCGAGTCGTATTAATTGACATACTTTTCATACCGCTTTTTGCCGGCATTATCATCCTGCTTGGCGGGCCACTTTTTCTCGTTCCTCTCTTCTTGTTTGGCTTTTTTGGCTATCACGCAATGAAGCGCACGAGACTTTTACGCGAAACAATCGAAGAGCGTGAAAAGTCAGATTCGCGTAAATATGACTTTGTTATCGAAACTTTGCAATCGATGCAGACGGTTAAATCATTGGCAATGGAACCGTTGATGATGCGTCGCTTTGAACGACTACAATCGGCAGAAAGCGTCGTGGTCAGACGGTTAATCAAACTGACTGGTTCAGCACAAAACACCAGTGCGATGTACGCCTCCTTGTCTGCTGTTATTATTGTCTGCGTCGGCGCCTTTCTCGTGATCGCTGGTGATTTAACGATTGGCGGCCTTGCATGTTGCATGCTGTTATCGTCACAATTGCTTCAACCAATTATGCGCTCATTATCCGCATGGAACGAAGTCAACCTTGCAGACCATCGCCGTGACCGTATCGCGGAGATTTTCAAGGTCACCCAATATATACATGAAGGCAACGATGATAATCCCCAAACTCACAACCGCCAATTTCTTACAAAATTAAGCCCCGAATCGGTCTCGTTGAATAGGGTCACAATAAAATTTGGCGATGCCCCGCCACTTTTTGATAAAGTCAATTTTGACGCCCCTGCCGGCGCCCTTATCGCCGTTAAAGGAAAGGACGGTAGCGGCCGCACATCTTTACTTCGCGCTATTGCCGGGGACATTACGCCAACCAACGGCGAAATTCGCATTGGCGGCAAACTTGTCAATGGAGACAATGCTACGCTGTCACGCGCTTCCATTCGCTATGTCGAGCAAAAACCAACCACATTCAGAGGAACAATCCTCGAAAACCTAACCTTGTTCGGTACGCTTCCCGCCACATCAGCGCTCTGGGCCTCACGCCTTATTGGGCTGGACAAAGAAGTTGTACGCATGCCGCTTGGATATGACACACCGCTCCGGAGCCTCAGCGGACGCGGCATTCCGGCGTCAACAGCGCAGCGCATATGCATCGCGCGGGCGCTGGCGACAAAACCATCCGTTCTTATTCTCGACGAAGCCAACACATCGCTCGACATACCCAGTGAGAAGGAATTTTCCGCTGCACTAAGCCATCTACACGGTGATATTACCATTATTCTCGCCACACATCGCCCATCGCTAATTCGCTTAGCCGACGCAACTTACGAAGCCTCAGCCGGCGCACTCATCCCTAGTATAACTGCGACAGACAGAAAAGCCGTAGGATAATGTTTAAGCAGGTAGAAAATATCACAACTAGCGTTATCGCGTCTGATCCATCCACACATAAAAGTAATGCGGGCAACCCCGTAGGCGAGTTAATTAAAAAAATTGAATGCGCCTTTAACAACGACACTCGCACCGGAACAACGACGAGTATAGACTGCATAGTTGTCATTGATCGCTTTTTGAGATTGACCGGCTGGTCGCAAGGATCAAGGCGAGTGTTCGAATCGATGCCACATGCCGGCAAGCTCGACACTCTAAATGCATTTCGAACAGTTCTATTTCATCTCGGGTTTAACACCAGTGTTGAAAAAGCATCCGTCGGCTGTCTTCGAAATGAATTTCTGCCGTGCTTTTTGCGTTCCGAATCGGGAAGCATCACCTTGATAGAATCAGTAAGCGGCACGGATTCGGCAAAAATTTATGATCCGGTTTCCAAAAAATTTATTGATGTATCTTTGGAAACAATAACTGGCGCCTTAATATTTCCGGAGAAAATAGAGCCGTTGAAAGATGCGACGCCGGCGTCAGCTCCAAAATGGTCAACGACTGCGCTAAAGGTTTTCAAGCCAGATATTATCAATATCTTTTTTCTAAGTTTCATCGTCAATATCTTCGCACTCACGCCGCCGCTATATGTAATGAATGTCTATGACAAGGCCATCGGCTCGAAATCGCCGGATGTATTACTCGGTCTTACGATTGGTATCTTGATGATCGCCGCCACTGATTTCGCTCTACGCCAAATTCGTTCAATGTTACAATCGTACCTGGGGGCGCGGCTTGATGAGCAGGCTAATGAAACAGCATTTAGTCAGTTGCTCCATATGCCGCTTTCCTATGTCGAAGACGCGCCCATCGGATCGCAGCTTACTCGGCTACGACAGATGACTTCTGTACGCGAAGCATTTACTGGAGCACTGGCAACAGCACTCTTCGATCTGCCCTTCATTTTCCTGTTCATCATCGTGACGGCAATAATAGGCGGATCGCTTGTGTGGCCGCCGCTAGTTCTTATCTGCGTTTATATAGGCCTTGCCACATGGGCAATCCCGCGAACACGACAATTGGTCACGGCCGCTGGCAGCGCCAAATCGCAGTTGAATAATCTTACCGTCGAGGCGGTATCCGCCCAACGCGCCATTAGAGATCTGTCAGCAGAAGACGCTTGGAAAAACAGACACCGACGGTATTCCGCAGAATCCGTAATGTGCAATATGAAAGCGCGTCAGTTTAGTTTTTTAATACAAACTCTCTCCCAGTCACTAGTCGCAGTGGCGGGCGTTGCAACACTGGCGTTCGGCACCGGCATGGTGATTGCCGGCGACCTTAGTGCGGGTGCGCTGATTGCAGTTATGGCCCTCGCTTGGCGTATTCTTGGCCCGATCCGTAGCACATTTCTTAGCGGGCTAACCCTCGGTCAGGCCTTACAAAGTATCGAACAAATTGACCGCCTTGTTAAAATGCCGCGCGAGCGCGAGCCCAATGCTAACCCCTCCATCTCACGAAATTTTGTCGGACATATCGTCTGCGAGAATTTATCATTTCGCTATCCTACGCAGCGTGAGCCGGCGCTGAGATCGGTTTCATTCGAAATCAAGCCAGGGCAACTTATATGCCTTTGCGGACCCAGCGGGTCCGGAAAGTCCACTATAATGCGCATTCTCCTCGGCCTTCACCAGCAGCAGGCAGGGTCGGTCTATGTCGATGGGCTTGATCTTCGCCAGCTCGACAAAGGTGAATGGCGCCACTCTCTTGGCGTCGCGCCGCAATCATCGGACCTGTTCTATGGCACCGTCGCACAAAATATACGACTTGCCGATCCTGCCGCCACCAAAGAGGCCCTTGAAAAAATCGCGCACCGTTTCGGGATTGATGAGTACTACCATAGCGTCCTCAACGAAGGCCTTGAAACGAGATTCAAAACTGGTTCGCACTCATCCTGGCCAGATGCGTTAATCCGGCGGATCGTTCTTTCACGCGCATTTATCGGCAGTCCGCCAATATATTTGCTCGACAACCCTGCCGCTAATTTAGATATGGAGGGGGAGAAGGCTTTACTGGCTATGCTTGATGAGCGCCGCAATAGAAGCGCAATTATAATGGCCACCCACCGGCCGAGCTATATGCGCATGGCCGACACCGTTATCTGGCTCGACCGTGGGGTCGTTCGCGATATGGGCCCGCCGGAGATAGTCGTTCCGCGGCAACTCGCTGGGTAAATTCGTTATTAGGGTAAGAGGTTCGTACCATGACAGTCGATCAACAACCAGTAGCACACCAACAGCACGCCGTCGGCGAGCGGTACGCAATATCCCTGCCGCTTGAGCTAGAAGAAGGCGCACCGCCGATTCTCATGCGATCCGCGATGGCGATCATAAGCGGGCTGGTGCTGATGCTGCTAATTTGGGCTAATATTGCCCAGATACGCGAGCTTTCTGTCGCCTTGGGCGAAATATCTCCTTACGGATCAACCCGAGAAGTTGCACATCTTGAAGGCGGCATCGTCGAAAAAGTTCTGGTTGAACCTGGTGACCATGTCGAGGCTGGAACCACGATCGTGCAAATGCGCATGGAAAATACCGGCGGCGAATTCGAGCG
>JAJFFX010000120.1 GCA_021776455.1 Hyphococcus sp. | reverse complement strand
AAGGCGCGAGCGCGCTGTTGAAACGTGGCAAGATTGATGCGGTGGAGGCCAATGCAATTATCTCCCGCGTTCACTGGACTTTGGATGTTGACGCGCTGGCCGGCGCCGGTCTGGTAATCGAAGCGATTGTTGAAGACGCCGCAGTGAAGCATGCTCTCTATACCAGGCTCGACGCTGTGCTGGACCAGGGCGCCGTGATGGCGACGAATACGTCGTCCTTGTCAGTGACCCGCCTTGCCGAAGGGTTGGCGCGCGCGCCTCAGTTTCTTGGGCTGCATTTTTTCAATCCCGCGCCAATTATGAAACTGGTCGAGGTGGTCTCTGGCGCCGATACTGATCCGGCGGTAGCAGCGTCGGTGCATGCGCTGATGGAGCGTTGGGGCAAGGTCGCGGTCAATGCGCGTGATGTGCCGGGTTTCATCGTCAACCGGATCGCCCGCCCGTTTTATAGTGAGGCCTGGTGCGCATTAGAAGAGGAGGCCAGTGACGCGGCGACGCTTGATTTTCTGTATAGGGATCTTTCTGGGTTTCGAATGGGTCCGTTGGAGCTTGGCGACCTCATCGGACATGATATAAATTGCGCCGCTGCACAATCGATATTCGATGCCTATGAAGGCCGCACCAGGTTCGCCCCGTCGTTGGCGCAAGCGCGCCTAGTTGAAGCCGGACGGCTTGGCCGTAAATCAGGACGGGGCGTCTTTGAGTATGGCGAAGGCGTAGTAAAATCGGCGCCTAGCTTTGTGGAATGCAATAGGGAGGGCTCTCCTGGCGTGGTTGCCGTCGGACCCAATACGTCAGCCTTACGGGCTTTATTGAAAGCGACTGGCGTCCAGTTTGAAATGAAACAGGATATCGCGCCGGGTTTCGCTGAGATCGACAATGTGGTTGTAGGGTTTTGCGACGGACGCACTGCCGGTGCGCTCGCCGTGGAATTCAAAAAGCCGGTCATCTGCCTAGACTGGATGCGCGATCCGGCGGCAGCGACAGCATTGGCTTTTTCTGGGTCCTGCGAAGAGGCGCGCCGGACAGGATTGCGATTAGCGGCGTGGTGCGGAAAGCACGCGATTGAAATCCACGACCGCCCGGGGCTAGTGGTTTTCCGGACGCTATGCCAGCTCGCCAATTGCGCCGCCGACGCGGTCCGCGATGAAGTTGCGGATGCGGATGCAATCGATCGTGCAATGATCAACGGCGTCAACTATCCGTTTGGGCCAATGGCGTGGGCAAAAGAGCAAGGTTTCGGTGGTGTCGCTGCTGCATTAAACGCCATTGCCGATGAGACCGGCAACAGCAGATACAGCCCGTGCGAAGTTTTGTGCGCTGAGTGCGAGGATTGAAAATGTCAACATCTGATGAACCGCTATTGATTGTTGAGGCGCCAGCCAGCGACGTTCAGGTGTTGCGCCTCAACCGGCCGGACAAACGCAATGCGATTGCGACGGCGCTGCTTCTGGCCATTGCAGAGGCGCTGGAGGCGGGTGATGCGAGCGAATCCGTTCGTTGTTTGGTGATTACCGGCGGCGATAAAATATTTGCCGCTGGCGCCGATATTGGCGAAATGGCGCCCAAACAGGCGCCGGAGGGATTGGCCGATCCTCGGCCGGCATTGTGGCGGCGCATACGGGCGATCCGTAAACCAATCATTGCTGCGGTTGAAGGCTGGTGCCTTGGCGCGGGCAACGAACTCCTGATGTGCTGCGATATTGCCATCGCTTCGCGCGAGGCGAAACTTGGTCAGCCGGAGACCAATCTTGGCGTCATCCCAGGCGCCGGCGGCGGAGCGACGCTGACGAGGCTTATCGGGCGCTCTCGGGCGATGGCGATGGTTTTGACCGGCAAGCCGATTACTGCCGAGGAGGCGCTACAAATTGGGCTTGTGGCGGAGGTCTGTGATCCCGGCGCGGCGACAGGGCGCGCCGTTGAGCTTGCGCAAGAAATTGCCGCCCGCGCACCGCTTGCTATGCAGCAAGCAAAAGCCGTCATTAAAGCTACGTTCGATCATCCGCACAGTGCTCATCTCGATTTTGAGCGCCAGGCATTTTCGCTTCTTTTTTCAACAGAAGACAAGAGAGAAGGCGTTGCCGCCTTTCAGGAAAAGAGAAAACCGATATGGAAGGGGCGGTGAGGCGTCAACGATTGAGCACGCTGCTCAGGGAGTTGACAAGATAGCCAACATTATCCGCATTGACGCCGCATAGATTTATCCGCCCGGCGCCGACAATATAGATCGAGAATTCTTTTCGCAGCACTGTGACATCCTCAACCGTCAGCGGCAGCAGCGAAAACATGCCATTTTGCTCGGTGATATAGGAAAGCTGGTTGCCAAGCCCGGCTTCACGAGCCGCATCAACCAATAGTTTTCGGTTATTGCGGATCGCCAAATTCATGGTCGTCAATTCGTCTCGCCATATCTGCGCCAGTTCCGACGAATGCAAAATCTCCGAGACAATCGCGCCGCCATGCGCTGGCGGCATCGAATAGGAGGCACGCGCAATATTGATGATATGTGATTTTACTGCCTCGGCCTGTTCCGGGTTCCGGCCCGCAAAAATAATTGCTCCAGTGCGTTCGCGATAGAGGCCGAAATTTTTCGAGCAGGAATAAGTGATCAATACTTCCGGCAGGCGCCGGGTCATTTCTCTCACAATATAGGCGTCGGTCTCAAGGTCTTCTGCAAAGCCGTGATAGGCGGTGTCGATTAAAGGCAGAAACCCGCGCTCAACTGCGACATCAATGACGGCGTCAACCTGTTCGTGGGTTAGATCAGCGCCGGTCGGATTGTGGCAGGCGCCATGCAGCAA
>JAJFFX010000119.1 GCA_021776455.1 Hyphococcus sp. | reverse complement strand
CGGACACTTGGGTAGCAGTTTTCGCCATTTGGCGGGAGGTGTTGATGCCGTGGAAAGAGCGTTCGGTTATGGGGGAACGGCTTCGGTTCGTGACCAGTTTACTCGACGGGAGCCGATGAGCGACGTTTGCCCGGGGTTTGGAATATGGACCTGTCGCGGTTTAGTCCCGGGTCCGTTGCTTGTTTAAGCGATCTTTCGTTCGTGTAGGCCTTTTCCAGCCGTGCGACGTGTTGCGGGAATAGAGAACCAGCTCCTGTAGTTGGTGCTTTGAACGTATCCTCAACACGAAGTCTCCACGAATGAAGAGCATCGCGATGCCCAAGGTTACAACAATACTCACTGGATCAGACTAACGTGCGCATACTGGAGATGTCACGCGCAAGCGTTGCAGAACATTGCAGCGCAAAAATGATGGTGGGTAAAATGATGGTATGAGATACTTGTTATTATAAAATTTACAATGGTGTCAGTTGTTTACGATAATTTGCTTGCTGTGGAATCGATCCCGGTCGAACCGGTCTCGGCCGAAACTCTCTATTATCAAGGAGTTTACAGGGAAATTTTGCGTTTTCAGGCCGTATATCGGTAAATGAGCTACAAATCACAAGGCAAACTCAGGTGTTTACACACGAATTCCCCAAGAACAATAACAGGGAATTTTTTCTGCGGAACAGAGAAAATGGACTCGCCCCATTCATATTTAACCTTGTCTAGAATTAATGATCCGCGCGCCAAAGCCGGCATCAATGAAGAAATTGCTACGCAGCATAACATTAGCGCGAAGACACGCACCATGGCGCCGACATGCATTACACTAAAAGGGATCGCGCGATAGTTCGTGAGCTGCGCATATTTATTCATTAACGCCTCTCCCCAGTGGCTTAAGTAAACTTAAGTGAGAATATCGAGAACGTCGAATTTTTTCGGTGATGCTGGGCGATGTAAATATCCCGCAGGTGCATGGTTCGTGATATTGGCAAACGCTAGCCGCCACTTCGTTGTTTACAAAAAGACTTAGTCCGTATGTCTTTTGTCTGGGCGTTGTCATTGCGGCATAATTTGCCGTGGCGCAGCGCCGATATTTTTAATCATTTCAAACAGGAGGCATATTTTGAAGAAGGCATTATTTGTAGGGCTTGATGTTCATAAACTCAGTATTTCAGTGGCCGTTGCAAAAGACGAGCGTGGCGGCAAAGTACGGTTTACTGGTGGTATTCCCAGCACCCCGGCCACGATCATTAAGAAACTGGCAAAGCATAACCAGCCATTGGATATCT
Source organism: Hyphococcus sp. (assembly GCA_021776455.1). GTDB lineage: Bacteria > Pseudomonadota > Alphaproteobacteria > Caulobacterales > Parvularculaceae > Hyphococcus. The sequence continues at coordinate 3,861 of JAJFFX010000119.1, read as the reverse complement.
GGTATGAAGCAGGGCCGTGCGGCTATGACTTGTGTCGCCGGTTAATCTCAAAAGGTCTCACGAACGCTGACGGGTTACAATCTGGCGCCCGACATCATTGAGGCGATCCTCGATGGTGTAGCCAGCCGTCCCATCTCAGCCTGCACCAGGGCAATGCGCCCAAGCTCTCCGGAGACTGGAGTTCGCAACGCCGTGCGCTCGGCTTTCCGACATCGACTTTGGGTGTTGGGCAGCTAGCGGAGGTCAATACTGCGCCTCCCATTCGCGCAAGTGATCTGCTGACTATCCTGCAAGCCTTTGAATTGTGGCAGGCATTGCAACCACCGTGACAGACTGGCGGTCCCGACAGGATTCGAACCTGTGACCTCACGCTTCGGAGGCGTGCGCTCTATCCAGCTGAGCTACGGGACCGTGTCTTTCGACGACCTCTTCGCGGCGGTTATTACCTTGCCAGCCAAAATCTTCAAGCCATTTCCTCAACACGCGATACCTCGGAACCATGGAGGGAATATCAACTAGCCTGCCCCGCCCACTCTTTGGGTCGATTTGGTTACTGGCAGCGCTAGCTGGGCGGGCAGCCCGGGCGTAATTCGACAGGCTACTACGAGTAAGGGCTTTAGGAATACTGCTTTTGTTACCGCTTTGTCACCGCTGGTATAAACCATCCTTACGCCACAATGATGACCCACAACGCCAGTTACGCTTCTTGCCACACCGCGCCAGCGAAATTGGACAAGATTCACCACCATGTGATAAATATGCGCCACTATAAGGGAACTCCGTTTAACCCGAACCCCTTCAAGGAAGCCCATGCCAACTCCAATGATCCGTATGAGAGCTATTATGGCCGCCATGGCGGCATCCGCTATCAGCTACAGCTTTCATATTCAGCCCGCCGCAGCACAGCAAGAAAACATAGCGCAAAATGTTGAATTAAACGAACCGTCGCCAACTCACGCAGCGCCGGCAATGTGGCGCATCAAGGATGCTGATTCTGAGTTCATCCTTTTGGGCACGTTTCATATTCTTCCGCCAGAGCTGCGCTGGCGCGGCGCGGCGCTTGATGACGCCTTTCGGCGCGCCGATCTGGTATATTTTGAGGTTGAGGCCGATGCGCCCAGCGCACAGGCGACTACGGTGCGAATAATGATGACAGAGGGGTTTAATCCTCCGGGCACACTGCTCTCGGACATGCTTGAACCAGGCGATGCGAGGAAATTGCAAGAAATTGTCAAATCGCTGGGCTTGCGTTTCGCTGCAGTTAATCCCATGCGCCCATGGCAGGCATTTTTAACACTGAGCGTACAACTTATTATACAGCAAGGATTTGATCCGGGATCTGGCGTCGATAGCGTTCTCCTGTCTGAAGCGCGCACGCTCGGTAAAGACGTTCTGTTTTTCGAAACGCTTGGACAACAGCTGGAGCTCTTTACCGGCCTTGAGCCTGAAACCGAAAAGGCGCTTCTGGTCTTAACAATCAACGATTGGGATGAGGAAGTTGCAGCTTTTGACAGGCTCTTTACCGCCTGGCGTATGGGCGACGCCGATTTTATTAATAAAGAGATGAACACCTCAATGCACAAAAATGTTCCAGAAGTTTTCCAGCGCCTGATCGTTGAACGCAACAAAGCCTGGGCGGCGGAGATTGCCGGCGCCATGAAAGATGGGAGCGGCAATGCATTTGTCGCCGTCGGTGCAGGGCATCTTGTCGGCGATGACTATTCCGTGCCGGCGCTTCTGGCCGCCTATGGCTTTGAGGTTAGCCGATATGGCCTGGAAGAGATCACCCCAGACAACAGCAATGCGGCAAACGACAACGCATCGCCGGCTGACGCCGACGATGCCGTCGGCGCGCTCTTAAAGGCAAGAGAAGACGGCTGAACCGTTCAAACATCCAGCGCCGCGGTTAGCGCATTTTCTTGAATGAAGGCCCTGCGCGGCTCAACAACATCGCCCATCAGCCGTGAGAAAATGTCGTCCGCGTCATCGGCTTCCTTCACCCGCACCTGCAACAGAACGCGCGCATTATCGTCCAGTGTCGTTTCCCAAAGCTGGTCCGGGTTCATCTCGCCAAGGCCTTTATAGCGCTGAATGGCGACGCCTTTTTCACCGCCGGCGCGGACCGCAGCAAGGAGACCTTCCGGGCCGAACAACATAACCCTCTGGTCCTTTCGCGACCATTGAGCCGGCCTGGCGAAAACGGTGATCAAATCATCCATACCGCTCTGCACGCGGCGAGCATCAGCGCTCATCAAAACGTCGCGACTAAGCGCGCGCCGCTCCATCACGCCGCGCACTTCGCGCTCGAACAGATAGCCGCCCTCGCCGTCCGCTGCCCCGGTCCACCCACGCTCATATTCTTCCGAAATCATATTGAGGCGGTCAGCGACCTGTGAAGCCACCTCACCCGCATCATCGCCAGCTTCGCACACCGCGCCCGCAAGCGCCGCCTGCACAATCACATCACGGGAAAGGCGCGCGGGAAAATCCGCAAGCGTTTCAGAGACTTTGCGGGCCTTAACAATAAGGTCCGCAAGGTCAGCCCCAGCGATCGCCTCGCCGCTATCCAGAACCAGAACGCCGTCGGCCTGGCCTTCGTAATAGAGATAGTCTTCAAGCGCCTTGTCATCGAGCAAATATTGCTCTGATTTCCCACGCGAAACTTTATAAAGCGGCGGCTGTGCAATATAGAGGTGACCGCGCTTAATTAGCTCTGGCATCTGGCGGAAAAAGAAAGTGAGTAGCAACGTTCTGATATGCGCGCCGTCAACATCGGCATCGGTCATGATAACGATTTTGTGGTAGCGCAGCTTGTCAGCGTTAAAGTCGTCCCGCCCTATCCCCGTGCCGAGTGCAGTAATCAGCGTACCGATTTCCTGGCTTGAGAGCATCTTGTCAAAGCGTGCGCGCTCAACATTTAATATTTTGCCGCGCAGAGGGAGAACTGCCTGATTTTTACGATTGCGCGCCTGTTTTGCGGAGCCACCGGCGGAATCTCCTTCGACAATAAAGATTTCAGATTTTGCAGGATCGCGTTCCTGGCAATCGGCAAGCTTGCCCGGCAGCGAGGCGACATCGAGCGCCGACTTTCGCCGGGTCAGCTCCCGGGCCTTGCGCGCCGCTTCACGCGCCGCCGCCGCCTCGGCAATTTTTTGGACGATGCGCTTGGCGTCACGAGGGTTTTCTTCAAACCACGCTCCAAGCTTTTCTCCAACCGCGCCCTCAACCACCGGGCGAACCTCAGATGAGACCAACTTGTCTTTAGTTTGCGATGAAAATTTCGGATCGGGAATTTTCACCGACAGGACGCAGGTCAATCCTTCGCGGGCGTCATCGCCCGTTGGCGAGACTTTTTCCCGTTTCGCAATGCCAGATTTCTGCGCATAATTATTGATGATACGCGTTAATGCGGCGCGATAGCCTGCAAGGTGGGTGCCGCCGTCCCGTTGCGGAATGTTGTTGGTGAAGCACAAAACTTTTTCGTGATAGCTGTCATTCCACCACATCGCCACTTCCACGGTGACGCCGTCGCGCTCCGCGGAAAAACTGATCGGCGCATTGATCAGCGGCGATTTGTTTTTGTCGAGATAACGCACGAAAGCTTCAAGACCGCCATCATAGATCATGCGCTCTTCACGTTTTTCCATATGACGGGCGTCGATTAGATTGATGGCGACGCCGGAATTCAAAAACGCCAATTCGCGCAAGCGATGTTCGAGCGTATCAAAATCAAACTCAGTGCCGGTAAATGTTTTGTCGGAGGGCAAGAAAGTGAGTTCCGTGCCCTTTTTATCAGACGGTCCCACAGCGACCAAATCCGCATCGGGAACACCATGCTGAAACCGCATCTGGTGTTCTTTA
>JAJFFX010000118.1 GCA_021776455.1 Hyphococcus sp. | reverse complement strand
ATTGCCATGCTGCGGCGCAACATAAGCTAGATCAAATGATTGTACTGTATATAAGGGCGCTAAGGTCCCCTATGAGGGCGCGGCTTTCAAAAACACGGAAACACCATGAAACAATCTGATAGTCGGTTAATCGGTGTTGCTGGCGATTTGAATATCCTCGCGCAGAAATACCCCGGCGGCGCAAAAACGCCTGTCCTGTGCATCCCGGGCCTGACCCGCAACGCCAGCGATTTTGATGACCTCGCTCCAAAAATTGCCGCCGCTGGCCGCGATGTTATTACCGTCAGCCTGCGCGGGCGTGGGCGTTCGGATCGGGACCCGGATTACCTCAACTACCATCCGGAAATCTATCGCGATGACATTCTGTCTGTACTTGACGCGTTTGGCGTCCGGCAGGCGATTTTTGTCGGCACGTCGCTTGGCGGGATTGTGACGATGGTGACGCACGGTACTGCGCCGGAGCGGATCAGGGCTGCGGTCCTCAACGATGTTGGTCCGGAGCTGGCGCCGGAGGGGATTGCCCGGATCGCCGGCTATGTCGGCGCGGGCGGCGGTCCGGCCGCATCACTAGAAGAGGCCGCTGAGCGTATCCAGGCGATCAATGGTGTTGCCTTTCCCGATGCGAGCGACGCCGAATGGCTGGTCTTTGCCCGGCGCACCTTCCGCGAGACCGCAACAGGTGAGTGGGTGCTGGATTACGACCCTAATATCGCCCGCGCACTCATGGAACGAGGCCCGGCGCCGGATTTGTGGCCGGCGTTTGAGAGCATGAATAAAACCCCGACCCTGGTCCTTCGTGGCGCCTTAAGCGATTTGCTGTCACCGGAGATCGTCGGGAAAATGCGCGACGCTCATCCGACATTCGACTATGCGGAGGTTCCGCGCATCGGCCATGCGCCGATGATGACCGAGCCGGTCGCCTGGGCGGCGCTTGATAAATTTCTCACGAAAATCAACTAAGCCGGAGCACACTAACCGGCGGCGCCATGGATCCCGCATTCGGTTTTCGCCGAGCCGCGCCAGCGCCCGGCGCGAACATCTTCGCCCGCGGCGACCGGATGAGTGCACGGCCAACAGCCAATCGACGGATAGCCTTGCCCGACCAGCGGATGCGCCGGCAGGTCATTCGCCGCCGCATAGTCAGCGACCGCTTCGCTTGACCAGCGGATCAATGGATTGACTTTAATATGCGCGGCAGCGGCCTCAAAGGCCGGCAGGTTGATGCGGCCGGCGCCGTGGAACTGTTTGCGCCCCGTTATCCAGGCGTCAAAACCGTCCAGCGCGGCGGCCAACGGCTCGACTTTGCGCAAAGTGCAGCAGGCGTCCGCGTCGCGCTTCCATAGGCCCCCATCGCCGTCATGGACCTCGACATCTTCCGCCCTCGGACGAATATCGCGAACATCCGTAAGACCAAGCTGATTGGCGAGCTTGCGGCGATAGCTGAGGGTTTGCGCAAAATGTTTGCCGGTCTCGAGAAAGATCACCGGGATCGATTTGTCGATTTGCGACACAAGATGCAACAGCGCCGCCGATTCCGCACCAAAGGACGAAACCAGCGCGATACGCCCCGGAAATTCTGTCTCAATCGCGTGACGCAAAATCTCTTGCGCATCCGAACAGGAATATTGCATGGCCAGCCGGCGCGCCCGCAAATCGAGTTCAGATTCCGGACTTGTCTTGACCGGCGCTATCGTGGCTAGGTTTATCGTCATCTGAAAAAATCCGTTACGCTGCGGCGGGGCGGTCAAGACGGCGGCGCCAAACCGGCTCAATGTGGTCGGCGGCGGGCTGATAGGCAAATGAGAAGTCTGCAAGCGCAGCGCGCACAGCAGCGGCGTCATCGCCGGCAAGTTCAAACGCGTCAAAGCCGCAGCGCACCATGAACAGGACCTGATCGCGCAATATATCGCCGCGTGCTCTAATCTCGCCGGTAAATCCAAATCGTTCGCGCAACAGCCGCGCTTGCGAGTAGGCGCGCCCGTCCTTGAAGGTTGGAAACATTAAGATGATAACCCTGAAACCAGCCAGATCCTCGGCGACTTTTTCAACGTTAATATCATTTTCGATGACCAGCGCTGTCGCGTCCGCCTGCGCTTGCGTTTTGGCGCGCCAATCCGCAAGGCTGACTTCTCGCAATGGCTCTTCTAGCGTTGGGACGAAATCGGATCCGAATAATTTAAGCAGCGGCATAAAGCGCCTCCTTGAAGGGGTCTGCGCCAAGGCGCCGATAGGTATCGATAAATCGTTCATTGTCCTGACGGTTTTCACGGTAGTAATCGACCAGCTTTTCAACTGCGCCCACCGCATCGCCGGACGACAGTCCGCGGCCGACAATCTCGCCGAGCGAGGCGTCTTCTGCGCCCGAGCCGCCAAGCGTGATCTGGTAGAATTCCTCGCCTTTTTTGTCGACGCCAAGAATGCCGATATGGCCAACATGGTGGTGACCGCAGGCGTTGATGCAGCCGGAAATTTTTATTTTTAACTCACCAATATCTTCCTGCTGCTCAAGGTCTGCGAACCGCTCTGAAATGCGTTGCGCGATGGGGATGGAGCGGGTGTTGGCAAGCGCGCAATAGTCGAGGCCAGGGCAGGCAATGATGTCGCTGACGAGGCGAATATTGGGGGTCGCTAGACCTTGCGCCGCAAGCGCTTGCCATACGGCATAGAGATCGTCTTTCCTGACATGCGGCAGCACCAGGTTTTGCTCATGAGTGGCGCGGATTTCATCTTGCGAATAGTGCGCCGCCAAATCCGCGACCGCCTCCATCTGTACATCTGATATATCACCGGGAATGCCGCCAACCGGCTTCAGCGAAATATTGGCGATAGCGTAACCGGGCGATTTATGGGCAACCGTATTGACCCGAAGCCAGCGGGCAAACGCCGTATCACCCTTACGTTTTTGCTCCAGCGCCGCGCTCTCGGCCGGCAGGACTTCAAAATCAGGCGGCGCAAAATAAGCGCGGATACGCTCAACTTCTTCCGCTGGCAGATCAATTTCCGACTTGCGGATCGCCGCCCATTCCGCTTCCACCATATCGGTGAATTTTTGGGCCCCGCCAGCATTTACCAGAATTTTGATGCGCGCTTTATAGAGGTTGTCGCGGCGTCCTTCGAGATTATAAACACGCAGCACCGCCTCCAGATAGGACAGCAAATGTTTCTTGGGCAAAAACTCGCGGATGGTGTGACCGATATAGGGCGTGCGCCCGAGCCCGCCGCCGACAATAACTTCAAAGCCTACTTCGCCGGCGTCAGTTTTATGAATACGCAGGCCAATATCATGTAGCCGGATCGCGGCACGGTCATTTTGCGATGCGGTGACTGCGATTTTGAATTTCCGCGGCAGGTAAGTGAATTCAGGATGAAAGGTCGACCATTGGCGAATAACCTCGCACCAAATCCGCGGGTCCTCGACCTCATCAGCCCCCGCTCCCGCATACTGATCCGACGTCACATTACGAATGCAATTGCCCGAAGTCTGAATGGCATGCATTTCAACTTCAGCGAGATCGTCGAGAATGTCCGGCACATCGACCAGCGCCGGCCAGTTATATTGGATGTTCTGGCGCGTCGTAAAATGGCCGTAGCCTTTGTCATATTTACGCGCAATGTGAGCCAGCTTGTGCATCTGGCGTGACGATAGCGTGCCATAGGGAACGGCGACGCGCAGCATATAGGCGTGAAGCTGGAGATAGAGCCCGTTCATCAGCCGCAAAGGCTTGAACTGATCTTCGCTCAGCGCACCGGAAAGCCGACGCTCTACTTGTCCACGAAATTGCGAGACCCGCTCGCCAACTAGCGTCGCGTCAAACTCATCATAGCGATACATCAGCCGGCCTCCGAAACGGGATCGATCGATAGAACTTTTTCTACCCGCGCGACCCATGCGCGCACAAAAAGAAAGCTGGAAAGATCGAACCCGCCCTCATGGGCAACGCGCGTATAGGCGACGAGCGCAATATCTGCGAGGGTTAGGCGATCACCGGCTAGATAATCTGTACCCTGAAGGGTACGCTCCATCAGCTCCAGCGCCGCTTCGCCGCGCGGCAGCCATTCAGCATCGATTTTTGCGTCCTCATGGCCGAGATAGGCTTTGCGGAACCGCCGCCCGGCGATATAGGGCTCGTGTGAGTTTTGCTCCCAGAACAACCATTTAAAAACCAGCGCGCGATCATAGGGGTCGCGGGGCAGCAAAGCGCCGTCATTGGCCTCGACCAGATACACCATGATCGCATTTGACTGCGTCAGGGTGCGCCCGTCAGCAAGAACTGCTGTCGGGACCTGTCCGAACGGATTGATTGCCAGAAACGCGTCGGTGCGGGTCTCGCCTTTCCTAATATCAAGAGCGATCCAATCATAATCGAGCCCAAGATAGTCGGCTGTCCATTTTGTCTTCAGACAATTGCCGCTGATCGGATCGCCATAGATTATTAGCTTGCCGCTCATGCGCAGCACTCCGCTTGGAGACCGAGGTCACCGCGCACCGTTGGTCCGGCGCCGCGAATGGTCTCGCGAATAACGGTGCGACCGGCCGGCGCGCCATCTGCGCTGACATTGATGATGTAGGCGTCGGTAATTTCCCTGACCCGCAACTGTGCAGCCTCCAACACCGGCGCAATGTCGTCATCGTCAAACCGCGCCGCCTTGGCGCGCTGCGTCGTCCACAGATCATCGTCGGCGAGATATACAACCGCGCCGTCGCTGAGACGGTTTCCTGTAATCGCTTTCATGCAACCCTCCTTTGTTCCGTAGACAGCCCCAAAAGTGTTTCGCCATCGGCGAGCGCAGCAACCTCGCCGATCACAAGCAACGCCGGGCCAGTAATTTCACCCGCCTCAACCAGCGCGCCGATGTCGCTAAGCGCACCTTTGATAATTTTCTGATTGGCGCGGGCGCCATTTTCGATGATCGCCACCGGAGTTGCGGGGCCGCGCCCATGGGCGATCAGCTGGCTTGAAATTTTCTCCGCGGTCGTAACGCCCATATAGACAACAAGCGTATTTTTAAGCGCTGCGAGCGCCGCCCAATCAAGATCGGGCTCGGCATCACCTTTAGCGTGGCCGGTAACGAAGGTCACGGCTTGCGCATGGTCGCGATGGGTGAGCGCCATGCCGGCGGCGGCGGCGCAACCCGTTGCCGCGGTGATCCCCGGCGTTACAAACACCGCAATGCCGGCAGCACGCATTGCCTCCAACTCTTCTCCGCCACGACCAAAGATGAACGGATCGCCACCCTTAAGGCGGACAACATTTTTGCCCTCACGGGCCAACGCGATCATAGTTTTTTCAATGTCCGCTTGCGCCACGGCATGCGCAGCTTTCGCCTTGCCGACATAAATCCGGCCCGCATCACGCCGCGCCAGCGCCAAAATCTCATCGCTGACAAGACGGTCATATAAAATCACGTCAGCGTTTTGCAACAATCGCAGCGCTTTGATGGTCAGGAGGTCAGGGTCGCCGGGCCCTGCGCCGACAATATGCACAACGCCGTCTTGTCCAGACCACGGACGATTAATGGTTTCAAGCATCACCTCATGGGCGGCGCGTTCGTCGCCCCGCAACACCAATGCCGCAATCGGGCCGTTGAAAAACGCCTCCCAGAAGTCACGCCGGTCGGCGGCGTTCAATTTCGCCTTGACGGCGCTGCGATAGCGCCCGGCAAACTCTGCCAGCGCGCCGGCCTTTGCGGGCAACAGCGCCTCAATATCAGCGCGCAATCTTTTGACCAAAACCGGCGCCGCACCGTCAGATGAGACCGCAATGGTGAGCCGGCCGCGATCAATGATCGACGGCGTCGTAAAATCACAAAGCTCTGGTCGGTCAACGACATTAACGAGCGCGCCGCTGGCGCGCGCGACACCAGCCCAGTGCTCGGCATCGACCGCATCATCGACCGCGACAAAGACCAGCGCGGCGCCAGCAAGATCTGCGCGGACCGGCGTCGCTTTAATCAGGCAAGCGCTACCGCTCAGTTCGGCGCAGGTCGCAGCATCGATCTCCGGCCAGATCAACAACGGCTCGGCGCCGGCGTCGACAACCAGCCGCGCCTTGCTCAAAGCCGCCGCGCCGCCGCCAATAATGATGGTTTTGCAGGTTTTCAGGTCAATAAAGGCCGGAAATCTATTCATGATAGTTTTTCTAAAGAGGTTATTATCTAAACAAAGGGAATAAGGAACTTAGGCAAAGCTAGTTTTGCAGCTCTCTGGTCTCAATCGATTATTTTTCGGGCCTTTGATAGGTTTTCTGAAATTGCCCGCTAAAACCCCATTTTTCTTTGCTTTTAGTATTTCTGATGTGATTTCACATTCTTGTGATTGCGGAATTTATATTTTGATATTAGGGTAGCTATTCTAAATACCCGGCTTGAAAATCGAAAATGAGGCTGAAATGAAGAAAATACCTCCCCTCAACGCCTTGCGCGTCTTCGAAGCGGCTGCACGCCACTTAAGCTTTACTAAGGCGGCGGAGGAACTGCATGTAACCCCCGGTGCGGTTAGCCAGCAGATCAAGGCGCTTGAAGATTTTCTGCAAACGCCGGTGTTTCGCCGAGAAAAGCGCTCGTTACTCTTAACCGACGAGGCCCAGGCGAGCCTGCCGATATTGCGCGAAGGCTTCGACAGGCTCGCAGAGGCCGGAAAAATCCTCTCGGCCAAGTCCGACACTGGTCGGCTGACCGTCTCGGTCGCGCCTTCCTTCGCATCGAAATGGCTGGTCCCGCGACTAGATCGGTTTCAGAGCGATCACCCGGAAATTGACGTCTGGGTATCGGCGGATATGGATGTGGTCGATTTCGCAGTCCATGATGTCGATCTCGCGATCCGCTATGGCAGCGGGCATTATCCGGGGCTGATCGCCGAACACCTGATGGCCGAAAAAATTGTTCCGGTCTGCAGCCCGCACCTTTTAACCGGCGACAATCCGCTAAAGGCGCCGGAGGGCCTTGCCGATCACACGCTGCTGCATGACTCCAGCACCGATAAGGATGAAAGCTGTCCGACCTGGCCGATGTGGTTGAAGGCCGCCGGGGTGTGCCACAAGCAAGGCGACCGCGGTTTGAAATTCAACCAGTCAAGCCTGGTGATTGAGGCGGCGGTGGCGGGCAAGGGCGTTGCGCTCGCCAAAGCGGCGCTGGCGCTGGCGGACCTTGAAGCCGGGCGGCTGGTCATTCCGTTCGACATGACCACGCCAACGGAGTTTGCCTATTACATCGTCCATCCACCGTCGAAAACTTCCTCGCCGACGGTCAAGGCGTTTGCCGCGTGGCTTAAAAACGAAGCCGCAACTAGCATTGATGCGAGCGACCTGCGCGAGGCGGCGGCTTGAGGCGTGTGCGTATTTAAACAAAAATGCGCCCACGCTTGATTGGGGGGAAGCCAAGCGCGGGCGCTGATAAGCGGTTCGGGGGGGGAGGAGAAAACAACCGCTTTCATATTTAAAAATGGTGTTTGCCGTACGCTTTTCAAGCGTAGAAACTTTACCTTTTGGTCAGGCCACTCCGAAATACGATCAAGAAAACGTGATCCGTTTTTATGCGGGCTACTTCGCCGCAACCGCTTTTTTACCGGCCAACCGATCGAGGCAATCGCAAACCGCTTCAAACACCAGCAGGGTCGAGGCGTGTCGCTGCGGGTAGTCGCGTATGGTCTCCAATAGCGAGAGATCGCGCCAACGCGCGCCCGTTGGCGGCGGCCCGTCTTCTTTTAACATCGCCCGCATTTCATCGCGCAATCGATAGAGCTCATCGACAGATGCGCCGGTAATATTGCGCGCAACAATTGAGGCGGCGGCCTGTCCAAGGGCGCAGGCGCGCGCCGCCATGCCGAACTCAGCAACAACATCATTCTCAAGCGTCAGATCGACCTCAATCTCCGAGCCGCATACACGGCTTATTTTTTTCGCCGTAGCGCCAGGCGTCGCCAGCCGCCGCGCCGGCGGGATCGCCGCCGCCGCGTCCAATATGCCGCCGGAATAAAGATCGCTGATCATGGCGTCTATTTGGCGATTTTCTCACACCAAATCAAACAGCAGGATTTCACTGTCGGCGAGGGCCGTGAACGAGACCGTTTCTTGATCCTCAATTTTGGCGCCGTCACCGGCCTGCATGATCGCGCCTTCGGGCAACTCCAGGCCGCCTTTGGCCACTTGCAGCCAGCCATAGCGGCCGGGCGCAAATTTGTGCGTCAGCGTCTCGCCTTGTTTGATCACCGATGCGTAAAGGTTCGTATCCTGGTGAATTTGGATCGAGCCTTCGCGGCCATCGCCCGAGGCGACCAGCGCCAATCCGCCGTCGCGGGCGGCGCTTATGCGCCGTTCCTCATAATGCGGCGTGTGACCGGTCGCATCCGGCAACAACCAGATCTGATAAAGATGCAGCATGTTCTCGTCGGAGGCGTTAAATTCGCTGTGGGTGACGCCGGTCCCGGCGCTCATATATTGCACCATGCCGGGGGTGATGGTCCCGCCGCCGCCGGTGGAATCCTTATGCGCAAGTTCGCCCTCCAGCACATAGGTGATGATTTCCATGTCCTGGTGCGAATGTGTAGGAAAACCAGCGCCCGGATTGATGCGGTCTTCATTCATCACCCGCAACGCACGGAAATTCATATGCTCCGGGTGGTGATAATTGGCGAATGAAAATGTATGACGCGCATCGAGCCAGCCATGATTGGCCTGGCCCCGGTCAACGCCCTTGCGGATCGTAATCACGAATAGCCTCCTAGACCACGTTCACAAATGATAGCATCAAAGAACGTGGTCTAGATTCTTTGATGGTCGCGCATTCGAACCCAAAAACCGCGGACACTTTTTGTGAATGCGCTCTGGTAAATTTTTCGGAGAGTTCGAAGACTATATGGGGTTTGCGATCGCGCGTTAAAGAAGCGCCCGCCCGGCGCCGGTCACATCTGCGCGATTGAAGAGGCTGCCGTCAAAACCCGCGAAACGGTAAATCTGCCGGGCGTTGCAACCAGTTTTGCGCCGGCCACTGAGCGGCGCCATCGACAATATGCAGCGTATACGCATGACGCGGTCGCGAGGAACGGTTTTGCGCGCTCATATGCGGCGCGCGACCGTGAAAGATAACCAGATCGCCACGCGCGGCGCAGGCGGGAACCGACATATGGTCGTTGAGCGGCGCATCGTCAATCACGTCGGTAACCAGCGCGCCCTCCGCGGTTCGATAATTCAGCCGCCGCAAGGGGGCCTTATGGCCACCCGGCACAAACTGCATGCAGCCATTGTCCTCATCGGCATCGTCAATCGCAAACCAGAAACCGATGCAAGTTTCCGGTTCGGTATAAAGATAGGTTGAATCTTGATGGCAAACGACTTCGCCGCCGATCCGCGGCGGCTTGAAGATATACATCGACTGCACCAGCAAAGGGTGTTCAACGCCCAGGGACGCTACAAGCGCCGCCAGTTCCGGCGTTCGTGAAAATTCATCAAACAGAGGGTCGATATCGTGCATCGCGTGACCCATCTTGTTGATGGAATGGCGTTTGTCCTGTTTTAAGTCGCCCGCCGCATCAAACGCATCCTCTTCAAAAAAGAACCCGATGTCTGCGCCTGACCGTATGAAGTAATCGTCTCCCAGTTGCACATTCGACCTGCTTGAAAAGAAGCTCCGTACGGATCGTGGGTCGAACGCGTCAACAAGTTCGCTGGTGCGGGTTTGCAACGCTTCACATGCGCGCCGCTCCGTAAAGCCGCGCAGGACAATCACGCCCGCCTCATCAAAGGCAGTGCGCATCTCCACACTCAACCGCCCGTCTTCAGGCGCCTGGAATTCGGGAAGGCTTAGTTTCTCATTCGCCATTGGTTAAATCCTTCGCCATGTCGCGCCGTCGGGGCCATCTTCAATGGCAACGCCTTGCGTGGCCAAATCATCACGGATCTGGTCAGACTTAGCAAAATCCTTTGCAGCGCGCGCCTTAGCTCTTTCCTCAAGAAGTTCCTCAATTCGAGCTTCTGTCAAACCAGGTACGATTTCACTTTTAACCGAAGCCCCAGCATGGGCGCCTAATTCTGCGCTAGCCTCAATCGTTATGCCTTTGCGCCAATTGTCTGGATCAACATTAAAAAATCCCATCAGCCGTCCGGCGCTCGCCATTTGCCGGATCGCCTCGGTGCGGGCCTCGCCCTTCATCTGGCTGGCGCTATCGCGCAAGGCGTGGAGCGCTGCGAAGGCTTCGGGCGTATTGAGATCGTCTTCCAGCGCCGCAACGACGCTGTCGGGCGCGGCCTCGTTGCTATCGGAAAACTCAACCTCCTCCAACAATCGATAGAACCGGTCGAGCTGGCGTTTTGACTGACGCAAAAGATCGTCGGTCCATTCCAGCGGCTGGCGGTAATGCGCCGACAAGAGCGCCCAGCGGATCACTTCGCCGGGCCAGTCCGCCAAGAGATCGTGGGCAAGGACGACATTGCCAAGAGATTTCGACATCTTGTCCGTCCCCATACGGAGAAATCCGTTATGCACCCAATAACGCGCCAGCGGCGCGCCGTCATGGGCGCAAGCCGATTGGGCAATTTCGTTTTCGTGGTGAGGAAAGCGCAAATCCTGGCCGCCGCCATGAATGTCGATGGTTCGCCCAAGCTCGCTTTCGATCATCACCGAACATTCCAGATGCCAGCCCGGGCGACCGCGGCCCCAGGGCGAAGCCCAGCCGGGTTCATCATCGCCTGACGGTTTCCACAAAACAAAGTCGGCCGGATTTTTTTTGTATGGCGCAACCTCAACTCGCGCGCCGGCAATCATCTCATCGCGCTGGGTGCCGGAGAGCTTGCCGTAATCGGCATATTTATCGACCGCGAACAGCACATGGTCGTCGCCCTCATAGGCGGCGCCCTTACCGATCAGCGTTTCAATCATCGCAATCATCTTCGCGATATGACCGGTCGCGGTTGGCTCAATGACCGGCGCTAGCGCGCCAAGCGCTTTCATATCGCCATGAAAGAGCTTGGTATATTTGTCAGTGATCGCCATGATTGGCTCGCCGGTCTCACGCGCCGCTTTGATGATTTTGTCGTCAATATCGGTGATGTTGCGCGCATAAACGACATGTTCAGCGCCATACCGCTGGCGTAACATCCGGTAGAGCAGGTCAAACACTATAAAGGCGCGGGCATTGCCAATATGGGAGAAATTATAAACCGTCGGCCCGCAGGCGTAGAACGTCACGCGCGCAGGGTCCGCCGGTACAAAGACGCGCTTTTCACGCGCCATCGTGTCATAAAGGGTCAGCGCCATCGGTCGGCCTCTAACTGTCTCGGATTAGCTAGCGCCGCTGCGCAGTTGACGCAACAAACTTGACGCAACTAATCTCGGCGTCGGGCTGGGAACGCTCGGCTGGGCTGCTATGCTGGAGACTATGACAGATAAGCAGAAGTTTCCCGGTCGCGAGACTATTGCCGGCCCGATTGAGGAAACGCAAACCTTCGCCCCGAAGTTCGGTCCCGACGGGCTGATCCCCGCCGCCGTCACCGATGCGCAAGACGGCCAGCTGTTGATGCTCGCTTATATGAACGCCGACGCAATCGCCAAAACCATCGCCAGCGGTGAGGCCTGGTACTGGTCGCGCTCGCGCAGCGCTTTGTGGCGGAAAGGCGCGACATCAGGCAACACCCAGCGCGTTGTCGAAATCCGCACCGATTGCGATCAGGACACGATTGAATTGGTCGTCGAACAAACCGGGCCAGCCTGTCACACCGACCGGCGGTCGTGCTTTTACCGTGCAATAGAGACCGACGGCGATGAGACCAAACTCATCTTAAAAGAATAACGCCGACATCCGGCCTCACCCCATCCCGGCGACGCCTTCGCGGTTGGCGTGTTTTTTCCTGTCGAGCGCGCGGGTAAATAGCGCCAGCGTGATCCATGAGGCGTGAAACGCTACGCCCGCAAGAAACACTCCCACACCCGGGATTGGCCCGACCGCCATGCGCGTGAAAAACTGATCCAACCCCTCCACCGGCGTCGGATGGATAATGATCTTGCCGTAATAAGCCAGCGCCTGAAAACTCAAAATCCACATATAATTGCGCCGGATGCGCCGCCCCATCGCGCGCCAGAAACCGATATGATATTGCGGCGTCAGATAGTCATCAGCCAGGACATGTTGCCATTCGTCATGGTCCGGCTGGCGCGAATGCAACAGCAAAGGTGCATAGAATTTGGTCTCGATCCAGCGGGCTCTGGCGCGCCAGACATTGAAGAACCGGTAGCGGCGGGATTCTAATATCAGGAACATCACAATCAAAATACTGACCAGCAACAAAGGCAACGGTGATGCGTCCGGATCGGCATAGCCGATTGAGAGCGCAATGCCGAGCGTGACCACCGCCCAGTTCGTGGTCGTATCAAGCCGGGTGCGCCAAACCGTCGAGCGGTAGACCTCACCGCGGTAAAGATGCGCCAGCGCGCCAACCGCGGCGCTGTCGAATTCATGTCCCGCCGCTTCGCGCGCGCCTTGCAAATCTTTTCGGTCTTCAACCATTTCAGTTGGAGTGTCATCGCGTTTGCCTCGCCTATGCAAGCTGCCGCAAGGAATAGCTGGCGTATGTGCGCAGGGGCGATTATTGAGCGCTGATGACCACAGCAATATCGCAACCGCTTGAAATTCCCTATCGCCGGATTTTCGCCCTCGCCTGGCCGGCTTCGGTCGCCGCATCGGTGACGCCGCTATTGGGCGCCGTTGATGTCTGGGCGCTCGCCCGGTCCGACCGACCGCTGGATATCGCGGCCGTTGGGCTCGCCTCAGTGATTTTCTCGCTCGCTTATTGGAGCTTTGGGTTTATTCGCATGAGCGTCGCCGGCCTGACCGCGCAAGCTGCCGGCGCTGAAGATGAGGCCGAGGGCCGCGCGGCGTTGATCCGGGGGGCGACCATCGGCGGCGGTATCGGTCTCCTTTTGGTGGTGCTACAATTTCCGCTCGGCATGCTCTCATTCAAAGCCCTCGCCGTCGGGACCGATGTCAGTGCTGCAACATTCGACGCCGCGCGTGACTATTATAAAATCCGTATCTGGGGGGCGCCCTTCGCGCTTGCCTCCTACGCCGCCTTTGGTTGGCTCACCGCACGCGAACGCACTGACTATTTAATGGTCATAAGCCTCTTCATCACCGGGCTGAACATTGTGCTCGATTACTGGTTTGTTATCGGGCTTGGCTTGGGGGCGGGCGGCGTTGCGGCGGGAACACTGATTGCTGAAATCGCCGGGTTCTTTGCCTGCCTGGTGTTTGTCGCCCTGGTGCTCATCCGCAATGGCGGTCTAAACGCGCATTGGAAACGCGCAGAATTTTTCGCGCTGAGAAAACTCCGCCGCACCCTTTCTATCAACTTTGATATTTTTATCAGGACGGTGTTGCTGGCATTTTCTTTCGCCTGGTTCATCCAGCGCAGCGGCGCTTTTGGCGATGTCGTCCTCGCTGCCAATCAAGTGCTCTTGCAACTCTTCCTGTTTACCGGCCTCGCCCTTGACGGTACGGCTATCGCCGCTGAAACACTTGTAGGCCAGGCGATGGGGTCACGCGATCCAGCACGAGGGCTGGCGCGATATACTTCTGCGGTCCGGCGCACTTTCATCATGGCGACAGTGGCAGCTTTTACTTTTGTAGCATTTTACTGGCTTGCCGGCGATGCGCTGATTGCACTATTAACGCCGCAAGGTGCTATCCGCGAGGCAACGCAAACCTTTATGCCTTGGGTCATCATCAGTCCTCTGATTGTTGTTGTCGGTTTTCAGCTCGACGGTATTTTCATCGGAGCAACCAGAGCGCGCGAAATGCGTAATTCAATGATCGTCACTGCGCCTATCTTTCTTGTCGCATCGTTATGGCTTGCCTCGGGTTTTGGCAATCACGGGCTTTGGGCGGCGTTCTCGATTTATTTTCTCTTGCGCGCGGCAACCCTTGGGGTTTATCTGCCGCGCCTTAAAACCGTGTTTGTAAATCAGGCGTGACCGGCGCCGATCGCGTCGGCGATGGTTTGAAATCCGTCGGCCTTCAAAAAGCCCGGCAACTCTCTCAGGATGCGCGCTGGCAGGCCGGGTCCTTCGTAGATCATCGCGGTATAAAGCTGCACCAGCGAAGCGCCGGCAAGGATTTTCTCATAGGCGTCGCGGGCGCACGACACCCCGCCAACGCCAATCAACGCCGTGCGGCCGCTAAGCGCTGCGTAGAATTCACGCAATAGCGCAGTCGATGGCGCAAACAAAGGCTTGCCGGAAAGCCCCCCCGCCTCGCGCGCATGGCGGCTGCGCAACCCGGCAGCACGCGCGATGGTGGTGTTGGAGACAATCAACCCGTCGATGCGCAACGCGTTCACAACATCGGCAATATCGGCTTTGTCCTCATCGGCAAGGTCCGGCGCGACTTTCAAAAACACTGGCGTTGCCGGCGCTGCGCGGTCGCGCTCCGCGATGACGCGGACCATAAGGTCATTAAGCGCCGCCTTGTTCTGCAAAGCGCGCAAGCCCGGCGTGTTTGGCGAAGAAATATTCACCGTATAGAAATCAACAAGCCCGCTTAGCGCTGCAATGCCTTTGACGTAATCTTCCGCCCGGTCGGCGCTGTCTTTATTGGCGCCGAGATTAACGCCGACGACGCCGCGCTTTTTTCGCCGGGCCAACCGCATCGCGGCCTTCTCCAGCCCGTCATTGTTAAAGCCATATCGATTAATCACCGCCGCATCATCGCGCAGACGAAAAACTCTTGGGCGCGAATTACCGGGTTGCGGGCGCGGTGTAACGGCGCCAACCTCGACAAACCCAAAACTGAGATTGAGCATGGCATCCGCTGCTTCTGCATTTTTATCGAATCCGGCGGCAAGACCAAGTGGGTTTGGAAAATCGAGGCCGGCAACGCGAATGGCGAGCTGTGGCGTATTAATTTTGACCTTCGGCCCCTTGCCTGATTTCAGCATACGGATAGTGAGGCGGTGGGCGTCTTCTGGATCAAGCGCCGTCAACACTTTGGCGCTCAGGTCAGCCAGAAACAACGGCGCCCTCAAAGCGCTTCACCGAACACAAACCCATCCGCCGTTCGCAGCAGTCGGATCGCGCGCGACACCTGGGTGACAGTAAGGGCTCCATAAAGATGCGGAAATTCCTCACCCCGCTTTGGCGCTAGCTCGAACTTCGTGGCGGCGGCAATTTCATGAAGCGGAATTTCAAGCGCCAGCAATTCCTCTGCGTCGGCAAAATAAAGCCGCGCTGTTTCCAGCGTCTGCGCACGCGTTGACAGATGAAAATAGCCGTCGCGCTCATCAATATCGCGGGTTGGCGCGACGCCGGATTTGACGGCGGCAGCCCATTCTTCCGCCGTTGCGAGACGATAGACGAATTCAGGATGTGTGTGTTCGGCAGGCATAGTATTCGCCTAGCCCGCAGCGCGGACGAGGTCCAGTCATAGGCGCCCTATTTCAAGGCTGAGCCTTTATATAAGCGCGTTCCGCCTTCCGACCCTCATCGACCGCTTGTTGAAAGACTTTCGCGCGCGCCTGAACGCGGCGTTCAAAAGCGTCTTGCGGCGACAGCATGACCGCATCGCGCAACGCCGCCAGGCCGTTCTCGCGCGCTGCCGGTTCATCATAGGCCAGCAACCGTAACGCCGCCTCATAAGCGATCAGTAGGTTTTGCGGTTGCGCCGCACGGGCGGCGGCGAATTGTTCAAAACCCACCACCGAATCCGACCCATAACTACCCTTGCCGGCGCGCCGCGACACCTCCAAATGCCAGGCGCCAGAACTTGATAACGCCCACGCATTTTCAGAATCCAACGTCAGCGCATGATCAAGAAGCTTGCGCGCTTTGCCGGCAGTTCCCGACAAAAACGCACGCACCGGCGACATCCGCGCGCCGCGCAACGCATAGCTGATCGCCGCCTGCAAATGCCCTTCGACCAGCTCCGGATTGTCCTCAATCGCCTGCTCGGCATATTTCAAGGCGCGCTTGGCGGTGCGGCGCGCAGTTTTGTTGTCAGTCTCAAGATAGGCCTCGGCGTTGATCGCCCGCGCGGCCAGCGCCAGGTTTTCAGCGCCGCCAGCAAACGCCGCCGCCTCAGCCGCTTCGTCAAAGGCGCCGGAGACGAAAAGCGTGTAGGCCGCCTCGTTCGGTTCCGCATAACTTATTGAGCCTGCAAAAAACGCCGCAAACACGGCGGTAATCATAACGGCTGGTGCAGCCAGCAGATTTTTCATCTGGATTTCCCGTTTCACACCCCGCACCGAGTATAGCCGCTATTGGCAGGATTTGACGAACCTGATCATCACAATCTGGACAGCGCCCGCCAACTCCCCGCAAATGGCGCATATGAAACCATACCGCATCCTCCTCGGGCTGATCGCCTCTGCCGCCGCCGGGTTAATTTCACTAACTTACGGGCTTGACGACGCCATCGTCTGGACCATCGCCATCACCACCCTGACTGCGGCCTGGTGGGTGACCGAGGCCTTGCCGATCCCGGCGACGTCGCTGGTTCCGTTTGCTCTGTTCCCGCTCGCCGGCGTTCTCGACCAGCGCCAGGCGGCCGCCGCGCTTGGCTCTTATGTGATCGTTTTGTTGATGGCGTCATTCATGCTGTCAAAGGCGCTGGAAAAATCCGGCGCCCATGAGCGGCTTGCGCTTTACATGATCAATCTGGTGGGCGCATCAGGACGCCGGCTGGTGCTCGGCTTTATGTTGGCGGCGGCGGTCCTTTCAATGTGGATATCCAACACGGCAACAACGTTGATGCTGGCGACGATGGCGCTGGCGATCCTTTCGCGCTCGGACAACCCAAAGCTCGCCGTGCCGCTGCTTCTCGGCATCGCCTATGCAGCCTCGCTTGGCGGCACGGCAACACTCATCGGCACGCCTCCCAATCTGATTTTTGCGGAAAACTACCTGCTTGCGACGGGCGAAGAATTTTCCTTCGCGCGATGGATGTCGATTGGCCTGCCCATAGTCGCGCTTGGCGTTCCGGTAATCTGGGTGTGGCTGACGCGTGGTATGGGCGGGGTCCGGGCGCCAGCGCTCGCCGAGCCGGGACCGTGGCGTAAGGATGAAATTCGCACCCTGATGGTTTTTGCTTTCGCCATATTTCTGTGGGTGACACGGGTTGAGCCGTTTGGCGGCTGGTCCGGCGCGCTCGGTATGGGCGAGGCGGGCGATTCCACTGTCGCCGTCCTTGCCGTCGTCATTATGTTTCTCGTGCCCGACGGCAAAGGCGGCGCCATTCTGGACTGGAAGTCAGCCAGCAACATCCCCTGGGGGATGCTGCTGTTATTTGCCGGCGGGATATGCATCGCCGCCGCCTTCCGCCAGAGCGGGCTCGACCTGCTGATCGGCGATAGTCTCGCCAGCCTCGCCAACATGCCGGTTTTCTTCATGATCCTTGGCTTGTGCCTGTCGGTGACCTTCCTCACCGAAATGACCTCAAACACTGCGACCGCCAATCTGTTGATGCCGTTGCTGGCGGCGGTTGCAGCGGGAACCGGCATCGCGCCGGAACTCCTTATGATCCCCGCGGTCATCTCCGCATCCTGCGCCTTCATGCTGCCGGTCGCGACCGCGCCCAACGCCATCATCTACGGAACCGGCCACGTCTCCATCGCCCGCATGGCGCGGGAAGGCTTTATACTGAATATCTTGCTGGCGTTTATTATCGCGAGCGTGTGCTGGGTGTTGTTGCTATGAGGGCTACCAGCCACCGGCGCTAGCGCCGCCGCCCGCTGCACCAGCCGTCCCGCCGGACGATGTAGCGACGATCGCGGGAAGAAAAACGGTCACCAGCGCCGCGCCGTCATTGTGCCGCTGCATTTCATTGTACCAGTCAATGATCGCCTGCGCAGCGCTATCTGCCGCCGCCGGAAGACTATCGCCAAACCGGGCCGCCCATTCCTTCTCCACATCAAGCGCAATCGCGAAGGGCAATAATTCGATAAAATCATCTCCGGACGCAGACGGTAACGGGGCATCGTCAGACAGGTGTAGTTTTAAACCCTCAATCTCATCCATGATCATCCGGCCCGCCACGGTCGGCGCGCGCATCAGTGAATAATAAATCAGCGGCGTCATAAACAAGATCATGAGCGCAGCCAGCCCGATCACGGACGCAACGGGATCGGTGGAAACGCTCCTTGCATCGGTGATGATGAAAACCAATAAAACTGCGATGGCTGCAAGGGCGCCAAGAAACCCACGCATCCAGCTATCTTTGTTTTCAGTGAAAAACCGCTCGCCAAATTCTGCGCGCAAGGCGATTTTGTGGGATGCCATGCCCTTGGCGACAAGACTATTGGACGGGGACAAAACCGCCGGATCGCCCTTCGCAAACAGCGCCTTCTTCAGCGCAAGCTCGCCGGGTGAAAGTGTGGTTTCATTGTCGCTTAGTTTTTTTAATTGCAGTTGCGTTTTTTTCTCCAGTGAAATTGTCACCGCGCCCTTCACCGCCAGGCTCGCAAGCGCTGCAACAAAGCACGGCGCATCATAACTCATGCGACTGATAAAGCGCGCGGCGCCGGCGGAGATGCCTCGTGGTGTTTTTGATCGCGGCAAAGCGGCGCCCGCAGGCAAGTCCTTGCCATGCGCCTGCCACTGGCTGTGGAAGTAGAAAAACACAGCAAGCGCCGCCAGAATCGCACCATAACGCAACCATGGATTATAGGGTCTTGGGCGAATGCTTTGCTCCGGGAAAGTGTCGGCGGCCCATATGACCTTAAAATCAGCGGGGTCGCGCGAATCGACCTTGGTCGAGCGGCAAATGACGCTGCCGTCAGCAATGGTCGCGCCCGGCGCATCCACGTTCAATGCTGCGTGATCCGCCGGCCATCGCAATTCGACTTGCGTTTCGGTCCACGGCAATTCAAACTGGGCTATCAACGGCGCCCAGGAAAATTTTATCGTGCCGTCGGCGCCTGCAACAAATGGCGTCGCGGCAGTGTAACGGATAGAATATTCATGGCGGCCGTTTTTAATAAAAACATTCGCATTGCCAATACGGATATCGCGGCCATCAAGACTATAAGGTTCCGCCGCGCCATTACGCAAAACTCTTGGCTTGGAAATCGGGCCAATAGCGCTCGGAATTTTGAAATAGATCCCGCGCTTGATTTGGTCGCCCTCGGAAAACACAACAATCTTGTGCTCGACTAATGCCTCACCGTTGGCGGCAAGCGTAATTTTTGTGGTAAGATTTTCGACCCGCTCGGCGGCATCCACGGGCGCAATCGCTAAAAAAAACGCTGACAGGATGATTAAGCACTGCAGCGTCGCTGAATATGCAGACGATTTATGTTTATGCACATAGCCCCCTTCTTGTTGTTTGTTTTATATGGGGATTGTGCGGGCTATTTTAAAGTACTGGCGCAAGGATTTTATTCGGGAGCTTTACGCTACTGTTTATTATGCAGCGCTTTGCATTCAACCGCACGTATACTTGATAAAATACCAACATCAAATTGTCGCTGGCATTTATCGCAGCGAAGCACTTTTAGGCAATGCACGCTAACTTCCACGTATATCGCGCCAATATTCTTCGGCGATATCTTTGTCTATTTCTACCGGCTTCGAACTCTCTGGGTAAAGACGATTAAGACCACCCTTTCGCGGACCGGAAGCACAGAACTCTTCGCGCGTTTCCAAATCGAAACAGTTGGCTTTGAAACCTGACCCGTTCAGCTTACCGAAGGTTCGGCCAGCATAGCTGAGCGATTTGCCTGACTTGGAAAAAGTGACGCGGCCGATCCGTGCTGGGCCGTTCAGCCCATCCGCCTTGCTCTCAATATACAGGATGCGCGTGTTGTGTGCGGACATGACCAGATTTCGCGAGGACGCCTTAAGCCACCCCATCCACGGTCATGTGCCGCGCACGCGCGGCGTGTTCAATCGCCTGGGCGCCGTCATCGGGAACTTTGAGCGCGTTGCGAATGAGTTCGAGGACCCGGATTTCGGTCATGTCGAGATTTTCGTCTGCGGTGACGACATCGACCACCGCTGCGTAAGCGGTCTCGCCAAGATGGGCGGGGAGCGCGGCGGCGGCGGCCTCCAACACTTTGTGCAACCCGCCATCGGACGACATCAACGCGCCGCAGGCCTCGGCGGTCTCGACCAGGCCTTGCTCATCGGCCTCTGCGAACATCGGAAACGACCGCACCACGCGGCCGATGGTGCGCAGCTCTTCATCCTTGATGGCGCCATCGGACGCCGACGTCAGGACCATCAGATAGATGACCGCTTCCTGGGGGGTTAGGGCGGCGACGCGATGTGCCATTTAGGTGTACTCCGTTGTCCGTGATAGATCTGGGGTTGGCCGGAAGGTAAGCTCCGCGCTGAGCCACGGCAACGTCCGTAAAAAAATTCTTTGCGCCCCAATGTGTAACGCCGCACGCAACATTTTACATCTTATGGCTGAATGAATTACCATAAATTCGCCTCTCCGGCTTTATGCAAGGTAGCCGTCTTGGCCTGGCTCACACAGCCGAACAATCACTATCTATCTGTATTTGCTTGTGTTTATACATCGGCGAGAACCCGCACGTCGGCGATTATCAATCCCGCTGCAAATATTCACCAATGCGGGAACGGGCGGAAAATCAGCCCAGTTGAAAAGTTATCCTCATGGCCCGCGGCGGCCCTAAGCTTCCTTGGCCATCAGGTCTGCTGCCGGATTTGCAAGCCGCCACTCAACCCAGAACAAGGAGGAGCACCCCTTCTGACCTGTACACGCCGCATACTGCCTTTGCCATCCAAACGCATATCGCAACCAACGTCCGCGAGCCAATACGCTCCGG
Source organism: Hyphococcus sp. (assembly GCA_021776455.1). GTDB lineage: Bacteria > Pseudomonadota > Alphaproteobacteria > Caulobacterales > Parvularculaceae > Hyphococcus. The sequence continues at coordinate 1,719 of JAJFFX010000118.1, read as the reverse complement.
CGCGGCGGCGGCATGTGTTCGGGTTTTGCTTTTTAGGGCGCGGCGAAAGCGATACAGGCGGCAGACGAGGCCGAAGAGGACTCCTCCGGGCAACCAAGCGTCAGATAAAGAACCCGCTCACAAAGAAAAAGGGAGCAACAAAAGCTGCTCCCTTTCTTCCGCTCTCGCGAAAAATCGAAGGACACCCCAATCCAGTGAGAACTCGAATGCTCCTCGAAGCTTCGGTTAAACGCACGCTTTGCAGCTTACGCCTTCCGCCGCTAGACCTTTCGGGCGCGGGCTTTGAATATAACTGCCGTCATATCCAACATTCCCGCGTCCTCCAGATCCGCCTCACCTCTTCCAACAAAGGCTTGCGCCCTTATTGCAATCAATGCCGCGCGCTGATCCACAGCTTGACCCGCTGTACACAACGATTCCGGGTCCTTTTTCCTTTCGCTCTTGCGAGCGCCAGTTCCAAGGCCGAAGCACTCAGCTTCGTCAGATGTCCGACGGAATTCACCTTTATTCCGCTGTACCGAATTACGCCTGAGCGTCGTCTCCGGCTAGCACATCACTCCGTTATTCCCGTCCAACCTGCTGCTAGGCAAACACAACACATTGTCTGTAGGGCCGCGAAGTATTATCAGGATACAAATTTAACGCGCTGCGTCGACAATAATTTTTCCACAATTTTTGAACGCAATATGTGGGGAAAAATTGTGCCTGAAAATTCAGGGCGATGTTATTGTTTTCGAAAAATCACACAGAGATTATTCGCCGGCATTTCGACAATCGCCTCGCGCGTAAGCGCATTTTTCTGCGCCAGCAGCGCAAGGTCACGCTCCAGATCACGCACGCCCCAGCGCGGATCACGAGATTTAAGGCTGGCGTCGAAGGCCTCGTTGGAGGGCGCACTATGAACGCCTCCACGAGAGAACGGCCCATAGAAAAACAAAGCGCCGCCCGACCTCAACACGCGTCCGGCGCCGGCGAAAAGCCCCGTTGCTGCGGCAAATGGCGCGATGTGGATCATGTTGATCGAGACCAGCCCGTCAAACGGCGCACCGGCTTCAACACCCCAGTCCTCAGCGGTCACGTCAATCGCATGGGGACCTTTGAGATTGGCGAGGCCGGCGGCGCTTATCCAGGCCGCAATCGATGCACGCGAGGCGGGATCCGGGTCGCCGGTATGCCAGGTAAGCCGCGGCGCCGCCGCGGCAATGTGAACGCCATGCTCGCCAGTGCCGCCGCCAATTTCGAGGATTTTCCCCTCGCTCGGCATGATGTCCAACATCACATCGCGGATCGCGTCGCGGTTGCGCGCAGCGGATGGCGAATAAAGTTTTTCACCCGCTGCGGCGCGGGTCTCCAAAGCGACCTCATGGGGACGGTCGTCCGATTTATCAGCCATAACGCCTGCTTTCTGGTGCGTGTTCACAAAAAGTGTGGGCGGTTTTTGTGTTCGAACACGCGACTGCTAAAAACTCTAGGTTGCGTTCTTAAGTCGATAAAAAGTGAACGCAATCTAGCCCGAACAGCTTGCCCCGCCAAGCACGCAGAACTTTGCGCAATGGGGGTGGTTCAGCTTGACCGACTTGGCCGCCTCGTCAAGGCTGGCGCCAAGCTCGAAGGCTTCATCATAGGCAATCAGCGTGCAGGCCAGAACCACCGGCGCCGGCGCACTTTTACGTTTGACCACCATGCGCGCCGAAGCGCACATGACCTGGCGCGGGTCCT
>JAJFFX010000117.1 GCA_021776455.1 Hyphococcus sp. | reverse complement strand
TGCCCAGCACCCCTTAAACGGCGGTCTAGGCAGATTCCGTCGGTGGTTTTGCGGGACACGAGCTTTTAACCCGCGCGAAGTGCCGCGGAGGCCCCGAAACCACTTGACCCGGCGACGCAAAAGTAGAGACATGGCATCATGTCCCAGCAACTTCTTGCCGATAATTTTGGCCGCGCCATCAGCTATCTTCGCCTGTCGGTAACGGACCGATGCGACTTGCGATGCACCTATTGCATGAGCGAGACGATGGCGTTCTTGCCCAAGCGCGACGTGTTGAGCCTGGAAGAGCTGGAGCGCCTTGCCATTGCGTTCATCCGTCGCGGGGTTCGGAAAATTCGGCTGACCGGCGGAGAGCCGCTGGTGCGCCGCGATGTCATGACCTTGCTGAGGCGCCTGTCCCGCCGACTTGGCGCCGGGCTTGATGAGATCACGCTGACAACCAACGCAACCCAGCTGTCGCGATATGCCAACGAGCTTGCGGCCATTGGCGTCAAACGCATCAATGTTTCACTCGACACGCTTGATGACGCGAAATTTGCACGGCTGACGCGCCGGGCGATGCTTGGCAAGGTGCTGAATGGCATCGAAGCGGCGCAAGCAGCGGGTCTGAAAGTAAAGATCAACACCGTAGCGCTGAAGGGCGTCAATGAAGATGAAATTCCCTCGTTAGTCACTTGGGCGCATCAACGCGATATTGACGTGACCCTGATTGAGGTGATGCCGCTTGGTGAAATAGAAGAGGATCGCGTTGATCAGTATTTGCCGTTAACGGCAGTGCGCGACGTGCTTGAGGCGCGCTGGACGCTTGAGCCGACGGCGATAAAAACCGGCGGCCCGGCGCGCTATGTCCGGGTGGCGGAGACCGGCGGCATTGTCGGCTTCATCTCGCCACTGACCAATAATTTTTGCGCCGACTGCAACCGCGTGCGCGTTACGTGTACGGGGAAAATATATATGTGCCTCGGCCATGATGATCATATTGATCTGCGCGCCGCGTTGCGTGGGCCGCATCCGGACGAAGCACTGAACGCTGCACTTGATGCGGCGATGGCGCGCAAGCCCGAGCGCCACGACTTTGACATCTCGGCGCGCGGGGCGGCGCCGGCGGTTGCGCGGCATATGTCGATGACAGGTGGTTAGGGCGATGGCGCGGATTTTGTTTTTTGGCAGGCTGGCCGATCTCGCCGGAGGGCGCGAAAGGGAATTACATGTCGGCGATAGCGTGCGTAATCTGCGCGAGCTTGTCGATCTGATAGCCAAAGGCGACGACACTCTCGGTGCGGCGCTCAGGGAAAAATCTGTTCAGACCATCATCAATGAGCGCATCAGTTCTGGTGATGCAATTTCCGACAGCGACGAGATTGCGTTTTTACCGCCCGTCAGCGGCGGATAGGCGGTCTCTGTGATCCGCATCAGCACATCACCATTCGATCCCGGCAGGGAGCTTTCTGTGTTTGAGAAAAATGCTGGAGACGCCGGCGCTGTTGTGAGCTTCCTTGGCAGGGTGCGCGGCGAAGAAACAGAAACGGTAGTGACGGTGCTTTATCTCGAACACTATCCCGGCGTTACCGAGCGCATGCTTGGCGAGCTGGAAACCGAAGCGCGCGGGCGCTGGGCGATTGATGAGCCGCTAATCATCCACCGGGTGGGCGACTTAAAACCGGGCGAACCCATCGTCTTTGTTTGTGTCAGTGCACGTCATCGCCGCGACGCATTTGAGGCGGCGGATTTTTTGATGGACTATCTGAAGACCAAGGCGCTGTTCTGGAAAAAAGAAATTACATCCGACGGCGAGCGATGGATTGAACCGCGTATGCAGGACTATAGTGATGTGGCGCGATGGAATGAACGTGATAAGGACAGCTAAATAATGCATGGAATTGATGAAGGCCGTGAATTTAAACCGGTGCGGGTTGCTGTTTTGACCGTCACCGACAGCCGCACCTATGCGAACGACACATCGGGCGATCTACTCGCCCAGCGCATCGAGGCGGCGGGGCATGTGCTGGCCGCGCGCGACCTCGTTCCTGATGAGACAGAAATCATTGCAGCGACGGTCACGAAGTGGATCGAAGATCCGGCGGTTGAGGTCGTTATCTCTACCGGAGGCACCGGGCTCACCGGACGCGACATCACGCCGGAAGCGATAAGACCGTTGTTTGATAAAGAGATCGAAGGGTTTTCGGTGATCTTTCATAAGGTGAGTTTTGAAAGCGTTGGCTTATCGACCTTGCAGTCGCGCGCGACGGCGGGTGTTGCGCAAGGCACGTTTATTTTTGCGCTGCCAGGGTCTAACGGCGCCGTGAAAGATGGCTGGGACAAGATTATTGCCTACCAGCTGGACGCACGCCATGGCCCTTGCAATCTGGTAGAGTTGATGCCGCGGCTGATGGAAAAATAAAGAGATGGCGAAGAGCGACCTCACCCATTTTGACGATAAGGGCCGCGCGCGCATGGTCGATGTGTCCGGCAAAGCCGATACGCTACGCCGCGCTGTCGCTTGCGGACGTGTGGTGTTCTCAGCAGAGGCCTATCAGACTGCGTGCAGCGGCGGCGGTAAAAAAGGCGATATACGGAGCATTGCCGAGATCGCCGGCGTGATGGGCGCCAAGCGCACCAGCGAACTTATCCCGCTGTGTCATCCGCTGCCGATCACCGGCCTGTCGGTGAGCGTTGAGCTTGATGATGATGCGCATGCGTTCATCGTTACTGCCGAGGTTAAAACCACCGGCAAAACCGGGGTTGAAATGGAGGCGCTGACGGCGGTGGCGACCGCCTGCCTGACGATTTACGACATGGCCAAGGCGATCGATAAATCGATGATTATCGGCGATATCAAGCTGGTTGAAAAATCCGGCGGCCAATCGGGAGATTTCTCGCGCGATGATTAGCGTCGATGAGGCCATCGCCATCATCCTCGATGGCGCCCAAACGCTCAACGCCGAGTCAGTGTCGCTGGGCGACGTTTCCGGGCGTTTTCTTGCCGCCGATGTCGTGGCGCGCATTTCCCAACCGCCTTTTGCAGCCTCGGCGATGGACGGCTATGCGGTTCGCTTCTGCGATATGGCGCTGGGCGCAGAGCTGTTGGTTGTCGGTGAAGCGCCGGCGGGCGCGCCTTTTAGAGGGACGGTCGCCCAAGGCGAGACGGTGCGGATACTCACCGGCGGCGCCGTTCCGGCCGGCGCCGATCATGTCGTCATGCAAGAAGATGTAACGCGTGAAGGCAAGCGCATCACCATCAACACGCCGCAGGAAAAGCCGCGCCATATTCGCCAAGCTGGAATTGATTTTCACCAAGGCGATATCCTCGCCACAAAAGTAACGCGGCTTCACAACTTTCACGGTTCGATTTTCGCGGCGGCAAATGTTTCGAGCCTTTCCGTAACGCGCCGTCCGCGTGTTGCGATATTCTCAAATGGCGATGAACTGGTTGAGCCGGGGGCGACTTTGGGGCCGGGCGAAATCGTCAACTCCAATCACTTTGCGTTGTCGGCTATGGTCAAAAGCTGGGGCGGCGTGCCGGATTATTTAGGATGCGCCGCTGACAGTGAAGAAGTGATTGCGGATTTCTTCGTGCGTGCGGGCGACGCGGATATCATCATTCCGATCGGCGGTGCTTCTGTTGGTGATTATGATTTTGTAAAATCCGCGTTTCAGGGCGTCGGCGGCGAGACCCGGTTTGAAAAAATTGCCGTGCGCCCCGGCAAGCCGACCTGGTTCGGCAAGTTCGGGAATGCGCGCATCGTCGGTCTGCCGGGAAATCCCGCATCGGCGCTTGTGACGGCGGCGCTATTTGTCCAGCCGCTGGTGCGGCGCCTGGCAGGCGCGCAAAGCGAAGCGCCGCATTTTTCAACAGCGGTGTTGACGCAAGACGTGCCCGCCAATGGCGGTCGTGAGACTTATTTGCGAGGCGCCGCCGAGCCAGGCGATGACGGCGCCATGTATGTGACGCCGGCGCCCAATCAGGACAGCTCGCTGCTGGCGCCCTTTGCCAGCGCGAATGTTTTGATACGGCGCGCGGTGAATGCGTCGGCGGTCGCCATTGGGGGCGACGTTGAGATTGTGCGGTTGCGATAAATGGCGAGCCGTAAAAATCATACACCGCCGCGCATTGGGGTTGTTTTGGCCGGCGGATATGCGCGGCGCATGGGCGCCGACAAGCCCGCGGTCCTGTTGGCCGGGCGGCGGCTGATCGATCATGTGATTGACCGGCTCTCACCGCAGGTAGACCGCATACTGATTGCCGGGCCCCATGCGTATGACACCAGTCTGGCATTCGCACCCGATCGCGGGACCGGACCGTGCGGCCCTGCTGCGGGCCTGTGGGCGGCGAGCCATTGGCTTTTGGAGCATGCGCCGGAAGCGGCCGGGTTCGTTACCGCGCCGGTTGATGCTCCGTTTTTGCCAGCCGACCTCTATGAGAAACTGGAGGCTGGCGATCGTTGCACTGTCGCCTGTAGCGAAGACGGCGACCACCCCACATTCGCCTTCTGGCGGGCGCCGGTTTTATTGGACAAGCTCCGCTCTGCGCCTTCAGACATAGGGCTTGCCCTTCACGCTCTGGCGCAGCAATGCGCCGCGCGCCGTGTTGCATTTAGCCAGCAACATTGCCTAATGAATATCAACGCGCCTGAAGAGCTGATGGATGCTGAAGCGTTGATGTCAACCGACGATTGAGTTTATCGCTACGCCAGCGGAAATATAAAAAACGCCAACGCCGCCGTGGTCAAGAGCGTCGCTAGAGCAATCATCCGCATCTTGGTTTTTCGGCGCAGATGTAGCCCGACCGGAATGAGCAGAAGATTGGCGATGATAATAAAGACTGCATAAGCCATCGTCGGCACAAGTTCGTCGAGAGGAAAGCCGCCGCCTGCGAGCCCTCTTGCCAGAAACGGCAGCGACACCGCCATATCAATCGACAAGACAAGGCCGATATAGGCTTTGGCGATATCGGACAGCGCGACCTCGCATGTGCGTAAAAAACTGATGGCCTTTGTGGTCAATGCAAAGCCGTATTCGCGCCCGGCGATCAGGCCGAGAAACACGAAAGTCGTGCTCATGGGAATGGAGTTGAGTTCTTTGAAGTAGAACAGGAGCGAGGCATAGGTGAAATCGATAATCGTTGCGGAGCGGATGTCGGAGACCGCCGTCTTCGATTTCAAAATCCGCTGAACCGGGCCGCCATTATTAGCGAAAGTGTAGGCGAGCAGCGCGACGATGGCGAACATCGCCGTAAAGCCTTCGACTGCGGTTATCTCACGCGGGAGAAAAACAAAAATATTGGCGAAATCCTGAATCAGCCACACCGACCACAAGTAGCCGGTCGTCATCCATTGCAATAACACCCAGATGGGGTGGTGCTGTTGATGTTCAGTTTTTCTAAAAAATTTCTCAAGCGTGTTGGAGGCGATGAGGTAAATCCCAAGGCCGACGGCAAAGGCCAGCCCGTAGCCGATCAGGGATTTTTGCAGCATCGATGTCAGTCCGCCGATGGAGGCGAAGACGGTAAGGACCATGAACGAGGTTGAGACCGGAACGCCGAACCGGGTGATAATCAACAACACTAGCGGCGGCAGCGTGTGATACCATTGAACTTCAATTGCTGGATATTTTTTGACGTTGGATAGGCGTCCAAAAGACGGGTCCCCGTCATTGATCACCCAGCCATAGGAGAACGTCACGACAAGGATGATCGCAGCGAACAGAAACAACCAGAACCAGTGGATGCGGTTGTTGGAGCTGATGAAGGTGCCTAGCGTCTGCAGCGCGTCATTGCCGACAACGGCGTAAGCCGCAAACAAAAATCCAACAATGGCAAACAGAGAAATATCGAACACGGCTAGAAGAATCCTCTAAACGGAAATTTAGCGTGCCTCATATCGGCGAGTCTTGAAGCTTTTGTGACAGGGTGGCGGGTTTGGCGCAGGTGGTGCGCCCTAAAAGGGGCTGAAAAT
>JAJFFX010000116.1 GCA_021776455.1 Hyphococcus sp. | reverse complement strand
CTCTGTCCCGAAATAAGCGACCTTAGCTTAAACTACCAGCTTTTTTCTTGCCTTATTCCTCCGTCCCTACCCGGTCGGGAAACTTCGGCGTCACCTGCGCGTAGAACGACTTAATGGTCTCAAGATCGCCTTCATAATCACCGCTTGTGCGCATCACCATACCGATGCCGCCAACCTTGCGGGCATAATCAAGGAAACCAAGCGCAATCGGCACGTCGGCGCCATGGGCGATATTATAAAAACCGGTCTTCCAATAGCAGGTTTTTGAGCGTGTCCCCTCCGGCGGTATCGCCACCGCCAGCTTGTCGGCGTTGCCAAAAATTTCCACCATCTGCGCGACAACGTCATTGGTCTTTGAGCGATCAATCGGGATGCCGCCAAGCGCACGCATGAACCATCCAAAAGGCGGCTTGAACAGCGTATCTTTTCCCATCCAACGTAGACGCACGCGGAAATGAAGCGCCACGCCCAGCATCAGCGGCAAGTCCCAATTGCTGGTATGCGGCGCAGCAATAACGACAAACTTATGCGTCTGCGGCGCGGCGCCTTCAACCCGCCATCCGGCAAGGCGATAAACTCCGAGAACAAGCGCGCGCATCGCTTCGCCGGGCAGCGCGCGTACTGACACTACGTATACGCCGCAATCAGAATGGCGCCGACCACCAATAACAATAAGATCAGGCTGAGCATCAGCCAGTGCTTTGACGTCATGATAAAAACCTCGTTATGCGATTATCGACCACTACGCGACAGGAACGTCAGAACCAACGCAACTAGCCCCGGAACAGCCTGTGTGTAGAGGATGGTCGGTTTTGCGGTGACGGCGCCGAAGACGCCGGCGATGATGACGCATAAGAGAAAAAAGATCGTCACGTCGCGCTTACCGGTAAACAGTCCCCACAGTAACCCGGCCGCCAGAAAGCCATTATAAAGCCCCTGATTGGCCGCTAGCACTGCCGTTTGCGCGGATTGTTCAGGCGTCATGGAGAACACTTCCCGACCGATATCATGATCCCAGAAGAACATCTCCAACGCCAAAAATCCGCCATGCAGAACGGCGACGAATAAAACGGCGATAAAGGCGAGTGTTTTTATCATGGTGTTCAGTCCTCACTATGTTCCTGATGCTGCTCGACACCAAGCGGCGATTTCGATTCCAGCGAATACTGGCCCAGTGTCCGAAGCTTGGAAAAGAATTGAGCTAAGTGCACAGGTTTAAACGTCATCCATGAAGCAGCAACAACCACCAGGAGGCGAATAACGAACTGTTCGATAGAGTGGTAACTTGTCAGAACCGAAGCGTTTGGATCGCGCTTCCCATTTTCTAAAAAGAAAAATAATACATTCGAAAAAAGAGTTGGAACATATTCGACGAGGTAAAAACTACCTATCAAAAAACTGCCGATCATTACCAGAGTATCGGCGTCTATTTTAAAATTTACTGGGGGCTCGCCGTGGTTTTCCCGATAAATCACTTGCACGAGCTTCGGGGAAAATATCCATGCAAGGATGCCAACAGTTACCCAAACACCGCCATTTATTACCGTGTAAGTTGCGTAAGTGTCGCCATCCCCATCGGAACCTAGACTCAGCAGAGGCCACAAATATAGGCTCGTGATAGAGGAGATAACGACACCCGCCGCCCACAGACGAATGATCAAAATCATAATCGCATGGGTTGGGGTCATGCCGCTCAATCGCTACGCTCCAGTTTTTGCTGCGCCAATACGAAGTCAGGCTTCAGCGCCAGCGCTTTTGCATAGGCTTCGCGTGCTTTGGCGGGTTCTTTCTTTGCATCATAGATGAGGCCGATATTATACCATGCCGCCCAAGGTTTTGAGATGTCGTTGGCGAGCGCGGCCTCATACTCCTCCAGCGCATCGTCAAACCGGCCGGTAAGGAAATAGCTGTTGCCGCGATTGAGATAGGCCTCCGCCAATTCATCATCGATCTCTAACGCGGCGTTAAAATCATCGATGGCCGCCTCAAGGTCGAGGTTGCGGTTGTGAATGATCCCGCGATTGACATAGGTCTTCATCTGATCGCCCCGCGTCAATGCCGGGTCTTTGATCGCCGTGTCGCAAGGATCGGTATCGCTGGAAAACGCACTATTGGCGTTTTCATAACACGCTGCGGCGTCGGTCGCGCCGAAGGTCGTCACCGACATTTGCGCAGTCGCATTAGCCGTGAGCGCAATCCCGGAAATCATTGAAACGCAAACAAATTTCGTCGCCATATTCATATCATGCTCCAAGCCGCCGGTCTTAGCTTTGCGTGCCCCGGCAAGCATACTCATGTCCACTGAAAACATATAGAGGATTCGTCGCCTCCCGACCCGACCTGGTTGTCATTGTGCGACGCACCAAATATGTAAAGAGCCAAGCTTCCGCTATAGAAGAGAGCAAATCTCATGACCAACACGCTCAATGCCGTCGTCACCGGCTCAACCTCCGGCATCGGCCTGGGCGTTGCTACGGCTTTTGCGGCTGAAGGCTGGAATGTGATGCTCAACGGTTTTGGCAACGCTAGCGAAATCGAGGTGCTGCGGGCCGGGCTGGCAGAAAAATACGGCGTCAACGTTCTCTATAACGGCGCCGACATGACCAAGCCGGATGAAATCCATACCCTGATAGAAGAGGCCGATGCTTCCTTTGGTCTGGTCGACGTGCTGGTCAACAATGCCGGTATTCAGCATGTCTCGCCGATAGAAGACTTCCCTGACGAAAAATGGGACGCGATTATCGCTATCAACCTGTCGTCAGCGTTTCACACCACCAAAGCGGTAATGGCAGCGATGAAACAGCGCGGTTTCGGACGCATCATCAATATCGCATCCGCCCACGGCCTTATCGCCTCGCCATTCAAGTCCGCTTATGTCGCCGCCAAACACGGGATTGTCGGTTTCACAAAAGCGATCGCACTGGAGGGCGCCGAATATGGCGTGACCTGTAATGCAATCTGTCCGGGCTATGTGAAAACGCCGTTGGTTGAAAAACAAATTCCCGATACCGCCAAAGCCCGCGGCATGAGCGAACAAGACGTCATCGAAAAAGTCATCCTTGCAGCGCAACCGACAAAGCAATTCGTCACCGTCGAACAGATCGCCGCGCTGGCGGTCTTCCTGTGCTCTGAAAACGCCGCCCAAATCACCGGCGCCGCACACCAAATTGACGGCGGCTGGGTCGCACGGTAAATTCTAAAACGCGCTACGCAATGTCAATTTGAAGTTCCGTCCCGGCAATGGGGCTGTCTCTTTCAAAAAAGACGTGTGCAGCCGCGCTTCCTCGTCGGTGACGTTGTCAGCGCGGAGCTGCACGGAAAACCCGCGATCTTTCCCGCCTGGCCGCCAAGTCGCGGCCAGGTTGACGATCTGATAACCGCCGGTCGACAGTTCGAAGGCGCTGATATTGTTTTGTCCGTCCGCAAGCTCAATCTCGCCGCGCAAGTCAATATGCGATGACGTCGCCTCCATCCCGATAATGCTGCGCAAAGGTGGAATGCGCGGGACGTTGCCCGCATCATCCTTGAACCTTGCCCGGACCAGGTCAAGCTGGACCCTGCCCGTCACTTCGAATGCGCCAATCGTAAACAGATCCGCTTCCGACAGCGCCTCAAATCCTTTGAAGACAGCATCGCTCGCGACAAACTCAAAAACCAGCAAACCGTCCTCTTCGGCGCCATTGGGCGTGAGCGCGATGAAATTTTTATAGTCCGTATAAAATCCGTTGATCGTAACGGTCACCGAACCAAGCTCGCTATGAAGGGAAGCCTCAACCCCGCGCGCGGTTTCCTTACCTAATGTCGGATCGCCCAACTCAAAGGCGTTGGTCGCAAGATGCGGCCCATCAGAAAACAGTTCCTCCGGCGCGGGTACACGTTCCGTGCGTAAGAGATTTACGCCCAAAAATAAACTTTCATTGGGCTCAACACCAAACCCGGCTGACAGGCTGACTGCATCGAAGCTGCGCTCCTGCCCAACAGTTTTTGCGTCAATGTTGGTGTGCTCATACCGCCCGCCGAGCTGAACATGAAAATTACCGGTTTCGTACTCGCGCACCGTGAACACGCCAAATTGATCGGTGATATTGGGAGGCGTAAAAGCTTCATCACCAATCGCTTCAAAGTCGCGATGTTTAAACTGAAGCCCAGATGCGCCGCGAAATTTGCCGAATGTCTTTTCGATGAACTCAATGCGGCCCTCATAGCCCTCATTTTTAAAGGTTGTGCCAATAGCCCCGCCTTCAAGCTCACGGTGAACATAGTCAGCGTAACCGATGCGGATTTTCGCAGTATCAAAAATCAGGAAGTCACTATTCAACTCGCCCATGAGATCGAAACGCTCCTGTTCCAGTTCGATCCGGACGGTTTCTATTTCACCGTTGACCGCAACTTCTACCGCTCCGGGAACGCCATAATTGGAACGGGCTATTTTGCCGGAAATGCCGAAAAAGCCATTTTCGAAAATTAAGGAGCCGCCGATCGACCCGCCTTTGGATTCAAGATCGGAATTTTCAACTATGCCAAAAGTCTCATCGCCGTCGATAGCGCCTTCAAGTACGCGCTGGGCTTCGGATTTGGCAAAGCCCGGAATCTCGTAGTCATCTGTATTGCGAGCAAACCCGTCACCATGAAAGACGAGATCGGCTGCGCCGACCGACCCCAGTTTGATGTCAAAGCCGCCCGCCGCTTCCACAGAATTGTCAACCGAGCCGAGACTGGTGCGCAGACCACCCGCAATGCCGCCGTCCGGAGCCTTGTTGGGAATCCGCCCGTCAAACACATTGACCACGCCCCCCGCCGCAGAGCTGCCATAAAAAAGCGTCGCCGCGCCACGGACAATTTCAATCCGCTCCGCTGTTGCCGGTTCCACCGCAACAGCATGATCATCGCTCACCGAGGATACGTCGATCGCTCCTATGCCTGCATCAAGAACGCTGACCCTGTCGCCGCTTAATCCGCGAATGACCGGCCGGCTGGCGGCGGGGCCAAAAAATGTCGATGACACGCCAGGCTCGCGCCGCAGCAACTCGCCGATGGAAGCTTCGCCGCGTTTGGCGAGGTCTTCTTTTGTCAATACAGAGGCGGCGATAATCGATTCATGTTCAGGATGGGCAAGCGGCGAACCCGTAACGACGATTTCATCGTCACTATGCTCGTGGTCTTTCTCCTGCGCCATGGCGCCAAACGGATACGCCGCCGCAACACTTGCGGCGGTTAACAACAAAATTTTCTTGGACACTTTCTCAAATCCTTAACCAGTGATACACCGCCCGCGCATCATTGATACGTGTACGGTATAAGTTTTTACGGAAAATGGGTTTCGTAAGCTACCGGTTAGGAGGGCCGCGAGGATGTGCGGAAAGGATACGGACAAGCGCCGGCGCGCAGTAAGGCGTCGCAAAGCAGACGCGCCATAGTGTCAGGGCGGCAGCCGCGACGACAAACCCGGCGGATGCAACAAACTTGTCGCCGCCCGGTGCTGCAAGAGACAGAACGCAAGCCTGGCCGAAATGGTCATGCGGGCTGTCGCCATATTTTGCGGCATGGAAGGAGGCGAAAACTTGCGCCAACACAAAGCCTGCGACAACGACGATTAACGCGACGCGCACTGTTTGCATTCGACCTGTTGACGTCGAAACCGACATCAAAGCCTCATCTCATTGCTACTAAGCCGTTACTCTATCACATTTTCTTTGCAAAACCAGACAGAAACTCTACGGTTCGTCCGCCTCTGAAGGCCGTCCGTCGCTGTCATCGTCTTTTGCCGCCGGAATTGCATAAGAGCCGGACAACCAGCGATGCAGATCAACATCAGCACAACGCTTTGAGCAGAATGGCGCATATGGCTCCACAGCCGGTGACTTGCATAGCGGACATGCGGCGGCGCGGCGGCCGGCGCCATTATCATTGCTCGATGAGTTCAAAATCCCGTCCTTCGAGAGTGGCGTCCAATACAAAGTTGACGCGCGCACCGTAGCGCGAATACAGTCGCTCAATCCAGTCCGCCCGGTCATCAAGAGCGCGTTTAAGCTCGCGGCCAAGGCCTATCCGGCAGCGCGCGGCGGGCAATACCTTAAGCAGCGCTTCGGCCCGCCACATCACCGTTGTTAGCAAATACGCGGCGCTATACTGCCGCCCTGACGCCAGACCTCCATGCCCGGCTACATCCTCGCTTGCCCACTCCATGAGTGACGGACCCGGACGCGGCAACACAAACGTGAACAAGCCAGACTTAGTCCATCCGGCTTTTTGTGCGCCGGTAAAGTGTTGTTTCAAGTTCGCATTCAACTGACCGCGCGCCGCATTGCTAATCGGCAAAAAATCGATGACGATTTGCCCGCCAATATCGCGGCGCTTGATTTCACAGGCCGCCACAATAACAGCTTCCTTATTGATCCGCGCAGACAACCGCTCCGACGATGCGCTAATGGCGCTCGCGCTATCGACATCGATGGCCGTCAAGGCTTCGGCCTCATCGATAGTCAGACGCCCGCCCGACGGCAGGGTAATGGCGCGCGCAAATGCACCATCGAGCGCCGCCGTCGCGCCATAGGCTTCAAAAAGATTGCCGCTTTCGTGCGTGACTTGCGCTGATGACGTCGTGTGTCGTCGCAGCACGGCGCTTGCCGCACCACTATCAATGATGACCTCGTCGACCCCGCCGCCAAGCACGCTCATCGCCTGAAGGACTGCATCCGCAGCCTCCCCCAACGGGCCGACCCCCTGACCACAAGCCTCACCGACCAGACGCGACAGCGTCGCGCCCTTGGCGCCGCGCGGCGCACGTTTGACCTCCACCCCAATCATCGCGCCGTCGCTCACCCCCGCCTCGCCTTTCGCCAAGGGCAAAAAACCTGCGGTCGCAGCGCCAATATCGACAAACATCGCATTGAGGCTCTTATCGGTGGAGAGAATTTTGCCAGCGAACCGGCGACCGCAAACTGGCATCCTATCAGCAGCCTCATCGCCGCGTGCCGGACCGAACCAGAAGCGCCGGGTCTCATCATTTTCAATCAGCACTGCGCGCGTCTCTGCCACGCCGCATTCGATGATCAACTTGCGGGTATTCACTTGTTTGCATCGGCGCCGATACGCGCACCGGAAAGAAGGTTGGCGACCTCATAAAGCGGCAGGCCCATAACATTCGGGTGCGATCCAATGATGCCGGCAATATGCTTGGCGAACAGTCCCTGAATGGCGTACCCCCCCGCTTTACCGTCCCATTCCTTGCTGAGAATATATTCCTGAATGGCCAACGCACTGAGGCGTCGCACCTTAACACGAGTTTCAACAATCCGTTCCCGGATGGGCCCGTCAGGCGTGGCCAGTGCGACGCCCGTGTAAACCCGGTGCGCACGACCGGACAGCAGCGCCAGACACTCCCGCGCGGAGCTTTCGTCTTCAGCTTTGGGCAATAGCCGACGCCCACAGGCGACCGCCGTGTCTGCGCCCAAAACTTGTGCGCCCGGATTGGCCGACGCAACCACCCCCGCTTTTTCACGCGCCAGCCGTAATACGTAATCGCGAGGCAACTCGCCCTTCAAAGGCGCCTCGTCAATATCGGCGGCAATGATTTTGTCAGGAACCACACCGATCTGATCTAGCAACGCCTTGCGGCGCGGGCTGGCGCTGGCGAGGATGAGCGGCGCGACCGTCATCGATGCAGCCTATTTAAAGCGATAGGTGATGCGGCCCTTGCTGAGATCATAGGGTGTCATTTCCACGAGAACCTTATCGCCCGCCAAAACGCGAATGCGGTTTTTACGCATCTTGCCCGCGGTGTGTGCGATGATCTCGTGATCATTTTCAAGTTTCACGCGAAAGGTCGCGTTAGGCAGCAGCTCTTCAACCGTGCCCTCAAATTCTAAGAGTTCTTCCTTCGCCATCCATTCCTCAATTCAGGCGATCCGCGCCCCCCAAAAGAGCCAAGCGAACCGTTGCGGCGGGAAAATGGGTGGGAACGCGTATAAAATCAAGGATTTTAATGAAGCTCGGGAAATCGGTCGCGCAAGCGTCCTGCGAGATCATCTCGCGCGCGGCGGTAGGCGTCGATCACCGCCTCGCGGCCGCCACGCTCATCAGACGGGTTTTCGATATCCCAGAACTCAATCGTCCCGCCTGGCGCCAGCCGGCGCGCCTCAATCGCGGCCTCCGGCGTCAGCGCGATCACCACGCCGAATTTTGACAGATCGGCATCCTTTAGCGTCTTCGGCTCATGATCCGCCATAGAAACGTCCAACTCGCCCATGACGATTTCAACAAATGGGTCCAGCCCGCCTTCATGGACCCCGGCGGAATCGATGCTCGCCCTGTCACCGGCGGAACGCCGCAACAGCGCCGCCGCCATCGGCGAGCGCACCGAATTCATATTGCATGCAAAGATTACCGATTGGGCCAATGAAAA
>JAJFFX010000115.1 GCA_021776455.1 Hyphococcus sp. | reverse complement strand
GCCGCCCACCCGCTCTATAAGTGGATAAAGGCGCAAAAACCGGGGCTGGCGGGCACGCGCGCAATCAAATGGAATTTTACCAAGTTCCTGGTCGATCGCAAAGGCAAAGTCATTGCCCGTTTCGGCCCGCAAGAAACGCCCGCGATGCTTGACAAGCATGTGGCGCGGCTGCTTTAGGGCAGCGGGATGCTGACATTGCGGTTCTTCGGCGGCGAGCAGTTGACAGCGCTATTGGGTTTGACTATCTCCCGCGCTCCCTTGTGCATTAAAGGTCAGTCCGATGAAAGTCCGCAGCTCCCTTAAGTCTTTGAAAAAGCGTCATAAAGACTGCCGTGTAATTCGCCGGAAGGGGCGCATTTATGTCATCAACAAGACCCAGAAGCGCTTCAAGGCGCGTCAGGGTTAACGCCAGACGGCTTCTTCCTTGGATTTTATGGCTTTGACCGCTAGGTTTTCGCTAATGCGAAGGCTCAGTTTGATGATTCTAGCGAGCGTGGCGCTCGCCTTTCCTGCGGCGGCGGATCAGACCGATCCGCGTCTTGATTTGCTGTTTGAGGAGTTACGCACCGGCGATGCCGTCCGCGCCGAGGAAAATGTCGCCCGCATCATCGAGATCTGGTCGGATGCACAAAGTGACACGGTCGATCTTCTTTATGCGCGCGCGGCGCTAAGCACCGATGAGGGCGCTGACGATCTTGCGCTGACGCTTCTGGATCACATTGTCGGTCTGGCGCCGCATTTTGCGCAAGGCTATGCGTTGCGCGGGCGGGTTCGGCTCGGCGTCAACGACACAGCAGGCGCGATTGAGGATTTCTCCCGCGTGCTTGAGCTTGAACCGCGCCAGTTTCAGATTCGCACCACGCTCGCCGGTATTTTATACGCGTCGGGCGAGCGTCGGGCTGCTTATGAGATGTATCAGAAGGTTCTGGAATGGAACCCGCATGATGAGGATGTGCGCCGCCGCGCGCGCGCGCTGAGACGCGATCTTGACGGTCAAGAGATTTAATTTTCCCCACTTTGCGATTGCCGCTTGGCTCCGCCGCCGTGCTTTTCTATTGATATACATCAGGCAGAGACAATTCTTCTGTAGACGGATGAAATATTGAAGGAGCGTATATAGTGGCGGATGGATCAGCGAACATAGAAGGCAGCTCAACCGTTGCAGCGGATCGACTGCGCTCGTTTATAGAGCGCGTGGAGCGTCTTGAAGAAGAAAAAGCCACGATCTTGAATGACGTAAAGGAAATCTACGCCGAGGCGAAGGGCGAGGGTTATGACGTCAAGGTGCTGCGCCAGGTGGTGCGTATCCGCAAAATGGACCGCGCCGACCGCCAGGAGCAGGAAGCCTTACTTGAGCTTTATCTATCAGCGATTGGCGAGGCCTAATCACTTTTATGGTCAAAAATCCCGCTTCCAGTTGGCGGACACCGTCTGATTGCCATCCTGTTTGATCTCGGTTTCCACCGTGATGCTGTCGGTGATTTCATATTGGACCCGGACCGAACCATTATCGCCTTGTGCGTCTTGCGTTGCAGTCACGAACAGGCCGTCGGCAACGTATTTTCCGACGGTGAGCGAGCCGCCGCCCTTTTCTGGATCAAGATCGAAATTGAGTAGATCTAGGCCAGTTGTGCGGCGTATGGATCTGGCAAATCCGGCGCCGCCGAACGGGCCGATGCCGCCGAGCGACGCCAGCGCTTGAGCTGCTTGCAAGGATTCCAGCGCGGAGAGTTGATCGGCCGGCTTGCCAAACAAAATAAGCGCCATGATATCGCCGGAGGGCGATGGCGGGTTGGCGGTGAGGGTGATGTTTGGCTCGTCAGCGCGCCCGGAAACGGTGATGATCGCGGTCACGCCATCACTGGTTTCATATTCGGCGCGGATATCGACTAGTGGGTTGTTGAGTGAGAGCCGGTCGAAGGTGATTTCTCCGTGGGTGAGGTTAAAACGTCGGCCGGAAAAATCCAACCAACCACGGCGAAGCTTCATCCGTCCAAGGATTAATCCGGTTTGTTTCTCGGTCACTGCGGTGATGCTTGCAGACCATTCGCTTTCCAATCCACGCCCGCGAATAAAAATCCTGTCATCGGCGGTGATTTTAAAGTCCATATCAATCACAGTCTGCGTTGCCGACTTGCCTGATGCTGTGGAGTAGATATCCTCATCGCTATGAGATACGACCTCTATTGGGACCAGGCCGGTATTTTCCGGCGTGACGATTTCAGCGCTGAGTTCTGCAATCTGGATTGCACCCCTCGCGTCTAGTGCGTCAATCGGCCCGGCGATGTTGATCTCGCCACTTGCGCGCACCAGGCTGACCGGCTGCGCCGACAGCTTGGTGTCGTCAAAACTGACACGCAAATCAAGTCGTGGCTCCTCCGTAAGCGCCATTTCACCGCTCAGCGTAATCGTATCGCCGTCGCTCTGATCCGCGCCGCGGGCGCCGCCTGAAAAGTGAAGCAGGCTGCCGGCGGCGCTATAGGACGCCGTCGCTTCAGTGTGAAGACCAATGATCGATAAGCCAGTGCGTAGCTCGGTATAGGCGCCGTCCGTGACCTTCGCCTGACCGGAAAGCGCCGGGTCCGTTGTCGAGCCGCTGATCGTGAAGTCGGCGACGAGCGCGCCTTCCAGCGTTTGCAGCGCTGGCGGCATATAGGCGGCGACTGGGCTAATTGGCCCATCATAGCGGATATAACCGTCCAGCGCGCCTTCGGATTTAATGCTGAGTGACGGCGTCTTCGTTAAGAGGGCGGGATAGGAGATGCGCATATCAAGATGGTCTTCATCCGCTGCGCTCTGGATGATCACTGCCTCGCCATTCCAGATAAATCCGGTTTTTATCGCATCGGCAAGATTATCGACAAGAAGAGAACGCATTTCTAGCGCGCCGCGGGCAGGGATGGGTTCATCCGTATTGAGATAAACTGTCGCGCTGGCGACGCCGTCTGCGCCAGGTACGTTGACATCGCTGAGCTTGATAGCGCCCTGCCAATGTGTTGGTGAGAACGCACCATCAAGCGCGATGCGGCCGGCGCTGCCCCAATTGAGGCGAAAATTCTCAACGCTGACTCCGTCTTTAATCTCGATATGGCTGGGTGTGCGCAGCGAAAATTCAGTGTTTGCGGCTAGCCCGCTGAGCTGCGTCAGGGTGATCGCAAGCGCCTCGCGAGCATCCAGTTTGGCGTCGACAGAGAAATTCTTTACCATACCGGTTGTCGGTGTTGTCAGGCGCTTGATGGTAACGTCAACTTTAACCGCCTCTGGATCGCTCTCTGCGGTCAGGAGCAAACCGGACATGTCAAAGCTTTGGGAGCCAAGGCTTTGCGACGTCAGGATAAATCGCGTCGCCTCACCGGACTTGGCGAAGCCGCCGTGGGCTTCGAAATCGCCGACAAGCGTGAGGCCCGGCCAGGGTTCGGCGCCAGTCTGACCGGTATAGGTAAGAGCGATATTGAGTGCTTGCGTCTCGGGCCGAAAAGCGCCCGATCCGGTCATGGTGAAGGTCTCGGACCAGTAGTCCAATTCCGGAACGGAAACCCGTCCGTCTTCGGATGAACGCAATACCGCCTTGAATTGTCCTTCGCCGGTAGGCGCGCGCGCGGTGATCTCTCCGGTTGGCTTTAAAGGCAGCCCGGCGAGAGCGATATCGATCAATAGCTGCGGCGTTTGGGCGCCATTAATTTCCGCAACCGGTGTTTTGACCGCGGTGGTGAGGGTGAATAGATCGAGTGTTCCAGAGATATCAATTTCGCTATAAGCATTGCCGGATAACTCTATCGGTGTCAGGACAGAGGAGGTGAGTGTAGGCGCGGCGTCGAGGTCGCCAGTGAAAGCGATCTCCTGGGTTGTGAATGTATAAAACCCGGCCCCGCCAAGCGATGATCCGTCGTCAAGCATAACGCTCAAATTTTGAATATCGATCTTATCGTCAAGATCGACAGCAACTATCCCGACCAAGCTGGCTTTGGATTTAAGAAATGCAAGTTGTTCAATGGCGCCAATCTCAGCGCTTATCTCGCCTGTAAATTGTTTTCGAAGATCGGTTCTGGCCTTGCGGATTTCAAGTGCGAGATTGTTGCTTTTAAAAACGGCTTGCACGGCAAAGGCGCCACGCTTACGCTCGATTTGGCCGGCCAAGGTCGCTTCTTCGCCGAGATAGTCTTGCAGGTCCGGGCGATAGCTTTCCGCAAAAGCAGTACGCAGATCCAGTGAGAGGTTTTTAAGCGCGCCAGATGCGCCTTTCCATTCGGCGGTTCCCGTAATCTCGCCAATGGCGCTGGTGAGGCGGTTCATGGTAACGATGCCGCCTTTGCCGCGCTCGTCGATGCGCAAGTCAAATATCACTGGTTGGAAGAGTTCTTCTATATCGGCTAACGCTGGCCCCGGCGTGAATTCGCCAGCGAGGTCAGCGGTCACAATC
This sequence comes from Hyphococcus sp., assembly GCA_021776455.1. GTDB lineage: Bacteria > Pseudomonadota > Alphaproteobacteria > Caulobacterales > Parvularculaceae > Hyphococcus. The sequence goes on along the minus strand of JAJFFX010000115.1, from coordinate 11,436 downwards.
TTTTCGAGGTCGCCCGACAAACTCGCCGTCAGCTTTCCATAGCTGCCAATGACGGCGTCGATAGTGAATTGCGCGGCTTTAATTGGTCCGCCGCCTTTTAGACTGAGATTGATCGGCCCGTTGGTCGCGGCTAGCGTCGCGATGACGCCGCCTTCGGCTGCGGCGATGTTGATATCTAAAAATACCTGCCCGGTATTACGTTGCAAATTTATCGTGACGTCGATGGCGTCGAGGTTATTTTCGCTGTTGATTATAATATTCGAGACGATATCGCGCCCGCCAATAGCGAGATTACCGGCGCCGTTGAGGTGAAGCGGTTCATCACCGAGATCGCTTTCGAAATCGACAAGACTGAACTTAGCGATTGTAACATCTGGCAAGTCGTTTGGCAGCTTTAGGGAGAAGGCCAACGGCGCCTCGGCCTCAGATGGGTCTCTCTCCACCGGCTTGCGTAAGAGATGCGTGGCGACGATGTCCAGTTTTTGGATATCAACTTGTCCGCGCAACAGTTTGAGTGGGCGTAGGGTGATTTTGATTTTGTCAATTGTCGCCCAAGGGCCTTCCCCGTCGCTGAGGACAATGGTTTGCAGGATGACCTCTTGAGGAAGGGCGCCCTTGAGCGCGCCAATTTTTGCCGTCCCGCCGAGTGTGTTCGCAATCGCTGTTTCTACCTGCGCAGCAATAATGCGTCGCCCGGTATCGGTGTTAAACAAGCCCCATAGGCTGGCGCCCGTCAGGGCGACAATCACGATCAGCGTCAAGCCGATTATAATCAGTATACGCTTCATCAGAACGGTTGCCCCAACGCGATGTATAGCTGATAGCCGCGGTCGCTTTCGCGTTTGTCGAGCGGGAAGGCGACGTCGAGCCGGACCGGGCCGATGGCGGAGAGATAGCGCACGCCGCCGCCATAGCCGATGAAGAATTTTTCGTTGAAATTGGGCAGGTTCGAACTCGATACCGAGCCGGTGTCGACAAACCCGGTAAGCTGTATATTAGACGAGACTTTGCCGCGCAATTCTACCGCGCCTTCGATTAGAGACCGCCCGCCAACGGGCGTGTTCTCACTATCGAGCGGTCCGGCCTCCTGAAAGCCAAACCCGCGCACCGACCCACCGCCGCCGGCGAAAAACCGTTTGTTGAGCGGCAGCCCGTCAAACGCACTTCCGAATGTCGCACCGAGTGCGCTGCGCCCTGCGAGCGTAAAGCGGCCGCCTTCGCCGAAGGTAACACGAGACCGCGCCGTCCACTCAGCTTGCGTAAAAGTCTGCGAGCCGGAATAAGGCGTCACGACGATGCCTGTGCGCACGCCGGAGGTTGGCCCTAGAAGGTCGTCTTCCGAATTCCACAACACTGATAAAGGCACTGAGATCAGATAGGTACGCTCTTCCGAGCCGTCGGCTTCAATATTGGATGTTTCCAACGCCACCGAGCTACGGGTCTCCAGTTTGCGATCGAACCAGCGTTTGGCGATCCCGCCGGAAACGCGAATCGATCGCGCATTAAAGGCTTCTGTTGTCTCATTTGAAAATTCAAAATTGCTGAAGGCGTGACCGGGGAGCGATGGCAAGGGTTTGTTCAGTGAAAAGTCCAGCGACTGTTCTATAGTCGAGCCGCGCGCTTCGGCGCGAAAATTCTCACCCTTGCCGAATATATTGCGGTGTTCAAAGAACAGCCGCCCGCCGGGTCCTTCAGACGTCGAAAACGAGGCGCCGGCGCCGAGCGTGCGACGTGCGCGTTCTTCGACGTTGAGGATAATCGGCGCAACGCCCGCTTCGTCAGGCGCGCCTGCAGCCACTTCGATGGTGGAAAACAATCCGGTCGCCGCGACCCGGTCGCGATAGGCGACGATTTTTGAGCGCTCATATTGACCGCCCAATTGCCAGGTTTTCAATTTGCTGAGATATTTAGGATTCGTTTTCTTCAGACCCTTCGCCCGGATATCGCCAAAGCGCGCCTTCGGACCGCTCGTGAAGATGAACACGGCATGCGCGGTATCCTCATCGAGATTGGCAATCGCGCGCCGGTTTTTTGCCTCAGCCGCCGGATATCCACTATCCCAAAGGAAATTCAGAAACAGACGTTGCGCATCACGCAGATCGGCGCCGGCTGCGGAATGGTCGGGCGAGATACCTGCGTCTTTAAAATTTAGCGGGCGACCATCATGTTCATCGCTATAAAGGATTTCATAATCAACAATCCGGAACGGCGCGCCCGGCTCAATCGTAAACACTACAACCGGCTTTTGAATGTTCGCGCCCGGCTCCAGCTCGAAGCTAGTGCGGCCGTTGTAATAGCCGGCCGCTTGCAGCGCATCGTCGAGCGCCTTGATATCGCGCAGCGCGGCGCGGCGCAGCGCCGCTGCAGTCGGGTAATCGCGCACGCCGTTTTCGAGCGTGGAGGTCAGCTTGAGTTTATCTTTAATATCAGCGGGCGCGCCTTCAAATCTGACCGTATAGCTCTGTTCGGCGGCCGCCGGTGCGAGGCTGATGCTGAGCAAAATCCCGACAAGACCTGCCGCAAGAATGAGAAACTGGTATAATCTCAAGGGACTGCTCGCTGACACTACTTTACCTTGCCTGCAGTGGGGCTGGCGCCGCTCCGCCTCGGCTTTGCCCAAGCTCTCACAGCTTTGTTAACCTTAGGCTTCAAATAGGCTGATTTTATGGCGCTGCGTCCGGAAAATACCGGCCGGAATAACGCTGATGGCGATGGCAAAGCGCTGGCGAGTGCGCTAAATCCTACGCTTTGTTAAGGTGGTTGAAACGGCAGGCAATTTCATGGCGCATCCCTTATGTGGAGCCAATCTCGCGACGCTCGCAACGGTGGTGGGTCGCTCGGGTCTGCCGGACAGGATCGGCGAGGGCGCGCTGATCGCACTGGCGTCCGCCGGTCGCTGGCCGTTCTCGACAACGGAGAAGCTGGCGATGGAGAGCCGACTGCCGGCGATTGAGGATATGCCGGCGCCAGTTTTCATCCTTGGCCATTGGCGCTCGGGGACGACCCATCTCTACAACATCATGTGTCAGAGCGGCGCTTGGGGGTTTGTGCCGCCGGTGGCGACGGGCCTGCCATGGGATCTTTTTGGCCTTGCAAAAGCCTTCAATCCGTTGCTGGAACGTGCGCTTCCCGAACACCGCTATATCGACAACATTCCGGTGCGGCCGGACAGCCCGCAGGAAGATGAAATCGCCATCGCCAATATGTCGGCTGTCTCGTTCTATCACGGTATCTATTTTCCGCGCGCCTTTGCTGAAAATGTTCAGCGCGGGCTGTTTTTTGACGGGTGCTCAACGGCGGATATCCGCGGCTGGCGCAAGCAGTTTACCTATTTTCTGCGCAAGCTTTACCTGCATCAAGATGAAAAGCCGCTGCTGATTAAAAACCCGGTCTATACCGGCCGGGTGGCGATGTTGCGGGAGATGTATCCGGGCGCCAAGTTCGTCCACATTCACCGCAACCCTTACGACGTATTCGTCTCAATGCGGAATTTTTATACTAAACTATTAAAGGAGCTGGCGCTCCAGAGCTATGACCATATCGATATCGATGAGACGGTTTTGTCAGTCTATGACCGGATGATGCGCGCTTATGAAAGCGATGTGCAATCGGTGTCTAATGAACAGCTGGTAGAGCTGCGTTATGATGAGCTTGATGCGAACCCCTTGCCGTCGGTTGAAAAAATCTATGACGCATTGGGTTTGTCGGGATTTAAGACTAGCCGCGACGCCTTTGAGCGCTATCTTGCTTCGGTGAAAAGCTTTGAGAAGAATAGATTTGACTATAGCGATGTCACGGCGGCGAAAGTTGAAGCGCGCCTTGGCCACTGGATTGAAAAATGGGGCTATCATCGTCCCGGTGGAGAGAGCGGCGAGGGGACGCGGGATGCAGGGACGGCGACTTAAATTCCTGGTTGTTTTGGGGCTCGGCGCGCTCAGCGCTTGCGGGCGTGCGCAAATGGGTCCGTCCCAATATTCCAACGCACAGTGTCGACGGGTCGCGCTGGTTGACGCCGTCACCGGCGTGGGACTAGTCGGTGCGGAAGATTTCGCAATCGAGGCCTCCGCCGGCCGTTTGTTTGTTTCGGTTTATGATCGCCGCGGCGTTGAACGCGCCGCGCGAAAGCGCAATCGGACAATTCCGGAAGGCGGTGTCTATGAAGTCTCACTGCCGGACATATTTGCGAATGAAGCGACGTCAGTCAAAGCCCGGCCGTTGATTGCACCCGGCGAAATCGCCGGTGGACTTCGGCCGCACGGAATTTCTTATGATCCGGAGAACAGCGAGCTGGTGTTCGTCAACCGCGCTTATCAACGTTCCGGACGCGGATGGAAAATGGAGCCGCATTTGCAACGTATTGGCGCTGGTGGCGCCTTAGTGGTCGCGGAAAAAGACAGCGTTCCCTGCAACGCCAATGATGTTTTGGCGACCCCCCGCGAGACCTATACCAGTTTTGACCACCGCGCCTGCAATTGGCTGGCGGGCGTTGAAGATGTTTTTGGCTTGAAGCGCAGCGGCGTTATCGATGATAGCGGTGCTCGGGTGTTTGAGCGCGCGGCCTTTGCCAATGGCCTTGTGCGAACTTTAAGCGGCGAGATCGTTGTCGCGGCGACGCGCGAGCGTGCGTTGATTTTTTTGGGGGAGCGAGCCGGCGCGCTGGAGGAGACGGCGCGCATCAAACTGCCGGGCGGTCCCGATAATTTGACCCTGGCCGAGGATGGCGGCGTCGTTGCGGCCGTGCATCCGTCGATGTTACGTCTGGCGCTCAACCGCAAGCTCGGCATAGGCAAGGCGCCGTCGCGGATCGTGAAGGCGAACCAAAAAACGGGCGTGGTGCAAATCCTTTTTGACGATCCTTCGGGCAAAATGTTCAGCGCTGCGACGGTGGCGATCCAAACCCCGGATGGGATGGTTGCCGGATCGGTCACCGATGAGGGCCTGTTGGCGTGCCGGGCGGTGGGGTGACGGATATTACCCTCGTTACTGGCGGCGCGGGCTTTGTCGGCAAGCAGCTTGTCGAAGCCTTGCGCGCCCGCGGAGAGATCGTGCGCAGTTTCGATATTGCCGCGGCAACACATCCGGATGACGTGCAGGGTTCTATCATCGATAGCGACGCGTTGTGCTGCGCCATGACGGGCGTTACTACGGTGTTTCATCTCGCGGGTAACGCCCAGCTATGGTCGCGCGACGTGGGCATATTCGATCGCGTTAATTGTCTGGGAACGGAGATTGTCGTTAAGGCTGCGATGAAATTTGGCGTTCGTCGCATGGTGCATTGTTCGAGCCTGACCACGTTGGTCGGACGCGCTACGCCCATCGGCCCGTCAACCGCCGATGAGACCATACGGCTGGACCCGGATGATATGCTCGGCGCCTATCCACGCTCAAAGTTGGCGGCCGAACGTATCGTCGAGGCGGCAGTGTGCGAAGGGCTGGATGCCGTCATTGCGCTGCCAACCGAACCACTTGGACCTGGCGATGACGGCCTGACGCCGCCGACGCAAATGATTCTCGACTTCGCCAATGGTGCTACCCCCGCTTATATCGACTGCATTTTGAATTTTGTGCCGGTTGAGAGCCTAGCCGGGGGGCTGATCGCCGCCCGTGACAAAGGCAAATCTGGGGAGCGCTACCTGCTTGGCGGTGAGAACATTACCATGAAAAAACTTCTCAGCCTGCTTGAAAAGCTGACCGGGCGGGCGATGCCGAAAACACGGATGCCATATACCATAGCGCTCGCCGCAGGGGTGATTGACACCGGGCTCATCGCCGCCATCACTGGCAAGCCGCCAAAGGCGCCGCTGACCGGCGTGCGCCTGGCCGGCAGGCAGGTTTCTTTCTCCAGCGAAAAGGCGCGCTGTGAGCTCGGCTGGGCGGCGGGCGATGTTGAGGCTGCAATGATCAAGACGCTCGATTGGATGCGGCAAAAACAACTGCTGAAACCAGTTTGAATTATCGTAACGCTGCGTGACTATGAAGCCGAGAGGTTTTCTATGGACGTTGAACCCGAAATGCAAAACGATGATGTCATTGCACCCTGGCTGAAAGGGCGCTCAATGGACGACTGGGGCAGCCAGTTTGACCGCGACGGTTATATCACTTTTGGAAAAGTGCTGACGGACGTCCAGCTCGACGATATTCGAAATGCGTTGGCGCCTTATCTTGGAGAAAATATCACCGGGCGCAACGAATTTGAGGGGCGCAAATCAAACCGGGTCTACGCTCTGGCGGCGAAGTCGCCGGTACTGGCCGACCTGATTATGCACCCGCTGGCGCTGCGCTTTGCTGAGGCGAATTTAGGGCGCGATTGCCTGTTGTCGGCATGCCTGGCGATTAACCTGCAGCCGGGCGAGACTGCGCAGCCTTGGCATTTTGATGACAGCCATTACCGGTGGCCACGCCCGCGCCCGTCACTTGGCGTCAGCGCTTTTTGGGCGATTGATGCGACAACGGATGATAATGGCGCCACGGAAATCTTACCGGCTAGCCACCTGTGGCCGGAGGACCATATTGAGGGAGCGGTCGCAGAAACAGATTTCTCGCGCATTGAAAGCCGCGACGGCGACCCCGGCGCCCGCGAAGATGCGGTGAAGCTGGTGATGGCGCCTGGCTCGTTGACGCTGGCCAAGGGAACCTTGTGGCATCGCGGCGGGGCCAACCGGTCCGACGCGCCGCGCCTAATCATAACCCCGCAATATTGCCCGGGTTGGGCGCGGCAGCTGGAGAACATGTCGCTGGCGGTCCCGCCCGAATCGGCGCGGGCTCTACCCGAGCGGGTACAGGAGCTTCTCGGCTATTCCATTTGTTCGCCATTTATGGGTTATGTTGATGGCCGGCACCCGAAACGGGTGCTGACACGGTGACGATCCGATAGCTTGTCAGCTGTAAAATTGCGGCGTCTTGTCTCATGGGATACACATTATTTGCGCCCATCTCTGGATTGTAGCTGGCAGGGAGGAACTGCACATGCAATTTAAACGCATTATCGCCGCGGTTGATGTTTCAGATGATTTGGCATCGGATGTTTTGCGGGTCGCGGATAGTTTCGCGCATAAGAACGGCGCCAATCTCCGTACCGTGAGCGTCTGGCCGCCGTTCAGTGTTGAGACATCAGCCTTCGCCACCGATATGGGTGTGACTGGCGCTGTCGCTGGGCGGGCAGCCCTTGAACACCATCAAGAGGGCCGTGTTGTGTGTCAGGAGCGTTTGGACGAGCTGGCAAAGACATACGCGCCCGGCGCCAGCGCCACTATCCTTGATGGCGACGCCTCTAAGGCAGTGTCTGATTTTGCTGAGGAAGTCGATGCGGATTTGATTGTTATCGGTTCGCATCAAAGAGGCTTTTGGGGCGCCCTGTTCCAAGGCAATACATCAACGCATTTCATTCATAATGCGCCTTGCGCAGTCTTTATCGTCACAAAAACCTATGCAGAAAAACTAGATTGGTAGCTTTTACTCGCCTGCAAAGATGAATGCATTTGTCGGCGCGGTTTTGGCGATGAACATTTGCAACAGCTGAGTTGGTTTTAGAAAAATATTCTCACCGGCTGTAGAAATCGCGTCAAAGGGTTCGCGGCGTAACCGTCGGCACGCGCGCCATGCCTCTGCTTCGCTGGAAAAACCGTCGACAAAAGCAGTAGCTATAGCGTCAGTGTTGGGTTTGCCGATTTTCTCATAGACCAGTTCTACATAGAACGGCCCAAAAGGCTGAAGGTCGTCACTCATCATCGCATCCTCGCATTATCTGCGTATGTAATCAGACGCTTTGATGGTTAATCTTGTGTTTAAATCATCAGTACAACGATTGAAGATAGGAACTATACGGATAAAGAGCATATTCTTGTCAACGAAGCTTAGTCGGTCGATAACCAATATGAACAAACTAATAACTTCGCCCCTTCCATTGTCCGCCGACGCCGCGCCAGTGGCGCAAGGCGGACGCACAGGTCATCATGGTATATAACCCCGCAGCTCCAGGCAGAAAAGTCGCCTCCCATGGCGGGCGGTCATAGAGTTTTAGTGTTGGCCAATAAGTGTAGACCATCAGGCCCCACGCTAATGATGCATATAAAAATGCACTAAAATTCCAGTGCCATGCGACGGTCAGTACGATGAGCGGGCCTGTCAGATAGACCAGAGCCATACCTGCCAGGGTTCCCGCAAGAAGTATTGGTGAGAAGGCGAGTTGCGCATAGGCGTTGCGTGCGACCATGTTCCATAGTGAAGAAAACGACCGGTTATCGCGCAAGCTCATCGCCTCGTCATCCGCTAATCCCAGCCAAATTTTTGTCGATGGCGTTAAATTCTTGATGCGCTTGGCAAGCGCGCAATCATCGATGAGTGCTGACTTGATGGCCTCAACACCGCCTACTTTTTTCAATGCGTCTGTCCGCACCAGCATGCACCCCCCTGCCGCGGCGGCGAGGTTTTCGTTTTGATCGTTAACTTGCGGGAAAGAATAGAGCTTCTGGAAAAAGTAGATGAATGCGGGAACCAACAGTTGCGCCCAACAGCCGCGCGCATCTAGTCGCGCCATCAGCGAGGTGAGGCTGAGGTCTTCGCGCTCAGCCTTGCCTACAAGTTTGCTCAATGTATCCGGCGCAAACATGATATCAGCATCGGTCAGCAGAAAGTAATCTGCGTCGGGTGCGCGGGTCTGCGCTGTGGCCAAGCCCTGGTGCATGGCCCATAATTTCCCTGACCACTCATCGGGCAATGGGGTGCCGGATAGAACCGCCAGGGAATGTGCGCCTTGGTCTTGCGCCGCCGCACGGGCAATATCGGCGGTGCTGTCCGCGGACTGATCGTCGATCACAATGACGGAGAAGTTGCCCCGATAACGACAGGTCAGATGGGCCCTGACCACGGCGCCAATAGTGTCGGCCTCGTCTCGCGCAGGAATAATGGCGACCACCCCCGGCCATGTGGCGGGCGCTGGACCTGTGGTAAGGCGCTCGCTTGCACGCCAAAACATACCGCGAAAGAGAGCGAGGTAAATCCAGGCGAGGAGGGCGACGGCGGCAAGAAGGGTGATGTTCATTGGCCCATGCTTACAGCGCCTCCGCCGCGCCGGCAAAGGGCGTTTTCAGCGCAGCCAAACGGCTTGGATTACCAGCCAAAATGCGTAATGTGCAGGCCATGTCTGCGACCACGAAAACAGCGCCGAAAACATCCTCGCCACAGTCCGCCAGCGAGGTGGGCGAGACGCCGTCCGGCAAGGGTGCGGGTGACGAAAATTTTCCCGTCGGCTCGTTCCTGTTGCCGAAACATCTGCGCTCGCATATTGCGATCTATTATGCGTTTGCGCGTGCGATAGACGATATCGCTGATAATCCAGCGCTGGCGGCGGAAGATAAAATCTTACGATTGCGCGCTTTTGATACAGCGCTGTGCGGTGAAGAGCGCCATGACCCGCGCCTCGCCAAGGCCCATGCACTGCGTGAGAGTCTTAGCGAGACCAGCGTGACCACAAAGCACGGCTCCGACCTCGTTGCTGCTTTTGTTCAGGATGCGAGGAAAAATCGCTATGCGACCTGGGACGAGTTGCTCGGCTATTGCGCGCTGTCAGCAAATCCGGTCGGGCGCTATCTTCTCGATCTGCATGGTGAGGACAAAAACGGCTATCTCTATTCCGACGCGCTCTGCACCGTGTTGCAGGTGGTTAATCATTTGCAGGATTGCGGCGAAGACCGGCGCGTCCTCGACCGGGTTTATCTCATTGGCGACTGGATGGCGCAGGAAGGCGCGTCTATTGAAGATGTTGATCACGATGCGTTGACGCCGGGGCTGCGTCGTGTGATGGACCGTATGCTGACCGGTTGTGATGAGCTGATGGCGCTTGCGCATGAACTCCCAAGGGCGCTGCAATCGCGGCATCTGGCGATGGAATCTGCGGTGATTGTCAATCTCGCCGACCGCTTGATCACCCTGTTGCGGCGGGGCGATCCTTTGGCGACGCGCGTGGCGCTTAGCAAGATCGACCTAGCTTCGGCTGGCGTGCGCGGCGCTGTCGGCGGTCTCTTTGCTGCTGGTCGGGGCGTGCGCCGATGAGCGTTGCTGCGCCGGCCATATCCCTTGCCGAAGCGCGCCGGCATACGCAGGCCACGGTCGCACAATCAGGCACATCGTTTGGCGCTGGCATGCGCATTCTGTCGCGGCGCCGGCGCGAGGCGATGTATGCAATTTATGCCTTTTGTCGCGAGGTGGACGATATCGCCGATGAGCCGGGAACTCTGCAGGAGAAACAATCCGGGCTCGGCGCATGGCGGATGGAAATTGAGCGAATTTATCGCGGCGCGCCGACGACGCCGACAGGCGTTGCTCTGCTGGAGCATGTTAAAGATTATGATTTGCCCAAGGAGGAGTTCATCCTGGTCATTGAAGGCATGGAGATGGACGCGGCGGGTCCGATTATCGCACCGACGATGGACGGGCTTTTTGCCTATACGCGCCGCGCTGCCGGCGCTGTGGGTATGTTATCGATGCCAGTGTTTGGCGCGCCGCGGAGTAAGGCGGCGGAAGATTTTGCCTTGTCGCTGGGTGACGCGCTGCAACTCACCAATATATTGCGCGATGTAGAAGAAGATGCGGCAGAGGGAAGACTTTATCTGCCGGCGGAGCTGCTCAAAAAATATGACTGTCCGCTCAATCCTGATGTTATCGGTATTGCGCGCGGCCTGCCGCTAGTGCGTGAAGAATTAGCGGCGGTAGCGCGTGAGAAGTTTACAGCTACGCGTGCAGCGCTCGAACATCTTGACTGGAAGGTGCTGCGCCCGGCCCTCCTGATGATGGGCATATATGAGCATTATCTCAATATGATGACAGCGCGCGGATGGGACAATGGTCACCCCAAGCCAGAGCTATCAAAATTGCAAAAAATATTAATTGCTGCACGCTGGTTCGTGGCGCCAAAGTTGAGGGCGCCGTAATTCCTGTTTTTCCTTTATTTTTTGGCCGCAAAGAATGAGCCGCGTACATATCATTGGCGCCGGACTGGCGGGGCTTGCTGCCGGCGCTCGTCTGGTTGAGAGCGGACATCGTGTGATGATTTATGAAAGCGCTAGGCAAGCGGGCGGTCGCTGCCGGTCGTTTTATGACAAACATCTCGAGCGCGATATCGACAATGGCAATCATCTGATTATGTCGGGGAATAAGTCGGCGCTGGCGTTTCTTGATACGGTTGGTTCGGTAGATGCGTTGAAAGGCCCGCCCTTTGCCGCCTATCCGTTTGTTGATGTGAAGACCGGAAAACGCTGGACTGTGCGGATGAATGAAGGGCCGATCCCGTTCTGGGTGTTCGATAAACAATGGCGCGTTCCGGATACGAAAGTTTGGGATTACGTAAAAGCAGCGGGTATCGCGCTTGCGGACGCCGACAAGACGGTAGCCGGCGCTATCGACCGAAGCTGTGTTTTGTTTGAACGGTTTTGGGAACCA
>JAJFFX010000114.1 GCA_021776455.1 Hyphococcus sp. | reverse complement strand
CTATTGCTCAACATGTGCGGAAGAGGGGACAAGGATATCTTCTCGGTGATGGAGACGCTGGGGGAAGGGTGAGGGCGAGTTTGCAATGCGCGCGCCGCGCAAAACGGAAGTGGCGACGCACAATTAAGATTGTCGCAAATTTTGGTAATGGTGACCGTCACGATTACTTGACAAAGCGGTCATTCAAACGTCGTGGATCGACTGGCTAAAACTCGCCAACAACGGTCATTGGGTCCAGAGAACTGGACGGCAGCTTTCGGCGTCGGGGCGGCCATTAAGCGCGTTGCGAATGATCCGCACTCGCCTCGCGAAAGGCTTTTGGTGTCATGCCTGTCTCTTTCTTGAACATTTTGTAGAAAGTGGATTTGGAATTAAAGCCAACGTCCATCGCAATGTTCAGAATCGAAGATTTCCCTGCGCAGATGAGCGGCTTCGCAGCTTCAATGCGCCAATGGGCGACATAGTCGAAAAAAGATGATCCGAGCCGTGCGTTTAGAGTTTGTGAAACCATATTTTGCGCGCCACCCACATGACGCGATAGCTTTTGTAGAGAGAGGTTGGGATCGAGATAGAGTTGATCGTCGCGCATGGCGGCCTCGATACGTACTGCCAGTTTTTCTGCAAGGTCGTCCGATAGGGCGGACCGGGCGTACTTTTCTACGACGCGATTGTCCATCTTCGTCGCGAGGGCCGGTGCATCCGGTTCGGGTTCTTCCTCCGGTGTCGGGGCGGTGATCGGCGCCACAGTGTTTAGAAACAACATCAGCCCCGCAGTGAGGGCAAGCACGAGTTCCTCTGGTAGCAACGGGTCTGATCCCAAATTGTCGCTCAATAGCGCTGCGCCAGCGGCCCCCCACAAGACGACGAGAAATCCCATCAGCCAGTCGATCCAGCGCAACTCACGATGTCCGACATTTGAGTATACATCTCTGAGCCGCCGTCGAAATGATCCAAGCCGTTTCAGAGCGGCAAGAAGATACCCAAAGGAAGCGAGCATCCAGATGACAATCAGTGCGAAAGTTGCGACGGCAAGCGTTAGCGGCGCTGCACCGGGAGGCAGGGCTCCTTCGACCAGCATTGTCGTTCGCTGCGTCGCGGAAAGTAGCCAAAAGCCAGCCGCCACAGTCAAGCCGACGAGCGGAAGAATGCCATGACGCCAATCAGAATGCCTGGCGCCACGGTCGGATGCCAGCGCGTCGACGTAAAGATAAACCGTAGGCGGCAAGCCCAGCAGCATGGGCAGCATCAAAGGCATGTAGAACACGTAGAGTTCGGGCATGAATGCGACGACAAGCGGAAGCGCAACAATCCCTGCAAAAAGCGAAAAAACAGCGGCAAGACGAGCGCGCGCCGTTGATAGGCCAACGCCGCGAAAGGCCGACAATATGCCGGTTATCGCAATACCTACGGTCGCAGCAGAAAGCGCAATCATCATGTTGTTTTGCATCGCACCCGCCTACGTCCATTTCAGGCAGTCCGCAAATGACGCAATTACAGCGCGCAACGGTTCGCCCCGTCCCGCGCGGACGACCCATGATTGATATTGCCTGAAATACACAAGCAGATTCAAGCGCCGTAAGCCGCGCCGACCGTTTGTCGCGCTATTGAAAATGGAAAGCTCATGCTGGAACTTCCTGATCTTATGATTATCGCCCATGTCGGGTTCGGCACCCTCTCTGTGTTGGCCGGGGCAATTGCCCTCGCCGCACAAAAAGGCTCTCCCATTCATATTGGCGCTGGCCGCCTTTTCGTTGCGGTCATGGTGATCTCATCTGGGCTCGGCGCTGTTTTAGGTCTCTTCAAAGCTGATAGTCTTTACATCACTTTTCATGCGGGCATTCTGGCCCTGACCCTGATCGCGAGCGGCTGGTTGACAGCCCGCTCCAGATCGCAACCGGGCCCGGCGCAATGGGTCCTCGGCGCCATCAATATCGTCAATGCCGCTACCCTGATTGGCATTGGGTTGCAGGCTAATTCGAGCTTGGATGGAGCATTCTTCGGTTTTCCGGCAGAGGACTATTTCTATCTTGCTGGAATGGCAGGGCTTGCCGTCATCGGCGACGCCAGCCTCATCTTCCGAAAATCGCTTTCCAACCGCCATCGGATCGCACGCCATCTCTGGCGCATGTGTTTTGGCTTTTTCATCGCAGCTGGCTCCGCCTTCACAGGCCCCGGCGCCAGCGCCTTTCCAAAGGCAATCCGGGATTCCGGCCTTCTGTCTCTCCCGGAACTGATCATCATCGTCCTGATGCTGTTCTGGCTCGCGTTCACCCTGGCCCGGCGTGCGCCATTACCGGGCGCCGAATGAACGAACCAACCTTTCTCGCAGCCGCCCATTTCGCCGTTGGGTGTCTGGCCGTCATTGTCGGTTTTACCGCATTCGCGGCGCGTAAGGGCGCGCGCATTCATCGAAGCGCGGGCGCAATTTTCGTTGTCACCATGGTGTTGCTGACCATGAGCGGTCTCTGGCTCTCTTTTGCGCGAGACATCCTGTTCACTGTATTTCTATCCGCAATCGCATTTCATGCGGTCATTACAGGCTGGGCGACGGCGGCCAAGAAGAGCTATGCCGGAAAGATCGTGAACAAGGCGTCGCCCCTGGTCTCCGCCGCGATCACCATCGGCGCAGTGTTTGGCGGCTCGAAGGCGACCGCTGCGCCAGGCGGCGTGTTGAACGAGCTGCCACCGGCGGCGTTCTATGTGATCGCAATGACCGCTTTTCTGATTTTCGCTTTTGATCTTTCCTTCAATTCGGCAGGTGCACCCAGCGAGCAGCGGCGCATCACAAGGCATGTCTGGCGCATGGGGTTCTCGTTCTTCCTTGCAACGGGGATATTTTTCTTCGGCAACAACCACGTCCTGCCAGAAATATTGAGAACGCCGGAGTTTCTGTCAGCGCCCGTGATCGCCGTCATTGTCTGGACAGTATATTACGCAGTGCGAACGCGATTTTCGCGGCGAACGTCAACAGCCGAGTGAGTGCGAAAACAGAAGTAAATCAGACGCTCGCAGCCAAACATGCAACTGTCGGCTAAGGGCCAATAATGATCGGTCGACTGCGGCGATCACAGTGACCGATAATCTCGAAATGCGGTCGTTCACGCAGGACCATTTAACACTATTACCAATAGCGTTAAATCTCGACGCTGCGCCTGGTCAAGAATCCGAACAGTTTCAGTGAATTGAAGTTACGGCCACCGTGCAGGATTTAACAGTTCTCTGGAATTCTGTTAAAATCGGACCCGGGTGCGAATGGGTCATTGTCATGCCCGGAGGTTGATGGTTCCCATCCATCTCCATTCCGGGCATCCACAAGTCTTTCCACCGCTCATGCCGACAAAAGTCGGCATCCAGTTTTTGAAAACAGTCGCGCTGCGCGCGGCATGATGACTTTGCTGGATTCCTGCCTTCGCGGGCATGAGCGGCTAGGATAATTTGGTATTACGCCGCAGACACCGCGCCTGCATCTTTAGCGGGCCGTGCAAACGACAGTCCCGGCGCCCAGATTTGGAAGGTGCGTTTCAAATCATCGTCTTTGACCGGCTTGTGCAGATAGTCGTTCATGCTGGCGGCGATACAGACATGCTGGTCGGCGGGCTTGACATGCGCGGTGACGGCGACGATCGGCGTTTGCGCGGCGCCGTTCTCGCGTTCGATCACGCGGATTTCCTTGGTCGCCTCAAGCCCGTCCATTAGCGGCATATTGATATCCATCAAGATCAAATCGATCTTGCGGGTCCTGAACAGGCTGACGGCTTTGCGGCCGTCTTTGGCCAGGATCAGCTTGGCGTCGAATTTCGACAGCAGCGCCTGCATGACCTTGAGGTTAACCTCATTGTCTTCGGCGATTAAGATCGTAAAGGCGCCGTCGTCGGCGTCGGTTTTCTTATTTTTTCGGCCCATGGCTTGAGCGAAAGATGGCTTTTCGGACGGCATGCGCGCGCTCCCTATTGGCGGACGCAAAAGGTTGCGACCGTCATGAACCCACAATCTAAGGCGGGTTCGTTAACCGCCGGTTTCGAAACCGGCGCTCGCGAGCCGTTTAATTGCGCCGTTTTGGGCTCTCGGACTGTAAAAAACCCTGTTCGCGGGAGTGAAAATGGCGGATCATTAAAAAAACCGCCAGCGTTGGAGAAGACACAGATGAAACAGTTTTTATCGATTGCCGCCGTTATGTTGCTTGCCGCTTGTGGGCGGGCCGCGGCGCCGGAACCGACGCTGGCGACGCCGGATGAGGCGACGGTGCGGGTGATTGCTGGCGGCGAGATTATCGGGCTGACGACTGAGGCCGGCGCCCATTCCTGGCGTGGGCTGCCTTTCGCGGCGTCGCCGGCTGGTGATCTGCGCTGGCGTGCGCCACGACCGTCGGAAGGCTGGTCCGAAGGGCGGGATGCAACCCAGTTCGGCGAGCGCTGCGCGCAGATGACCAACGGCCTCAATGCCAGCGAAGGCTTGGAGCCGGGGCTGTTTATCGGCTCGGAAGATTGCCTGACGCTCGACATTTATGCGCCGCCTGATGCGCGCGCCAATGCACAAGATAAAAAGCTTCCCGTCATGGTTTGGATTCATGGCGGCTCCAATGTCTGGGGCCGGTCATCGTCCTATGACGGATCAAAGCTTGCACTCAAAGAAGACGTCATCATCGTGCCGGTGCAATACCGGCTCGGGCCGTTTGGCTGGTTTGCTAACGGCGCCGTGCGCGAGAGCGCGGAGACGCCGGAAGATGCGGCGGCGAATTTTGCGTTGCTGGATCTGATGGCCTCGCTCAAATGGGTGCGTGAAAACATTGAAGCGTTTGGCGGCGATCCGGCG
>JAJFFX010000113.1 GCA_021776455.1 Hyphococcus sp. | reverse complement strand
ATTAAGCGCCAGCGGCGCCACCAGGCCGCAGCCATAATATCGCGCGGAGACTTCAGGGTGGATATTTGCAAGGACGGTTTTGAGATAATCGGGCGGCGCGTCCATGGTGCAGCAGGCGCTGGTCTGGAGGTCCGACGTCGCGGTCAACACCTTGCCGTAATAGTCTTTTACATTGTCTTGAATATTCATCATCGCGCCTTTCGCGGGTCCCTGCCGTTAGCGGTAATTGATCTGACGCGAACATCAAGCCAATTCGCGCCTGTCGCGCTAATGTGAATGAACCCAAAACCGTCGCTCTATTGCCACACTTGGGTTCAGTTTTTCGCTATAGTAAGGGTAGGTATGGGATGTTGATTGGTGGGTGGAAGCAATGCCGGTAGCGGCGCTGAAAACGCGGGTTAAGCGGACGATTGAAAACCGCCTTGACCAGGCGGCGGCGGTCTACCTTAAAGATGACCGGCTTTTGAGCGTTGATTTTGCTAAGCCTTGCGGAGAGCCGGCGATCAATGCGCCGACATCGGTTTCCTGGCGGATATTTAAAAATCCGGCTTCTCTTTTTATCGGCGGCGTTGCGGCGGTGATTTTGGAATTCGCCGAGCCGCGGGTGCGCGCCGGCGTTTGGGATAACACATCTTTCCGGCGCGATCCGGTCACCAGACTGAAACGCACCGGGTTGGCGGCGATGGTCACGGTCTATGGCGCCCAGAGCGTCGCGCGGGCGATGATAGACGGCGTCAATCGTCGCCATCGTGTCATCGCCGGCGTCACCCCCTCGGGCGAGCCTTATGCCGCCAGTGATCCCACGCTCCTCACCTGGGTGCAGGCAACGGCGGGGTTCGGATTTCTCGAAGCCTACTCCTCTTATGTAGCGCCACTCAGCGATGACGATCAAAACCGTTATTATAGAGAAGGCCAAACCACGGCGGCGCTTTATGGTGCAACCGATGCGCCGGCGTCACTGGATGAGTTGCACGAACTTTTCGCCGCCATGAAGCCGCGCTTTGAGCGCTCGGATATCATTTTTGAATTTCTGTCCATCATGAAGAAAGCGCCGGCTTTCCCGCAACCTGCACAACTGGCGCAACACTCGCTTGTTCGCGCCGCCGTGGACATTATTCCCGGCGAAGTCCGAGAGATACTCGGTCTGGACACAAGCTATGGGCTGCGCCCGTTTGAACGGCGCGTTGTGCGGCGGATGGCAAGGCGCGCGGACCGGCTGATTTTGCGCTCCGGCCCGGCGGCGCAATCTTGCCGTCGCTTGGGGCTTGCAGATGATTATCTCTACAGGCAGTCCTAATCCCGGCGCGCATTAATTTGCACGGATGGATCAACTGGCATATTGAACCCGTATTCGGCATATGGGGTTTGCTTTAATCACCGACCAGGCGCGCAAACGCCGATCATCTACGGGGCAGATTGCGCCGCCAGAGCATAGGCCAGACACAGGAACTTTCATGACCACCATCACGCCCGAAATTGTCGCCGAGCACGGCCTGACGCCGGAAGAATATGACCGCGTCAAAGAGCATATGGGTCGCGCGCCGAACTTAGTTGAACTTGGCGTTTTCTCGGTCATGTGGTCGGAACACTGTTCTTACAAATCCTCGCGCAGGCATCTGAAAAAACTCCCCACTAGCGCGCCCTGGGTGATTTGCGGTCCTGGCGAGAATGCCGGCGTCATTGATATTGGTGAAGGCCTTGCCGCCATCTTCAAGATGGAAAGCCACAACCACCCGTCTTTTATTGAGCCCTATCAGGGGGCGGCGACCGGCGTTGGCGGGATCATGCGCGATGTTTTCACCATGGGCGCCCGCCCGGTCGCGAACCTCAACGCGCTGCGCTTTGGCGGTTGGGGCCATCCCAAAACCCGGCATCTGGTCTCTGGCGTGGTTGCCGGCATTGGCGGCTATGGCAATTGCATGGGCGTGCCGACGGTCGGCGGCGAGACCAACTTTCATGATGGCTATAATGGCAACATTTTAGTCAATGCGATGACGGTCGGCATTGCGGAAAA
This sequence comes from Hyphococcus sp., assembly GCA_021776455.1. Lineage (GTDB taxonomy): Bacteria > Pseudomonadota > Alphaproteobacteria > Caulobacterales > Parvularculaceae > Hyphococcus. The sequence goes on along the minus strand of JAJFFX010000113.1, from coordinate 7,452 downwards.
GCATAAGATTTTTTATTCCGCCGCCCGCGGCGCCGGCAATCCGGTTGTCTCTGTTGGCTCCAAGACCGGCCGCGACGGCATTCACGGCGCGACCATGGCGTCGGCAGAGTTTGATGACGCCTCGGACGAGAAACGCCCGACCGTGCAGGTCGGCGATCCGTTTACGGAAAAGCTTCTTCTTGAGGCTTGCCTTGAGCTGATGGCGTCCGATGCAATTATCGCCATTCAGGACATGGGTGCGGCAGGATTGACCTCGTCGTCGGTTGAGATGGCAGCGAAGGGTGGGGGCGGCTTTGAGCTTGACCTCGATCATGTCCCGCAACGCGAAGAGAACATGACCGCCTATGAGATGCTGCTGTCGGAAAGCCAGGAGCGCATGTTGATGGTGCTGAAGCCGGGCGAAGAAGAGCGCGCCCGCGCAATCTTTGACAAATGGGGCGTTGATTTCGCAGTTATCGGCGTCACTACGGATACCGGCAGGCTTGTGATCAAGCACAAAGGCGAGGTCGCCGCAGATATGCCGGTCCCGCCGCTGGCCGATGGCGCGCCGAATTATGACCGGCCTTATGGCGCGCTTGAAAAGCCTGCGTTGCTTGAAGACCCGACGGTGACCTATCGCGAAGCGCAAGCCGTCCTCAAGGCGCCCGGCAAAAGCGATCAGGAAATGCGCGTCATTGCTGACGCCCTGATCGGCGATCGGCTCAGCGACGGCGATCTGGTTGACGCCGTCGGCCTGACGATGAGTGCTGGCGAGGTGCGGATATATGCACGCTCCAAGCCGGAGGGCGTCGCCTTTTCAGGGTTTGAGGAAGCCGCAAACAACCTCGCCGCCTCGGGTATGGTTGAGGCGGCGAGCGTTGAGCACAATGAAGAAACGGTAGCGCTCGCAGAGACCGCCGGCGGCGACACCATGCTGACGGCGCTGGCAAAACTGATGACCGCGCCGGATCTATGTTCGCGGCGCTGGATCTGGGAGCAATATGACCACTCAGTGATGGGCGACACGGTGATCGCGCCCGGCGGTGATGCGGCGCTGGTGCGCGTCCATGGAACTGCGCGGGCGTTGGCAATCACCACGGATGTCACGCCTCGTTACGTAAAGGCCGACCCCCATGAAGGCGCCAAGCAGGCGGTCGCCGAGACCTATCGCAATATTTGTGCAACCGGCGCTGCGCCGCTGGCGATTACCAATTGCCTCAATTTCGGCAATCCCGAGCGCCCGGAGATCATGGCGCAATTTGTCGGCGCGATCGACGGCATCGCAGAAGCCTGCGAGGCGCTCGGTTATCCGGTGGTTTCCGGTAATGTCTCACTTTACAATGAAACCAATGGAGAGGCGATTGCGCCGACCCCGGCGATTGGCGGCGTTGGCGTTTTGGAGGATGTTTCCAAGGCAATGCGCGTTGGCGGCGCCGAGGCGGGCGAGGAGCTGATCGCCATTGGCGTAACGCGTGGGCATCTCGGCCAGTCGCTATACTTGCGCGAGCTGTTTGCCATAGAAGAGGGCGCGCCGCCGTCGGTTGACCTTGACGCTGAACGCAAGACTGGCGAGTTAGTCCGCAAGCGGATTGATGAAGGCCTGGTCACCGCCTGCCACGATGTGTCTGATGGCGGCTTGCTGGTCGCAGCGGCGGAAATGGCGCTGGCGGCGGGGCGCGGGCTTAACCTTGCAACCCCGGTCAAGCAACGCAAAGCTGCGTTCTGGTTCGGCGAAGACCAGGCCCGCTATCTCGTCGCCGCAACGCCTGCCGCCGCCGACACGCTACTACTAAAATCCGCGATGGCCGGCGTTCAGGCGTCAAAGCTTGGGCGTTTCGGCGGGCCGGATATTTTGCTCGACGAGACTGACGCCCTGTCGTTGCTCGATCTTAGCGATCTGTGGGAAGCTGCGCTGCCGGACTATATGAATGCCGGAATGAAAAAGGAGACTAGCCCAATGCCGATGGCTGCTGATGATATTAAAAAACTTGTTCTCGACGCGATGCCTGATGCGGACATCGAAATCGAAGACCTCGCCGGCGACGGCGATCATTACCGCGCTCGCGTCACCTCGGCGGCGTTCAACGGAAAAACCCGCATCCAGCAACATCAATTGGTATACAAAGCCCTGAAAGGCCGCATGGGTGGCGAGCTACATGCGCTGGCGTTGGAGACGGAAGCGCGGGAAGCTTGAGAAAAGTATCAAAATGGATGCTTGCGTATTTTGCTGCTGTAGCAGTAAGTGCGATCCTTTTCTGGATCGCACCCTCTTTCGAAAATTGGTATTGTAACTTTTGTAACGGCATTGAGAGTGAACACGGTGATGTCCACTCCATCAAATATTGGATTGATAGCTCACGCTGGTTACTAGTGTACGCAATTATCGTCACGATATTTGCGGCGCCCTTCGCAATCGGTTTTTCTATATTTTTTGAACGGTTAGGAAAACGACCCCATCTCATTGCTTATGTTATTGTCGGCGCCTTGGCTGGTTTTGCCGGCATTATTCTGATGAGCATACCCCCAAATTTTGATCGTGAATCGTTGTGGTCATATTTTCTACGAGTACATTTAGGGTGGGGAGGTGGAGCATTGGGGGGTGTAATTTTTGGATTGATCCGTAAATTATGAGTAATTTATTCATTCCAGTTGCCCCTGACCGTTAGGCCGCATGGGCGACGAGCTGCACGCGCTGGCGCTGGAGACTGAGGCGTGGGAGTAACGTTTCCCGCTGAGATTTTGCAAGGACTGAGGGGAAACGATGAAGAAAAGACTGAACTTCCTTACACTATTGGTGTTGATATTAGCGCTAACCGCTGTTGCGGTGAGTTTTGCGCTTTTGTTTCTCCCGGTGGGCAATCTGGTTATCGGGAGCGCGGAAAACTCAAACGCTATTAGCGCGTCGCTTGCGCTGATAATTGCCACCATCGGCCTCGTCATTGCGCTTTATATGCAGTCAGCGGAATATCGGCGAGAAACGGAAATCGTCGATGGCTTGCAGGAGGCGCGCATTCTCCTTGAGCTGATGGTCTCACGGGCGTCTGTTGCGCAAACCGGCGCGCGCAAAAACTTAAATTTGCGATTCGAAAACGAAAAACAGCAACTCATCGAAACCCTGAAAGGCTCGGCCGGCCGTTTTCTAAATTATATCAGGATCACTAAGGACGTCGCCGCATCTGAAAAAAAGCTGCCTGAAAGCTGGCGGCTTCTTTATGTGCATACCGGCAACATATTAAACGCCGAACACCTCAATGAGTGCGCGAGCGATCTTGTCGGGTTGCTCGCCTTGTTAAAATCAATTTCCGGCGAAGATGTTCACAAACATGCTAACAAAGTCATTTCTGTGCATTCAATTGACGCCCTCAATGCAAAGGAGGACATTGTCATCAGGGCGTTTCGTGAGACCATAGAGGAAAATCAGACCAAGGCGCGCGTGGAAGACGCGGACATCGCCCCCGAAGATCTCGCGCGCATGATAGATGAGTTGCGCACCACAATGGAAAAGAGCGAGCAGGGCAGGAATGCCCTTGAGGAGCTTAAGGACTCATTTGCAAGCGCAACCAGCGGCGACAGCAAGGCGGTCGCCTACATCATCTCTGTTCACAAGATGATCATTAAGCCCGGCTGATTGCGCGACGCCGCTTCGGGGGTTAGATGGGCGCCAGAGTGTCCGTCAAAACTTCGCTGCAATTCCCAACACCAAAATCACCGCGACGGCAACCGGCGCGAGGTAACGGATTAAAAACCGCCAATAGCCGAAAAATCTGCCACTGGAATTGTGCAGCTCATCGCGCATGATTGTACGCGGCACGATCCAGCCGACGAAGATGGCGCCGAGCAGCCCGCCGAGCGGCAGGAATAGACTGCCGGCGAGGAAGTCGATCATTTCTGACATACCATGAAACGAAACGCTCGCCGCACCCGCCGCCCAGGCGACGGTTGCAAGAATAACAACAGACTTAATGCGGCTCCAGCCTTGCCACTCCTCGATGAAAACCGCCGTAATCAACAGCATACTGATTGATGTTGTGAGCGCTGCAATGAAAGCGAGAAAGAAAAACAACCCGCCGATGATCGGGCCGGCCGGCATACCGGCGAAGACGGCGGGCAGGGCGCTGAAAATCAGCCCCATGCCGGCGGTGGGATCGAGACTGAAGGCGAACACGACGGGGAAGATCATCAGCCCGGCGACCAGCGCCACAAGCGTGTCGGCGCCGGCGATGATCGCACTGTTCTCAACGATGCTCTCTTTTCGATTGAGATAGGCGCCGTATGTGATCATCGCCGCCGAGCCGACAGCCATGGAGTAAAACGCCTGTCCCATAGCGGCGAGCAAGACCTCAGGCGTTAGTTCGTTAAACCGGGGCGCAAAGAGATAATCTATCGCAGCGCTCGCGGCGCCCGTGGTCAGCGCATAAATGCTAAGCCCCGCCAGCATCACAAAAAACAGCGGCATAAAAATCGTCACCATCCGCTCGACGCCTTTGATCAGCCCGCGCGCGACAATCAGTGCAGTAATCCCCATAAAGATTGTATGCCAGAAAATTGCATGCCCGGTTCCGTTATAAAGCGTGCGCGGCGCGTCAGGCTCGGTGTTGGCGAACTCTCCAGCAAAGGACATAATTGAATACGAAATGATCCGTCCGGCGATAACGCTATAAGTGGTTAGCACCAGATAGCTCGCCAGGATGCCGATCAGGCCAATCACACCCCATAACGGCGAGGCGCCGACATCTTTGGCCAGCTCGCGCGTTGATCCGACGGCGGATAGCCCCTTGCGCCGACCGACCGCAATCTCGCCGATCAGGATCGGATAGACGATAAAGGCGACGCAGACGAGATAGACCAGCACAAACGCCGAGCCGCCATTTTGTCCGGTCTGAAACGGAAACCGCCACAGATTGCCGAGCCCGACCGCCGCGCCGACGGCCGCCATCAGGAACGCATATCGCGAGGACCATTGCGGGGTTTCCGACTTGTCGCCGGGCTTTGGTGTCGTCATGGGGAGAGTTTCCTGATTGGAGGGGTTGCCGATGAGTATTGCCTGACTTGCCCGATCTGAGAAGCCGTAACTGATGCGCGCATGTGATCGGGGGCAAAAATGGCCATAGCGATAGGGCCGCAAACCCTTGTCAGCGGCGCCAGACTCACGCTCTAATCATTTGTTACGATTGTTATTTTGCAGAAAATGCCCGTGGCGCCGCCAATAGGCCAGCGCCGGATAGCATAAACAGGAGATCAAAAGATGGCGTCGATATTATCGAGTTTGCGCAACACTGTACTGGTAGGCTGCGTCCTCACGCTATTGCTCTTTATTGTCTATGTCGCCTCCTGGGGCGGCACGATTGACGGAGTTTTCTGGCGGTTCCTGTTTCGGTGGCTGCATGTTCTGTCCGCGGTAATGTGGGTCGGCCTCTTATGGTATTTCAACTTCGTCCAAATCCCGACCATGCCGAGCATTCCTGATGATCAAAAACCGGCGATCGGCAAACATATTGCGCCCAAGGCGTTGTTTTGGTTCCGCTGGGGCGCGATGGGGACCATCGTCACCGGGCTCATTCTCGGCATGCTCAACGGCTATATCGTTAATGCGCTGACCCTTGGCGTCGCCGAAGGGTTCGTGCGCAATCAGGTGCTGATCGGCATCGGCATGTGGCTCGGAATTATCATGTGGTTCAATGTCTGGTTCATCATCTGGCCGAACCAGCAAAAAGTCCTCAACATCGACAACAAATATCCCGACATCGCAGCCGACGACAAAGCCAAAGCCGGCAAAGTCGCGATGCTTTTTTCACGGACCAACACGCTGCTGTCAATACCGATGCTGTTCTGCATGGTTGGCGCGCAGAACCTTTAAGGTCACCGCGACATTTTATATTTCTGGCCGGCCCGCTTCGGTGGGCCGGCCTGAATATTGTTACGAGCTGTGCAGGGCAAAAGGCCGTGGGACCACAGCCTGCCCGGCTACTGGTTCCTCAAGCGATATAAACGCCAAATTTCGCGCCTTTGCTCGCCATTCATCAGCGCCAGAAACAGCTTTCTATTCGGACAAAACTCAGGCGGTTCAGCCGTTTTGCCGCCTTCGTTGTCTATCAGGCGACTGCAGAGTTCAGAACTGGAACATGCGTCGCAATGGTGTTGCATCCGCCGGACCGCGCCAGGAGACATCTTCCCGGTGAGCTGCAACAACAGCAAATCTACCTTCAAAGACCTGGCAAGCTTTGCCATCAAGCCGGCGGGTTTGTGTGCTGTCGGTTTCTTCATATTTTACAGCTTGTTCTCTCCAGACAGTTTGCCTGCACCCGACAGTTTGGCAGGGGCGCGTTAAGACCTCGTTATTTCGAGTTTATCTAATTATTAGGGTGTAAACCCAATTTAGCGGATTGTTTTCCTTGTGCAAAATAGGGTCCGCGTTTCCTTTTCAGGAGGCGAGTAAGGCGCGATTTGATTTGAGCGATGACGAATGGCGGTGATAGAGCTATTGTTGCCGATACAAGGCCGACAAAATCGCGATGCTCTTTTCACGGACCAACTCGCTATTGTCGATCCCGATGCTGTTCGTCATGGTCGGCGCAGAACCTTTAAGGCGGAAGAAAGTTAAGACCCTTAAGGCGGCCTGAGTGCATTATGCCGCCGCGTCAGTAGCGCCGTTTTTTCTGCTATCAGAACCTCATTACGTTGAGACGACGAAAGTGAAGCCCATGACGGCGGCGAGTTTGAAGAAATCAGCAGATACATGCCTGGCGACTTACGGAACCCTTGCGCCTGGTCGTCCTAACCATAAACAGTTGGCCTGATTACTGGCGCCGTCTCGATGAATTTGAAGGCGCTGGCTATCGAAGAGCGGTCACCCAAGTCTCCATAGCCGACGGCGATCAAGACGCGTCAATTTATGTCGTTGTTTCCTGAATGAGATCCAATCTAAGGCGCTGCAAAAAAAGACGGCATTACCTATTGAGCGCTGCGGCTGTCGCTCTATCCTTTCGAAATGGTCGATGGTCCAGAAAATCCTGACACGGTTTTACCGCCAAAATTTGCGGACTGGTTCGCGTCACGGGGCTGGCGCGCGCGTCCACACCAGCTTGCATGCGTCGCTGCTGATCGTGCGGGGCTGTCGCATCTGTTGATTGCCCCCACCGGCGGCGGTAAGACGCTGGCCGGGTTTTTGCCGAGCCTGATTGAGCTCGATCAGCGCAAAGCTCCAAGCGAAGGCCGCCTGCACACGCTTTACATTTCACCCTTGAAGGCGCTGGCTGTCGACATCGCCCGCAACCTGCAAACGCCGGTTGAGGAAATGGGCCTCGATATCGCGATTGAGACCCGGACCGGCGATACACCGCCCGCGCGCCGTCTGCGCCAGAAACATCAGCCGCCGGATATTTTAATGACCACGCCGGAGAGCCTGTCGCTGCTGCTCGCATCACCGGATGCGGCGAACTATTTCAAAGGCCTGCGCCGCGTTATCCTTGATGA
>JAJFFX010000112.1 GCA_021776455.1 Hyphococcus sp. | reverse complement strand
AATATGTTATGGAAATAATTGTTCGATAGCGGACATAAAAATAATCGTACTGGAGCAGCACGGGATGCACATTCAAATCCAGCGACGAATTCTTAACAGCCTAAGCATTTGTTTTTATTATAGTTTTAAAAATGGCTCCCCGGACTGGACTCGAACCAGTGACAAGCTGATTAACAGTCAGCTGCTCTACCAACTGAGCTACCGGGGAATACCGCTCTAAGGCGGCGGATATAGCAAAGGCTTTCGACCGAATCCACTCCCTTTTTGGGCCTTTGGTAAAGTTTCCGGCGTGCGCACGCATATCCTGAACAATGATATGAGACGGCCGCGTTTTGGGGAAAAACGCGGCCGGTACTCACTGTCGTGGGGTATGGTGGGGTATCTTCTCGGGAGAAGATACTCTTAACTTCTCATCAAGGTCTTAACATAAGGTTAACACCCTTAGGTTGTATGGGGGCATTGATTCTGCCGATTCGCCCTTATTCAGCCGGCCCCCAAAGCGGGTTGGCGCGCCCGGTCTGGTCGTCCTGCGGCCCATCCCTACCATGAACCGGCTCGCCATAATCGCTGTCAGCCGACGCGCCTTCACCAATATTAGGCTGTTTCTCGCCGGTCCAGGCCCAGCGATAGAACCGCGCAATATCAGCGCCTACCGCATACATCGCCGGAACGAAGATCAACGTTACAAACATCGCAAAAAATACGCCGAAGGCGAGCGACACAATCGTCGGCTTCAGGAATTGCGCATCCGTCGAACTTTCAAACATGATCGGCAAGAGGCCGATGAAGGTCGTAAACGACGTCAACACAATCGGCCGGAACCGTCCAACACCCGCTTTGACCAGTGCAGCATAGGCGCCCTCGCCTTTTGCGCGTAACCGATTGACGTAGTCGATCAGCACCAGGTTATCGTTGACCACAACACCGGAAGCCGCACCAACCCCAAAGAAGGAAAATAGTGCAAAATCAAGATCGAATATGAAATGGCCAAACGCTGCGCCCATAAATCCGAACGGAATCGCGGTCATAATTAGCGCCGGTTGCCAATAGGACGAAAACGCAATCGCGAGGACCATATACATGGCAAACAGAGCAACCACGTAAAGCGATAGAAATTCACCCATGAACTCAGCTTGCTCTTCCGCATCACCGCGCTGGACAAGTGACGCCCCAGGGTGACGACGGGTCCACTCGGGAACAAACTCCTCACGGTAGATCTTCATCAGCGCCGCGCGATCAACCCCCTCACGAAGTTCCGCCGTGATCCTCGAAGAACGCTGGCGGTCACGGCGGTCAATCCGCTTGAAACTCGGTGCAAATTTCGCATCCGCCACCGCCGAAAGCGGCACTTCGCGGCCATCCGCGGTGCGAATGCGCATGCTCTCGACGGTTGTGAGCGATTCGCGGGCGGCTTTGGGATAGCGCACCATAACCCGCACATCCTGGCCCTCGCGGGGTAGACGCTGTACTTCCTCGCCGTAAAAAGCCTGACGCACCTGGCGCGAGACTTCAGCCAAGGTGATGCCAAACCGCTCCGCCCCAGGCTTCAACTCGATGCGAAGTTCGGGCGTCGCTGACTGGAGATTGTTGCGCACATCAAAGGCGCCCGGCAGTGTCCGCAGATAGTTCTGCAAGTCGACTGTCGCCAGCCTTAGATCTTCAAGATCATCGGCCTGGACGCCAAAAGAAAGGTCTGGCCCACCGTCGTTTTGCGTGAAGCCGATATTAATTTCTTCCGCATCAGGAATTTCCCCAAGTTCCTCGCGAAACATTTCCGCAACCTGTTTCGTTGATTCTGTTCTGTTATTTGCATCGACAATCGTGACATAGGACGTCACTTCACCTTCGTCGGCCGCAATATAAATAGACTGAACGTAATCGAGCTCTCCTGCCTTGCCGAGCCTGTCTTTCAAGTTGTTTGCTGCGTGCTCAACCTCGTCATAAATTTGCTCTGTGCGTGTAAACGAGGACCCCTCTGGGAGACGGACATTCAAAGAGATAAATGTGCCCTGAATTTCGGGCATGAATTTGAATGAAACCCACCCTTGCGACAGCAGCGCGAATGCAACGGCGAAGCTGACAACAAACCCGGCAACTGTAAAATAGCGTAACCGCAGCGCCAGCTTGATGATCGGCCGGTAAACCCTATCGGCAAATGTCAATATACCTTCCGCAAAACCGCGTTGTAACCGGTAATAGACGCCATTCTTGTTCTGCGGCTTCATATGTGAAAGATGCGCCGGCAAGATCAAAAACGCTTCGATCAACGAAAATCCAAGAGCGTACATGATCGTCAAACTAATCTGACGTGTAAATTGTGCTGTACCGCCGCCAATAAATAACCACGGTGAAAATGCAATCATTGTCGTCAGGACTGCAAAGAACACTGGTTTAAGGACAAGCTGTGTGCCTAGCACCGATGCGTCTGCGCCTTTGACGCCGTCTTCCACCTGGTTGTGAATACTCTCGCCGACAATAATCGCGTCATCAACGACCACTCCGATCACAAGAAGAAATCCGAAAATCGACAGAAAATTCAATGAAACACCAGTCGCCGGCATCAAGATAAAGGCGCCTGCAAAAGCAACCGCAATGCCGACCGCCACCCAAAAGGCAACGGCTGGACGCAGGAAAAGCATAAGCACAATCAGGACAAGGATGAGGCCGAACACAGCATTGGAAGAAACGAGATTGAGCTGGCCGTTAAATGGGTCGGCGGCGTCGAACCAAATGTAAATCTGCGCCTTGCCCTTTAGTTCCTCGTTCTTTTGTTCAACCCATTCATTCAATGTTTTAGACAAGGTTGGCAGGTCGGAAGTCTCCGGCGAGCGCACAGCAATCGAAATCGACTTTTTGCCGTTGAGCGTACGGATCTGCCGACGGTCTTCAAAGCCGTCAATCACCGTTGCAACATCGCGAACCCTGATTACCGAGCCATCGCTATTTTGGCGCACCACAATGCGTTCAAATTCCTCTTCAGAGTCCGCAAGTCCACGCGCAGCAATCTGGAGATTGCCAGTTTCTGTGCGTACCTGACCACCAGCGAGGTTAATCGACGAGCCCCGGATCGCGCGAGATACATCATCAAATGTAAGGCCGTAGCGTCGCAATGCTTCTTCGGACACTTCAATTGAAACTTCCTCACGCTGCTCTCCCCAAAGGAAAACCAGCGGCGAGCCGCCAGGCAACTGTGAGAGCTCATCACGAAGTTCGCGCGCAAGACGGTTAAGTTCGCGGTCTCCAATGTCGCCATAAAGCGCCATGAAAGCGCCGGGTTGAAAATTACTCCATTGCGACACTATCGGCGGAAAGGCGTCTTGCGGCAGCGTCGAGATGCCGTCGACGCGGTTTTTCACTTCGTTTAAAAATCGCGTTGCGTCGATATTGTCATCGCCTTCTACGTTGATAGAGGCGCGACCCTCACGGGCTGTAGAATCAACATGATCAACCCCGTCGATGCCTGCGAGCGCCTCTTCGATCCGCAAAATAATCTGTTCTTCGATCTCGCGCGGCGAAGCGCCGGGCCAGGCAACGTTGATTGACGCACCTGTAAACGTCGCAGACGGATTTAGCTCACGCTCAAGGTTGGTAAAAGCAATAAAGCCGGCAACAAAGCAGGCGATCATCAATAGGTTTGCGGCGACCGTGTTCTTCGTCCACCAGGCAATAATTCCGTCCACTATTTGTCTCCTGCGTTAGCCGCAGCGCCTGTAGCGCTGGCTGTCAGGGCGCTATCTGCTGGCGGAACGATTTCATCAGGATCGACTGGCGAGACTTCGTCGCCGTCAGCGGCGCCACGCAACGGCGAGACTGCAATACGCTCACCAGCGCTAATCCCACCGGAAATTGTTATTGTGTCCCGATCAGTAGAGACAATATTGACGGTGCGCTGGTTAAGCGTTGCATCATCTGCAATCACATAAACTGTATCGCGCCCATAAAGCGCGGAACGGGGCAAAACGATGGCGTTATTGAAAGGTCTTCCTTGTATAGTCGCATCGACAAATAGACCCATGATAAGCGGCATGCCGTCGTCAGCGCCAGCGCCGTAAGGATCATCAATAACCGCTACAACAAAGACCTGCCGCGTTGCCGCATCTATCGATCCGTCAGCGCGGGCGATGCGGGCGGTCCACTCATGTTCGGCGCCAGAGACAAAAGCCGTCAGCGTGACAGACGGACCAGGATTATCATCTGTGGCGACAAAGGCGATCGGCAGGCCAAGCTTGGTGAGATCTGCGTCGGTCAGCGGTAGCCGAATTTCAGCAACATCGGTTGAGAATATCCGCCCAAGCTGGGCGCCGGGCGAGACAAATTGGCCGACACCGGCAATACGTTCGCGCACCCGACCGACAAACGGCGCGCGAATGCGCGTACGTTCAAGGTTTAAAAGGGCGGCAGTGTGTTCGGCCTTCGCCGCATCAAAATTCGCCCGCGCCTGTGCGAGCTGCGGAATGCGCAGCGCTAATTCGGTTGGGTCATCCTCGCGGCCAAGATCTTCATAGTCCCTGCGCGCCAACGCGCCTTCTGCTTCCTCGCGGCGCAGTGCTTCTTCGGCTTGCGCAACCCGTGCCTTCGCGCCAGCAGCCGCGGCCCGATAGTCCGCATCTTCAATCCGGATAAGCATATCGCCTTCGTCAAAAGCGCCGCCATTAACAAAATTATCAGCGGTAGCTATCACACGGCCAGAAACTTGAGCTGTCAGCGATATATCCGTACGCGGACGGACCTCGCCCTGCGCTTTCACATCAAGAGTGACGGAACGCGTTTCGGCGGTTGTATAAAATACCGTCGGCGGTATGATTTCCGGCGCCTGACGTTCCGGCTTGGGGCGCAGCTGACCCATCATGGCGATGAATGCAAAGCCGCCAACAAAAATACCAATCGTACCAAACAATGTAATAAATTTACGAATCATAACGCTTACTCACTCTTCCCCACTGCCAGCGCCGCCAGTTTTGGCTCGGTGAGAAAATCACCACCAATCGCGAGATAGAGCAGAACACGATTAGAGACCCGCTGCTGTTGGGCTTGTATGTATTGGCTCTCCGCCACAATCCGGCGTGTCTGCGCATCCAAGAGATTAAAAATTGTCGCCGCGCCGCTAGCGTAGCGCCGCTCCGTCAGCTCTTCAGCAGCCGCGGCTTCCTCATAGGCCAGTTTGAGTGCGTCTTCGCGCATGGCAAGAAACGATTCCGCGGAAAGCGCATTCTCCGCTTCCTCATACGCTACAAGGACGGTTTGTGCGTAATTGAAAAGCGCCGCCTCCGCCACAGCATGAGCGCGCTTTGCGTTGGCGCGGATGCGGCCACCCTGAAACACTGGTTGGAATAGACCACCGACAAGATTACCCGCCAGACGTTCCGGGTCGATCAGGTCGGCAAGCACAGGGCCTGACGTATTAATCTGCGATGTCAGCGTGATTTGCGGCAGCATCTGCTTGCGTGCGGCGCGAGCGCGTAAGCCCGACGCCTCCATGCGCGCCTCAGCGGCGACCAGATCCGGGCGCCGCGCCAGAAGGTCGCCCGGTGCGCCAGCGCCGGCTAGCCTGGGCAATTCCGGCAAACTCTCCGCCGCTTCAAGCTCGGCGGCGGGATATCGCCCAAGCAAAACTTCCAGACGGCGCGAGGCTTCGAGTTCCAGCCGCTTACGCAAGGCAAGGCTAGCCTGGCTTGATCCAAGCGCAGACCGTGACAGTCTTACGTCAAGACTTGAAGCAACGCCCCGCTCATAACGCCGGTCGGTAACACGCAAATTACTCTCGCGCGCATGAACATCGCGCTCGGCCAGCTCGCGTTGCTGGCGCGCCTCGATAAGCCCGAACCAGGCTTGCGAGACCCGCGCGGCAATCGACAGGCGCGCGCCGATGAGATCAGCCTGAGCGGCCGACGCATCGCGATAGGCTGCTTTCGTCTGGTCAGTTAGGCGGCCCCAAAGATCAAGTTCCCAGCGAATTTGTGCGCCGAGGGAATAATTGTTGATGTAGAATCGCCGGTTCGGCAAGTCGGTTTCGGCAGTCCCGTTGCCATCAACGTCCAGACCGTCGAGCTTACCATCGCCATCAACGTCAATGCCGAATTGGTCTTCAATATCCTGTGCACGCACCCGAGCGCCGGTCCCGCCGACACCGCCACCCGCCGTGGCGGCCGTTGTCGGGTCGGTAACAATCGCATTACGGCTGGCGCTGAAACTGGTATTCAGCGACGGCAGTAAATCTGCTCTCGCTATCTTAGAACTCGCCTGCGCCTGCTTCAGATTAGCGGCGGCGGCGAGAAAATCATTATTCCGCAACAACGCTTCATCAATCAACCTCTAAAGAGTGTCGTCATTAAAGGCGGCGACCCAGTCGCCGGTGAGCGGTGTCGCTGCTTGCGCTTCAGCCGACCACGCCTCCGGCATGTCTGGCAACTGCGCCTCCAACAATTCCTGATTGATGCTTGCGCAAGACGAAGCAAGCAACGCAGATAAAGCAATCGCGCTTGCACGAATTGGCGCCTTGTTTGTCCGGATAGCAGAAAGCATCATAGCCCCTCATAGGTAGTTCAACGTTACTTGTAGTCCCTGCCATCGAACTGCAAGCCATATTCGTCGGGCGGTTCGAAGGATGCGATGAACGCCCGTCATATCTCCTCAACCCGTTTGCCGGCACGCTAGCTTGCGCCTCTGACATCATGGTTAACATCTCAGCAAATATAAGGTCGCATAGGGGCAAAAGACGGTTCAATTGCTATTTTTACGCACTCAGTGCGCAAAAATAGCTGAGTTTGTCAAAACCCGGCGCCATAACCAAATCAAACCGGCGTAGGCCCGCCGGCAAAATCGTGTGCGGTAGCCGTGTCTACCACTCTATTTTTGGCGATCGCCAATAGGCGGGAACTGGAAATATTGGCGCAGGCGCACTGCGCCCGCGCGATTGAGATGTCCGCGGTCGCGATATAGAAAAGCACCGTCTTTCAGCGGTGTACACCTTTTCACGTTACAGAAAATGTCGGTGGGATTGATAACATAAACGCCGTCATAATCGCGGGCAATCGCCTCAAAGACCGGCAAGGTTTGCTTCTGCCCGAGCGTCGCCCGCGCCCGCGCCAGGCCGCAGTGCTCAGCGGCTTTGTCTTTTTCTAGAGATTGGACAATACAACGGACCGGCAGCGCACCGTAATGTGGAATCCGTTCTATAATCAGTACATCAATGTTTTTTTCAATAAAGAATTCGACAAGATTACGCATGTAAGCATCTAAGGTCTCGCCTTCGGGTAGGACGAGAGGGCCATCGGAGATCACGCTGTTGGGGGCAAGAGCGCCAGTATAAGTCGGCCAGTTGGCTGATAAAATAGCCAATTTCAGTCCCGGATTATCATCGACAAATTTCACAACCGTCTGATGATAGCGCTCGCAGTTAGAGGTAATCCTGCTCGGCAAAACCGTCCGTATTGATCCTAGAACCGGGCCGCATTGACTTTGGGTCGCCTGACGCCCGGCGAGACCAAGGTCACGCGCCCAGTCGGCGATCAGTGGAGTGAAATGGTCTGCATTCGAATCGCCAAACAGAGCGACCTCGTAAGATTCATCATCCGCTTTGCGGCGTCCGAAATTACAATCGCCGTCATTGCGCGAAATATTTTCAAAGCCGTCACATTTATGGCGCATCGGATTGCCGTGGCTCATATCCGAAAACATTTGCCCGACGGGGCCAGAAAATCGCATTGGAACACCGTCAAGTTCGCGGATGATAACGCCGCTCGTCGCCAATAGCGCCATCGCGGCGACACCGAGCCCCATGGCGGTGCGGGCATTGTTTCCATACCCCGCGCGCGCCCGGCGAAACGGCGTTTCGACATAGCGCCAGGATAGGGCGGCGATGAGCGTGCTGGCGATCACCAGGCCGAAAAGCTCCATATCGGTAAGCGCGCGGCCCGCATAATAGCGTGCGAATGTAAAAAGGGGCCAATGCCACAGGTAAAGGGAATATGAGATTAAACCGCCAAAAACAAACGGCCGCCAGGATAACAGGCGCGCGCCGACGCTACGTTGGCCCAGACCGGAAATGATGACGAGCGCCGTGCCAATACAGGCAGGCGCCGCATTCAAGCCCGGAAAATGAGACTGGCGTGACAACAACAGGGCGCTTGCAACAATCATCGCCATGCCAAGGATCGACAGGCCGGACGCAACGACCGGGCGTAATGACACTGGCCTAGCGAGGGCCAGGAGCGCGCCGATCAATAACTCCCAGGCGCGCGGCGCCAACATGTAGAATGCGTAATCAGCGTCCGAGGATAATGAAGCCTGCGCATGCGCGAGGGACACAATGCCAAGGCCGGCGACAATGGCGAACAGCATGTATCGCGCCCGGAACTTTAAAATGCTGACCAGGAGCAGCGGCCAGATAAGATAAAACTGATCCTCCACCGCAAGCGACCAAGTGTGTAGCAGGGGCATTTCATAGGCCGGAGGTGAGAAATATCCCGCCTGCCCGTGAAAGTAAAAATTGGCGAGCATAACAGCGGCGGCAGTCAGGCTGCGCCCGAACTCCTCATAAGCGTCTGGTAAAAAAACCATGCCCCCCAACACCGCAACGGCGGCAAAACACACCGCTGCCGCCGGCGCCAATCTGCGCACGCGGCGCACCAGAAAACCGACATAGCTGAAGTCGCCCGCCTGCATTTCCGCAGCCAGCAATCGGGTGATCAAAAAGCCGGAGATCACGAAAAAGACGTCGACGCCGATAAAGCCGCCAGGCAAAAGCTGCGGCCAGGCATGATAGGCCACGACGCTGGCGACCGCCAAGGCGCGAAGGCCGTCAATATGCGGCAGATAAGACTGGGCGGAGGGTTTCATTTGCTACAAGGCGGCGGCGTCATAGGGAATGCCAGTGATTAGGCGTATTGGCGAACAATTGAAACAGCGCCGCCTGCGGCGAGCACATGCCTCACCCTATAACCAGAAAATGGAGGCCACGGCCGGAATCGAACCGGCGTACACGGCTTTGCAGGCCGCTGCGTAACCACTCCGCCACGTGGCCATCCGGGAAAGCCCCGTCGGGATTTGGAAGTGGGCCGCTCTCTTAGCGCGCCGGCAGAGCCCGGTCAAAGCGAAATACGCCAAATTGCCGGATGCGCACAAAAACCGACGTCCAGACCAGCTCATAGCCCAGGCTCTTAGCACGCGAAGAAGCACCACCCTCAGATGTGTTCTACAACGGTTTTGGTAATCAGCGTCGATTGCGACTATCTCTGACGAACAGAAGGGTCGGAAAGCAGAGTTTTTGACGCCTCCACAGTCCGGGAAAGACAGCCTTTATGAGACCACAGACCCTCCGCCCTAAAAAGCAAATCATCGTCAAGTTTATTTTGTTGTGCGTGTTGATGATTGGTTATTTTACCTATCTCAGCTTTGAGTATGGTCTGATGACAGGCGGCGTCGCATCGTTGCTGACATGGTGCTTCTTCGTCTTATGCACCCCGATTGCGGATGCAGGGTTCTTGCTGGATTTTCCTTTAAGATTGCTGTTTGGCATTCGCATGGTGCTGTCGGAGATAGCGGTTTGGATTATTGCTATCACGATCAATATTACATCCCTTGCATATTTCCCTCAATATTACGACACCACTCCGCTGACCAAGGTATTTCACGTCATACTGACCACGCCATTTCCCTATTGGAGCGTCATAATACTGTCAGCCACCGGCACCTTTCTTTCGATACGCTTTGGCGATGAGCTAATGGATGTTCTACATCACAAAGACAGAAACCTCTTCCACAGACATGGCTACATACAAGAGATGATTATTATGATTGTTGTGTTTGTATTGGTTATTATCGGGTATTATGAACTCATTGCATCTTTAGGAATCGATAGGGCGATATAAATATATGCAGTTGGTATTTTGTGCCTCGCCAAACTTCTCAGGCATTTATCATCCGTATTGGAAGCATCTCAAAAATCATACCCGCTGCGCAAGATCAGCGTTGTGGCCGCAGGCGTATCATAGGCGCCGAAGGTCTGATGGATAATGTTGAGATCGAGAGCGCCCAGAGGCCCCTCCTGGAGCCGGTAGCCAGCTTCAAAGTCGAGACGGCGACCTGCAAAAGCTAGTGGCGCAGACACAGCTTCAAAAGAAAGCACCTCGGTCTGCTTGTTAAAGCCGGTTGGCAGTGTGAGATGCGCAACGCCGGTTTCAATCTGCAACGGTTGCGAGACCCCTAACCAGAGACTGTCGCCTGCGCCGAAGATACCGTCACGCACCAGCGCAACTGAAAACTGCGTCGTCGTTAGATTTGAAAACTCATCAATGAGCGATCCAAGCCCATCGGTTTCAGCCAGGGTGTATCCGACTGCATAGCGCCCCTTCAGCCGCCATTTCCGCGCCGGCGACCAATCCGCTTCGATGGCACCATAAACAGTCGAGCTGGAGGTGTTGTCACCAGCAAATCGAGCATCAAGGATCGCACCTTGCTCACGGCGCAACCCCTGCTCCAACCGAACGTTGAGGTTGCGTGTACTATAGCTGAGCCCAGCGCGCATCGTGGCGGCGTTGCGCGTTGGCGCAGCGGCGCCATCCCGCGTCAAACCAAAATCGTCAGCATAATAATCATAGGCGTAAGTGACCAGGAAGTCGGCGGCGATGCGTTTTGAAACTGGTGTCCTCAAGACCGTTGTGACTGCTGCTTTTGCGTCCGGTAGATAGGCGTCCACAAAGGCGCTACCAGCAAGAAACGGCGTACGCCGTTCCGGTAGACTCATTCGGTCGGCCTCCTCAGCCGTAAAGCCTTGCGCGACCATCACGGAGCGCCCGGCGCCAAAATCATTTGCAAGGGCAAAGGCAAGAGTTTCATCGACGATGTCATTGCTGGCGAAGGCGCCGTCAAATCGTGCCGCCTGGTTGACGCCAACTTCAGTGTGCGAGCGATCACGAGACGTAAGACGCATGCGCGCGGTCATGCGCGCATTAACCCGTTGGCTGGCGTAAACATGGTTATCATATGGGCTGAACACCCGTTCAACATTGAATCCGGCCAGATCAGCAAGGCTCACCGTATCGCCAAGGCTAGCGCGGAAATCGCGGTTATATTTGTCCAGCACCACAATATCGCCGATAGCTGCGAAGCTGCTGCCAAACACGGGCGACATCTGCGCTTCCGTGCCGGAGATTTCAGCGACTGACCCGACAACGCTCGTCACCGTCACGCCGCCGGCTGGCGATAACGCCGCACCGACATTTAACAGTCCTCGACCGAATACCGGGTCTGTGCCTGGCGCACCGAGATCGGTTGCCGAATCAAGAAGAATTTCGACAACTTCGCTCGCCGTCAATGTTGGCCAGAAACCACGTACAAGCGCGGCCGCGCCGGAAATATGCGGTGTTGACGCACTGGTTCCAGAAAAAGACTGTGTCTGCCCGGGCAACGTGGTCAATCGAACGGTTTGTATCGATGTTCCCGGCGCGACCAGATAAATATCCGCTGCGATACCGGCCATATTAGAAAAGCTCGCCAGCGTGTTATCCGCTCTGACCGCGCCGGAAATAATCGTCCCTGGCGCACCAACAACATCAAGCGCACCGAGCGCGGAAGGATCAGGATCAACATCGCCATCATTGCCTGCCGCAATCACAGTAACAATGTCACTATCCCGGGTAAATGTTAAAAGGGCGGCAAATTCTGGTCGCGCATCAACATCATCCGAACCAAGAGAAAGATTGAGCACCCCGGCGCCAATGTTCGCGGCCCGAATGGCCCCCTCGACAATTGCCTCGCCGAAGATGACCGGGTCTGCAACCGAATCATCGTCGCCACGAAAAATCAGAAGTTGCACCTCTGGCGCGACGCCATGAACGCCAATGTCGTCGCGTTCGGCGCCGATAATGCTCGCCACTGGGGTGCCGTGGTCATCTGTATCCTGCAACGTGGGTGTTGCACGCTCATCACCCGCCTGCACCACCCCGGCAATCACCAGATCCGCACTTTGCGGATGGATGCGGTTTTGAAATTCAGGGTTGTTGAGATCAATGCCGGTATCGACAATTGCTACTATAGCACCCGCACCTGATGCGCCCTGATCATAAGCAGCCAATGCATTGATCTGAGCAAGGCCAGGTTGATTGCGGAATTCGGCAGTATCAAAATTCGGCGGAGGCGGAGGCGGCGGAGGCGGCGGCGGTGGAGGCGGGGTGGATACTGTTCGCGGACGATTGCCGCTAGACGAGCATGCGCCGAGCATAACCCCCGCACCTAAAAGAACTGCTCCAAGCAGTCGTTTTCGATTACTGAAAACCATTTTACCACCACCGTCGATATTCGCGAAGGGATCAAAGCGGATAAACCAAAAAAGGTAAAGTGAGGTTACGCGGCGCCTTATTATTCAAATTGTTAGCAATTTCGCGATGCTGGGGCGCTAGGCCACTGAATTATATTACAAATCCGGCCCAAATGTCTTCGAGGTTGGAAATCCCTTCGGCGCGATGCGCCCGGCCTGAGCGCGTTTACCGAGATACGCCTTCCAGCCGTCAACAGTCTGGATGCGCCCCGACCGGTCAGTCCAGGTCAGACCGTCTTTCTTAGAAAAGACCTTGGCGTCGGACAGTCCGCCTTTTTGAAACTTCTGCAGCGCGACACCCTTGCCGCGGGACATTTCAGGCAATTCGGCGGCCGGAAAGACCAGGAACTTCTTATTGTCGCCGATCGAGGCGATCATATGCGCGGCGTCGACTTTGGCTGGCGCGGGCCGACAAATTGCCGCCTCCGCGTCCGCAGGGACATTGAGCACTTGCTTGCCCTTGCGGGTATTGGAAAGACAATCCTGTTCGGCGACAATAAATCCGTGTCCGGATGATGAGGCGACAAGGAACTTTCGCGCCCCTTGATAAACAAAGGCTGCGGTGACCGCATCGTCATTACCGATATCCACCATCAAGCGGATCGGCTCACCATGACCACGCCCGCCGGGAAGCAGCGCGACATCCAGCGAATAAAACTTCCCGTTGGTCGCAAACAACATCAGTCTGTCGGTGGTTTGCGCATGGATAACAAAACTCTCGCGATCGCCGTCTTTATATTTAATCGCCTTCCTGTCCTCAACATGCCCTCTCATGGTCCGCACCCAGCCTTTTTCAGAAATAACGGCGGTGACAGGTTCTTTTTCCACTAAAATATCAAGGTCAATATCTTCAATATCAGGCGCATCGGCAATTCGCGTACGGCGGCGGCCGAGGTCAGATTTCGGATCGAAAACCTTACGCACTTCGCGCAGTTGATCACTTATTTTCGTCCATTGCGCATCGTCGGATTTCAACAGCGCCCGCAACGCCGTCTGCTCTTTCTTGAGATCCTTGTGTTCGGTCTTGATCGCCATCTCTTCGAGCTTGCGCAACGCTCTTAGGCGCATATTCAAAATCGCTTCGGCCTGAATGTCCGACAGCTTGAACGTCTTCATCAGTTGCGCTTTGGGCTCGTCTTCAAAGCGGATAATGCGGATCACCTCATCGAGGTTGAGATAGGCGATGAGAAAACCATCGAGAAGCTCAAGCCGTCGAGCGATCTTTTCAAGCCGGAATTTGGCGCCGCGCACCAGGACTTCCTTGCGATGGTCAAGATAGAACTGGAGCACCTCGCGCAGTCCCATAACGCGCGGGGCGCCGTTCGCATCGAGGACATTGAGATTTAATGAAAACCGCGTTTCCAGATCGGTCAGCTTAAAGACATTTTCCATCAATGCCGCTGGATCGACATTGCCTGAGCGCGGCTCAAGAATGAGACGAATGTCTTCCGCGCTTTCGTCACGCACATCGGCGAGGGCTTGCATTTTCTTAGACTGGATTAAGTCGGCGATTTTCTCGATCAGTTTCGACTTTTGAACCTGAAAGGGGATTTCGGTGATAACGATCTGGTATTTGCCGCGCCCAAGATCTTCAATATCCCAGCGAGCGCGCACACGAAAGCCGCCGCGCCCGGTCTCATAGGCCTCCTGCATGGAGGCGGCGTCCTCAACGCAAACCCCGCCAGTGGGGAAGTCGGGGCCTTTCACAGTGTTCAACAACGTTTGGGTACGCGCATTCGGCGTCTTGATGAGATGCAGCGACGCGTCGATCAGCTCGGCGACATTATGCGGCGGGATTGAGGTCGCCATTCCAACGGCAATGCCGTTCGCGCCATTAGCAAGAAGATTAGGAAACGCCGCCGGCAACACCACCGGCTCATTGTCCTCGCCGTCATAAGTCTCGCGAAAATCGACCGTGTCTTCGTCAATACCGTTAAGGAGAAGCTGAGCCGCCTCCGTGAGCCGGCTTTCCGTATAGCGCATCGCCGCAGCGTTATCGCCGTCGATATTGCCGAAGTTCCCCTGCCCGTCGACCAGCGGCACACGCACGGAAAAGTCCTGGACCAGCCGCACCATGGCGTCATAGATCGCCTGATCGCCATGGGGGTGAAAATTCCCCATCACCTCGCCGACGACTTTCGCAGATTTTTTAAACCCGCCGCTGGCGTTCAGCTTCATCTGCCGCATCGCATAGAGGATGCGCCGATGGACGGGCTTCAGCCCGTCACGAACATCGGGCAGTGCGCGCGAGGTAATCGTTGAGAGCGCATAGGCGAGGTAGCGGTTTGAAAGCGCCTCGTCGAACGGCTCCAGCAAGATATCCTCCGGCTTTGCCGGGGCGGTGGATTTTGCGGGTTTTGTTTTTTTCGTGCGTGCCATGGCGCATCCCATAGAACATTTTCCGACCAAGTGGATACCGGTTGGGCGCCAATATTTGCACAGCCGTTGTTTGATAGGCGGCGGCTTTCGGCTATGCCGTGTGCATGCAGTCCGTTCTCGCCGACATCTTCACCTTCCCGCTGGCGCTGATTGAGCTTGCAACTGCAGCTATCGGGTTTTCCACAGGCGCTTTTTTACGCGCGGCCAACTCGGCTGAAGCCCAAACCGCGGCGCTGGCGATCGCCTTCCTCGCCGGGGTCTCGGAAATGCTTGGGCAGAGTGTCATTTTGGTCGTTAACCGGGTCGCGCTCTACCGGTTTCTGGCAAGCCTTGCTTTCACCGGCATATCCTATGTCATTACCGCCCTGATCTGGGGGCTCAGTGTCTTTGCGGCGGCGCCGTTGACCCATGTCGGCATGCTCGGCCCGGAAGATATCGCCGGCGTCACCGGCGTCGTCGCCCTCGCCTTCGCACCGCGGCTATTTGGCGTGTTTTCCATTGCGCCCTATTTTGGCGCCGCACTCGGCAATTTCTTCGAAGTCTGGGCGATGGCGCTGGCGATTTTTGGCCTGCGCGTCGGACTTGAACTGCCGCTTGGCGCCGCTGTGTTCTGCGGCGGTGCGGGTTGGCTGGTCTCCTATGCGCTGCGCAGCTTTATCGGCCATGCGCTGGCGGCGCCGCTCGGGCGCTTGCGCGTCCTGGTGAGCGGCTCACCTCTCGACCGCACGCCACAGCAAATCATCGACGATCTGATGCGCAGGCTGACGGATGAGGTGAAATCATGATTTCAACAATTTTGATCATCGCCATCTCGCTCGCGGTGCTAGCGCTCCTGACCACCGCCGCACTCTCGCCGATTGAAACCTTAAGCTGGTGGGCGGGCTGGACCGAAACCGAGATTGAACAGAACGATGCATCGTGCATCACCGACAGGCCATGCGCACACCCCGCCGACTGCCAGCCGAAGTCGCTTTATATTGTCTACCTCTCGGGCATTTCATCACTTTCCGGCCGCTTCCTTATCCCGCGAGAAAAGGTCTTTGTGAAAGGCCTCGTCCAACACTTTCCCGATGCGGCGGTGATTGATGACGTCTTTCCCTATTCGCCGGCAGGCCTGCCGCTTCTCGCCAGCACGCGGTTGCTGGACCGGGTCTGGCGACTGGTGCAGCGAATAAAACTCGAGGGCCGCGCGACGGTGCTCTCGGCGCTCATTCATGTGCGCAATGTGTTTCAAGTGATGATTTCCGCTGACCATCGCTACGGACCGATTTTTAATCAGGGCGCTGCGACCGTGATTGAAGAGGCGCTTGCACGCGCCGGCTACAGGCAAAGTTCAGGTGCGCCGGTCGTCATCATTGGTTATAGCGGCGGCGGGCAGATCGCTATCGGCGCAGCCGCGTTTCTAAGATCGCATCTGGACGCGCCGATCGACGTCATCTCCATCGGCGGCGTGGTCGCATCCGACCCGGGGCTGAATTTTGTCCGGCGTCTGCACTTTCTTTATGCCGACCACGATAATATCCAAAAAATTGGCGCGGTGATGTTCCCCGAACGCTGGGCGGTGATGGCGCATTCGGAATGGAACACAGCAAAGCGTGATGGCCGCATCGTATTTCACAAGATAAGCCGCATGATCCACGCCGGAGCACGCGGCTATTTCGGATTGGTGAAATTTGACGGCGTCACTAACAATCTGCGGACTTTGAAGATGGTTGTCGATATCCTCTCTCAAACCCCCACGCATCCGCAAGCCAGCGGCGATACGTCTGCTATGTATCAAGCCCAGCCTTCAACAGGTCAACAACCCTGAGCCGCGCTTCCGGCAGCGGTTTGTCGGAGAGGTGCAATATCCGGGTTTCAATAAAAAAACCGGTGGTTTTGAGCGCACCGAGCGCCTCTTCTAGGCTCGCCTCCACGCTTTGTCCGCGCAGAAACGCTGGCAGCGGCAGCATTTTGTCCTTATACGGCGCACCGGCTTCGGCTGACACAGCGCAAGCTGAGCGCGGAGACACGTAGATGAGGTTATCGCGGGCGCCGGTCGAGGCGCAGCGGTCAAGCGTCAGACCGAAACCGAGTTCAGCCAACAGCCCCAGCTCCCACCGCGCCATCAGCGCCGGCCAGAGGTCAATCACATCAAGATTATCGAGCAACACCGCCATCGCCGTATAGGCGCGCGCATGCGCCTCGCGCTCGGGCAATGTCGCCAGCGCCAGCGCACAGGCCGCAGACAGGCCCGCCAGCGATAACCGGTCCTGCATCGCTTCGCCGGCGCGCGCCCGCGCCATCTCCAGCGTGAAGTGACCGAGCGAATCCTCGCCGCGCCCCTTCCACTCAACACCAACCTCATTGCCCGCCTGCAAAACGGGCCGCATGCGCTTGCCCTGCCCGCCATAAACAAGCCCCGCCCAACGCCCATGCTGTTCGGTGAAAACATTCACCACCGCCGCAGTTTCTCCGTGCGGTCGTGCGTCGAGGATGATGCCTTGGTCGGTGAAGTTCATTGGGGGAGTGTGGCGAGGCCAGCAGCCGAGTCAATGACCGCTATTCGCCAATCCTTGCCGGCGCGCAACACTCAGCTTAAGGCCAAGGCAACTTTTGTCGCGCCCGGTTTCAGCGCGATGCATAATCATGCTGTAATAACAAAAAGGGGTCGAGCCGGTGCTTGATGAAGACAGCGATGCGTATTTCGGGAAGCCAAGATTAAGGCGCGTGATCTCGGGCCCGCTGTTGGTTTTCTATGGCCTCGGCACGATGCTTGGCGCCGGAATTTATGCGCTGATCGGCGAAGTGGCCGGTGCAGCGGGCATTTATGCGCCACTGGCCTTCTTGTTTGCCGCAGTTATTGCTGGTTTGACAGGCGTAAGCTTCGCGGAACTCTCCTCCCGGTTCCCGAAATCGGCCGGTGAGGCAGTTTATGTTTCCGCCGGTTTCAACAGCGAGCGGTTGTCTTTGTTCGTTGGCCTAATGATCGTCGCGTCGGGCATCGTTTCATCGGGTGTTATGTTCCGGGGGTTTGCCGGCTACGCCGGCGAGATACTCGCTTTTCCCACTTGGCTTGGGTTCCTTT
>JAJFFX010000111.1 GCA_021776455.1 Hyphococcus sp. | reverse complement strand
AGCAACACCGATTAACCGACTATCAGATTGTTTCATGGTGTTTCCGTGTTTTTGAAAGCCGCGCCCTCATAGGGGACCTTAGCGCCCTTATATACAGTACAATCATTTGATCTAGCTTATGTTGCGCCGCAGCATGGCAATACTTTAATAAACTTTTAACCAAGATTTCCAACTCGTTAACCACCACCATAAACGCTGTTGCCATTTTGGCACGCTTGGCGTTCAAAGCATGACCACAGGCGATCTTTTGTTGACCCAACTCAAATATCACCGCTAGCTTCGCGCCAGGTGGGGGCTGTTCCGCCGATAAATTCTGCTAGCGCCAGCTTTTCCTTTTGTGTGACGCGCGCATTGATTCTGGTCAGTAGGATTGTCGAACAAGCGCCCCGCGCCGAACCGGAGGGATGCGATGAATAAGTCTGCTATGGACAGGCGCTGTATGCGCTTGCTGATTCTGCATTCCTCCACCCATAACCGGAGGGATGTAAATGAGAAAATCTATTTTAAATAAGAGCTTACTGTGCTCGACAGTTTTGACGGGGTTCTTTGCGCTTAGTTCGCAAGCCTATGCTCAAGACGTTGATACAGTACCTGACGCTGCCGATGCGGCGGCGTCATCAAAAGACACTATCGTCGTTACAGGGTCTCGTCTTCGAAAAGACGCCTTCAGCAGCCCGTCTCCACTCACTACGCTTGATGTTGACGCAAATCGACAGTTGGGCATTACAAACATATCTGAATTGCTGACCCGTTCCGTTGTCTCAAGCGGCCAACAAATTGATGGCTCGCTGAACACCAACGCCGGCAACTCGAATGCTACCGAAGCTCCGCCAGCTGGCGGGACCGGGTCCTCAAATGTCAACTTGCGCAATTTGGGCCCTGAACGGACGCTTATTCTTTTGAATGGTCGTCGTCTTGGAGCTACTGGGGTGCGCGGCGCTCCTGCGCAGCCGGATATTAACTTGATTCCTTTTTCTTTGGTTGAGCGCGTTGATGTCGTGACCGAAGCTGGTTCGTCGATTTACGGCGCCGATGCTGTGGCTGGTACCGTCAACGTGATCCTCAAAACCGATTTTGAAGGATTTGAGCTCTTTGCATCCGGTGATGTTCCTGAAGGTGCGGGCGGCCGTGAATATCAAGTTGGCTTTATCGCTGGCGCCCAAGGCGACCGGGCGCGCATCATGTTCGGCGGTGAATATGCTGACCGAGAGGGCATATTCGCCCGTGATCGCGCCTACGCTGCGACAGAGCGCGATCTTGAAGTCGATGCCGCCGGCAATGTGTTCAGTGCACCGATCAACGGCTTTTTTGACAATAACGGCTTCAACGATAGTTTTGATGTCGTTTGTTATCTGCCAGGAGCCAATAACGGCACTGATCCCGTCGATTACACCAATTGCGGTAACTTGACGCCGCCGGCGGGCTTTGAAGATCTCGGGGATTCAAACTTTATTTATTTCCCTGAATACAATGACACGTTCGAACGCGGACAGGCTCACTTGGTTCAGCCACTTGAAAGGCTGTCATTGTTGACCAACGGCGAGGTTGATCTCGACTGGTTTGGCACCAACAACCAGCTCTATTTCGAAGCGCTTTACACTAATCGCCAGCAATTCGTTATCGGCGCCACTGAACAAATCTTCCCGACAGTACCGGGAACAATTGATGTGCGCGATTGCGATCCGGGCGATACAATTTGTCCAGGCGCACCGGTAACGGGCACTGTCGACAATCCACTCAATCCATTTGCGGGCTTCTTCATTCCGATTGTAACGCTTGAAGACCTGCCACAGACTTTTGACGTGGAGTTGACGCAATTGCGCATCGTAACCGGCATGCGCGGTGATATTTCCGGGGGCTGGTTCGGTGAAAACGAATGGACATGGGATGCGTACTTCTCCTATGACCGCGGCACAGGCTTTGTTGCGCAACCCATTCTTAATGAAAACCATTTGGCTGCAAGTCTGAATTATTATATTAATGATGAAACAGGCGACGTTGTTTGCGATCCCATTGCGCCAAACAGCGACATTTTCGGCGTTACAACGCCAACGGATTGTGTCGTTTTTGATGCTTTGAACCCGTCTATCTATGTCGGCGGTCCGAATGGTGATGGTGCGTTTTCATCCCAGGCCCAGCGAGACTACCTCGTTGGAAATCGGACTAACCGTACGGAAATCGAGCAATATATTGTCAGCGGTTTTACGCAGGGTAACCTGTTTGATATCTCTGGCGGCGGCAGCGTTTCGGCAGGCGCCGGTTTTGAGTATCGTAAGGATATTATCAACTCTCAAAACAGCATGAATGGCGTTCTCGGCCTCAACGTGGCTGAAAACCCTGTTCCGGAAGGCAATACGGCCGGCACTAGAGATTTCGTCGAATTCTTTGGCGAAGTTGATATTCCGCTGGTTGTCGGTAAACCGGGTATTGAATTGCTGAACATCGACGGTGCCGTGCGTTACACGGACGAATCGAATTTTGGCGACGATATTACCTACCGGGCTCGGCTGCATTATAAGCCGGTGGATTGGGCCTCGCTTTCTGGCGGTTATGGCACGTCTTTCCGCGCACCAAACCTACGTGAGCAATTCCTGGCTGATCAGGGCGGCGGCGTTTCCGGCTTCCTCGATCCTTGCAACGCAGTCAACATTGCTCAGTCTGTCGCCCAAAACGGCGATGCGGATCCGGATGTTCAACTCGTGATCAATAATTGTATCGCGGACGGTGTATCCTTCACTGATGCGGATATGAATGGCAATCCAGACACGACTCTGCTGGGTTCTGCGGGGACGGTTACCATCCCGACGACTTCGGGCGGCAATCCGAATCTGCTGCCGGAAACATCGCGGACGTTCACGATTACGGCTTCGATGGATCAGCCTTGGCATGAAGGGTTCGATTTTTCGATCGCGGCGAGCTATTATGACATCAAAATCCAGAACTCGGTTGAAGAGCCGGGCGCTGGTTTGATACTCGGTAATTGCTACAGCAATCCGGAATTTCCGGGGTTGACCAGTCCGTTCTGCTCACTAGTGACCCGTAATACAGCAGCTGGTCCCGAGAGCCGGTTCTTACGCAATATTGACCTCACCTTCTTCAATATTGGTGAGCTCACGGCGCGTGGGATCGACATCAACTCTCGGTTCAACACTGATCTTCCGCTTGAGTTTGGCGGCGAGGCGGTGAACTGGACGCTGACGACGGCGACCTCTTACGTGCTTGAGCAGGAGCGCGAGCAATTTGATCCGACTGACCGTGACGATGATCTCAACGAGATTGGGTCGCCGCAATTCCGGATCAATGTCGACTCGAATTTCTCTTGGGGTGATTGGACACTTGTGTCTGAGCATCGCCGCATTGGTCGTCAGTTTGAGGATAACCCAGAAGCGTTCCGCGATAACCCGTTCTTCACGGGTGTGCAGTTGACGCGTGACCTCGATTTTGTGGATCCAGTTTGGTACCATGATGTTGCGCTTACTTATTCGCACGATAACTATACTCTCTCAGCTGGCGTCAACAACGTTGCGGATAAGGAGCCGCCGTTGATTGATAATTCCGAAGGGCCGAACCGTAACAATGCAGTCTCGTCTGCGGGCTATGACTTCGTTGGCCGTTCGTACTTCGTAACGGGCCGCGTAAACTTCTAATCACGGCTCACAACTAAGTTGGATGGCGCGCCCTAGGGCGCGCCATTTTTTTCATCCTTTGGTCCGGCGGCCGAAGACCGATGAGATTGTTGCGCCTTAACCACCGCGGGATGATTTCAGAAAACTGTTTGTGCTGGGGTTCGTATTTAAAAACGGCCCTGAAATCAGGGCCGTTTGTTAATAATACAGAGTTGCTTGTAAGCGGCTACTTTAACCGCTCTACAATGATCGTTCTGTTCGGCTTGCTGATCTCCATTCGATAGCCGGAAAAGGCGCCACGGCGAACGGTGACCTCTGGCGTGTCGCCTTCTCTGAGCCGAACTTTTTGCTCGTCGCTTAAGCGTTGTGACCAGACTTGACCGTTATCCAGAACAAGAATCAACCGGCCCGTTTTGGTGCGAGCGAAATCGACCAGCGTAGCGGTTACTGTTTCGGCCTTTATACGTTTTTTGCGTTTACTACGTCCTTCTTTCGTCTGGCGGTCCTGTTTGGCGAGCACTTGCTCTGACCCGATGCCGGTTGGTGCGCCTGCGGTCGCTTGTTCGGCTTCGGCAAGGCGGGTTTGCTCTCCCTCATTGTTAGCTACAGTCGCAACAGGCTGGCCAGCGCTCATCAACCCTGTAATGGCCGCCTCAAGACAAGCTATGCGTTCTTTCTTGCCGTCCGAGCTCTCACGGCAGTGATCGATCGGATTGGTTTGCGCCAAGGTGCTGGTAGAGACTGAAAGCGCTGCAGCGCAAGCGGCCATGCCGAGCGCTATTTTCAAATTATTTGAGCCGAAAAACATAAAATCAAAACCTCGTTTAAAACCACGCGGCACCATAGGTGCCAGCAGCGCGAAGCGCCAGCCTAGTCGGACGCTATTGAGGTTTGTTGGTGGCGACTCTCGGTATGAGTGAAATTTACAAAATAGATTTAAATACTATATGAAATCGGTTATATCGATCTTGTATAGAATCGAGAAAGAGACATTTTATGACCCCCCTGCCGACTTTGAGGCAACTGCAATTTTTTATGGCATTGGTTCGCCGTCAGTCGTTTTCCAAGGCGGCGGAGGAATGTTTGGTTTCCCAGTCGACCTTGTCGTCGGCGATTAAGGAGATGGAGGCGTTGCTGGACCAACAGTTGGTGGACCGGACAACCC
>JAJFFX010000012.1 GCA_021776455.1 Hyphococcus sp. | reverse complement strand
GAGTTCCCGGCAAGAGAGCACGCGAAAGCGTTCCTTGAAGACCCAGAATTTCAGGACCTCGTCGCGATCAGGCACAAAACTACGACCACCAATGTGGTTCTTGTCGATGGGTGTTAATAGCCGACCAACTAATTTAGATGGAGTAACCCGGTCATCTCAGCACTTGCTAGCCGGCGGCAACAGTTGGCGGTGTTTCAGTTTGAAAATTGGACGGCTGCTAATCGCCAGAAGCAGCCGCACAGTAAGATAGTGTGGTCGGCCTTTCGTTGTGACAAGACGGACATTCGCTGGATCTACACTACTACCCAGACGGCGCACCAAGCATCCGCAGTTATCTCACCCTCTACGATCTCACATCCGCCGGCGCCGTCCCAAAACTTGCAATTGGCACATGACTGTCCGTCTTTCGGATAATCTTGATAGCTGACATCCGCTTTTGCATATTTTTGAGCGGCATTGGCGCTCTGGATGCTACCGGCCGCAATTCCTGATGCGACCAATAAACCTGCCGTACATTCTAATAACACCCGACGGGTGATTGGCGCCGTCGTTTGCTCAGTGTCGGCCGTATATACTGAGGGAAAATGGTTGTTTGTCATTTCAGAACGATCCTTTCTTGAGTAATGCGCCAATACCACAATCAAGTGTTACACATCGTATCGCACTGCGACGAATGATTGGCTTACATGACGTTCACTGCGCGGAGTTGATTTTTTCCTCGCAACTTCTCTCTATTATTCTGTGCCCGGCGCGATATCGTATTCTTTACGCAGATAGGCAAGCACGTCAGCAATGTCCTGTTCGGTTAAATCAGGGTTTCCACCCATTGGCGGCATCGCCATCAATGAACCCTCGCTTTGATAACCCTTGATGATATTGGTCAAAACGACCTCATCGGTTTTCGTCAACCGACCTTTTGCTGCTGTAAGGTCAGGCACGCCGCTTATTGTGCCTTTACCATCCGCACCATGGCAAGCAATGCATGTCTGCGAGTAGATTTCTTTGCCGTGCAGCGGATCACCAGGGCTGAGATGGGCGAAAGACGCAACGGACGCGCCACCCTGTCCAGGGGTTGAATATTGAACCCCTGTCGATGTCGCGCTCGACATTAAGAATGCCTTGATGTCGTCAGCGACAGCTCCTGGTAGATTTGCCCGTACACGCATATGCTGCACCGAAACATCCCATAATTCGGCATTAAGCTCGCTCGGCGAGCGCAAATTGTGGCATCGACTACAGTGGTTCGTCCAGGCTTTCGCGCCGCGTGCGACAGACGCCGCATCGGCTTCTTGCGGAGCCACTGTAGATTCGGAGGTCGACTGTGCCATTGTTTGGGCGACAACGGCGCCGGTAGCGAACAACACAGCGCCGGTTAGTGATAAGATAGTCTTGTTCATGACGGTCACCTTTCTACTTTAGCGCTAGAACCCGTAAGCAAATTGTAACAAAAAGCGGGTTTCTGAAGATGGCTCATCCGCTTCTCGGGCTGTGAAATCACGCCATTCCAGGACGCCGCGTGTAACAACCGATGGGGCCAGCCAATAGTTCAACCCGACATCTACGCGCTCTTCCGCCGCCTCTTCCGCCAGCTCATCGAGACCCATCACCCGAAATTCTCCATACCGAAAGACAGGCTCAAACCGTTGGAGAATTTTATGATCGGTGATACCGGAAAGGCGATAGGCAATTTGAGCATACCACGCCTCCAACTCCAGTTCCGGCAACATCTCAACCCCAATAGAACCTTCAAAGGCCGTCGCCATCATGTCGCGATTCGCGTTCAGATATTCGGCGCGCACATCCCAGGGGCCGCGCGTATAGGCAGCATCCGCACCCCATAATGTAACGTTGCCGCTAGTGGGTAAAAGGCCATCCATGTCGCCGATCGGCTCGGGAGCGCCGACCTCGTCGCCGTGACCGTCTCCTAGTTCCCCCACGCCAGTGACGTCGCCCACGAGGAATGAGCCGCCTATTTCCAGATAGGGAAGCGGTAGGAATCCGAGACGCCCGCTGACGGCTTTGTTGGCATTGTCATCACCGGTTGCAGCCTCAAATGATATGCTGCCTTCATGGCTCACCCGTGGCCCGTTCCCTACTGCGATTGCGTAAGTGGCGATCGTTGACCCTAATGAAACACCGCCTCTGAGCATTGCGCCGAGTTCTGATGTCGGTTGCACGCCGTCATGACCAAAGCCTGCGGGCGGGTTAGCCAAACGGTTGATCCAGGTGGGGTGTAGTCTTTCCTGAAACTGTCCGACAGGGCTCAAAAAGCGCCCGGCCACTAGTGTTACATTGTCATGCAGGAAAATATCTGCCTGGGCGTATTCAAGCTCTACTTCCGTTTCGCCATCGCCATCGACCACGATTTCCAATTCGGCTTCCAGCAAGACCAAATCTTTATACTGAAAATGAAAACCTGGATTGAATCGAGCTGCAGAAAAATCGGTTGTTGTCTCGCCATCGAAGTCCCTGACGATAAACGTGGCGTCTGCATAACCAGCAAGGTGCCATTTCATGTCGGAAGCTCCGGATACACGTTGATACGGCACGCCTCCAGCAGGAACGCTTTGCCCCGTGTTCTCGCTCGACGCAGAGGCGAGTGTTACGTGTGGTTCAACCACATTTTGAGCAATTTTATCGACCGGCGTCTTATTGCTGACGATGGCCGGTTGCGCGGGCTGGCGCATCGGCTCCAGCGAACCTTCTGTGCAGTCGAAACCTGTTGAGACCAAACTCGCGACTAATTTTTGTGCTTTTTCTTCACAAAACGCTATGGATTGATTGGAGCGCCACAGAAACTGATCCGGCGCGCCCTCGTCAGGTTTGCGATAAAGCACTTTGCAGACCGCGTTTCCATAATCGGGTTGAATGATTTCTATACTGCGGTCCAAATTTTCCGTCGAGCAGATATAGCCGGATTGCGCCGCAGCTGATCCGTATAGAAACAAATAGGAGAACAAGCCGGTTATGGCCGGCAGACCAAGAACTTTTCTATGACAAGCGATTTGCATTGTGGGCCCCGCTGATTTTGTAAATCGAGACTGTACGTGGTGACCATAGGCCTTAAATAATAGGCGTATCAAATGCCATTTTGTCACAGTAAATCAATGAAATCGCATCCGTTGATATAGATTTGCTCTATGCGGAATGGGCGTTTGATGAATATCAAGCCTAACATCCAAGTCCAGCAAATGCTGACGCTCTTTTTGTCAGTGTACGCCTATTATTAAGTAACCCTGTGGTTTCGTGAGCGTCGAAACTGGACCATTCGCCCCAATGGCGCAGACTTGATCATCAATGTGTCAATCTGTCTCTCTGTTAATGAGTTAGATCGTATTAAATAGATGGAACTGATCGGTATTTTTATCACACGAACATTCGGAGATCGTTATGCGCAAATTACTTTTAGGTTTTCTCATGGGCGCATTCGCAACCAATGCGTTTGCGGATGAGGTTGCCATCGATATGTGGACGCTCGACCCGAGCACGCATGAGCGAAATGACTTCAATCCAGGCGTCATTTTTATCAACCCAGGCGATACGGTTGTCTGGACTGCAAAAGAAGTAGGCCACAATGTGGAGCTTCTAACCGGCGCGGTTCCGGAAGGTATTGAAAAATTCCGCTCGGGATTTGACAAAGAAATCAGATACACATTTCAGCAGGATGGCATTTATGCGTATAAGTGTCTCCCGCATTTCGGTCTTGGAATGATCGGATTTATTGTTGTTGGCAACGATTTTTCAAACCTCAACTCCATCAAGGCGTACAGATATCCGGGGCTGGCAAAAGCCCGCGCCGAAGGACTCCTTTCTCAATTGGATCAAATGCGAAAAGAGACAAATGA
Source organism: Hyphococcus sp. (assembly GCA_021776455.1). Taxonomy (GTDB): domain Bacteria; phylum Pseudomonadota; class Alphaproteobacteria; order Caulobacterales; family Parvularculaceae; genus Hyphococcus. The sequence continues at coordinate 5,657 of JAJFFX010000012.1, read as the reverse complement.
AAACGTTGCTGACGTTGATTAACTTTTTAACGAGGGTAAATTTCTGGCCGTAAAATGTCGGTATTGCGCCGACACTGGACATGCGGATGATCGTCACTCAATGACCGCTTCGGGCCAGCAACTGCTGCTGGGACTTACACAAGGGAGTTCTGCCGGTTACTGGTGGACCGCTGCTCATTGTCAAATTGCACCCATACGGGATAAGCCGAGTGAAATCCGCGTTAAAGCGATGAATTGCGCCATGTTCCGGCTTGCAACTGGCCCCCAGTCTCCGCACCATGCGCAAAAATTTATGTGGGTAGCGGGGCCTTTCCGCCGCCGCCGGGGTATTCATTTTAAAACAGAAGGAGCCGCCTCATGCGGATCAAACTTATTGTCTCAACGCTCGCCATTATGACTGCGCTTTCCGCCTGCGGGAAAGAGGACGCCGCCTCCAAGGCCGGCGAGGGACAGGAATTGGCGCACAAAACTGTCGATGAAAATATCGATCTGTTTGCGGCGCTTGCGCCTGCGGATGCATCCAACGATCAGGGTGATAAATTATTGTCGGCCTATGACGGGGCCTATGGCGGTGTTCCGCATTTCGATGAAATGGACCTTGCTGGCCTGAAAGCGGCGCTGGAAGCGGGGATGGAGCGCAACCTCGCAGAGGTTGACGCGATTGCCAACAACCCGGATGCGCCGAGCTTCGCCAACACCATTATTCCGCTGGAGAAAACTGGCGACGAACTCGGTCGCGTGTTCACCTATTGGGGCATCTGGTCGTCTAACATGTCATCGCCTGAGTTCCGTGAAATCCAACAGGAAATGGCGCCGAAGCTGTCGGAATTCTTTTCCAAGATTACGCAAAACGACAAGCTCTTTGCACGCGTCCGGGCGGTTTACGAGGGCGATGAGTACAAATCACTGGACGTAGCGCAACAGCGTGTGGTGTGGCTGACCTATGATGGCTTTGCATCAAACGGCGCCACCCTCGAAGGTGAGGCGAAAGAGCGTTATGCGGCAATCAACCAACGCCTGGCGGAGTTGAGCACGTCTTTCTCCAACAATGTGCTCGCCGACGAGGAAGGCTACGTCACCTATATTTCTGGCGATCAACTGAGCGGCCTGCCGGAAAGCTTTGTCAAAGCCTCAGCGGCGGCGGCGAGCCAGCGCGACCATGAGGGCGAATACGCGATCACCAACACCCGCTCTTCGATGGACCCATTCCTGACTTATTCTGACGAACGCGATCTGCGCGAGACGGTGTGGCGAACCTATTATAATCGCGGCGATAATGGCGACGACAAAGACAACAACGCCATCATCGCGGAGACCCTCCAGCTTCGCGATGAGCGGGTCAAACTTCTCGGTTACGCAAACTATGCGGAATGGCGGCTTCAAAACCGGATGGCGAAGACGCCGGATCAGGCGCTGGAGCTAATGGAAGCGGTCTGGCCCGCTGCGCTTGCCCGCGTTGAGGAAGAAGTCGCTGAGATGCAGGCGATTGTCGATGCCGATGGCGCCGGATTTAAGATCGCGCCCTGGGATTATCGTTATTACATGGAGAAAGTCCGGCAGGCGAAATATGATCTGAACTCGGACGAAGTGAAGCAATATCTACAACTCGGCAAGCTGCGCGAGGCGATGTTCTTCGTCGCCGGCGAATTGTTCAACTTTGAATTCGCGCCGGTCCCGGAAGGCTCCGTGCCGGTGTGGCATGAAGATGTCGGCGTTTGGGAAGTGACCGACAAGACCACCGGCAACGCAATTGGCCTGTGGTATCTTGACCCCTTTGCACGCCCTGGCAAGCGTTCCGGCGCATGGATGACCAGCTACCGCAGCCACGATACGCTGGACGGGTTTGCGAAAACCCCGCTGGTCTCCAACAACTCCAACTTCATCAAAGGCGAGCCGGGTGAGCCAGTGTTAATCTCATGGGACGATGCGCAAACCTATTTCCACGAATTCGGCCATGCGTTGCACGGCCTGTCTTCGAATGTCGATTACCCGACGTTGAATAGCGGCGTGCGCGACTACACCGAATTCCAATCGCAATTACTGGAGCGTTGGCTGTCCACCGACAAAGTCATCGACAATTATCTCGTTCATTATCAGACCGGCGAGCCGATCCCCGATGCATTGGTTGCAAAAATCAAAGCCGCTGCGACCTTCAACCAGGGTTTTTCAACAACGGAATATCTCGCCTCGGCCCTCGTTGATATGCGCTATCACACGGTCGATCCGACGGGCCTCGACCCGGACGCATTTGAGCGGGCGACGCTGGCCGATCTTGGCATGCCGGACGAAATCGTCATGCGTCACCGCTCCCCGCATTTTGGCCACATCTTTTCCGGCGAGGGATATTCCGCCGGTTACTACGGTTATATGTGGGCGGATGTTTTGACCTCTGACGCGGCGGAAGCCTTTGCTGAGGCGCCGGGCGGTTTTTACGATGAAGATGTCGCAAAAAGACTGGTCGAACACCTGTTCGCGTCGCGCAATTCTGTTGACCCGGCCGACGCCTATCGCGCATTCCGCGGCCGTGATGCGAAGATCGATGCGTTAATGCGCGATCGCGGCTTCCCGGTTCCGGGCGCGAATGCGGAAGACAGCACGGCTGATTAAGGGCGGTTGAGCGGGAAGGGATAATAGCTATTGCTAGGACACCCTCCCGTTCATCTCCACTTTCGCGGGGGTGAGCGGAATAAAAAACTAGCCGCTTTATTTGCCCCAAACCGCCTTAACCCGCCGGTCGCGGCCGCAGCTTGTGCGGTAATAACGGTAGCGCAGTTTGTTTTTCTTGTAATAATCCTGGTGATACCCTTCAGCGATCCAGAACTTGTCTAAGGCGCGCAGCGGCGTGACGATCGGTTTGCCAAGTTCTGTTTCAGCCGCGCTAATCGCCGCCTCGGCGTCTTTGCGCTGGTCCTCGCTGTTATAAAAAATCGCCGTCGTATAAGCGTGGCCGCGATCGCAAAACTGTCCGCCATCGTCGAGCACATCGATATGGCGCAGGAAATAATCCGTCAGCTCACGATAGGAAATGACGGCCGGATCATAAGGCGCCTCGACGACCTCAATATGGCCTTCATGATTTTCGTAAGTCGGGTTTTGCAAAGTCCCGCCGCTATAGCCTGAGACCACATCGCCGACGCCGTCGAGCTTTTCAAGATCGGACTCAACGCACCAGAAACACCCGCCGGCAAACACCGCCGTTTCGTGATATTCCGCCGCATCCGCGGCGCGGTCCTCAGCCATGGCGCCTGGCGCGGTGACAAAGGCTGCACAAACAAGTCCCATTCCGGCGCGTGCGAGGTTCGGCAAATTCATAAACATATTCCTTGTTCCGTCCCAAGCCATTTCACGCAACTAAGCCATCCGGGCGAAGGGCGCCACAACTATTCCCGACCGCTCACCCAATTGTTATGATTGTTGTAGCGTCGCCGCGCTGCGCCTGCCATCCGTCAAAGAAGCGATCATAGGCCTTTATTAATGACGTGAAACCACATTAATGAACAGTGCGGGCGGGCTCTAGCGTTAAAACCGCTCTCATCAAAGCGTAACAGGAATAATATTAAGATGAACAAGCGCAAACCTTTCGCGGGCGCGGTAAAACCGCCTCAGACAGTCAAAAAACCTGTCGACATCACTCAGCACGGGCGCACGCGCAGCGATCATTACGCCTGGCTGCGCGACGACAACTGGCAGGAGGTATTGCGCGATCCGTCCGTTCTCAGCGCCGACATTCGCAGCGCTCTGGAAGCTGAAAATGCGTATTACGAGGCGATGACCGGTGACCTTGAGGGATTACGGAACAAGCTGTTTGCAGAAATGCGCGGGCGTATCAAGGAAGATGATGCAACGGTCCCCGCCAAGGATGGCGACTGGAAATATTGGACACAATATCGCGAGGGCGGAGAATATCCGATCTTCGTGCGTGCGCCGGCTGCGGGCGGGGATGAGCAGGTCCTCTATGACGGCGACAAGGAGGGGGAGGGCGTAAAATTCTTTGATATTGGCGCCGTCTCGCACAGTCCGGACCATCAACTGGCCGCGGTCGCTGTCGATTGTTTGGGGTCGGAATATTATACCATTCGCGTTCATAATATTGCGACAGGCGAGGCTTCTCCGGAGGTCATCAACAACGCCGATGGCGGCGGCGCGGTGTGGACGGCGGATGCGGGCGAGTTTTATTATGTCGAGCGCGACGACAAGCAGCGCCCCAAACGCGTAAAACTTCACCGCCTTGGGACCGATCCGGCAACCGACGCGGTGGTCTATGAAGAGCCCGATGGCGGTTTTTTTCTTGACGTTTCCAAAAGCCAGAGCGGCGCTTACATCTTCATCCGCTCGGCGAGCCACACCACTAGCGAGGTAAGGTTTATCCCTGCTGACGACAGCGCCGCCGCGCCGGTATTGATTGAGCCGCGCCGGCAAGGTGTCGAATATTCGGTGGAGCATCACGGGTTTGCGTTCTATATTCTGACGAATGCTGACGGTGCGGTGGATTTTAAAATTGTCCGCGCATCCGTCGCTGCGCCGGGCAAGGAAAACTGGGTTGACTGGGTCGCCCATCGCGTCGGCGTCTATATCTCTACATTTGTGCCGTATAAAAATTATATTGTTCGTCTGGAACGGATCAATGCGTTGCCCCGCATCGTTCTTTCAACGCATGACGGCGTGGAGCAGGACATAAAATTCGACGGCGCCGCCTATAATCTGGGCCTTAGGCGTGGGTTTCAGTTCGATACGGATGTTTTGCGATTTGTCTATGACTCGCCATCAACGCCGCGACAAACATATGACTATGATATGCGCGCGCATAGTCGCACGCTTTTGAAAACTCAGGAGGTGCCAAGCGGACACGATCCCTCGCTCTATGTTGTCGAGCGTGTGGATGCCCGCGCGGGCGATGGTGCTGAAATTCCGGTGATGGTCTTGCGGCTTAAATCGACACCGAAAGACGGCTCCGCGCCGGTGCTGCTTTATGGTTATGGCGCTTATGGCATGACGATCCCGGATGGTTTTTCAACCAATATTCTGCCGTTGGTCGATCGTGGGGTGATTTATGCGCTGGCGCATGTACGCGGCGGCGCGGAGAAAGGCCGTCAGTGGTATCAGGACGGCAAGCGCGATAAAAAGATGAATAGTTTCACCGATTTTATCGCCTCGGCCGAAGCGCTGATTGAGCGCGGCTTTACGTCCAGCAAAAACATCGTGATCTATGGTGGTAGCGCTGGCGGCTTGTTGGTTGGCGCGGCGGCCAATCTACGTCCGGACCTTTTTGCCGGTGTTATTGGCGCTGTGCCGTTTGTCGATGTTCTGACTACAATTTCGGACGCCGATCTGCCGCTGACGCCGCCGGAATGGGACGAGTGGGGCAATCCGATTACCTCAAAAGAGCAATATGAGTGGATTGCCGCCTATTCGCCTTATGACAATATTCAGGAGACGGATTATCCGCCGATCATGGCGACGGCGGGCCTTGCTGATTACCGGGTGACCTATTGGGAGCCGGCGAAATGGGTGGCGCGGTTGCGCGATGAAGCGCGCGGCGGCCCGTTTGTGTTGCGCACGAATATGGGCGCAGGTCATGGCGGTTCGGCGGCGCGGTTTGAACAACTCGATGAGCGCGCGCATCTTTACGCCTTTGCGCTGAAGGCGCTGGGCATGGA
>JAJFFX010000110.1 GCA_021776455.1 Hyphococcus sp. | reverse complement strand
TGTTTTTCCGGCTCAATCCCCATCTCGTTCATCACGCTCAGCATTTCCGAACGCATGTCCTGGGCGCCGTCAACCGGCGGCACCGGAAAATACCCGCCCTTGGCCCCGGGGCGGTGGCCTAAATTGCCGCCTTCATAATCCGTGGGCGTATTATATGGGCCTTCAGACGAGTCCACCGCAAAGCCGATGCGGTTTTGCTCAGTAGACCAGCGCACATCGTCGAAGATGAAAAATTCCGCCTCCGGGCCAAAGAACGCCGCATCGCCTATGCCGGAAGCGGCGAGATAAGCCTCAGCTGCTTTCGCAGTCGTGCGTGGGTCACGGGCGTAGGGCTGGCCGGTAGACGGCTCCAGGATATCGCAGAAGATCGCCAGCGTCGGCTGCGCAAAAAATGGATCCAGCACCGCAGTCGCCGCATCCGGCGCCAGCACCATGTCGGATTCATTGATCGCCTTCCAGCCATTGATCGAGGAGCCGTCAAACATCGAGCCTTCGGAAAAGAAGTCCTCATCAACCATTGAACGGTCGAAGGTCACATGGTGCCATTTGCCCCTTGGGTCGGTAAATCGAAGATCGACGAATTTGATGTTTTCGTCTTTGATTTTTTTCAAAACTGCATCTGCGCTCATCGGGGACGTGCTCCTTAAAGGGTTCAATCGTGCGGTTGCACCGCATTGCGGATGTGCCGCGTTTGGCGCCCTTCATTCGGCCCGGCAGCGCAGCGACCGGAATTAAGGATGCGCAAAATTTGGGCGCCGAGGCAAGCAAAAATATTGCACTGCAACAAAAATGGATGCGCTTTGACTGAATGCTCTAATTTTTCGCAATATAATTGCGTGAGGATGATTGATTTGAGACGGCTGGCTTGTTCCAGATTGCGGCCGGCTATACCGGATAGAGAAAAGGGAGACGGAATGATCGCTGGCGCTGCCATCTCTGACGCCTCTTTTTCGGGACAGGCTATGCGCATCTGGGTGCTGACCGATGGCAAGATCGGCGACGATGTGCAGTGCCTTGCGGTGGCGGGCGCATTGTCGCCGGATTTTGAAAAGCGTGTGATTGCGCCGCGCTGGCAGTGGCAGGGGCTGGCGCCATGGGGCCCAATTGACCCGCGTGACGCGCCGCAAAGGCGGGGGAGCCCGATAGCGCCGCCGTTTCCTGATCTCCTTATCGCATCGGGCCGGCGCGCCATTCCTTATGCTCGCGCGGTCAAACGCGCCAGCGGCGGCAAGACATTTGTCGTGATCATGAAAGACCCGCGGATTGCGCCGCGCCATGCGGACCTCATTTGGGCGCCTGCGCATGACCGGCTGACGGGTGCGAATGTGGTCTCGACGCTAACCTCGCCGCATGACCTCGGCGCAAAGCTAACTAAGGCGCGGGGAAATCCGGCCCAGACAATCGCGAAATTGCCAAAACCGATGCTCGGGGTTGTGCTTGGCGGGCCCAGCGGCGGCGCAAACTTTGGCGCGCGTGCGACAGCCGACCTCACGCAAAAAATCCTCTCTGCAAAGAACACCTTCGCCTCTCTGGCGGTGGTCGCGTCGCGGCGCACACCGGCGAGTTTGTTGCGCGCGGTAGGCGAGGCTGTCAGCGGACCGGATGTATTTGTCTGGGACGGCGCCGGAGATAATCCGTATATTGACATATTAGCCAATGCCAGCGCGCTTATAGTCACAGCCGATTCCCACAATATGATGAGCGAGGCGGTCGCAACCGGCGCTTCGATTTACGCATGGCGCCCTCCGGGGTTGGCCCGCAAGCTTGGCTGGTTCGTCGACCAACTCGAAGGCCTCGGCGCCGTGCGCCCGCTCGCCGGCGAGGTTGAAACCTTCACCGCCGCGCCCATCGATGCCACGGCAGAGATTGTTGCGGAGATCCGGCGGCGGCTGAAGGAGGGAGCGGTGTAGCCGTCATCGTCACGAAAGGGCGTTCCGCAAAGGACTCTACTGTCGGTTGCTCTTAGAACCCTTGTTGGAAAGTGCAGAGTTGCACTGGCAGAAACGCGCTAAGATTTACCGTTTTCTGCAAGCAATCCGGTAATCCCATGCAGCCAACTTAATCGTCACGGGCCCCAACAAAGAGCGCAATCAATGCAATCATCCCGCCATAACGAAAGGCGGAGCCGAGCACTGGTTCGCGCATTACGTCGGATCGCCATAGCTCAAACCAACCTTCGGCAATGACGATAAAACCGCTAAACAACATAAAGATCGCGACTGCGCAGCCAGTCAGAGCAAATGTTTTGGCCTTTGCAAAAGCGTCTGCATTGCTCTTGCGAGCCGCCCACATCCGCCATGCGCCGGCAAGGCACAAAAGCCCGGCAATTGTTTTAGAGAGCATGATGAATAACGCACCAGCGATAATGATCGCCGGGTTCGCCGTCGCCCGCCAGTTGTCGGCGCCCCCTTCAAATGTGGACATCGACGTTACAGCAGCCACGGCGCCTGTTGTCCCGCTCCAGTCGACAATATTGCCAAAGGCGCCGAGCAGTCCCCATATAGCGACGCTTAAAACGAATAAGATCTTTATGCTGCGTAACATGATGATGCTCCCTCCGATTTGAATCTAGGGTATGTGGGTTCTCCTGTGAGGCGCAAGAACAGGTTAGCGTTCCGGCCATCACGCAGACCTCTTCGGGTCCCTTAGTCTCGCGCCTTGGCCGCCAACCCCTTGATTTTCCACAGCGCATACCCTATATAACTGACCAGTCAGTTATATAGGGTGCCATGCAACGCGCACGCACAGACCAGGCGAAGGATGACCGGCGGGAGGTTTTGCTGACCGCTGCGCTGCATGAGTTTTTCGAACGCGGCTTTTCCGCTGCGCGTATGGACGACATCGCCAAACGCGCAGGGCTCTCAAAGGGGACGCTTTATCTTTATTTCGATTCCAAAGAAGCGCTGTTCACCTCGCTGATCGAAACCTTCGCGCTGCCTAATGTTGAGCGGATAGAGACCGCAGCGCGCGCCGCCGGCGGCGCCAGAAACGCAATCCGCGCAGTATTGGCGCTGGCGCCGAACCTCGTGCGTGAAAGCGTCGTGCCGTTGATTGCAAAAATCTTGATCGCCGATGCGCCGGCTTTTCCGGACATTGTCACCGCTTATCGCAAGACCGTTATAGAGCGCGTGCTTGGCGTGTTTGCCGATATTTTAAAAGACGCCCATGAAGCCGGCGAGATAGACGTCAGCGATCCCGACCTTACCGCCCGTCTGGTCGTCGCGCCGATCATGTTCTCGGCGATGTGGCGTGTCGTGTTTGAACATGATGATGAGGCCAAGCTTGACCTTGTCAAGCTATTTGCACTGCATGAAAAAATGCTGCTGCGCGCCCTCTGGTTCAAAGAGGAAGCGGCGTGATGGGCTTACGTAAAAACATAACACCACTATTTCTAGTGGTTATCATCAGTTTACTGAGCGCTTGTTCGAAACGTGAACATGCCGGCGCCTATGTTGGTTATGTTGAGGCGGAATATGTGTATGTCGCGGCGCCGCAGGCAGGATGGCTCATATCTGCGCCTTTACGCGAAGGCGACGAGGCGGCGATTGGCGATATTCTTTTCGTGCTCGACAAAGACCAACAACGCGCAATCTATGACCAGGCCGCCGCGCGCGCCGCGCAAGCCGCCGCACAGGCTGAAGACATAGGAACCGGCGCCCGCCCGGTTGAGATTGCAGCGCTGGAAGCGCAGTTGGATGAGGCGCGTGCAAGGTTCGCCCAGGCAAAGTCCGAGCATGATCGTTGGATGCCGCTGGTCAAGGAAGGCAATGCTGCGCGCGCGCGCGGCGACCAGGTCGTGGCCGACTACAAGGCCGCCGCCGCACGCGTGAAAGCGGCCGAGGAGGCAATCGATGTCGCCAAGCTTGCCGGTCGCGATGCGGCCCGCCAAGCCGCTGATGCGGCGACGCTTGCGGCTAGCGCGTCCCTCACCGAGGCGCAATGGCGCTTGGACCAGCGTACCGTGAAGGCAAAAGTCGATGGCCGCGTTGAGGATGTTTTTTATCGCCAGGGGGAGTTTGTCGTGGGCGGCGCGCCGGTGCTTTCTATTTTGCCGGCGCATGCTTTGAAAATACGCTTCTTTGTTCCACAGGCTGAATTGCCCTTGTTTGATATTGGTCGCGACGTACGGATTGTCCCCGACGGGCGCACAGAAGGCGTCAACGCCAAGGTTTCCTTTATTGCCGGCGTCGCGGAGTTTACGCCACCGGTTATTTACAGCATCGGCTCGAGGGAAAAACTCGTTTTCCTCGTTGAGGCGAAGCTGGCGGATGGTGAGACATTGCGCCCGGGCCTTCCCGTCGATGTCCAATTGCCATGAGCGCGCTCGCGATTGACGTGACCGGCCTGGTCAAGCGCTTTGGCGATAACACCGCCGTAGACGGCGTCGATATTCATATGCCGAAAGGCGAGGTCTGGGGCTTTCTCGGGCCCAATGGGTCGGGAAAGACGACAACCATTCGCATGATCTGCGGTTTGTTGCGCGCCACGGAAGGCGAAGGGACCTGCCTTGGCTATGACATCGCCCGCGAGGCGGACCAGGTTAAACTGTCCACCGGCTACATGACCCAGAAATTTTCTTTCTGGAACGAGCTTACGATCCGGGAAAATCTTGAATTTGTGGCGCGGCTTTATCGGATGACGCCGCTGCGTGAATGTGTCGATATAACGCTTGAAACTTTGGGCTTAACCGACCGCCAGCATCAACAAGCCGGCGCTCTTTCGGGCGGGTGGAAACAGCGGCTTGCTTTAGCCGCGGTCACTATGCATGCGCCAAAGCTCCTGTTGCTTGACGAACCTACCGCTGGCGTTGATCCGCAGGCGCGACGCGATTTCTGGGATGAGATTCACCGTCTGTCTACGGAGGGTATGACCGTACTTGTCTCCACGCATTACATGGACGAAGCAGAACGTTGCGACCATATTGTTTATCTTGCGAACGGCAAACTCCTTACGGAAGGGCGCGTCGCTGACATCATTAAAGATTCTGGTCTTGTCACCTTTCGTGTGGAAGGCGACAGCGTTCGCCGGTTTGCCGGTCCCCTCCAACAATTGGAGGGAGTTGATCATGTTTCCTATTTTGGCGACGCGCTCCTTGTTAGCGGGACGCAGCGCGAGATTATAGAGCATGCGATTGAGGAGGCGACGGATGCAAGCATTCGATGGCAGGTAGTGCGCCCCAGCCTGGACGACGCGTTTATTGCATTGATGGCCCGCGCCGGCGACGACCGGAGGGCCCACGCATGAACATAGGATCAGGCGTATTCGTGCGCATCAGCGCTATCTTTTTTAAAGAACTCGTCCAGATGCGCCGCGACCGGCTGACCTTCGCGATGATGTTCGCAATCCCGGTCCTGCAACTCGTGCTGTTCGGTTACGCTATCAACACAGACCCGAAAGATCTGCCGACAGCGGTGCATGTTGAAGAACAAACCCCCATCGTGCGCACTCTTTTGCAGGCGCTTGAGACGTCGACATATTATGATCTGGTGATGCAAACCGATGACCCACGAGAGAGCGGCGCGCTGTTGGCGCGCGGTGAGGTTGCGTTTGTGGTGTCGATCCCGGCCGGCTTTAGCGAACAGCTCATTCGCGGCGAGCGCCCGCAGCTACTCATCGAAGCGGATGCATCAGACCCCGCCGCCGCGTCAAACGCGATTGCCCGCGCTGATGCGATTCTCACCAGCGCCCTGCGTCACGATCTTACCGGTCCGCTTAAGTCTCTCAATCCGGGACCAAGCCCATTTGAGCTGATAACCCATGCCCGATACAATCCGGAAGGCGTCACGCAATACAATATCGTACCCGGATTATTGGGCGTCATCTTGACGATGACGCTGGTGATGATAACGGGTATGGCGATAACCCGGGAGGCTGAACGCGGCACGTTGGAAAACCTGCTGGCGATGCCGGTTCAACCGCTTGAGGTGATGATCGGAAAAATCACCCCTTATGTCGGCGTCGGGGCTGTGCAGACCATCGTTATTCTGGTTGCCGCACGTTACCTTTTTGCAGTGCCTTTCATTGGCTCCATGTGGCCTCTCCTATTTGGCGTCGCAATTTTTGTTCTCGCCAATCTTGCGCTTGGGTTTACTTTTTCAACCATCGCCAGCTCACAAATGCAGGCGATGCAACTGACTATGTTCTTTTTTCTGCCATCAATCTTGTTGTCGGGATTTATGTTTCCATTTCGCGGCATGCCGCATTGGGCGCAATGGATTGGCGAGGTTCTGCCGCTCACCCATTTCCTCCGCATCGTCCGTGGCGTGATGTTGAAGGGTTCAACCCTTGGGGATCTGCAAAGCGAGTTCATCGCGATGACGATATTTGCTCTCGCGGCGGTGGTGGTTGCGATGCTGCAATATCGTCAGACCCTGGACTGAACGAGGGACCGGCCCTGTCGCGATTAACCCACTGACACGATCTGTTCCGGAAACGCCAATTGTTCACGGTCGCGCCAGTCTGAGGTGACATAGTTCAAAATCAGGGATTTTCGCACGCCCGAAATGTCGCGCGCTTCAAAGCCGTGATAGGTGTTATCGCCGGGCACGAAGGCCATTGCGAAATTGGGTCTAAACGGACTTCGCTTCATCCATTTCTTGTCGCCGGTGTATACGTCCGTACCAAGATTGTCATGGCCTTCATCGTCAGACAAGTAAATCAAAACTGTCAGGCGCTTGACGCCGAGATCGGTGTGCGGCTCCAACCAAAATCCGGTGACGTCTTGGGCATATTCAATGCGCAGGAATGTACCGCCAAGATCAACGCCGAAGAACCCTTCAATCGCCTTGGCCATTTCGGACGTCTGAAATGCGTTGGCGAGTGCAGCGAAGGCGGGCAACCGTGCGATATTGTCCTGATCGACATATTGACGCTGGTCATTGTGTAACTCACGCTTACCGGAGACGCCGCCAAGATCGGGAATTTGGAAATGCACATTTTGCAAGTTCCCAATGATATCATCCGGAAGCGGGCGTTCAATAAACCAGTGTCGGTAAGGCGCCTCAAAGCTTTCCGCGCGGGTAAGCGCACCCGTAAAGCTTTCATATATTTGATGTCGCGCCAAGTCACTCATGGGTTTTTAAAACCGCCTTTATCACATCTATTAAATCGCCTCGGGTCCGGTCTCGCCGGTGCGGATGCGCACCGCATCTTCTACCGGGATAATAAAGATTTTGCCGTCGCCGATGCGGCCCGAATGCGCCGCGTTTTTTATGGCCTCCACCGCGCGCTCGACAATCGCGTCATCAACGACAATTTCAATTTTCACCTTGGGCAGAAAGTCGACGACATATTCCGCGCCGCGATAAAGCTCAGTATGCCCCTTTTGCCGTCCGAAGCCGCGAATGTCGGTCACGCTCATGCCCTGGAGGCCGATTTCCTGAAGCGCCTCTTTGACATCGTCGAGCTTGAACGGTTTGATGATCGCCTCAATCTTTTTCATGGCTCGCAGTCTTTTTCAATCAACATTCAATTCAATACGCTATAAACACAAAGACCGACCCATATGAGGTGTCAAGCGTGACGGGATTTATTCTTCTATCCACCGAAGAGATGCGCGCGGCGGAAGCGGCTGCAATCGCTGCCGGGGTCGCGTCTGCGGCGCTGATGGAGCGCGCCGGGGCCGCGGTCGCTGAGGTTGCGATGGGCGCCTGGACCCGCCGCCCGGTCGTGGTTTTATGCGGGCCGGGCAATAATGGCGGTGACGGATTTGTCGCAGCGCGTAAAATCGCTGAGGCCGGATGGCCGGTAAAGCTTGGCCTGCTGGGCGCCATCAAAGGCGACGCCAAGCTGATGGCGGGGCTTTATGAGGGCGAGGTTCTGGCCGCCTCGCCGGCGTTGCTGGAGGGCGCGGGGCTGATGATCGACGCGCTGTTTGGAACCGGCCTGGCGCGGCCAATCGAGGGGGAGGGCGCGGCGCTGATCGCGGCGATGAACGCCCACCCCGCGCCAGTGCTGGCGGTTGATATCGCCTCCGGCGTTGACGCCGATACCGGCGCGGTGATGGGCGCGGCGGTTCAGGCGGCGCGCACGGTTACTTTTTTTCAAAAGAAAACCGGCCATCTCCTGTTTCCGGGACGGGCCCATTGCGGCGGCGTCGATGTCGCCGATATCGGCATTACCGTCGAACACGCAGCGCCCAGTCCGGCGACCTTTGAAAATCAACCACCGGTTTGGAGCGC
>JAJFFX010000109.1 GCA_021776455.1 Hyphococcus sp. | reverse complement strand
GTTACAAATTGAAGCTCATTCTTTTAGAAAATTCGAACGTACAATCATACATTCACGCAATCACACCCAAGTATTTTTACCCACTCCTTTGAACGATTATAGTGTTCGCAATCGGAATCGCGCACGCGGTGCGCATCATTGGCGCACATAGTACGTATTCAGAGTACATTCAACGTATAGTGGATTTATCTTCAAGATTCTGTCATCGATCTGAAACGTAGTTGTCATGAAATGTCATCAAAGAGCTGGTCATGATGCGCCGCCATGGTGGGGGCGACTAAGTTCAGAGGGCAAGATGAAACGCAGTTTGGGGATTGTATCCATCGCCGTGATTGCTGCTTTATTCGGCAGCGCAGCGGCAGACGACAGCAAGGGCCATATATCGAAGTGGGGCGCCGCTCCAACCTTCAAGGGTGATGGCTGGGAATTCAAAGTCGGCGGCAGAGTACAGCTCGATTACTCGATTGTTGACACGGATGTGTCAGGTGCAGATTGGAACGCTGGGGAATTGCGCCGGTTACGCCTAAATGTATCCGGCAAGTTTGGCGATAACCTGAAATACAAAGCCGAGATTAACACCAATTCAGGTGGCGACGTTAACCTTGAAGACGGTTATGTGCAGTGGACACCAACGAGTAGCGGATGGAATGTCAAACTCGGCCAGTTCAAAACACCGAACTCGCTAGATGAACAAACCTCGTCGCGTTTCATCTCAACACTGGAACGCGCAGCATTTACGGATGCGTTTGAGTTCAATCGCCGCCTCGGCGTTAGCCTGAATGCAAAAGGTAGTAACTACACATTCTCTGCAGGTATTTTTGGCGATAATCTCAACGACGGCAGTGATCAGCAAGGTTACGCCCTTGCAGCGCGCGGGACATTCAATCCGATCAAAACGGACGATGTGCTCGTTCATCTTGGCGCGTCGATGCGCTATCGTAACATCGGCGACATGCAGAGCGACCTTCGCTATCGCCAGCGCCCGGTTTCGCACATTCCAGGCCGTATCATCAGCACCGGACGGATTGCCGAATCGGATGTCTTTGTTGGCGCAGAAGCGGCCGCAATCGTCAAAAACTTCTGGGCGGCGGGCGAATATGGCGTCACCATCGCAGATTGCACGCCCGCAGCCGGGTGTACTGACGACCCGTCACTCGACGGCGCCTATGGTGAAGTTGGCGTTATTTTCGGCGGCAAACGCGGCTACAAGGGCGGCAAATTTAATCGCCCGAAAGTGGATCATCCCGTGACCGATGGCGGTATGGGCGCATTGGCCTTCGTTGCGCGCTACGACATGATCGACCTTGTCGATGCCGGCATTAATGGCGGCAGTATTGATAGTTTCATCATCGGCGTCGACTGGTGGGCGACAAAATATACTCGGCTCGGCGTCAACTACTTCAATGTCGATGCGGACCTCGGGACCTCCACATCCGGGCTCGATTCACCCTTCGCTGCTCTGGTGACAGCAAGTGCGCCAACTGAAGACGTTCAAGGCGTTATGTTTCGCGCGCAGTTCGATTTTTAATCAATAAAACACAAGATTCAAAGGACACTAATTATGCAATTCAAGACAATAGTCGCGAGCGTTGTCGGCGCACTGCTCGCCTTCGGCTGCGGCGAAGACAAAGCTGAGATCAAATCCCCCATACCAACGGCTGATGCTGCCGGGGAAATTCGGATCGTTGGTTCGTCAACAGTCTATCCCTTCTCGACCAAAGTCGCGCAGGAATTTAAAAACAAGACCGGCTACAATGTTGTCGTTGAATCGACCGGTTCCGGCGGCGGACACAAACTCTTCTGCGAAGGCGTCGGCGCCCGCACGGCCGATGTAACAAACTCCTCACGTCGCCAGAAGAAAAGCGAGTTTGATAAATGCGCGAAAAATGGCGTCACTGATATTGTCGAGGTTAAAATCGGCTTTGATGGCATCGTGATCGCTAACGCACGCAAAAGTGCCCAAATTGACGTTACGCTAAAGCAACTATACCTGGCATTTGCTAAGCAAACACCTAAGAGCGATGATGACTGCACACTGCAGAATAACCCGCACAATAAGTGGTCGGATATCGACCCGAGCCTGCCCAATGTCACGATTGAAGCCTATGGTCCGCCGCCGACATCCGGCACACGGGACGCATTTGTTGAAATCGCCATGGATGGCGGCGCTAAAAAGATCACTTGCCTCGCCGCCCTGCGCAAGGAAGACAAAAAAGCGTTTAAGGCGGTTGCCCGCACGCTGCGTGAAGACGGCAAGTGGATTGATGCTGGCGAAAACGACAATGCGATTGTGCAAACGCTCGTGAATACGCCAAGCGCGGTCGGGATATTCGGGTATTCTTTTCTCGACCAAAATGCCGATAAAATTAAAGGCGCCCATATTGGCGGTGTCAAGCCAACCTTCGAGAACATTGCCGGCGGAAATTATCCCATCTCACGGTCACTCTACTTCTACATCAAGAAGGCCAACGTCGCGGTGACCAAGGGGCTTAAGGAATATGCTCTTGAGTTTACCTCCGAGGAGGCCTGGGGCCCTGGTGGATATCTGGAAGAAATCGGGTTGGTCCCGCTCCCTGACGATGTCCGCGCACAATATCGCTCTGCTGTTGAGAATCTGACGGCATACGAACAGTAGACAGACGTTTCGTTGCCTACCCAAGTTAGTTGCGTAGCCAAAGTTGAGACGGCGCAATTGCGCCGTCTCTTCCGTCTTTCAGCAGGTCTTTGTTAAATGCAACAATTTCTAAATCCTGAAATACTGACCAGCGCCATTCTGATAATAGGCGCCGTCACAGCATTCCTATATGGCCGGGGACTAGCGGTATCGCGCGCCCAATTACCCGCCGATGGCGCCCGCGCGCATTCCATACCATCTTATCACGGCTATTTTTCCGCCTGGATTGTGGCTTTCATTGCCGTTGGCGTGATTGCCCTTTGGACCACGTTCAGCGGCGCTCTGCCTGAATTCATGTTTCCCGCCATGATGCTGGGCGCCATGGCGCTCGGCTTCATCATCATCAATCGCCTCCTCACGCCAACATTTCGCGCGCGCAATCATGTTGAGCGTTTTGTCGGCGGCGTACTTATGATCTGTTCTGGCGTAGCCGTGTTGACAACGTTCGGCATCGTATTGTCGCTGGTTTTTGAAAGCCTGCGGTTCTTTGACCAAGTCCCGATATTGGATTTTCTCACCGGTCTGAATTGGTCGCCGCAGACGGCTTTGCGTGAAGACCAGATAGGACAATCCGGCTCTTTTGGCGCTGTGCCTATATTTGCCGGAACCTTTATGATTACGGCCGTTGCGATATTTATCGCCGGACCGATTGGTTTGTTGATCGCAGTTTACCTGTCAGAATATGCAACAAAGCGCACTCGCGCCACGGTTAAGCCGATGGTGGAAATTCTCGCTGGCATTCCAACAATTGTGTATGGCTTTTTTGCCCTGCTGACCGTTGGTCCCGCAATCCGGAATTTTGCCGAAGGGTTCGGTCTTTCTGTACCGACACAAAGCGCCATCGCTGCCGGGTCGGTGATGGGCGTTATGATTATACCGTTCATCAGCTCGCTCTCCGATGACGTCATCAACGCCGTGCCGCAAACATTGCGTGATGGCTCGCTCGCACTTGGCGCAACAAAATCTGAAACCATGACTAAGGTGATTTTCCCCGCGGCGCTGCCGGGCATTATTGGCGCTTTTCTGCTGGCGGTTAGCCGGGCAATCGGTGAGACCATGATTGTGGTAATGGCGGCAGGGCGCGCCGCAAACTTGACCGGCAATCCATTTGAGGCAGTGACAACTGTAACCGTGCAGATCGTATCTTTGCTCACTGGCGATCAGGAATTCGACAGCGCCAAGACGCTTGCCGCTTTTGCGCTCGGTCTCGTTTTATTCGTTTTTACGCTGGTTCTCAATATCATCGCGCTTTTAATCGTGCGCAAATATCGCGAGAGGTACGAGTAAATGTCCGCCGAGGCAAATACATCAATCCATCAAACCGACCAAGCGCTAGGGCGTCTGGCTAAACGCAAAGCCAAGGAAAACCGTTTCCGTTACGCCGGCATCGCAGCCGTCGTCATCGCTATGGCGATGCTCGGCTGGCTGGTCGTGAGCTTGGTCGGGACTGGCTATACGGCGTTTTTCCAGCACTATCTAACAATTACCGTAACGCTCAGTGAGAGCGACCTTGATCCTCATGGCGCCCGCGACGCTGACCAATTACGCACGGCGAATTATCGCAAAGTTATCCAGCAGGCGCTGTATTCACGCTTCCCGGACGTGACAGACCGGCGCGGCAAACGGGCGCTTTTTCAAATCGTCTCTGCATCCGGAGCAACCAATCAAGTCCGGCAAATGGTTTACCAAGACCCAGATCTGGTGGGGCGCGAAATAACGATTACAGTTCCCACGTCTGACGATGTTGATCAGTTGCTCAAAGGCTATATCGATCGCAATGCGCCAGCAGAATTGCGCAAGGTTTCTGACCGACAGATCGAATGGGTCGATCAAGTTGTTGCAGGCGGCGAACTGACGCGAGAATTTAACTGGCGTTTCTTTACCGCAGCCGATAGCCGCGATCCTGAGCTTGCCGGTATTGCCGGCGCCGTCGTCGGGTCGCTCATGGCGCTTAGCGTTGCGTTTATGCTCTCTGTCCCGGTAGGTGTCGGCGCGGCCGTCTATCTCGAAGAGTTTGCACCCCATAACCGGCTAACAGATTTTATTGAAATCAATATCAACAACCTCGCCGCTGTGCCGTCGATCGTGTTCGGCTTACTTGGTCTGGCAGTGTTTTTGAATTTCTTCGGGTTGCCGCGGTCCGCGCCTTTGGTTGGCGGTATGGTGTTGGGGTTGATGACCCTGCCGACGATTATTATTGCCACGCGTTCGGCGTTGCGCGCTGTCTCGCCCTCAATCATCGACGGCGCTCTGAGTCTTGGCGCCTCGCACACTCAGGCGGTATTTCATCATAAAGTCCCGCTGGCGGCGTCGGGCATATTGACAGGATCAATCATCGGTATGGCGCAAGCGCTTGGCGAAACGGCGCCATTATTGATGATCGGCATGGTCGCCTTCGTCACGGAAATACCGGCCAGCATCATGGAGCCGGCGTCCGCCCTGCCCGTCCAAATTTTTCTTTGGTCCGATAGCGCAGAACGCGCCTGGGCGGAGCGCGCATCCGCTGCGATCATTGTATTGCTGCTTGTTCTGATCACACTGAACGCGGTTGCAATTTTCCTTCGAAGCCGGCTGGAACGCAGATGGTAAATATGAACGCGGCACACACAAAATATATCAGTGATCTCGGATTAACACCCAATATGGGAGAAGTGATCGAAATGATGGCAAGCGCGCCAGCGGCGGAGACTACACAGGTCAAATTCGAGTGCCGCGATGTGGAGGTCTTTTACAGCGGCAAACGGGCGTTGCGTGGCGTCAATATGGATGTGCCTGATAGCGGTGTGACGGCCCTCATCGGCCCATCCGGGTGCGGAAAATCAACGTTCTTGCGTGTATTTAATCGTATGAACGATACCATTCCTAATGCACGCGTCACCGGTCAGATCCTGATGGACGGACAAGACATTTACAGCAAAGACATTGATCCTGTCCTGTTGCGCGCGCGGGTCGGGATGGTGTTTCAAAAGCCAAACCCGTTTCCAAAATCAATTTATGACAATGTCGCCTATGGCCCACGCATTCACGGGCTGGCACCCCAAAAGAAAGATTTAGATAACATCGTCGAAAGGAGCCTGGTGCGCGCAGGCCTGTGGGATGAAGTCAAAGATCGTCTGAAAGAGCCGGGCACTAGCCTTTCCGGCGGACAGCAACAACGTCTGGTCATCGCGCGCGCGATTGCCGTCAGTCCTGAAGTCATTTTGATGGACGAGCCAGCCTCTGCGCTTGATCCCATCGCAACGGCGAGGCTTGAAGAGCTCATCGACGAACTAAAAGAAAAGTACTGCATCCTCATCGTAACCCATTCGATGGCGCAGGCTGCTCGTGTTTCACAAAAAACAGCATTTTTTCATCTTGGGGACCTGGTCGAATATGATGATACGCAAACTATTTTCACGAACCCGAAAGACCAACGTACCCAAGACTACATTACCGGACGAACCGGCTAGGAAAAAGCTCGAGGAACCCATGAACGAACATATTGTATCTTCCTTCGATGACGTCATGTCGGACCTTTCGACAGAGATAATTCACATGGGCGCGCTGGTGCGTGAACAGCTCGTTGGCGCGCTAAAGGCGCTGAAGCGGCGTGACGAAAACCTCGCCAAGCGCATTCGGAAAAACGATAAACAAGTCGACGCCATCAATGACGATATTGAAGAGCGCGTCATGAACATTCTGGCGTTACGCCAACCTCTGGCCGTTGATCTGCGCGAGACCATTGCCGCTCTAAAAATTGCGCGCGAATTGGAGCGGATTGGCGACCTTGCCCGCAACACCGCCAAACGCAGCAGGGTGATTATCGAGCAAGAGCCTCTGGAAGGAATGGAAGAGATTTTTAAAATGGGTTACGTCGCGGTGAAAATCGTTGAAGATGTGATGCAGGCCTTTGAAAATCGTGATGTAGAAAAGGCGACTGAGGTCTGGAATGCCGACGAGGAGATCGACGAATATTGCAATACCGTCTTCACGCAGTTGCTATCCGGCATGATGATTGACAACTCAAATATTAACGCGTGCAGCCAGATGACATTTGTTGCGAAGAACCTCGAACGGGTTGGCGATCATGCGACCAACATTGCGGAGTCAATACATTATGTTTTGACTGGCGAAAAAATTGATGAGCACCGCCCAAAGCGCGATAAAACCAGTTCGACGACCGTTGAGATATAATTAAAATTAAGCTTGGGTTCATATTCGAGTGTGGCGTTGGTGTGAACACCAACGCATATCCGCAACCGCGTAAGCTGACGTCGGCTGGTTGGATTTAGCGGTGAGCGCAGCTTCTTCGCTTTTTGCGGACTGTGCGAACCCGTCAGATAATGAGGGATAATTTTGGATTTTTTGCAAAAAGCAAAATAATATCAACATTGTAATTAAGTATATGGCGGTGGATGCAACCGTGATCGAACCTGTCTCCACTCAGCATTCCCTGATAAATGGGAATCTACAGGGAAAAAATGCGTTTTTGGACAAATTAATGGATTTTTAGGCCGAAGACATCCGCGAATTCAGTGCCTTAGACTCGATTTCCCTAAACAAATTATCAGGGAATATTTTCGACGGATCAGGGAACCCAAATTCGGTATCAGCGAACCGGGATCAGCTACTGAAACTAAAGAATTCACGAAAATCTAGTTTTTGGTAGATGAGGTAATCCGCTAACGGAACGCGGCGGATTGCTGCAAGGTGGCTGTTCCCCGGCATTAGCAATGATCAAGCGGGGTCTCCGGGCAGCCCCCAGCATCAGAAACGGAGAACAGCCATGGAATATTATGCCGGATTGGACGTGTCCTTGGAAGAGACCGCAATTTGTATTGTCGATGCAGACGGCGCAATCGTCGTTGAGATGCGGGCGCCGAGCGATCCTGAAGCAATTGGCGACACATTGGCGGAAACGCACTTTCAATTGAAACGCACTGGCCTTGAGACCGGACCTTTGTGTCAATGGCTTTATGACGGCCTGCGCACCCAAGGCCTGTCGGCGATCTGCGTTGACGCCCGGCATATGCAGGCCTCACTTTCTGCGATGCGTAATAAGACCGATAAGCACGATGCGCGCGGTATTGCTCAGATGATACGGGTCGGCCTTTACCGAGCCGTCCACATGAAGAGCCGGGAAAGCCATGCGCTTCGCCTGCTGGCAACCAATCGCAGCGTGCTCAGGCGTAAATGCATCGACATTGAAAATGAGATACGCGGGTCCTTGAAAATCTTCGGGTTGAAGGTCGGTCGGGTCACGAAGTTTTCGTATGAGAAGCGGGTGCGCGCATTGATTGACGGCGATCCGCGCTTGAAAGCGGCGTTCATACCAATGTTGCGGGCGCGCTCAGTATTGTTTGAGGAGTTTAACCGTCTCCATCGACAAGTCTTGGATGCGGTGCGCCATGATCCAGTCTGCCGGCGGTTGATGACGACGCCTGGCGTCGGCCCGATCACAGCGCTGGCCTTCAAGACAGCCATCGAAACGCCGGAGCGCTTCGCTAAATCAAAAACTGTTGGCGCCCATTTCGGCTTGACGCCGCGGCGATACAGTTCTGGCCAGATCGACTATCAGGGCCGGATCAGCAAATGCGGCGATGCGCTGGTCCGCACCGCGCTATACGAAGCGGCGAGTGCGCTTTTGACTCGTGTGAAGCGCCCGTCCGCGCTTAAAGCCTGGGGTTTGCGCATCGCCAAACGCGCTGGCGCAAAACGGGCGCGCGTCGTCCTGGCGCGAAAGATCGCTGTCATCTTGCATCGCATGTGGCTGAATGAAACTGATTTCGACTGGGATGCTTCCAAGCATCTTCAATCAACATAAGCAAGGAGTTGCCCGCTAAACATAAACAAGTTTCCGCTTTGGCGGAATGCGCCCTGATGGGGCGCGGGTAAAGGTGAGCGCGCGCTGTCCCTTGTCGTCGCTGATTCCATTCAGCGAACACGTTTGGTAGATTGCCGCCGCCTTACCATTCTTGCCTCATCCTGTTCCGCCGATCCTTACCATTGGCAAACCAGAGCACGTAAAGAAGCATGAACCATCAGGAAACGCATACGTCATACAGAAAACTAATTATTGACAATCACCTGCGGATTAAAGAAGAGGCAGATTATAATTGGAAAATCCCAGCTTTATATGGTCCAAGATTTGGGTAGCACATCATCGCCAATCTTTGCCGTTCGTGGCCTTAACCCAAATGTCGGTTTCTGGGTGTGAGTTCAACGGGTCATCGCAACACAATCTCAGAAAACACTAGGAAGGGGCA
>JAJFFX010000108.1 GCA_021776455.1 Hyphococcus sp. | reverse complement strand
GCCCTTATCGGCGACGAAAATATGTTCCTCAATCTTCAAACCAGTCGGCGCATCCAGCGCGCCCAAAGCAATGGCGATCCGGTGTTTATGATCGTCGAGCTTGTCAGCCTGCCAGAATAGCGACGAACCGCATGTCTTACAAAAGCCGCGGCGCGCATAATCCGAAGCGCGATACCAATTTAGCGCATCTTCACCCTTGGTAATACTCAACGCCGCAATCGGCGCATTCACCGCCGCCCAACAATGTCCCGCCCAACGCCGGCATTGAGAACAGTGACAGGCGCCGGGACCTTTTAAATCGCCGGTGTCGAGAGAAAATTCTATCGCGCCGCAAAGGCAGCGGCCAGTCAGCAACTTATCACCCATGGCCCTCTCCTAATACGCCCCTACCCCATCGTCGGAATAACAAACTCCGAACCCTGAACATCTTCGGGCCAGCGCTGGGTGATGGTTTTGACTTTGGTCCAAAATTTCACGCCTTCCGGCCCGTGCTGGTTGGTGTCGCCGAAGCCTGAGCGCTTCCAGCCGCCGAAAGTGTGATAGGCGACCGGGACCGGGATTGGCACGTTGATGCCGACCATGCCGACATTGACCCGGGCGGCAAATTCGCGCGCCGCGGCGCCGTTGCGGGTGAAGATAGCAACGCCATTGCCATATTGATGCTTTGACGGCAGCGCGACGGCCTCTTCGAAATTCTCGGCGCGGACAATTTGCAGGACCGGGCCGAAAATTTCCTCGTCATAGGATTTATGGCCGGGCTTGGCATGATCCAGCAGCGTGCCGCCCATGAAGAAGCCATTCTCATAGCCCTGAAGAGAAAAATCGCGGCCATCAACCAGCAGCTCCTGGCCTTCATCCACCGCCATCTGGATATAGTTCGCCACGCGGTCGCGCTGCGCCGCTGTCACCAGCGGGCCGAGATCGGAATCTTCCGACAGCGACGGGCCAATGCGCAAGGATTCCACTCGCGGTTTCAGCATCGAGATCAGCTTATCCGCCGTCCCCTCGCCCACGGGCACGGCCACCGGCGTCGCCATACAGCGCTCGCCGGCTGACCCGTAGGCAGAGCCGATCAACTGATTGACGACATTGTCCATGTCCGCATCGGGCAGAATAATCATATGGTTCTTGGCGCCGCCAAAGGCCTGGACGCGCTTCCCGTTCGCGGCGCCATTGGTGTAAATATACTGCGCAATATCCGATGAGCCGACGAACGAGACCGCTTTAACGCGGCTGTCTTCCAGAATGGCATCGACAGCTTCCTTGTCGCCATTGACAACGTTCAACACGCCCTCCGGCGCGCCCGCCTCCATCATTAACTCCGCAAGACGCAACGGCACGGACGGGTCTTTTTCCGACGGCTTGTTGATGAAAGTGTTGCCACAGGCAATCGCCACCCCGAACATCCACATCGGGATCATGGCCGGAAAGTTGAACGGCGTAATCCCGGCGACCACGCCAAGCGGCTGGCGCATGGAATAAACGTCAATGCCCGGCCCGGCGGTCTCGGTATATTCGCCCTTCTGCAAATGCGGAATGCCGCAGGCAAACTCAATCACGTCAAGTCCGCGAATAACGTCGCCGCGCGCATCGGGCAATATCTTTCCGTGCTCTGATGACAACATCTTCGCCAGGTTTTCCATATCCTTTTCGACCAGCTCTTTAAACTTGAACATCACCCGCGCGCGCTTTTGCGGGTTGGTCGCCGCCCATGCGGGGAAAGCTTTTTCCGCCGCATCCACGGCCTTGGCCATCTCACCGCGGCTGGCGAGCGCAACCCTGGCCTGAACCTCGCCGGTGGTGGGGTTGTAAATGTCATGCAGCCGCCCTGAGGCGCCGCTTACCGATCTGCCATTCACGAAGTGGCCAAATTCTGCAGTCATGATGATTTCCTCGCAAATTGTGTTGACGCCGTCCTCAGCGACAGCACGAACATCTGAACTTTTGCGGGAAACTTAAGCGCCGGGCGGCGCGGGGTAAAGGTGGTCAGACCACCCGAAGCGGCGTCTCAGGGGCGAACCGGCCATTTATGGCGCCGACCACATGGGTAATGTCGCGCCCATCATGAGCGAGCGGCGCCGTCACGCTGCGCAGGAGGAGGCGCCGTCCATCACACAAAGTCAGCGTATCGTCGCGGTAATGCGGAGCTTCTGCGGCTGCGGAGGCGAAAACATCCGCCGTTGCCTTGTCGAGCAGAGACATCGTCCAGTCGGTGGCGCCGGAAAGGTGGACATCGGAAAGTCTGGCAAGGCTCTCACCGAGGAAAATAAAATATGGAAAACCGATGCTTTTTTCAAGATCGACAGCAAATATCCAGGCCCAGTCATCGCCAAGATCCATCTCCTGAAGCGCCTCCCAGCTCGGGAAATAACCCCGCGCCGCGCGCGCCCAGGCATTGACCAGCCGATTGGTGATCCGCCGGTCTGCAGCTGGCGCGATCGCACCGCTTTCAAAAAGCGTAGAAACATCAGTTAACATCGCCGCCCCATAGCCTCCGCCCATCTTCTCATTGAAGCCTAGGGCAGGCGAGTGAGCACGGGGTGTTCACAGGCGTGAAAATTTTCGCCAAATTTTGTCGGCGCAATAACCATGTTAGTCTCAAGCCCCTTTGCCGCTGGCCGCACCGAAGACATGGGTCACATCTTCGCCGTTCTCGCTCAGCGGCAAAACCACACTGCGAAACAGAATATTGCGCTGTCCCGGCAGGCGCAGCATATTGCCGTGGAATACTGGCGCACGCGAAAGCGCCGCCTCATCCATCTTCGCCACTGCCAAATCAACCGGCGTCATCTCGTGATGGGCGCGGTCTGAGATATAGGTCAAAGCCAGCCGCGACAGGTTCTCGCCCAAGAAAATAAAATAAGGAAATTTGTCGGACAGCGACAAATCAACCGCAAAACACGAGCGCCAGTCCGCCCCTAGATCCAGCTCCTGAATGTCATCCCATGACGGCAGGCCGCCATTGGCGCAGTCCGTCCAGGATTTTTGAACCCGGCTCGTCAGTCGGCGCTCTTTCAATATCGCCGGGGTCTCCAGTAGCCCTGTTTGCATCGCACGCCCCCGTTTTGCTGCATTACCTGCAAAACGCTATCCGGCACCTGTGAAGGCTGCGTGTTCACACAATACACAACTTGTCCAAAATTTGAGCGAGTTTGGATGCTAAACCCTGCCTGACTATGGCGCAGGGGGCTTGCGAATCACGGTTATCATAAGCGCTGCGTCGTGGGGTGACGCCGCATTCGACGCGCCCTATAAGAGGGCTTTAACCAAGGAGGGGTTTTCCATGGGTCCAGGGTGGATGAGCGTCACGATGATCGTGATTTTCTTTTTATTATTCGCAATTTTAAATATTACTGAAAAAGGCCGCATGGACTGACCCTGGCGGCGCTTTAGACCTCCGGCCGCGCGGTAAGCTTTAAAACGACCTGCCGGCGGCCCATATGCGCTGCTTCAAAGATTATTCTTTCCAAACAAAGGCCAGTTATGGGCGCTGAGATTATTCTGATTGTCGTCGGGCTGATCATCCTGCTTGTGGCGGGCGATCTTCTTGTCCGCGGCGCGGTTGGTCTTGCTGCTGCGCTGAATGTGCCGACGCTGATCATCAGTCTCACAATTGTCGCCTTCGGCACCTCAGCGCCGGAACTTGTCGTGACGATTCACGCAGTGGTGACCGGCAGCGATGGTATCGCGATAGGCAACATTATAGGCTCCAATATCGCCAATGTGTTTTTGGTGCTTGGCCTGCCGGCGATTATCTATCCGATCTCGACGCATGTGCTGGGGTTGCGCAGGCATGTGGTTATCATGCTTGTTGCAACAGCAGCGTTTGTAAGCACGGCCTATATCGTTGGATATATCGATACTAGGGTCGGCGGCTTCCTGTTCGCAGGCATCATCGCCTATGTCGGTTATATGTGGTTTCGCTCCAGCCACGGCAGCGCCGAACCGTTGATCGATGAAGTCGATGAATATCTTGAAACTTCGAAGGTCTCGCTCAAGGTGGGTTTCTTTCTTGCCGCCGGACTGATCGGCCTGCCGCTCGGGGCGCATCTGTTGGTATCTAACGGCCAGGCGATGGCGCACGCACTCGGTGTGCGTGATGAGCTAATAGGGCTGACCATCGTCGCCTTCGGCACATCCCTGCCCGAGCTTGCAACGGTCGCAGCCGCCGCCCTCCATAAGAAGTCCGACGTCGCTATCGGCGGGATCATCGGCTCGAATATATTCAATCTGCTAGCGGTTGGCGGCGCGGCCGGCCTTGCCGGCACCGCCTATTTTGATCCGACATCTTTGCGTGTCGAAATCCCGGTGATGATCGTCGCCGCGCTTGTGCTAGCGGGGTATGTCTTAACCCGGCGTGACATAGGGCGTCTGTCGGGGCTGTTTATTTTCGGCGCCTATATCGGCTTTATCATCGCCCTGGCAAAGCTTGCCGGAGGGATCTAGGCGATGACGGAATCAACTCCCGGCGCCGCGCTTGTCACTGGCGCCGGCATGCGGGTCGGGCGCGCCATGGCGCTTGCCTTGGCCGAGGCAGGCTTTGCCGTCGCTATCCATTATCGCGCATCCGCCGCACAAGCCGACGATGTCGCAGCGCAAATCAAATCCCGCGGCGGCAACGCCGTCAGCATTCAGGCGGATCTGTCGCGCGAAGAGGAAACAGCGGGCCTGATCACGAAAGCTGCCGAGGCGGTTGGCCCGCTCACCCTGCTTGTCAATTCCGCATCGGTCTTCGAGCCCGACGACATCGCTGATATGACCCGGACAAGCTGGGACACGCATATCGAAACAAATTTGCGCGCGCCGCTAAAGCTCGCCCAGGACTTCGCCGCACAGGCCGCACCCGGCGCCAATAATCTCATCGTCAACATCATCGACCAACGCGTCCTCAAACTAACGCCGCAATTTCTGTCCTATACAACTTCTAAGGCCGCGCTCGCGACCCTGACGACAACGCTGGCGCAAGCGTTGGGCGGGCAAGGCATACGCGTGAACGCAATAGGCCCCGGGCCAGTATTACAAAATGCCCGTCAGTCGGACGCCGACTGGAAGCGCCAGAACGAGGCGACAATCTTGGGCCACGGAGCGACGCCCGCCGATATATGCGGCGCCCTCGTCTATCTGGTCTCCGCGCGCGCCATCACCGGCCAGATGATCGCCGTCGATGGCGGCCAACATCTGGCCTGGCAAACCCCAGATGTTCTGGTACAGGAATGATTATGAAGAATGACCATACGCCGGAAGTCACGCCCATCCCTCGCGCCACCAATGCGCCGCGCCGCAAGATTTTTGTCCGCGGCCTGATGCTCGACGCTTTTATCGGCGTTTATGACAATGAACAGGACGCCGCGCAGCCGTTGAAGATTGATCTTCAGGTCGAAGTTATCGAACCGTCCAATCCGATTGGCGACAGTCTTGAAGACGTTGTCTGTTACAACAAGCTGACGCAAGGTATAAAAGCGATCATCGCCGAGGGACATATCAAGCTTGTCGAAACGCTGGCCGAGCGCGTCGCCGATTTGGCGCTGTCGCACCCGATGGCGATCGCCGTCGATATACGCATTGAAAAGCCAAACGCAATTTCAGAGGCCGCCGCCGCCGGCGTCGAGATTAGCCGCACAAAGAACCCGGCCTACTGAAAATGTGCATTGCGTCCGATGCTGAACCTTGCATCCTGATCTGGATCGTGCTCTCCGGCCGCACGCTCTGAAAGCGTCCACACGACGCCGCCGACGCCAAAGAAGATACACGCGCCGCTCAGTAATGAAAAAAACACGAACGCCGCGCCGGCGCCGCCGGTTTTCAGAACTGAAACTGTGTGATGTTGCGGATCAACATAGACGGTCAAAGCCTCACCCGGTACATATTTTCGCGGCTGCGACCTTAAAAATCGCGCCGTAAAAAAACGCTCACGGTGGGATTCATAAGTGCGCCCGCCAATCGAATAGGCATAGCGCAACCGCTTTGAGCCGTCGCCAAGATAGCTCAAGACGACGCCATCGACCTGCGACCAGGAAACGCTCGCGCGCGCATGGGCATAATCACGCACAATAAATCCGCCGCCGATAACGCCTGCAATCGCCAGGCTCATGAAAAACACTAAAATGACGGTAACATCGGAGCGATTTTTGAGGGTGTTGTCCATTTGACCTCGCGACTGCGCCGCCCTAGAGCGCTACTCAAGAAAATCACGCTGGCGCCGGGATAATCTATCGACCGGTTGGTGAACGGCGGGTTAACTGTAGGGCTGATGAACGCAAGCAATACGAAAAATCTTGAGGATAATGGCGCGCCGCGTGGCGCCGCCTTGATTGCCGACTATGTCCGGCGCCTGCCCGGTAAGCCCGGCGTTTATCGGATGATCGGCGCCGACGCTAAAATTCTTTATGTCGGCAAGGCCAAAAACCTTAAAGCCCGGGTTTCCAGCTACGCCAAATCCGGCGGCCACTCAAACCGCATCATGCGCATGATCGCTGAGACGGCGGCGATGGAATTTGTCGTGACCGGGACCGAGACCGAGGCGCTGCTGCTTGAGGCCAACCTCATCAAGCAGCTAAAACCCCGCTACAATGTTATCCTGCGCGACGACAAATCCTTTCCGTTCATTCTCGTAACGCAAGACCATGAGGCGCCGCAGATTTTAAAACATCGCGGCGCGCGCAAACGCAAAGGCGCCTATTTTGGACCCTTCGCATCGGCCGGCGCCGTCAACCAGACACTCAACACGTTGCAAAAAGCGTTTCTATTACGTTCGTGTTCAGACAGTGTTTATGATGCGCGCACGCGGCCTTGCCTGTTGCATCAAATCAAACGCTGTTCGGCGCCATGCGTCGGTCTCATCGCTAAGGAGACTTATGGCGAACTGGTC
The DNA here is from genome assembly GCA_021776455.1 of Hyphococcus sp. Taxonomy (GTDB): domain Bacteria; phylum Pseudomonadota; class Alphaproteobacteria; order Caulobacterales; family Parvularculaceae; genus Hyphococcus. Next base: position 59,434 of record JAJFFX010000108.1, on the reverse strand, counting down.
GGCGAGGCGAAGGCGTTCTTATCCGGCGACAACACCGCCATCCAACGCACGCTGTCCGGGCAGATGGAGCGGGCCGCACACGATCTCGACTTTGAGCGCGCCGCTTCCCTACGCGATCGCATTCGCGCGCTCAGCTATGTGCAAGGAACCCAAGACATCAACACCGCCGGCCTCGCAGAGGCCGATGTGTTCGCCCTTCACCTTGTCAGCGGCCAGGCCTGCGTCCAGGTTTTCTTCTACCGGGCCGGCCAGAACTGGGGCAATCACGCCTATTTTCCGCGCCATGACAAAGACATTAGCCCCGCCGATATTCTCGACGCGTTTATCGCGCAGTTCTATGACGGCCGCGAGCCACCGGCGCTGATCCTGGTCTCCGACCAACCACCGCAAGCTGATTTGTTGATGGAGGCGCTGTCGCTGCGCGCAGAAAGAAAAGTGCTGATCCACAAACCGCTACGCGGAGAAAAACGCGACATCGTCAACGCCGCGGTGATGAATGCGCGCGAGGCGCTGTCGCGACGGATGGCGGAATCGGCCAGCCAGCTAAAGGCGCTGCGCCAACTGGTTGAAGCGTTAGGGCTTGAAGTGCCGCCGGAGCGTATCGAAGTTTATGACAACTCGCATATTCAAGGCGCCAACGCCGTCGGCGCAATGATCGTTGCCGGGCCGGAAGGCTTCATCAAAAACCAGTATCGCAAGTTCAATATGAAGACAGAAAAATTCGCGCCCGGCGATGACTATGCGATGATGCGTGAAATGTTGACGCGGCGTTTTTCACGGATGATGAAAGAGGATGGCGCCGAGCGCCCCGACCTCGTCATCATCGACGGCGGCAAGGGCCATCTCAGCGTCGCCCTCGAGGCTTTGAGCGATCTCGGGATTGATCCTGAAGCGGAGGGTATCGCCGTGATCGGCGTCTCCAAGGCGCGGCGCGAGAACGAGGCCGGTGAAAAGCGCATTGATCGCACGATGGGGACCGCGGAGGACCAGATTGTGATGCCCGGCCGAGCGCCGTTCCTTTTGCCGCCGCGCGATCCGGGTCTGTTCTTCCTCCAGCGATTGCGCGACGAATCCCACCGCTTCGCTATCGGCGCCCATCGCGCTAAACGCAAAAAAGCCTTAAGCGCCAATCCATTGGACGATATTCCTGGGATCGGTGCAAAGCGTAAACGCGCGCTCCTCAACCATTTCGGCTCAGCCAAAGAGATCGCCCGCGCCAAGCCCCAGGACCTAGAGGCCGTAGACGGCGTCTCGGCGGCGCTGGCGCAGCGGATTTACGATTTTTTCCATGGAGGATAGATGATGACCCTCACCCTACTCGGCTTTCCTTGGGACGCAAGCTCGTCCTATGCGCGCGGACCGGCGCTGGCGCCGGCGATCATTCGCTCGGTTTTATTTAGCGACGCCTCTAGCCCTTATAGTCTTTCGGGCAAGAGCGTTAGCGATACCATCTCCGCTTATGACTTCGCCGACTTGCCAGAAAGCGGAGACGCCTGTCGCGCGGAAATTTCAGACCGCACCGCCGCCGCGATCAGCGCGCAAACCAAACCGCTAAGCCTCGGTGGCGACCACTCGGTGACCTATCCGATTTTACGCGCGATAAAAGCCGCTCATGGTCCGGTCAATATTTTTCATATTGATGCGCATCCGGACCTTTATGAAGAATTTGAAGGCGACCGCTATTCTCATGCCTGCCCGTTTGCGCGCGCGATCGAAGATGGCTGCGTCGACACACTAGTACAGGTCGGCATCCGCAGCGCCTCGCCCGAGCAGCGCGCGTTTGCCGCAAAGCACGGCGTTGTGATGCTCGGCGCGGATGAGGCCGCCGCCATTCCCTACGACAAGCTCACCGCGCCGCTTTATGTTTCAATTGATCTCGACGGTCTCGACCCGGCCTATGCGCCGGGCGTTTCCCACCCTGAGCCCGGCGGGCTTTCCACCCGGGAGGTGCTGGCCATGCTCGCCAAACTGCCTGCCGCTCCGGTCGGCGCCGACATCGTTGAATATAACCCCGAACGCGACATCAACCTCGCCACCGCTCATGTCGCCGCACGGTTGATCAAGGAACTAGCGGCGTTGATGGCGTAAATTTACGGCATTCCCGCAAACCTTACTTCAGTGATGGATTAGCGCTTCTATTCAGAGGGTTATGCCGGTATAGAATGAAACAGAATGAAGAGAAGTGAGGCGCTCGTGACCACCGAAGCAAGTCAATTTGTCGGCGACATCCCTGAAACCTATGACCGCTGTCTAGGGCCGATCATATTTGAAGATTACGCCGACGATCTCGCCCGCCGCGCCGCCGCACTCGCACCGGCACGGATCCTCGAACTGGCTGCGGGAACCGGCGTCGCCAGCCGAAAGCTGAGAGACGCCCTCCCTGAAGGGACCCATCTCACCAGCACGGATTTAAACGCACCGATGCTCGAGGTAGCGCGGTCAAAATTCAATAACGATGAAAATATAAATTTTATCGCCGCCGACGCCATGCATCTCGATTTTCCTGACAATGAATTTGATCTCATCGTCTGCCAGTTCGGCGTCATGTTTTTCCCGGACAAAGTTGCCGCATTTCGAGAAGCGCAGAGAGTGTTGTGCAGCGGCGGGTCTTATCTTTTGAATACCTGGCAGCCATTGGCGGAAAACCCGTTTGCGAACATCGCCCATGACGTAACCGCACAATTTTTCCCCGATGATCCCCCACAATTTTATAAGGCGCCGTTCTCCTATCCGGGACCGGAAGCGGTCTGCGCGGACATGTCTTCGGCAGGATTTGTGAAAATTGAACATAACGCGGCCAACCTGACAAAACCCGTGACGGATTGGCGCCAATTTGCTCACGGACTTGTTTACGGAAATCCGTTGATAGATGAAATCCGGCGCCGGGGCGGTGTGGATGCGGATGAAGTTATGCACGCAATCGAATCTGAATTGCGCGCTCAACTGGGGGCGGAGCCGGCGTCAATGCCGCTCAGGGCCACGGTGTTCCAGGGGCGTGCCGCTTAAAGCCTGAGTGCGCGCACCTCTAGCGTGGGCCGGCCCAATTTCTGGAGCGCGCCCCCAAACTTCCCCGCTAGCGCCGCGTTTCCGCCTTAGTAGTGCGTTCTTTTGCTGACTATTCTAGGCTGCAGGGCGAGCAAAGGCGCGATTTCATGGCTTTGAGCTTTATCAAAGACCCCCGCATCTATCAGATCGTCACCCTATCGGGCCTCCTCGCCTTCGGCTGGTCGGCGCACGCCTTTGAGATTGACCCCATACAGTTTGCCGCCATCGTCCTTGCCAGCTGCGCAACACAATGGCTCGGTTCACTCTTAATCGCCACACGCCCAGACTTTAAGAGCCCGTTGATCACCGCGCTGTCCCTCACACTTTTGTTGCGCGCCGACGCCATCTGGCCGCTGGCCGCCGCCGCGGCAATCGCCATCGGGTCAAAATTTGCGCTGCGCCTTGGCGGCAAGCATATTTTCAACCCGGCCAATATCGGCATTGTCGCGATGGTCCTGTTCACCGATGCGGCGTGGACGACGCCCGGTCAATGGGGAACTGCGGTGTGGTTTGCGGTCTTGCTCGCCGGCGCGGGGCTGTTCGTGAGCTATCGTTCGGCGCGCTTTGACGTGCCGTTGGTGTTTCTCGGCGTTTACGCGGTGCTGGTCTTTGGCCGCGCCCTATGGCTCGGCGACCCGCTGGCGATCCCGCTGCTTCGCTTAGAGAACGGCGCGCTAATTCTATTCGCTTTCTTTATGATCTCCGATCCAAAAACCTCGCCAGATGGCGCAATTGCCAGAGCCGCCTTTGCCGGCGGCGCGGCGCTTCTCGCATATCTGATGATGTTTCATTTCTATATCGCTGACGGCATGTTCTACGCCCTGGCAATCTTATGCCTTGCGCGCCCGCTGCTCGAATGGGCGAACCCCGCACCGCACTATCGGTGGGGTGATCCCGTCGCGTCGCTTAGAAGCATAGGCAGACGCCAACCGTCCAAAACCAATTCTACGCACCCAGTTCCAGCCGAATAATTATCAGGGAGAGACACTATGAACCGTTCACTGAAGAAATCACTATTTGCCGCCGCCTCCGCCATTGCCGCGATCACTGTAACTGGCGGAGCGGTGGCCTTTTGCGGCTTTTATGTCGGCAAGGCCGATACCAAGCTTTTCAACAAGGCCTCTAAAGTCGCCATCATGCGTGACGGTAAGCGCACCGTCATCACCATGGCCAACGATTTTCAAGGCGAGTTGACCGAATTTGCAACCGTCATCCCGGTGCCGGTGGTATTAGAAGAAGAACAAATCCACGTCACCGAAAATGCAATCCTCGATCACCTCGACGCCTATACTGCGCCGCGGCTGGTGGAATATTTTGATGAAGATCCGTGTGTGATGTATGACCGCATGGAAATGATGGCGGCGCCGGCAATGTCAGTTGGGGCCGTCGATAAATTGCGAAAAAAGGACAGCCTCGGCGTGACTGTTGAAGCTGAATATACTGTTGGCGAGTACGACATTCAGATCCTCTCGGCCGATCAGTCCGATGGGCTTGCAGCCTGGTTGAAAGAGAACGGCTATAAACTCCCCGACGGAGCGGAGAAAACCCTTGAAAGTTATATCAAGCAGGGAACTAAATTTTTCGTCGCCAAGGTCAATCTTGCGGAGCAAGCCGCGACCGGGCTTAAATATCTTCGCCCGTTGCAAATTGCTTTTGAATCGCCGAAATTCATGTTGCCAATCCGGCTCGGCACGCTTAACGCCGACGGCAAGCAACAGCTCTTTGCATTTATGTTGACCCGCAGCGGTCGCGTTGAAACCACCAATTACCGCACCGTGAAACTTCCCACCGGCATGGATATTCCGGTGTATGTGAAGAATGATTTCGGCGCGTTTTACAAGTCGATGTTTGAACAACAAGTGGAGAAAGAAAACGAGCGCGCGGTATTTCTCGAATATGCCTGGGACATGAACTGGTGTGATCCGTGTGCGGCTGACCCCTTGTCACAGGACGAATTGCGCGAGCTTGGCGTTTACTGGGTCGGCGGTGACGACAAGCCCGGCATTATGCCGCGCCGGCCAATGCCGCAGGCACGCGATGTCTTTGTCACGCGCCTGCACATATCCTATGATGCCGAACATTTCCCAGAAGACTTGATGTTCAAGGAAACCAACGACCGTTCAAACTATCAAGGCCGATATGTCTTGCGCCACGCCTATAAGGGTGATGCGCAATGCGAAGCGGCGGAGCAATATCGCGCCAACCTGCCCAAACGGTATGAGAGCGAGGCGCAAACTCTCGCCAATCTCACCGGCTGGGATATTGACGCGATCCGCGAGGATATGAATGAAGCCGGACAGTCATTCGAAGAACCCAAGAAAGATTCATGGTGGAAACGCCTGTGGGGGAATGACGCCAAAGAAGGCTAAGCCAAAAGCCGCCGCTTGAAGGAGTGATTACCGACGTCGCCGGGAACAATAAATAGGCAGGCCAATCAAGACACAATTGTATTTCGCCTCAGCTCGCCCATCGTCGGCCATGCGCCTCTTGTCGGCAGCACTTTGCACACTGCCCGGAGCAGCCTATGCTCTCCCGCATGGCTAATCTTTTCACTCTTGGGCGGATCGCCCTGATCATCCCGTTTATCGCTATATTTCTCGCTAACGCAGAATGGAACATGAAGGCCGCATTTATACTCTTCACTGTGGCGGCGGTGACGGATTTTTTTGACGGACGGATTGCGCGCGCACGCGGCGAGGTAAGCGCGCTTGGCGCCGCGCTGGACCCTCTCGCTGATAAACTTCTGATTGCGACCGCACTGATCCTGCTTTTACGCAACGGTATTATCGCCGGCGCCGGCGTGATTGCCGTAATCATTATTATCCTGCGTGAAATTCTCGTGAGCGGCTTGCGCGAAGCGGTCACCCTCGGCGGCGGGTCGCTGAAGGTGACGCAACTGGCGAAATGGAAGACAACCGCACAACTGGTCGCGGCCGGACTTCTCCTTGCCGCAGCCCCACATGGCCTCATTGGCGAGGCTTTGCGCCCCTTGGCGTCTGGCGGTCTTTGGCTGGCGGCTGTCCTTACCTTTTGGACTGGCGCAGACTATGCTTACAACGCCGCGCGGCTGTTGCGCGCAAATGACACATGACGGAACCCGATGGCAATGGCGGAGCTCAACAAAGTTGAAGAAAGCGCAGCGCACGTCCTCATCGTCGATGATGACGATCGTATTCGCGTGCTTTTAAAGCGCTATCTCAGCGAGCACGGGTTTCGCACCTCCACAGCCGGCAACGCCGCCGAAGCGCGTCGATTGATGCGCAGCGTCGAGTTTGACTTACTTATTCTTGACGTGATGATGCCGGGAGAATCCGGATTTGACCTGACAAAATCCGTACGCGCGGCCTCTAACGTTCCGATATTGTTATTGACCGCACGCGGTCTGCCTGAAGACCGCATTGAGGGATTGGAACGCGGCGCGGACGATTATCTCTCCAAACCCTTCGAACCGCGCGAGTTGGTGCTCCGGACAAACGCGCTGTTACGCCGGGCGCGGCCGGGAGCGCTAAACCGTAAAGCACTCACCTTCGGTGATTGTACATTTTCGGTCGGCCGGGGCGAATTGCGACGCAATGGCGAGCTCGTCAAACTGACTGCCAGCGAGGCTGGTCTGCTAAAGGCGCTAGCGCAAAAACCTGGCGAGGCGATCTCCCGTCAGGCGCTGGCGGAGCAGACATCAACATCACTGGAGCGCTCCGTCGACGTTCAAGTCACGCGCCTGCGCAAAAAAATCGAAGAAGACCCGCGCGCACCGATCTTTCTGCAAACCGTGCGTGGCATCGGTTACGCGCTGATGGCGGATTGACCGGCGATGTTGCGGCGATATTTTCCCAAGAGCCTTTATGCGCGCGTCGTTCTGATTGTCATATTGCCGATCTTTTTAATGCAAGCCGTCGTAACGGTTGTCTTCTTCAACCGTCACTGGGACTTAGTGACAGCAAATTTGTCGGCCAATGTCGCCGGGCAAATTGCACTTGTGACGCGGTTATATGAAGAAAATTCGAAGGCACCTGAGCGTGAAAAGATCGAACAATGGGCGCTCGATGACCTCGACCTCAGCGTCCGGTTTGAAGCCGGCGGCGCCATTCCGCAAAAAGACAAGCTGGCGCCGTTCAATGTTTATAATTCAACGCTGGAGCGCCAACTCGGAGAGGCTATAGACAAGCCTTATTGGTTCAACACAAGAAGTTGGCCGGCTTTTGTTGAAGTACGGGTACGACTTGACGACGGGTTGCTCATTTTCTTCGCTTATCGTGACCGGGTGTTCGCCACTACTGGGCCAATTTTTCTGTTCTGGCTGATCAGCACATCGGTTCTTCTGGGTTGGATTGCAATCGCGTTCCTTCGCAACCAGGTGCGATCAATCTTACGTCTTGCAAGCGCGGCGGAGGCTTTCGGGCGCGGGCGCGACGCACCCGATTATCGCCCAACCGGCGCCACTGAAGTCAGAAAAGCCGGCTATGCTTTTATTGCCATGCGCGAGCGTATCAAGCGCCAGCTTGAACAACGCACGACCATGCTGGCCGGCGTTAGTCACGACCTTCGAACCCCACTCACCCGGATCAAACTGGCGCTGGCGCTGGAGCCAGACACGCCGGAAGTCGCCGCCTTGCGCAATGACGTTCTGGAAATGGAGCAGATGGTCGAGGCCTATCTCGAATTTGCCCGTAGCGATGCGTCTGACGAAGATCCGGATGTGTTCGGTCTTGGCGAGATGGTCCGCGAGGTTGAAAGCAACATCAAACGCACCGGCCATACGCTCCAGGTGGATATTCCTGCCGGCCTCATGGTTACAGCACGGCGCAGCGCGCTACAACGCGCTGTCAGCAATCTCGTCAACAATAGCTTGCGCCATGCAAATAAAGTCTGGGTTAGCGCCGAGCGAACAGAAAGTCATATAGAAATCTATATCGACGATGATGGGCCGGGCGTTGACAAGAATTTATATGACGAAATTTTCAAGCCTTTCACCCGCCTCGACGAAGCGCGAAACCTGAATGAAAGCGGCATGGGGCTGGGCCTGACCGTCGTGCGAGACATTGCGCGATCGCATGGCGGCGAGGTTACACTCGACAGGTCCGCCAAAGGCGGCTTGTGCGCAACCATCCGCCTACCAATTTAATTAGACGTATATGACAATAAACTGCCCTTCCATGGCGCACCATGGAAGGGCAGTAGGCTGCACAAAATATGCAGGATCTAATGGTAGTCGTAATATTTAATCAGATAGCGGCTGCCCGAAACGATGTAGCTTTGGCCATAGCTGTCATAACACATGGTCCCGCCGACTTGAGCTTTCATGCCGTTCCAATAATCATCTTTTTGAACCGACCGGCAATTCCTGCCACTGGAATAGCCGGTATTGTATTGCCCAGACCGGTGGCTGTTGTGACCGGAATAGCTGCGGCCGTGGCCGCGATTGTTATGGCTGCTGCGATGGTCGTTACGGTGACCGCTATTGTGGCCTCTATTGTTATGGCCGCTACGATGACCGTTATTGTGGCTGTTATGCCGCCTACTGCGCTGATGGCCTCTATTGCCGTGATGGCTGTCGCTGACATTGACAGTGTAACCAGAGCCAGAACGGCCTGAACTATAACCAACGCTGACGGCCCCGGTGTTAACGTAAACGGATGCGGACGAATTACTGTCGTTCGCCGACGCGGATGGCGCAAACGCGACTAATGCGAGTGCTGTTGTCGCTGCTGCTGCAAACTTTATTTTTGTAAAATTCATACTGGGCATTTCGCTCTCCTTAGGTCACTCAAGCCCCACTCGAGCCCTGCCCAAAATGTCGCGCCTACTGCCGCTCTGGTCAATACAACTTGCCCTCAATAGCGCGTGAGAGTTTTGTTCGGAATGTGGCAAAAGCACGACGCGCCGCCTCATTGCGATAACATAACATCAATCCGTATAGAGAATTATTCTCATTGTCAGGAAATCAGTCCGTGAGCGCCCGCGCACGCGCTGCGGCAGCTCTCACGGTTTCATCAATCAGCCTGCCAAGCGCCTTGGCGTCGCCGTCCAGAATGTTGAGCGCGGCTTCTGTCGTGCCGCCGGGCGAGGTAACAGCACGGCGCATTTGCGCCGGGCTTCGGGTCTCGGTCTCGATCAGTGCGCCCGCGCCGGTCAAGGTCGCCTTTGCGAGTATTGCAGCTGTGTCCTTTGATAGCCCCAACGCCACGCCTGCCTCGGCCAGTGCTTCCGTCAATAGAAAATAATAGGCAGGACCGGAGCCGGAAATCGCGGTGACCAGATCAATCTCCGCTTCCGCCGTCACCCAGACTGTCTCACCGGCGGCGCGCATCAATGTGTCAATCAGCGCCCGGTCCGCTTCATCGACAGCTTCCGGCGCATAAAGCCCGCTTACCCCCTTGCCGATGGCAGCCGGCAGATTGGGCATCGCGCGGGCGATTTTCCTGGCCCCGCCGAGCACTGCGGATAGGCCGGCGACGGTCTTGCCGGCCATGATCGAGATAACGACCGCTGACCTTGCAAGCTCAGTAAATCGTCCTAACACCGCGTTCGCCATTTGCGGCTTGACCGCAATCACGACCGCATCAAGGCCAGCTTTATTGGCGTCATCGACCGACGGATTGAGCGCCACGCCATGGGTCTTGCACAAGGCCGTCATCTCATCGCCGATTGCAGGATCAAACACCGCCGAACGCGACGACGCGATCACGCCGCTGGCAAGCCAGCCACGCAGTAGCGCGCCGCCCATCGCGCCAGCGCCGATGAGGGCGACAGAAGGTCTTTGGGTCATGCTTTTCAGTCTACGCGTTTCCGGCGGTTTCGAAAAGTGAGGCTTTCAGTGCATCGTCCGGGTTCTTCCCGCCCCAGATCAGAAAATTAAACGCCGGATAAAACCGATCAACCGCCTCAGCCGATGCGCGGATCAGCGCCTCGCCTTGGCTCTGGTCGAGCGCGCCTCCTTCAGGCAAGATCACAGCGTTACGATAGACAATACTTTTATCATCCGCCCAAAGATCGAAATGCCCAACCCAGAGGCGTTCATTGACCATAGTGACAAGACGGCTGGCCTCATCAACCCGGCCAACCGGCGCTTTCAGATCAATCGGCACGCCCATCTGCATGGTTGATAGTTCCGGGCGCCAAGTAAACCACAGTCCCAAATCACGCCATACACCCGGGAGCATAACATGCAGCTCGGCATCGCTAACGCGCTCCAAATCAAAGCTGAGATTTTCCGCAGCCGATTCGAGCGCCGCCAACGGATCAATGACTTTGTTCGGCTTACGGATCAGTTCAATTGACATCAGCGGCCCTTCTTCTCAATTCAGGCGACTTTTGTCGAGCCGCTTCAATGAACAGGACGCGCCGATTCGGGCGGGCGGCAAATGATTCGATTGGACTGATTTTCCACGGGGAAAGGTTTTCCTCAACGCCCTGACCCTAGGCTAACCGCCGGCTTTTTCCTCAAGCGCTGTAATTCGCGCCGTAAGGGCGGCGTTTTCCTCGCGTGCGGCGCGAGCCATATCGCGCACCGCATCAAACTCCTCGCGGGGAACAAAATCCATGTCGGCGATCAGCCGTTGGAGCTGGCTTTTCATCGCCGTTTCAGCTTCACGGCGCACCCCATCCGCAGCGCCGGCCGCCTCGGTCATCAGCTTAGCAATCTCGTCGAAAATAGCGCTCTGTGTCTGCATCGAAAAATCCTTTCACCACCCTATATAGATCAGCAAGGCGTGGGGCGACAGGGGCGAAAAACCGCGCTATTGAGACGCAGCTTCCTCAAATCGGCGAGTTACCTGGCGAGTGAAATGAGCATACCCTATCCCAATATTGACCCGGTCGCCCTGCAGCTGGGGCCCCTGCCGATCCGCTGGTATTCGCTTGCCTATATTGGCGGGCTGGCGGCGGGCTGGTGGTACCTGGCGCGGCTGATCAAAAATACCAGCCTGTGGCGCAAGAGCGACGCGCCAGTCACCCGCGCGCTCCTCGACGACGTGGTCTTCTGGGTCGCTATCGGGGCGATGGCCGGCGGGCGCATTGGCTATATGCTGTTTTACGAACCCACGATCCTAATAAAGCCATGGCAACCGATTCTCGGATTTCTTCCCTTCCCGCCGGCCTTAATGTTATGGAATGGCGGCATGTCGTTTCATGGCGGCTTGCTTGGCGTCACGCTTGCGGGATTTTTCTTCGCCCGCAAGTACAAGCTCAATGCTCTGTCGCTCGGTGATTTGTTCGCGGCGGCTGCGCCATTCGGATTATTTTTTGGCCGTATAGCGAACTTCATCAATGCCGAGCTTTATGGCCGCCCCTGGGACGGGCCGTGGTCAATGGTGTTCCCCTCCGACCCGCTTGGCCTCGCCCGCCATCCAAGCCAGCTCTATGAAGCGGCGCTGGAAGGGATTGTCCTGTTCATCGTCATTCGCATTGCAACCCATTCCTTCAACTTCCTCAAACGCCCGGGCGCGACCATCGGTTTGTTCCTCGCCGGCTATTCTCTGTCGCGTATCTTTATTGAAAATTTCCGCGAGCCGGACGCGCATATGCCGGACTTTCCGCTCGGCATCACCATGGGAATGATATTGTCGTTGCCGATGCTGGCGCTCGGTCTGTGGTTGGTATGGCGCACAAGGACGAAATCTGTCGAGACGGTTGCGAAATGACCGACGCTACTGGCGTGGCGGGGCCAACCCCGCTTGAAGAACGCCTCGTCAACCTCATCAAGCTCAAAGGGCCGATCACGGTCGCCGACTATATGGCCGATGCGCTCGGCCATCCTCATGACGGCTATTATATGAGCCAGACGCCAATTGGCGCCGATGGCGACTTCATCACGGCGCCGGAAATCAGCCAGACATTCGGCGAGTTGATCGGGCTCTGGCTGGTGGAAGCGTGGCGCGCCATGGGCTCGCCCGACGATTTCAACCTCATCGAACTCGGACCCGGTCGCGGCGTCCTGATGGAAGATATCCTGCGCGCCGCGCGCATGCGCCCGGAATTTATCAGGGGTGCGCATCTGTGGCTGTTGGAGACCTCCGGGCGGCTCCGGGTCGAGCAACAAAAACGCCTACGCGGCGCCGGGCTTGATCCGATGTGGGCGGATGAATTCGCCGATATTCCCCCGGCGCCATCGCTGATTGTCGCTAATGAATTTTTCGACTGCTTGCCGATCCATCAATATCAGCGCGCCAAATCCGGCTGGCGCGAACGCATGGTCGGGCTGAACGGCGATGAAATCGGATTGGATTTCATTCTCGGAAAAACGCCGCCGCCGGCCGCGTTGAACTTGCCAGAGGCGGCGGCGAGCAAAGAAGGCGATATCGTTGAGATGTCTTTTGCAGCGCGCGACTTCATCGCCGGTCTCAGCGACCTTCTGACCGACCATGGCGGGCAAGCCTTGATTATCGATTACGGGCATATGCAATCTGGCATGGGCGAAACATTGCAAGCCGTGCGGGCGCATAAATTTTGGCCTCCGCTCGCCTCCCCCGGCCGCGCCGATGTGACGGCGCATGTTGACTTTGAAGCGCTTGGCGCAACTGCGATAGATCATGGCGCGGTTGCGCATGGGCCGGTCAGCCAAGGAGAATTTCTCGCACGACTGGGGCTCAACATTCGTGTTGAAATGCTGTGCAAGGGAAAGGCCGCCGAGCAGGCGAAAACCATCCGCGCCGGCGCCTATCGGATCGCATCGCCTGACCAGATGGGTGAAATTTTCAAGGTGATGTGCATTTGCGCGCCGAGCCTTCCCGCGCCGTCCGGATTTGAAGACATATGACTCCGCCTTTTCTAACATCGCCGTTGCTAACGGCGCCCAATCTCGTACACGGGTTTTTCAGCCGCGCCGGCGGCGTTTCAACCGGCGTTTATACGTCCCTCAATGTCGGCGTCGGGTCCAACGACCGACCCGATGATGTGAAGGAGAACCGGCGGCGTTGCGCGGAAAAGCTGGGCTGCGCACCGGATCGACTGGTCACCAATTACCAGGTCCATTCAAGCGATATCGTCACCGTTGATGCACCGTGGCGCGGGGCGCCGGCAAAAGCAGACGGGCTTGTCACCAAGGCCCGCGGTCTGGCCCTCGGCGTGCTCGCCGCCGACTGCATGGCGTGGCTCTTTGCAGACCCGGAGGCCGGCGTCATCGCCGCCGCGCATGCCGGGTGGCGCGGAGCGCTGGCGGGCGTTCTGGAGAACACCGTCGCGGCGATGGAGAGTCTGGGCGCAAACCGCAGCGATATCCGCGCCACCCTCGGGCCTTGCTTGCGGCAATCCAATTTTGAGGTTGGCCTCGATCTCGTTGAGGCTTTCACGGAAAAGTTCAACGACGCGGAGAGATTCTTCGCACCCGGCAAATCTGCGGAAAAACGCCAGCTTGATCTTGCCGGTTTTGGCGCCTGGCGGCTGCGCCAGTCCGGCGTTCAACACATCGACGATCTCAGGCTTTGCACCCTTGCCGCACCAGAGACCTATTTCAGCTATCGCGCCAGTAAGCAGCGTGCAGAAACCGACTATGGGCGAAATCTCTCGGCGATTGCATTTAGTGACTGATTTAAAACCGCAAACACGCCCAAATCAGACCGTCATTGGCGCTGATAGAAATACGCACAGTACTCATTCTGTTTACTGATTAATATTTACACAAGGTGTGGAATTTTTGCGATTGAGGTAACCGACCGTACTAAAAACTATGGCCAACACTGCAAGCGGTGGGGCAATAAACCCGCGGGGAAACGCGATGTAACCAGGAAATGCAATCGCATACATATAGGCAATATCTGTGGACAATACGACGCCAAGGCAAATCCAGAACCCTATTTGGTTATTTTTCCAGACGAGTGTGACAGCGACGATGGAGACCAGCATGCCAAACCAAACCAAATCCCAAAATAAAAGCCCGAAAGCGCTGCTTGCAACCCCGCTCAAGTCTTGTGGTAGTTGATCAGGCGGAACCGCATTGCCCAACATCCCGAGGGCGGCTGTTCCTCCTTCCGAGGAAAGCACGTCCAGCATTAACGCACCGGCTATGATATGAGCCAGACCCCACAAAACATAAAAAATTGCGCCAATTCTATATGCGCTCATTACCATTGTGACCCTTCTGATTGTGCGCCAATTTATCTGATGCTAGTGCTCGACCCTATTTGCCGCCATGTCGTAAGAGACATGTTTCTTGTCAAATCGTCCCGGCATCTCTAGCTTTGAGTTATGGATGTGCTCACCGACGCTTTGAAAACAGTGGTTCCCACTGGCGGAGGGTTTGGTCGCAGGAGCATGCAACCCTCCTGGGGAGTGTGTGTTCCTCAAGGCAGCCTGGCGATCATTCACATCGTTGTGCGAGGCCAGTGCTGGCTAACATTGGCCGGCCACGAAAAGCCTATACATGTGCGCGCCGGTCATCTTGCAATGTTGGCCCACGGACACGCACATACCATCGGAAGCGATCCCAAAGTAGCTCAAGCAGCGCCGTTAAAACAACGGTCTTGCACATTGGTAAATGTCGATACAGTGGGCGTATCCGGTACGACAATGGCCTGTGGTTTCTTCAACGTACAGGACCGCGAGAATCATCCATTGCTATCAGCGTTGCCGCCGCTTATTCACATTAAGAAAAGCGATGCTAGCCAGTGGCTCAGCAAGACAATTCAAATGATTGCCAAAAATTCTCAAGGCGCCGGCGGCGATGCTTTACTTGATCAACTTGCCGGTCTTTTGTTCATTCAGGCCATTAGGGCCTATGTCGAATCCATGCCGCAGCCGGCGTCAGGTTGGCTGGCGGCTTTGCGCAATCCGGCCATCAGCCCGGTTCTGAAGAATATTCACCAAAATCCTGCCAAAACATGGACCGTCGCATCACTGGCCGCGAGCGTCGGCATGTCCCGAACCGCCTTTGCTTATTGTTTCAAGAATGTCATGGGCGAAACACCAATGGCTTATGTGACGCGATGGCGAATGCACCAGGCCGCTCATCTTTTGCGGGCCGAAGGGCTTAGCATGTTGGAGCTGTGTGATCGCGTAGGATATCGCTCCGAGGCGACTTTCGCCAAGGCGTTCAAGCGTATTATGGGTTTGCCTCCTGCTGCCTATCGACGAAATGCCATGCGTGAATCGTCGATGGATCGGGATGTGATTCGCGCAGGTCTTCTTGGCGCTTCGCCCGCGTAGATAAGGCCCTGCAAATATGCCAAACCTTGGATCGATTGAAGTTTGTGTCGCCCTGACATGTGTGGGCGCACAGTGAAAAATCCTTCGCCGGCGGGGTTGCGCGACGGTCAAGAAACCGTCATGAAACCCGCGACGAAACTAGGCATGGACCAAGGGGTTTAGATCATGAAACTGATCGCGGGGAACTCAAATCGACGTCTTAGCCAAGCCATTGCTCACACGCTGACCACGAGCCTGGCTGTCGCGGACATCAAAACATTCAAAGACGGTGAAGTCTTCGTTGAGATTCAGGAAAATGTTCGCGGCGAGGATGTTTTCGTAATCCAGTCGACATCGCATCCGGCAAATGACCACCTGATGGAGTTGTTGATCATCATCGATGCGCTAACCCGCGCGTCGGCCAGCCGAGTGACGGCGGTGATCCCCTATTTCGGTTACGCCCGCCAGGATCGCAAGGCCGGACCGCGCACGCCGATCTCAGCAAAACTGGTGGCGAACCTCATCACCACCGCCGGCGCCGATCGGGTTTTAACCCTTGATCTGCATGCTGGCCAAATCCAGGGGTTTTTCGATATCCCAACCGATAATCTCTTTGCGGTGAAGGAGTTTAACCGTCGCGCGCGCGAAATTTTCAACCACAATCTCGACGACTTAACGGTGGTCTCTCCCGATGTTGGCGGCGTTGTCCGAGCGCGCGCATTATCAAAACGGCTCGACCAGCGACCGCTGGCCATCGTCGATAAGCGCCGCGAGGGACCCGGCCAGTCGGAAGTAATGAACATCATCGGCGAGGTCGATGGCCGACACTGTTTGATCTTTGACGACATCATCGATTCCGGCGGCACGCTTTGCAATGCCGCCCAAGCGATCATGGACAAGGGCGCAAAAAGCGTTTCCGCATGCGTCACCCACGGCGTTCTTTCCGATAACGCCGCCGCACGGATCATGAAGGCCGATGCTCTGAGCAGGCTGATCATCACCGATTCGATTGAAGCGCCGGACGACGTCGCCGCATGTTCCAAGATTGAGGAAATATCAATCGCCACTCTCCTTGGAGAGGCAATCCGGCGCATAGCAAACGAAGAATCGGTCTCGAGCCTGTTCGACTGATGCCAGGACATAGCTCGCCGTAAACGACGGGTTGAAACTGCCAACACGAGCGACGACATAAACGCCTTCGGCATTTATGAGGCCTGGAAAGCAGGCGAGCGTGGCCGCAAATAGCTAATTTTCAAAGGAGCTGCATCATGGCGAAAGCAACTTGGAACGGGGAGGTGATCGCGCAAAGCGATACTTTCGAAGTCGTTGAAGGTAATGTCTATTTCCCACTAGAGGCGGTGAACAAGAAGTATTTGCGCGCGTCCGATCACACATCCCACTGCCCATGGAAGGGCGACGCCAGCTATTACACGCTCGCCGTCAATGGCGATGAGAATGTCAACGCCGCCTGGTACTACCCGGAAACATTTGAAAAGGCGGCGCATATTAAAGATCACATCGCCTTCTGGAACGGCGTCGAGGTCAGCCAATAACCCCGCCAGCTAAAAGCGCTGATGCGCTTGCGGCGTCTTTAAAACTCATCGCCAACGCGGCGGCAATATTTCAAGATGGTTGGCTGCTGATTGGCAGCGCGGCGGCGCATGTCGCCGGCGCCGATGTTGGGGCCATTGCCGATATTGATCTCCTGCTCAGCGAACGCGATATCAATGCGCTTGATATGTATTGGCGCGCGCGCCAACGATTGGACGCGCTACCCAATAACCGGTTTCGTTCGCAAATATTTCATCGTTTCGAGGCGCCGCTGCCAATCGAGGCGATGGCGGGGTTTGATTTGAAAACTAGCAACGGCGATTGGCTGCGGCTGGAGCCAAAAACCCGTGCGCAGTTCGGCGCATTGTATGCGCCAGACATTAACGAGCAAATCGAAATTTTGAAGTTGATGGGGCGCGAGAAAGATATGCCAAGAATTCTGGCGCTGCAGAAAATGCTTTAGCCGCCCAATAGATAAGAGGCATCTGGATCAATTATAAACTTACCACCAAGCGCATCGCGTCCAATCAGAAGAGGAAACTCCATTGCGTCGCGGTTAGCCAGGGTTAAACCGATGGTCCAGAGCTGCGCCCCAAGGCGCAAGTCGGTCTCGATTATTATGCGTTCTTCTTCTTGGCCATTAGAACTTCTTATGAAGCGCTTGTCGGTAATTGGCGCGTGACAAAATATCTCCCGGCTTTTTTTGCCTTGCAGCGTATGTAGCCAAAACTCCACATGGCGCACGCCATCGGTCTCAAATTCTTTCATGTTGACGGCATGAATGGCCGAAATCTTCGCGCCGGTATCAATCTTGGCGCCAATCCGGTCCACGCCGAGATCAGGAAGCGCAGCCCACTCCCGCCAACCGATATGCGCAAGGCTTTGTCCTCGTCGCACCTGCATTTCTCA
Source organism: Hyphococcus sp. (assembly GCA_021776455.1). Classification (GTDB taxonomy): domain Bacteria; phylum Pseudomonadota; class Alphaproteobacteria; order Caulobacterales; family Parvularculaceae; genus Hyphococcus. The sequence continues at coordinate 41,812 of JAJFFX010000108.1, read as the reverse complement.
AAACGTCCCGTCTTCTCGCCAGGCAGCAATCGCGCGGTCGTCAACACCGATCTCTGCAAGAATTTCCTCCGCGTGCTGTCCCGGCGAAGGCATGGGCCGCGGGTCCGGCGGCGTCTCACCGTCAAAGCGCGGCGCGGGAGCTGCCTGTAAGACACCGCCAATGTCTCGCAAGATATTGCGTGCGCGCATATGCTCATTCTTTGCCGCCTCCCCCGGCGTCAGCACTGGCGCGAAACAAACGTCGGTTCCGTGCAGGCGCTCCACCCATTCATCTCGGGTCTTGGCCTTGAAGAGAGCTGCAAAGCGTTGCTTCAGATCAGGCCATTTGTCCCGGTCGAACTGGTTGGCGAAGGCCGCATCGTGCTGAAGCCCGAGCCGTTCGAGAAGCTCGCTGTAAAATTTTGACTCCAACGGCCCGATGCTGATCCATTGATCATCGGCGCATTGGTAACTGGCGTAAAAGTGTGCGCCATCAACAAGGCTCTGGCCGCGCTCGTCAGGCAATCTGTCCGCCGCCCGAAGCGAATATAAAAGGTTCATCATATGCGCCGAACCATCGACAATAGCGGCGTCAACGACACACCCCTCGCCAGTCTCGCGTGCTTTAAGAACGCCGGCAAGGATGCCAATTGCAAGATAAAGCGACCCGCCGCCGACATCGCCAACCAGGGTTGGCGGCGGTGTTGGCGCCACGCCGCCAGCACCAGCATACCAAGCAGCGCCCGACAACGAGACATAATTGATATCATGGCCCGCCGCATGGGCGAGCGGGCCGTCCTGCCCCCAACCGGTCAGCCGTCCGTAAACCAGTCTTTTATTGCGCGCGCGCATACCATCTGGCCCAAGGCCGAGCCGCTCCATCACGCCGGGCCGCATGCCTTCAATCAGGGCGTCGGCAGTGGCGACAATATCAGCTGCGATATTGCGCCCCGCCTGACCCTTGAGGTCCAGCGCTATCGATCTTTTACCGCGTTTGAAAATAGCCGCAGCGCCTGCGTCGACGCCGCCCTTGCGTTCGATCAAGATCACATCGGCGCCGAGGTCTGCGAGCAGCATTCCGCAAAACGGCGCCGGGCCCAGCCCTTCAAATTCAACAATTCGAATGCCGGACAAAATGCCCCCGGGCAACCCTTTCATGGCCATCCTTTCATGCGCTCACATTCGCATAGTCGATTGAGAAAATTGTGCAAGGCAAGTAACCCGAACAGCTGTGTTCGATTTATTCCGCCGCGTGAATATGCACGCCCTTACCCTCGTCAAGACGCCCGCCGTTAAAAACAAAGCCGTCAATGCCTGGCACATAAAGCATATTGGTGAGCCGGCCGCTAAGCGCGACATGTTCCGCCCGCCCCGGCCCCTTCATACAGACATGGTCAAGCGTTATCACCTCGCCCAGCTGTGACAGGGATTTTTCGCCAACGGCGCGAAACTGGGGGACATCGTCAGGATGCACGGCTTCCCTGGTCGTCAGGCCGATCATATCCTCCGGCGGCACGCCTAAAGCACTCTTGACGGAGGGGCTGGCATAGGTAATGCGCCCGCTCGGAGAGAAAATAAGCGTGACGTCTTGCGAGCACTCGACCAGGCCGCGAAACCGTTGTTCAGCTTCATGGGCGACATCAACCTGCTTTTGCAACGCTGAAAACAGTGTCGTGTTTTTGGTGTGCAACAAGATTGAGCGATCAACCACACGCTGCATAGTCAACGCAAGATAAACGGTGGCGACGCCATAAAGAGCAATGATGCTGGCGGTCGCCAACCCGTCAGCGCCCGCCGCAATTGCATAGACCGCGGCAAGCGGCGCCAACGCCGGTACATTAAATGCAACAACCGCGCGCCACGACGCGCCAGCGGAGACAATCGCCGCGACCGCCATGCCGGCCATGACAAAGGGAAGAAATGCATGGCCGAGTAGTCCGTGAACCGCAAAAATCGGCCCGAGCGAACCCCACAAGGCGCCGTTCAGCGCCATGAAAAATGTATGATAGGTAGCAAACCGCGACATGTTGCGGCCCGATGTTCCGTCAAACCGAAATCGTAACCACAGTGCTCCTCGAAGGAACGACAACACCAAGATCGCACCGGCCCAACTCAGGAGAATATTGCGCGTAATATCCGACCACATAATCGCCGTTGTAATACCGGCGTTAACCGCGCTGATGGTGATCGCAATCGGCGCGCCGCGAAACAAAAGCGCCGCGCGTTCGACCCGCAATTTTACCGATTCAACCCTGGTCAGGCCCTTCAGCCGCGCTTTCCGGCTCGGTACTTTTGAAATCGCTGTTTGCAATTTCGCGATCATAGACCTTCTCTCGGTGCCCACAGGGCCTATGAGACCATATTGAGCGCAAAGCCGAAACCAAAAGCTTGGCTCCGGCCACATATAGACAGGTTCGGCTATATTGTTATTTTTTTGAATAAAGTCTGAGTCTTAACTCCGTTTTTTAAACTGCCTCCATAACTATAAGTTCTCCTCATAAGCGCCCCAGGCCGGCCCCTCACAATTTATTGGCGCGGTTTGGTGGCTTGCAAGCCCGACTCAACCGAAGGAGTTGGTTGCGCTGCAACATCGCTTTATGACCGATCCAGCAAGCATTATGGGAGTCGGCAATCATCATGAAATCAATCGAACAGTCAGCGGCATTATCACGGGTAAAGCCATCGCCCACTCTCGCTGTCACACAAAAAGCGCGCGAGCTAAAAGCTGCCGGTAAAGACGTGATTTCACTCGGCGCTGGCGAGCCCGACTTTGATACGCCCGACTATGTAAAAGAAGCGGCGATCCAGGCGATCCGCGATGGTAAAACCAAATACACCGCCGTCGATGGCATCGCTGAATTAAAACAAGCGATCTCCGCAAAGTTCAAACGCGACAACGGGCTCGATTACGATCCATCGCAAATCTCCGTCGGGCCCGGCGGCAAGGCGGTCATCTATAATGCGCTTGTGGCAACCCTAAACCCCGGCGATGAAGTTATTATCCCGGCGCCATACTGGGTGTCTTACCCTGACATGGCGTTGCTCGCCGGCGGCCAACCTGTCATCGTCGAGGCCTCGGCGGCGAACGGGTTTAAACTTGCACCGGAGGCCTTAGAAAAAGTAATCACGCCACGGACGAAATGGATTATCTTCAACTCTCCGTCCAACCCCACAGGCGCCGCCTATAGCCATGACGATATCAAGGCGCTAACCGACGTGTTGCTGCAGCATGACCATGTGATGATCATGTCCGATGATATGTATGAGCATATCGTCTATGATGGGTTTAAATTTGCAACGCCCGCCGCGGTCGAGCCGAAACTTTATGATCGAACGCTCACTATCAACGGCGCCTCGAAAGCCTACGCCATGACTGGCTGGCGTATCGGCTATGCGGGTGGACCGCAATCTTTGATCAAGGCAATGGCAAAAGTGATGTCGCAATCGACGTCAAACCCCTGCTCGATTAGCCAATGGGCGGTTGCGGCGGCGTTGAACGGGGATCATACCTTCCTCGCGGAGCGCAATGCCGCCTTCAAACAGCGCCGCAACATTGTAGTTGAAATGTTGAATGCCGCAGAAGGGATATCGTGCTCCACACCCGAGGGTGCATTCTATGTCTACCCCTCCTGCGAGGGCGTCATCGGCAAACAAACGCCAGGCGGGACAATCATCGAAACCGACGAAGATTTCGCCCGCGAGCTTCTGGAGGCGGAAGGCGTTGCCGTTGTGTTCGGCGCAGCCTTTGGCCTCTCGCCATTTTTTCGGATATCCTACGCCGCGGCGATGGACCCGCTGCAGGACGCCTGCGGCCGGATTCAGCGATTTTGCGGGTCATTGCGACAGTGATATCGACAAAATCGAATAAGAATTTTAATATTATCTATTTGATTAATACAATTCCCATCCCTATCTCTGGTCAACAAGGCAATTCGGCTGTTGATAAGGAGGCGCTCAATGACCCAGGTGAATATTGGCTTTGATGAAAGCACTCGAAAATCCGTTGCTTCTGCGTTGAACAATACGCTCGCAGACACCTACCAGCTTTATATGAAAACCCACGCCTATCACTGGAACGTCACCGGCCCACAATTTCATTCGCTGCATGTGATGTTTGAAGCGCAATATCGCGAAATGTGGGCTGCGCTCGATGAAATCGCCGAACGGGTTCGCGCGCTTGGCGTCTTCGCGCCATCAAGTGGCAAAGCGCTGTCCGACCTTACGGTGATCGACAATGCAGACGCCACCCCGCCATCAGCGACAGTGATGATTGAACGATTGCTGGAGGGGCATGAAACACTGGTCCGCCGCGCGCGCGAAGGTATTGGCACAGCGGAAGAAGCTGGCGACGCCGCCAGTGCAGATCTCCTGACGGCGCGTATACAGATCCACGAGAAAACCGCGTGGATGTTGCGGGCGATGGTTCAATAAACAGGAGTGCTAACTGTCGCAGGAATGTGTTGTTTTCATCATGGCCGCAGCGCCAACCAGAGCAGCGCCATCGCAAATGATGAGATCGACAGGCACGCGCTCAACATAATCGCGCATGCGGCCTTTATCGAGGAACCGTTCGACGAAACGGCTTTTGAGAAATATGTCCTTGATCTTCGGCAGAATTCCTCCGCCGAGCACAACGCCGCCACGCGCCCCTGTAGCGAGGACGGCGTCGCCAGCGACGCGCCCCAGCACTTCGCAAAACATATCGACAGCCCTGACCGCAATCGGGTATTTTCCCTCTATTGCAGCTTGCGTAATCTCATCGGCGCGCAACGAGACGCGTTGTGTATCGGCAAGGGCGCAAAGTGCGCGATGGATATTGACCAACCCTCGCCCCGATAATAGCCGCTCGACTGACACGCGTGGATGTTCACGGGCGATGAACTGCATGACCGCAATCTCTTCATCCGTGCGCGGCGCAAATGAAACATGCCCGCCTTCCGTGGAGACCACTCGGTCGCCCGTGTCGCCACGCACGATCAGAGCCTGCCCCAGCCCTGTGCCCGGACCGATCACCAAAATCGGAGCGTGTGGATCGCCAGCTCCGGTTTTGACCGGCAGCAAATCGTCGGAACTTAGGGAGCCCACGCCCGAGGCAAGCGCCTCAAAGTCGTTGACGACAACAAGCTGTTTTAGCGATAACGCTTTTTGGACTGCGTCAATATCGAGCACCCAGGGCGAGTTGGTAAATTCAATAACAGTATCGGTTACCGGCCCGGCAATAGCAAAACAGGCGGCTTGCGGCCGGGCGGCGACCGCTTCGAGATAAGCATCGGCCGCATCGCGAATGGACTCGAAATCCTCCGCGCGAAAATTCTGCGTCTCACGAACAGCAACGACGCCGGCCCCGTATTCCGCCAGCGCGAAACGTGCATTGGTTCCGCCAATATCAGCAACGAGAACAGATTTAGCCATCTCATATCCGTTTCGAACGGCTGCTCGGCCTATCCCAGCGCCTACCAATAAAAGCCATACAGAAAGATCAAAATAGCCGCAACGACAACCGCGCCGATATTAAAACCCGTTCCAGTCTTAAAGGAAATGCCCCCAAGATCGACAACTTTATCGGCGCTTCCGGGCTGGCCAGTATATGGGCGTTGCAAATAGGAAAACGCAACACCAAGGCTCAAGCAGAGCAAAAAGACAATGCCGACCCGATCAATAAACGGCATTTCAGGCAGCCAGACCTTGAATATAAGTGACAGCGCAAAAGATCCGATGACAGCGCTGATGGCTCCAAATTCTGTGGCGCGTTTCCAGAACATGCCGAGGACAAAGATCGCAACAATCCCCGGCGTAAAGAAACCGGTATATTCCTGAATGATTTGAAATACCTGCTCAGCGCCAGCAAGAAGCGGCCGCGCAGCAAACACAGCGATAACGAGCGCGCCCAGACTGGTTATGCGCCCAACCGTCACAAGCTGGCGTTCCGTTTTATTTTTACCGAACATCGGGCGGTAAAGGTCCATTGTGAAAATGGTCGATATCGAGTTCATCATAGAGCCGAGCGATGACACGATTGCCGCTATGAGCGCTGCAAAGATAAGTCCGCGCACGCCGCTGGGAACCAGCTTCATCATCTCTGGATAAGCCTGATCAGGCTTGGCGAGATCGGGCGCTAGCGCCACCGCTGCAATCCCCGGCACGACGATGATAAACGGCATGATGATCTTTATGAATGCCGCAAACATGATGCCGGTCTGCGCCTCATGCACGCTCTTAGCGCCAAGCGCACGCTGAATAATGTACTGATTAAAGCCCCAATATGAAAAATGCATCACCCACATGCCGCCAAGAATAACGCCAAGCCCGGGCAGGTTTTTATATTGTGGATTGTCCTTCGACAGTATCATGTCGAAGCGCTCGGGGAACTCCGCCATCAACCTCTGAAATCCGCCAAAGGCGTCGCCGCCGCCGACTTGAGACAATGTAATATGGGTTATCAGGGCGCCGCCTATAATCAGCAACACAACCTGGATGATGTCGGTAAGTGCAACCGCCTTCAGCCCGCCATAAAGAGAATAAGCAGCTGCAAACATTGCCAACATCACCATGCCCGGCACCATCCCGACGCCGGTTAAAGTATTGATCGCCGTCGCCCCAAGCCACAAGATGGTCGTCAGATTCACAAACGTGTAAATGCCAAGCCAAAAGACAGACATTACATATTTAACGCCCGCGCCGAAACGCTGTTCCAAAAATTGCGGCATCGTGTAAATGCCGCGCTTCAGAAAAATCGGCAGAAAAAACTTTCCAACCACAATCAACGTAACCGCAGCCAGCCACTCATAGGACGCTATCGCCAAGCCGATCGCGTAACCCGATCCCGACATACCGATAATTTGTTCTGCAGAAATATTCGCCGCGATCAATGAGGCTCCAATCGCCCACCAAGGCAATGCTTTGCCGGCTAGAAAATAATCTGCGGTGTCCTTTTTGTGTCCCGCTTTCTCGCGCGACACCAGCGTCGCAATGGCGATCAACGCCAGCGCATAGCCAAACACGATGATGATATCGATGGTTTCAAGAACCATGTTTGTGTCCTTTTTCTCATCACAACTGGCAGCGCAAAACTTATGCGGCGCCAAGAAGGAATTTCAGCAGAAGGTCTACGCGGTCCGAGCTACAATTATGGTCCGTCATTGTTCGGTGCGGGGAAAAAGCGCATCGCCGCACCCCCGCCGGGCGCAAGCGGTAATTCTATTATCGTGTCGCGCGTCACATTCCGTTCTTCAATGATCATATCATAGGGGCGCGTTTCCCAGTCGGCGTTGTCTCCGTCCCGATAAATCTGCGCAACATAGGATCGCCCCTCATCCAGGAAACTCAGCGGCACAGATAAACGACGCGCTTCATCATCGGTAATGGCGCCAACATACCAATCGTCGCTTTTACGATCTTTACGAGCAAAAATCACATGATCGCCAACTTCGCCAGCCAAAGCGATGCTGTCCTCCCAATCCGTGGGCACATCGACTATAAATTGAAACGCCTCAAGATTATTTTCGTAATTTTCAGGAAGATCCGCCGCCATCTGTATAGGGCTGTAGATCACAACATAGAGCGCAAGCTGTTTGGCGAGCGTTGTTTGAACACGACTAATGGGATCGCCACGCGGCATATCTTCACGCAAGGGCGGGCGCTTGTTCGGTTCAAGGTCAAATATCCCCGGCGTGAAATCCATCGGCCCAGATAGCATACGCGTATAGGGCAGAATGGCCGTGTGTTCAGGCGAATTGGGTGGCTGTCCCCAGGCGTTATATTCCTGACCGCGCGCGCCTTCACGACTAATCCAATTGGGATAAGTTCTTCGCAGTCCGGTGTCCTTAATTGGCTCATGAGGATTGATGGCAATTTTACGTTTCGCAGCCTCTTTCACAACGCGCAAGTGATGATCAACCATAAACTGACCATCATGCCATTCATATTTCTTGATACCGTTGTCGTCGAGACGCTCGATACCGCCGCCATCTGCAACATATCCGGTCTTTACCGCACGCACGCCCACCGATTCATAAAGGTCAAACGCATCACCGAGTTGGTTTTCATAATTTGAAACATCTCCGGATGTTTCATGATGCCCGATCAGGCGCACACCTTTTTCCTGTGCATAAGCGCCCAATGCTTGAATATCGAAATCCGGATAAGCTTCGGTAAAGTTGAAAAGATCACCATGGTTAAACCAGTCACCGTCCCAACCAATGTTCCAGCCTTCAACGAGCACGCCCATGAAGCCCCATTTTGCGGCGAAATCGATGTAGCGTTTGGTTTCTTCCGTAGTCGCGCCATGGATCGTATCGTTACCCCAGCTGCGGTCACGCATGTGCATCGCCCACCAGATGCCGACATATTTTCCGGGCTCCACCCAGGAAACATCTCCGAGTTGATTGGGTTCATTGAGATTAAGAATAAGGTCGGAGTTTAAAAGACCTTTTGCGTCCACAGAAATTTGAATAGTGCGCCAGGGCGTGATGAACGGCGTTTTGGTTTTCACCATGACACCCCCCGACCATGGCGAAAGGTCAGCCTTAAAACGCCCCGGCCGGTATTGCTTTAGCGACATCGCCGAGTAATTCACCAGCGCTGCTTCATGGATGCTCATATGAACACCGCTCGGCGTTTTCAACGTCATCGGCGTATGAGCGTCTTCAACTTCGCTAATACCGGTCGTCCGATAAAGATATTCGTACCGGTTCCAACCCCGCGTAGGTATCGACCAAACTGTTGACTGGCTGGCGAGTGCAAACTCTGTCAGCTCGTCGATAATATCAACGGCTTTAAGGCCCTTTTGTTTGGAAACCTCATATCGAAACCCTATACCGTCATTAAAGGCGCGAAACCGAACGGTTACACTTCGTGTCGGCCCTTTTGTCGCTACAAATTCAACCTGTAATTCATTATAATGATCGCGGATGAAACGGCGCTCTCCCCAAGGCTGTTCCCAAGTTTCGTCTTGCGAAGAAGGCGTCAAATTTAATATTTTCAAATTACGATCAAAGCCGTGCTGATCTTTAAAGACCAAACCAAGACGCGATGGCGCCACAACCGTTTCGCCTCGGAAGGCGATAGCATAGGTTGCATGTCCCGCTTCATCATCGATAGTGATTTCAATAGAGCCGTCTGGCGAGGTAAGTTGCGCAGGTGTGCGCGCAATTGCAAATCCCGGCGCCAATAAAATAGCACTGAAAAATGCAGCGACTAATGTGTAGATTGTATATGTGCGTGCACTGACCATAATTGGCCCTCCGATTAATCGTCTGCCTTGGAGTTTCCCCTGGCGTTTCGCTTCTCACCCAGTCTCTGATACGCTACAGAGAAATGCAATTTTCTGCAATAGAAGTGCAAATTCTTGATCTTGCTCTTTCAGCGCTGAGCAGAGAATAGAGCTTAGAATATTTTTATCTTATTGATTTTACTATTCTATTTCTATATCTAATTTCTATACATAAGAAAATTGCATGGCATAAAAAATGTCGAGTCTTTGCAATTTTGAATAAGTATGACATTCTTCCAGTATCGGCCCGTATCAGACTATCGAAACGCTATCTTCTCCGGGGAATCACACTTGAAGATCACCCTCTCATCACAAGCATCGATAAATATTTGTTCGCAAGGCCGCGAACAGCAGCCATTGATCATCATTGACAATGCACTGTCTCATCCCAGCGAGATTGTTGAAGACGCGTGCACGAAATCATTTACGCACATCGGGGCGTATTATCCCGGCGTCAGGGCCGCGATCAATGAGGGCGTCAGAGATTCTTTTTTTACGTCGATTGAAGATATCATCAATGATACTTTCAACTTGGAGACAGCCCGATGGGGAGGCGAATGTTTTTATTCCATTGTAACGACGCCGCCAGCAAATCTTTTACCAATTCAACGACTGCCGCATTATGATGGCGTCGAAGAAAATCGAATGGCGGCCTTGTGTTATCTCTGCAAACCAGAACAAGGGGGCACATCGTTTTATCGGCATAAGGCAACTGGCTTTGAAACGATTGGCGCCAATCGGTTTGACCCTTACAAACGAATTCTTGAAGCGGAAGTGCGCGAACATGGCCTGCCTCCAGCTCGCTATATCGAAAGCGGAGCGCCTCTGTTTGATCGCATCACGTCAATCGATGCTGTGTTCAATCGCATGCTGATCTATCGCGGAAAAGCCCTGCATTGCAGCGCCATCGACAACGCCTCCCCCCTACCTGCGGACCCAACAAACGGACGCCTCACCATAACCGCATTTTTGACGCCCCACAGCCAGGACACCACAACATGAAAATATGGCAATCAGTCAAACGTTCTGAACCTTACAAGGTGATAACTCTTCTCTTCGCGCTTTTCGTTCTCGCGGCTTGCAACCAAAGCAATGACCCGAGCGCCTCATCTGTTGAGCGAGCCAACAGCAATATTGTAAATCAGGCGGCCAACAATGAAACCGATTCTTATGAACCCAGGCCATATATCAAAATCGACCACCCCGAATGGTCGCATAATGCCGTTATATACCAGATCAACACCCGTCAATTTACAAAGGAAGGCACATTCGCCGCCGCGCAAAAGCAATTACCGCGTCTGAAAGAGCTGGGTGCAGACATATTGTGGTTGATGCCAATCCATCCAATTGGAGAAAAGAATCGTAAAGGATCGCTCGGCAGCCCCTATGCAATCAAAGATTACCTCGGCGTCAATCGTGAATTCGGAACGCTTGAAGATTTCAAATCTTTCGTCGACGCCGCTCACGCTCTCGATATGTATGTCATTCTCGACTGGGTCGCCAATCACACCGCCTGGGATAACTCTCTTGTTACAGAACATCCAGATTGGTACGAGCGCGACTGGAAGGGCGATTTTCATCCGACGCCATGGTGGGACTGGTCGGATATTATTGACCTTGATTACTCAAAGCCAGCGTTGCGCAAATATATGACCGAGGCGATGAAATACTGGGTCACAGAAGCGGGCGTTGACGGCTTTCGGTGCGACGTCGCTGCATATGTCCCGCTCGATTTCTGGGACAATGTCCGCCGCGAACTGGATGAAATTAAACCCATTTTCATGTTGGCCGAATGGCAAACGCGCGACCTGCATGCGCGCGCCTTTGATGCAACTTACGCATGGGACTGGCACAACGCCATGCACAACATCGCCGTCAACGGGGCCAATGCCGGCGCTTTGTTCGGATATTATTCAGCCAATGAAAGCGCCTGGCCAGCGGACGCCTATCGCATGACCTTTATCAGCAACCATGACAAAAATTCCTGGGAGGGAACGCAATTTGAGCTTTTTGGCGATGCCCTTGAGGCCGCCATTGTCCTCTCGGTCGTCGGCGAGGGTGTTCCGTTGATCTATAACGGACAGGAGGCCGGCAATCCGAAGCGATTGGCGTTTTTCGAAAAAGACCCAATTGAATGGCGCGAACACCCGATTGGGGAGCTTTACAAAAAACTCTTCGCATTGAAGCACCAGACCCAAGCGTTAGGGAATGGCGCCAATGGCGCGCGAATGATCTCTGTTATCAATTCCGATCCAGGCTCGGTTTTCAGTTTTGTACGGTTTGGCCAAGAGGATGGTGTCTTCGCTTTAATGAATTTCAGTGCGGAAGAAAAGACGGTGTCCTTTCCACAAAGCTTACATCATGGGACTTATACGAATTACTTTACCGGCGACGACGTAATTTTTGACGACACGCGCTCATTGACCCTGGCGCCATGGAGCTACCGGGTGTATCTGAAAAGCTGATGACCATGAACAAAACAGATGGCGATCCATTTCGAATTGTTGTCCTCGGCGGCGGCACCGCCGGATGGATGGCCGCCAACCTGATGGCGAAACGCTGGACGGACCGTAATGTCGAGATCACCGTGTTGGAGGCGCCAGATATCGGCATTATCGGGGTCGGCGAAGGGTCAACCCCGCAATTAAAAGCGTTTTTTGACTATCTGGGGGTGGAGGAAGCCGCCTGGATGCCGAAATGCAACGCAACCTACAAGAACGGCATTAGTTTTCACGGTTGGTCCGAACGGCCAGGATACGAACATTATTTTCACCCCTTCCCCTCGCCCATTGATCACCACACCTCGCCAGCATTTTACTTCCACAGCCACTTTCGCCGGCAAGGGATTGATCTCAACGCCGATCCGGATCGTTTTTTTCTGTCAGCCCATCTCGCCCGCAAACGCCTGGCGCCAAAGCCCAGCCATAATTTTCCGTTCGACATCGCTTACGGCTATCATTTCGATTCCCATCTCGTCGGAGCGTTCTTGCGCGAGCATGCAAGGTCCCTCGGCGTCGCCTACGCAGAGGGCAAAGTTGTTGACGTCCAACTAACGACAAGTGGAAATATTACGTCCCTAAAATTAGATGGCGGCCATACCATAGAGGCTGATTTTTTTATCGATAGCACAGGGTTTCGCTCAGCCCTCTTACAGCAAGCCCTGGGCGTGAAGTTCGCCTCGTTTTCAGAAAACCTGTTTAATAACGCTGCGGTTGTCTTGCCGACCCCCGTCGATCCGGCTGGGACCAATTCGCAAACCACCTCTACAGCGCTCAAAAACGGGTGGGCATGGAATATTCCGCTTACCAATAGAACCGGCAATGGCTATGTTTATAGCCTCGACTATTGCAGCCCCGACCAAGCAGAAACTGAGTTGCGCGCGCATTTAGGAATGCTCGATAGTGATGTTGGTGCGCGCCACCTTAAAATGAAGGTTGGCCGCGTCGAAAAACACTGGTGCAAGAACTGTCTCGCCGTCGGCTTATCCCAAGGCTTCATCGAGCCCCTGGAGGCGACCGCGCTCCACCTTGTTCAGGCAACAGTGGAGCAATTCATGAACGCTTTCGAGACCGGCGGCTTCACCAACGAGAAAGAAGATGAATTCAACGCAGGTATAAATGCACGTTTTGAGGGTGTACGCGATTATATCGTCTGTCATTACCGTGCAAATTTACGCACCGACACGGATTACTGGCGCGACAATGCCGCAAATAACAAGCTTTCAGACACTCTTCATCAGGTTTTAAATTGCTGGTTTGCAAGCGGCGACATGAAGCAGATGATTGCAGAGTTGGGAATCAGCAAATATTATTCGTTAACATCTTGGTTATGCCTTCTCGGTGGTTACGGAAATTACCGCGATACGCAAAAACTTTCACCTCCGCCGCAAGGCCTTCAGCGCTTTGACCTGGCGATAATAGACGACTTTATCGCCCGCTGCGGGATGAATTTCAGGGATCACAAAAAGCTGCTTGCAGAACAGGAAAGCGAGGCGCGGGCGTGAAGGCAAAAGATAGATTAATCCACCGCATCGTCGTCGCCGGTGGCGGGTCGGCCGGTTGGATGACAGCAGCAACGCTCGCCAACACACTGAGAGGCAGCGCTGAAATCACGCTTGTCGAATCCGATGAGATCGGAATCGTCGGCGTCGGCGAAGCCACGATCCCGCCGATCAGGAATTTCAACCAACAGCTCGGCATAGACGAAGCGGACTTCCTGCGGGCGACGCAAGGAACGTTCAAGCTCGGTATCGAATTTGTCGATTGGGCGCGGTTGAACCACCGCTATTTCCATCCTTTCGGTCATTTCGGCGCAGAGTTCGACAATGTGCCGCTTTACCACTACTGGCTGAAAGAGCGCGCCACAGGCAATGCGACGCCGTTTGAAGACTATTCCATGGCCTACGCGGCAGCGCAGCGCGGACGCTTCGCCCATCCGATCACTGACCGACGGCGTATCCAATCGACCTACGACTACGCCTATCATTTAGACGCCTCGCTGTACGCCCGTTTCCTTCGCCAATATGCTGAGGCGCGCGGCGTCGTCCGCAAGGAAGGCCGGATTGTCGATGTGCGCCTTACCGCTGAAACCGGTTTTATCGCCGGCCTGACAATGGATGACGGCGCGACGATTGACGGCGATTTCTTCATCGACTGCACCGGGTTCCGTGCTCTATTGATAGAAGGCGCTCTTAAAGTCGGATACGAAGACTGGACCGGTTGGCTGCCATGCGACCGCGCCGTCGCCGTTCCTTGCGCGCATGAGAACCCGGATCGGCTCGATCCCTTTACGCGTTCGACAGCGCGACCCGCCGGATGGCAATGGCGCATTCCCCTGCAGCATCGCGTCGGCAACGGCTTTGTTTATTGCAGCAACCTTATATCCGACGACGAAGCGCACGCGACGCTCCTCGCCAGTCTTGAAGGCGAAGCATTGGGAGAGCCGCGACTTGTGCGCTTCGGGGCCGGGCACCGGCGAGAATTCTGGAAGAAGAACTGCGTCGCGATCGGCCTTGCCGCCGGTTTCATGGAGCCGCTCGAATCGACGGCGATCCATCTGATCCATTCCGCAATTACGCGGATGATGGCTCTCTTTCCTGATAAAAGTTTCAACACGCTGGCGATCGACGAATATAACCGGGCGACATGCGTCGAATATGAACGGATCCGCGATTTCCTGATCTTCCATTATTACAAGAACGCACGCGAGGATTCGGACCTCTGGCGGCAATGTGCGGCCATGCCCCTCCCGGAGGAACTTCAGTATAAGATTGACCAATTTGCGCAAAACGGCCGGCTAATTGTTAAGATGCTGGAGCTTTTCCAAAATCCCAGTTGGCTCGCCATTTTCCTCGGACAGGAGCTCATCCCGGTGCAATACGATCCACTTGTCGACATGCGCGCTCATATCGACGGCGCTGCGCGCCTCGCCGGATTGCGCAGCGTGATCAATGAAACTGCGGATTCGTTTCCGACGCATCGCAACTTCATCAACAGCCACTGCGCGGCGCCGTCGCCTTAGGCGGCACAATGTTGGGTTATAAAATCTTTGTGGCTTTGCATCGGTCCAACAGCGCGCTCGATCAAAATACGAATATTATTCAAAAATTCATTGAGTTGATCTTCTGAAAGCGCATCAGCAATGGGATGATACCGTTCTGGCGTAATGTTCTGTCCCAGCATCACTTGAAGCCATCCGGTCTCAGTAAACAGCTCCTCATGCTCACGATAAATTCGGCCCGTCGTTCGGAATAAATCGACCTTTGCATTCAACGCATCGGGAACGCTCATCGCGCGGCATTCTTTCCAGAAATCGGAGTCATCGCGCCCATTGGCGTGATAGTGCAAAATCAAAAAATCCCGAATACGCTCAAACTCGAACCGCGATTGTCGATTGAACTCTTCGATAAGAGCTGGATCGAAACGTGTGTCTGGAAACATGGAAACGACGCGACTGATCGCCGACTGAATCAGGTGGATTGACGTCGATTCGAGAGGCTCCATGAAACCGCTGGCCAGCCCCAGCGCGACGCAATTTTTCACCCACATGCGGTTGCGCATACCTGTCGTGAAGCGAATGACGCGCGGGTCAGCTAGCGGTTTTCCTTCAATGTTCCGTAAAAGGATGTCTTTCGCTTCCTGATCCGTCATGAACTGACTGCAATAGACATGGCCATTGCCGACGCGATGCTGCAAGGGAATGCGCCATTGCCAGCCCGCTTGTTGCGCCGTCGCTTGCGTATAGGGGCGGAAAACGCCGCCATGCTCGCACTGAACCGCAACCGCGCGGTCACAGGGCAGCCAATGCGTCCAGTCCTCGTAACCAGCCTTCAGGGCGCCTTCGATCAAGAGGCCGCGAAAGCCGGAACAATCAATAAAAAAGTCTGCGCCAATCTCGTCTCCGTTTTCAAGCCGGACGGTTTTGATAAACCCGCTCTCGCCATCAAGCGCAACATCGACAATCTTGCCTTCGGATCGCTGTACGCCATGCGCTTCAGCGAAACGACGAAGATATTGCGCATAAAGTCCGGCGTCAAAATGATAGGCGTATCTTGTGCCGGTAAGCTTTGATGAACCCACCCGTTCCATCCGGGCGAACCGGTTCTGCATCGCAGCCGCTGAGTTAATGGAATAGTCCCAAAGGCTATTTTTGTCTCCCGAAGCGCGTGCACGCAGCCAATAATGATGAAAAGGGATAAGGCCCAGCGGCATGCCGATGTCGCCAAAGGCGTGAAGATAACTGTCGCCCGGCCGCGTCCAGTTATTGAATTGAATGCCGAGTTTGAAACTGGCTTGCGTATTGCGAATGAAGTCGTTTTCATCAAACCCTAAAAATCGGTTGATGTGGTGAATTTGCGGAATCGTCGCTTCGCCAACGCCGATCGCTCCGATTTCATCGGATTCAATCAGGCGGATTGAGACCTGTTTGCCGAGCGCCTTGGAAAGAACTGCCGCGGCCATCCAGCCGGCCGTGCCGCCGCCGACGATCAGCACTGTTCGTATCTTGCACACGGCTTGATCGCTTGTGGTCATGCTGAAATATCCCGTTGCTGCCAAGTCTATAGCCTACCGGCGACAATAGGCTGGCATCAATATCCGTCATGGTCGCATGACGGTTAAAACAAAATAGCCCCGCCGGATATACGATCCGGCGGGGCCCAAAACGCTCGGGAGAATATGAGCGCGTTAGAACGTTTTCGAAACGCCGATCAGATAGGTCCGGCCGTAACTTTGGTGGTCGATGATCTCGCCGGGTGCGTTAAACGTGACAAACGGCTCATCCGTAAGATTGAGGGCCTGGACCGTCATTCGCGTGCCGCCGATAACACCCTTGCCGCCAAGGGTATAACCGATCTGGGCGTCGAAAATGGACTCCGATTTCGCGCTTCGCAAGGTGCGCGTGGCGCTGATCGCCGAGACTTCGGCCAGGAAACCCGACCGGTAGCGGTGACTGACCCGCGCCTCGAAACCGCGATTTTCGTAATAAAGCGTCGAGTTGACAACCCATTTTGACAATCCTGGAATTGGAATCATTAACGGATCAACGGTCGAGAGCGCCGGATCAAGCGGCGGCGTGAAGGTGAGCGTAACCTCGCTGTCCGTAAACGACGTCGATGTGAGAATGCCAAACGGCGCGAGGAAGGAGTCTTCGCCCGCAAGCGTGCCGGGCAATGATAGTGACACCTCAAAGCCCTTGATTGTCCCCGACCCATTATTGGACGGCGCCGAAAACGGACCGATCGGAGAATTCAACGCCGCCGCTTCGGTCGGTGTGAGTTCGTTCGGGATGAATTCGCTGAAGTCGAATGCAAAGACATCAAACGAGTTCACGTAATCCTCGAGATCCTTATAGAAGCCCGCGACCGCAATATAGCCAGCGCCGCCGAAATAGTGCTCAAGGGAAAGATCGACCTGGTTGGCGATATACGGCCGAAGGCGCGGATTTCCGCCACCAGCGGAGAACACGAAGAAATCCTGCCCTTCCACGTTCCCCGACGCAGTGCTGCCAATGTTGAGCGTATTAACACCAAGCGAAAGACTCGCATTCAACTGGTCCATCCGCGCGCGCGCGAGTGTGCGTGACGCGCCAAGCTTGAGGAATGTTGATTCGCCAACTTCGTAAACGAGGTTCAGGCTCGGCAGAAAATCCGTATAGGTATCGCCGTCAGTGACAGTTTCGGCGTTATCCTCAAGCGTACCGGAAACAGATACGCCTGTCGGAATTCTGAAGCCCAGCGAACTTTGATCTGTATAGACGATCTGCAAGCCGGCGTTTCCGGTGAGCCTACCGGTGTCAATTTGGAACTTGACCCATCCCTGTAGAATGTCCTCATTGACAGTCCAGTCCTGCGCCGTCGAGAAGGATGACAGAGAAACGAATTGCGGAGTGTAGAAGCCATTATCCAGGAGGAAGAATGGATCGTAGCAGACCTGACCCGGAATACCGAAGAAGGTCAGACCGCAATCGCTGCCATCGCTGACAAGCGCTTCCGTCGGGATCGGCGCCGTACGAACGGCACCGTTGGTCCGTGTTATGCCGCCGCCCGGCAAGGTCAGGAATTGCTGGTCGATGTTGCGCGACTTTTCACGCATACCGTAGTCGACGCCAACCTCAACATTGCTAATGAAGGATTCCATATCGCGATTAACACTCGCCCGCAGATGCCAAAGCTCATCGGTCGTTTCCGGCGAATTGATAAAGCCCGCCTGAACGAGATCATTGCTTTCGCCCCAGCCCAGCGGGTCGGTCAGAACAAACAGACTTGTGTCGGTGTAATCCAGCGTCGGCGACAACTGGAAGAAGCCTTCATCGTCCCGAACCGCGCGGATCGTATCTGCTGCGCCGATATTTGCCGCAGCGTCGGTAATGGTACTCGTGTCGCAATTTGCCCAGCAATAGCCCGTGCCGGCATAGGATTCGATGAGGTCGTCATGTCGGTCAGCGTTCGAGTAGCTGACATCGAACTCGGCCCCCCAAGTATCGGTGTCCCACTCGCCGTTCCAGCCGGCGGAAAAGAGTTCAGCGCGGCGGCGGTTGAAGTCGTTGCGCACGACGCCGCGAACATTGTCAAACGTGATGTCGGTTGCAAGGCCATCGCTGTTGGTTGCGTTTACCGTTTCTGTAGTTCCGAACCAGCTAAATCCCGTTTCAATACCGCGAATCGGATTGTCTTCAGAGAAATCCGAGTAAAAGATATCCAAAGTGGAATTGAAATTGTCGGTTGGAGCGTATTGCAACGTGCCGACAACGCCCAGACGGTCAAGATCGACTGACGAGGCAAAGGATTTCTGCCCGTCAAGCGTGCCTCCGCCGTAACCCCATGCGTTAAAATTTTGTCCTTGCGAGGGGGAAGACTGATAAGCAAGGCCGATTGCCACCCCTACCGTGTCATCAGCAAACTGATCGATAATCGTCCCGGTGACTCGATAGCCGGTGCCGGCCGCATCGGGATTAAGCGCTCCGTCTTCGTTGAATTCAAAACGGGCGTTCAGATTGACGATCCGTTCGCTTTTATCGAGCGGGCGAATGGTTTGCATATCCACCGTGCCGGCAAGCCCCTGACCAACAAGGCCGGCATACGGCGTTTTATAAACCACGGCCGCCGACAATAGCTCCGCAGGGTATTGATCGAATTCAACGCCGCGATTGTCGCTGGTCGTGACCTGCTCGCGGCCGTTCAGAAGTGCAGTTGAGAAATCTGGTCCAAGGCCGCGGATTGAAAGACCCTGCGCGCGGCCATTCAGGCGCTGCGTGGCAAGACCAGGCAGACGGCCAAGCGCTTCGGCGATTGAAACGTCTGGCAGTTTGCCAATGTCTTCAGCGGAAACCGCTTCGATAATCGACTGAGCGTTGCGCTTGGTCGCTACCGAGTTCTCGAGCGAACTGCGAAAACCTGTGACGACGATTTCATCTTTTTTATCCCCATCTTCTTGCTCTTGAGCCATGGCAAGCGGTGTTAACGCTAGACTTGACGCGCATCCAAGCAAGACACTGCGAATCCGAACTCGATTCATATTCCCCTCCCGAAGTGGTATTTTTAAGACTGATGTGAATCGACTATGAAAGAAATATCAATTTCATGCAATAGAAAAATCAATTCGCATCTATTTGGCGCGGATTCTAGGCGAGGAATTTCAATGATTTTTTCTCTATCACATTGTATTTATGATGATTTTGTTTTAACAAACCAATCGCCGTCAAAAGGTTTTTCTAAACTTATATGTAATGTAATTTCTTGCAATTTGAAATATTGTCTGTCACCCTTAGCAGCCGGCTAATGCGTGTTCGCATCATTATTTACACTTTCCCAACAGAGGGTTCGATGCACTCTAATCTCCGTAACAAAATACTGATGGCAAAATCGCTCCTCATATTCTGTCTGTTTTCCCTTTCGGGCTTGCCCATCATGGCTTTGGCTGAAGAATCTTATTTGATACGTCCGCCCCAAGACGAAGTTGTCTATTTTGTGCTGCCTGATCGCTATGAGAATAATGACCCCGGAAATGACAAAGGCGGAATTGGCGGCGACCGCCTCAACCATGGATTTGACCCGGCACACAAAGGTTTTTTTCATGGCGGAGACCTCAAGGGCCTGACTGCGCGGCTGGGATACATCCAAAAATTAGGCGCTACAGCAATCTGGCTCGGGCCAATCTACAAGAACAAACCTGTACAGGGGCCCCCTGGCGATGAGTCGGCAGGGTACCATGGATATTGGATAACCGATTTTACAACCGTTGATCCGCATTTTGGAACCAAAGCCGATCTCAAGGAATTTGTTGACGCAGCCCATGAACGCGGAATGAAAGTCTATTTGGATATTATTACTAACCATACTGCTGACGTCATAGCCTACCGAGAGTGTCACGATCAAAGTTACCGCGGTGAGGATAAACCTGCTGAAGGATGCCCCTATCGATCAAAGGCGGATTATCCGTACGCAACTCTTGGCAAAGCGGATGGCGCGACCATCAACAAAAGCTTCATGGGTGATGCAGCGCAATTCCAAACGGTTGAGAATTTCAGTCATCTAAAACAGGAAAATTATGCCTATACGCCCTACATTCCCGAGGGCGAAAAGAATATAAAGGTTCCATCCTGGTTGAATGATCCGATCTACTACCACAATCGCGGCGACTCGTTTTGGGTCGGCGAAAGCGCACTATACGGAGACTTCAGCGGGCTTGATGATTTGCTTACAGAACACCCGCGCGTGCTTGAGGGATTTGTCGACATCTTCAAGGACTGGATTACCAGTTATCGTATTGACGGATTTCGCATCGATACTGCACGCCATGTAAATTCAGAATTCTGGCAAGGGTTCAATAGCGCTATAATTGAGCATGCGAATGAATTAGGCATCCCCAATTTTTACATTTTCGGCGAGGCATGGAGCCCGGACGCCGCAGGCCAAGCCCGGTTTACACGCGTTGACGGCTTCCCTGCCGTTCTCGATTTTGCATTTCAGTCTGCGGTACAAGACGTTGTCGCAAAGGGCGAACCGGCGCGACGCATTGCAGACCTTTTCGCTGTTGACCCCCTTTATGAGGGCGGCGAACAAACGGCTGCTCAGCTTCCGGTCTTTATCGGCAATCATGACATGGGCCGCTTTGCAATGTTTGTAAGGCAAGCACAGCCCGAAGCAGACGATGAAGAAATATTGAGCCGTGTTGCACTAGCGCACGCCATGATATTTTATCTGCGCGGCGTTCCAGTAATTTACTATGGTGACGAACAAGGATTTAATGGCGACGGGAACGATCAAGCATCGCGCGAGGATATGTTCCCGAGCCAGGTCCCATCCTATAACGACAATGACCTTATTGGTACGACAGTGACAACGGCGGTGTCCAATTTCAACAAAAAACATCCACTCTATCAATCTATTTCTAAAATGGCGCGCACCTATCAACGCCACCCCTCTTTACGCCGTGGCGTACAAATTCTTCGAGAGGCAGAGCATGATGGCGGACTGCTGGCTGTGTCGCGGCTTGGTAAAAATGGTGGAGAATATCTCGTTGTGTTCAATGCATCCAACGAGGCGCAAACGGCGCAAATTGAAGTTGACCCTCGATCCACTACATGGGCATCCATTCATGGATCGTGCAGTCGCAAGTCTAGTGCGATTGGCAGTGTGCGGGTCTCCGTCCCGCCATGGGGCTACGAAATCTGTAAGTCTAATGATTGGGGGATAACTGAATGAGCGCTCTGGACGCAAGCCACATTGAAATCTCTAGTGACCGCCCGGCGCCCGCACTTTCTTTGGAATGGTGGCGGGGGGCCGTCATATATCAGATTTATCCACGTAGTTTTCTAGACTCCAGCGGCAATGGAGTTGGCGACTTACAGGGCATCCTCGATGGCCTCGACTATGTTGCAAGCCTTGGCGTCGATGGAATATGGCTGTCCCCATTCTTTACGTCGCCGATGCGTGACTTTGGCTATGACGTCGCCAACTACATCGATGTCGATCCGGTTTTCGGCAGCCTGTCCGACTTCGATGCGATCATTGAAAAAGCCCATAGTCTTGGCCTTAAGGTCATCATTGATCAGGTTTATTCTCACACGTCAGATCTGCATGCCTGGTTCGAAAAAAGCCGTCAGGACAAGTCAAACTCACATGCAGACTGGTATGTCTGGGCCGATCCTAAAGCTGACGGATCGCCGCCAAATAATTGGCTATCAGTTTTTGGCGGCAGTGCGTGGGAATGGGACAGCCGGCGCCAGCAATATTATTTTCATAATTTCCTGCCGAGCCAACCTGACTTAAATCTTCATAATAAGGACGTGGCGGATGCATTGTTGGACGTCGCCCGATTTTGGCTAGACCGCAGCGTCGATGGATTTCGTTTGGATGCAATCAACTTCGCAATGCATGACCCGAAATTACGTGACAACCCTCCAGCACCTGCCGACGGGCGCAGCTTTAACAAGCCTTTCGACTACCAGCTTCATATCTACAATCAATCACACCAAAATATACCAGAGTTTCTGGAACGCATCCGCCTACTGACAAACCAGTATGATGACATTTTCATGGTTGCAGAAGTTGGTGGACCGGAGCCGTTGGACGAGATGAAAGCATTTACCGCCAATGGCAACCGGCTGCACTCCGCCTATGATTTTTCTTTCCTGTATGCCGGCCAACTCACTAGTGAACTTACAAAAAACGTTGTCAGGGCCTGGGGGCGAACGCCCAACGAAGGTTGGCCGTCCTGGGCATTCTCCAATCATGATGCGCCAAGAGCTATCAGCCGGTGGGCCGAGGAAAAGGACGCTCCCAGAGCTGCAAAATTACATGCGATGTTATTGCTTAGCCTACGCGGAAATGCATTTTTGTATCAGGGAGAAGAGCTGGGACTGCCGCAGGCAAATATCCCGTTTGATAATCTTCAAGATCCTGAAGCGATTAACAATTGGCCATTAACGCTTGGGCGCGATGGCGCCCGTACGCCCTTGCCCTGGAAGGCAGAGGCGCTTAACGCTGGATTTTCAACAGGAAAGACATGGCTCCCGATTGACCCGAGGCACACAAAACTAGCAATAGATGAGCAAGAAAACAGAAGCGATTCATCGCTTAATTTTATCCGTAGCATGATTGAACTACGAAAAATAACGCCTGCGTTAAGGCATGGCGACTTATCATTTATAGAAGGGACTGAAGATTTACTGGCGTTTTATCGAAATTCTGAAACTGAAGAAGCGTTATGCGTATTCAACCTTGGACCCAAGGCCATCACATGGCGACCTTCGAACGTCAAACAATTCAGGCAAATCATAAATGTCGGCTTCAGTGAAAACGGCAGCGACATTCCCAAAGTGCTCGCCCCGTTAAGCGGTTACATTGCAACCCGACAGAGATAGGCGCGATACTATTCGTTCACCCACTCGAAGGGCCGCCTCACCTGTCCTCACCCCAGATCTTTTTCGCCTTTCCTTGAATCGTGTAAATGTTTTAGTTTTTGCGCATTTGTTTATCCAAAAACCAGTTCCCACTGTTCCGGAAGAGTGCTAGGCGCCGCAGGACTCTCGAACTATTAATTCCGTTGGCAGACGTTCTGAACGGATCTCTGCGCCGCCGGTAGAGTTCATTAATTTTGAGACCAGCAGTCTCCCGGCTTTTGCCATGTCCTGAGATATAGTCGTAAGAGCGGGATGACTGTAGCGGGCGAGTAAAACATCGTCATATCCGACCACGGATATGTCATCGGGTACTTTCAGGCCATGCCTGATAAGGCCGCGTATGGCGCCTAGCGCCACCAGATCGCTAGCGCCGAAGATTGCATCGAAATCGATGCCCTTAGCCAACATGCGTTCAATACCGTCTTCTGACGATTCAACTTCAAAATGCACCGGTGAGACGAGCTGCGGATCCACCGGAATACTTGCTTCTTCCAAGGCGTGAACGTAGCCAGAATATCGCTGCATGATTTCCGGCTCTTCTATATCGCCAAAAAATGCAATCCGCTTTCTGCCGAGGCGCAAGAGATGCGCGGTTGCGCGGCGCCCGCCACGGATATTGTCACTGCCAACCGAGCAGTAGCGTTGTCCGGGAAGGTCGGCCCCCCACACCACAAACCGCCTTTCAATTGCTGCAAGGCGGTTAAAGCGCTCATGCAGAAAACTCTGGCCCAGGAAAATAACCCCCTCAGCCCGGCTTGATGAAATGAGTTCCGAAAGATCATCGAAATTCCTCGGTGCAACATGAGAAATAACGAGGTCACATTCCGCTTCACGCGCCGCCTCGCCGAGGCCGCCGATCAATTCCATAAAAAACGGGTCCGCCCGATTGCCGGTCGGAATGGCGATCGCGATGGTCGCGGCGGCGCCCGACAAGATCGCCGGCATTTGCGGACGAAACGGATATTGATGTTGACGCGCTAATTTCCATATCCGCCTTTTTGTCTCATCGCGCACAAGCGGGTTGTCATTTAGCGCACGCGACACGGTCGCCGTCGAAACTTTCGCAAGCGTAGCAAGGTCTTCCAGTCGGATACCGCGTTTACTGGTGCTATCGTCTTCCATCACTGTTCCGTTTCCAAAGCCGGCGCGCCTGATGCATCAACGCGCCTCGGTCCGCCACGATCATCAACTAACAAAGTCGCGATAGCGGCTAATCCCAAACTCAGCCCGCCAAGCGCCAATGCATAAATTGCCTCTCCTTCAAAAAACCTCCGTACGAGAACGCCCAGAATGCTAGCCGCCGTTAGTTGCGGTATGACGATGAAAAAGTTAAAGATGCCCATATAAACACCCATTTTCTTGCCAGGCAGCGAACCAGAGAGGATCGCATAAGGAATAGACAGAATCGCCGCCCACGCAATACCAACGCCAATCATTGAAACCCACAACATGCCAGGGTCGCTAATCAGTAGGATAGAAGCCAGCCCGGCAGCGCCACACAAGAGACAAACGATATGCGCTGTTTTGCGGCTGGTTTTCGCTGCAAGGATAGGGATTGCAAATGCAGCAAGGGCGGCAACGCCGTTGTATAGCGCAAATAAAATACCAACCTGATTGGCGCCCTGATTGTAGAGAAGTGAGCTGGGGTCGGATGTGCCGTAATGGTGAGCCGTAACCGCCGATGTCGTGTAGATCCACATTGAAAACAATGCGAACCAGGAAAAAAATTGAACAACGGCCAACTGTTTCATAGTGCGCGGCATTAAGAATAGATCATCAATAATCTCAGAGAATGGATTGCCCGCGTGGTCCTGCCGCCTCAGCCATCCTGCGGAGATCAACATCAGGCCGAACACAACACCGCTTACACTCAACACGAACAGCTCTTTTTCGAGCGACAATTGTGCAATGAGGCCGGTGATCAAGCTGCTTAAGACTAACAAGGCGCCGCCAAATCGAAAAAATGTTGATGCACAAGGAACCGATTTGCCATCAATCTCAGAGGCTATATCGGGGTTTGTAATTTTTGCAGCGGCTTCAAACTCTTGTAGTTGTTCAGGCGAATATTCTTTTGTCGATATGACAGTCCAAAGAACGGAACCGAAAAGAAAAAATGCCCCCATATAAAAAGCAAACTTGACCGATTGCGGCACAATACCGGGTTCAGCAACATTGCTTATCGAAAACCAGTTGGTGAGAATCCATGGCATCGCCGATGCAAGCACGGCGCCCACGCCAATAAAAAAGCTCTGCATAGCAAACCCTCTCGTACGCTGGCGAAGCGGCAGCATGTCGCCAACAAAAGCGCGAAAAGGTTCCATGGTCACATTGATTGACGCATCCATGATCCAAAGCGTCCCGGCAGCCACCCACAAAGCCGGGGAATTCGGCATAATAAAAAGCGCCGCCGTTGTCGCCAAGGCGCCATAAAGAAAGTATGGCCGTCTGCGTCCCAGCCGTCCCCATGTCCGGTCGCTCATATAACCAACCACTGGCTGCACCAGTAGCCCAGTGAGCGGGGCGGCAATCCAAAGAATCGGAAGTGCGTCAATGTCCGCGCCAAGAGTTTGGAAGATGCGGCTGACATTGGCATTCTGAAGACCAAACCCCACCTGAATGCCAAAAAACCCGAAACACATGTTCCAGATCTGCCAAAAATGAAGCGCCGGTTTGCGCATGGAGGGCCTCCCGTAGGACTTTGCAATTTTTTGCAAATTATCAGCCATTATTTTCTATTTGTCGACGCTCAGCGATTCTGTTTTTTCTGCTATATACCTGATTTCAAAGTATCATAAAAATATATTCAATAATAACAATATATTATAATGCTATTCAGAATTTGATTGGGGTCAGAAATTTATATCACACAGATACCGAAACAAAACTCATGGTGTAATATTATGAATACCGTGCATATCTCGCCACCATGAAATCGTGGCGTCATACCTTGTGTACTGGATAACTATTTTGTTGGCGCTTAATTTTATCAATACTTAACTGACTTTCAACTTTATTTTTATGGAACTTAATCCACCCGAATTTTTGTCCGTAATCCTGTTTTTAATTAAAGCTTAGCCCCCAGGATCAGTGAAAAAAGCGACAACAACAAAGCCGCATCTTTGCGTATGGTCGCGCAACCTTTGTGCCAAGTGGTGCCCACACGGAAACACGCGTAGCGAATAGTCGCTTGATATCAGAAACTTAAAAAGTTTGCGCGCGGAGCACATACCGACAAAAATACCGCCTCTGCATTTTGCAGAGGCGGTTCGATGCCGAATGAACGTCTGTAGACTGATGAGGGTTCTATAACACATACCGTCCCAATTGTTCAACAGGCTACACTTATTATTTTGAAATGCACGACGAACGCTAGGGAATGTGCGTAGAAGCTTCGATATATTCCTTCGTTTAAACCTTCGATTATGCTTCGATGGAGCTTCGATTGACCTTCGTTTAAGCTTCGCTCGACCTTCGAATGAGCTTCGAATTTTATCCGTGAGCATCCAACGTTCTGCGGCGTGCAGTTGCCGTCTATAAGGCCGTGAAAACAATATCCCGCCACCGACTATAGCCCCGGTATATACCGTAACCAGATACCCCAAATAGATAGGCAAGAGATACCCAGCAGATAGGGTGGACATACCTGGGAGATAGGCGTGGAGATACTCGCTAGCTGGTATCAAGCGCCATGGTTTGCTGTGAACAAATATAGGAATCATACCCTTCGATATGTTGGAGGCATAGTCCGGTTTTGAAGTCCGTGATCGTCCGTGTAGGTTTTATATTATTACTACGGATTGAGCGGTGTTATCGAACGAGCGCTTTTAGTTGCTTCACGCCAATTTCAAGCTCTTTGTCTTTGAGTTGCGTAGCCACCGTTGCCAGCTCTTCGAGCAATGTGGCCCGCTTAGCGCTGATGTCGGCGCCGCCTTCAAATTCAAAGAATGACTTTACAGGCACTTCCAGAGTTTCGCTGAGACGCTCCAATGTCTCGAAACTTGGGTGACTAACGCCACGCTCCAAATTCGAAATAGCGTCCACAGACCGCCCCATCAGCTCAGCGAGCTGGTCCTGGGTCAGTTCTTTTTGCTTCCGGATCGCTCTGATCCTCAGCCCGACTCGTTTTTTTGTATCCATATCCGGAGATTCACTACGGATTCTTTGAAAAACACCGAGTAAACTCCGTAACCATTTCTTAACACGTATTATGATACGAATAACAGCCACGATTCTTAGAATTCTACGGAATCGGCGGGTTTTGGCTGTGGGCGTAACGATGCGGGTGGTTCCGCGAGAGGAGAATTGGAATGTTTGAGTTGCTTCAATCTCTACACGCAAAGTGCGCCAGATTTCGCTTGGCCCTAGCCTTGTCCCTAGCAACAATACTTGGGCCGCAACCGCTGTTGGCTCAATATAGCGATCAACACAGTGTCGAGGTAATCATCGCGGCGTTAAATGCCGAAATCCCGCAAGAACTGATCGACCAGGCGCGTGAGTTGGATGATCAACTCATGATGCAAGGCGAATATAACGGCCAGCGGGTTTATCTTGTCACTGATGAGCGTTCCGTGGGGTCGAATGCCCTTGTCGAACGATTGCTAACATCAATGGGAGAAGACCCAAACCGTTGGAAAGTGCGCGTGTTCGAAACGGATGAGCCGGTGCCAAACGCTTTTGTTACCGGCGGAAAATATGTCTACCTGTTTGATGGGCTGATTGAGCAGGCGACAAGTGAAGACGAATTGGCATTCGTTCTCGCTCATGAACTTGGGCATTCGCTACTCAAGCAATCTATTCGCCAACAAAATGATGAAAGCGCCCTTTTGATCGGACTAGCGCAACTCGGCGCCATGTTGTCGAATAAAAATGCAGCGGGTATGCAAAATCTTGCCCGGTATTTGGAGTCGTCCTACGGTCGGTTGGATGAAGAAGAAGCCGACGCGCTAGCCGTAGTCATAAGTCGGCGGGCGGGTTTTGATCCGCTCCGAGGGGTCGATTTTTTTAGCAGGATGAAGCGTCAAAAGGATCAGGTTTGGAATGACTATCAACTGGAGCTCGCGCAACAACTTCAGGCTGTCCAACAAGAGCAGGCTAACTGTAAGGAATGGACCGATTTTTGGCACGCGGCTTGGGAAAACCAAACACAAGAAAATGCAGATCAAGCCAACGCTATTTGTGACAACGCAGGGATAATGGGACAGCAGTACAATCAGAACGTGGCGCAATTCAACCAAAGCACCGCGTACCAACAACAAGAACAATTCTTTAGATCGCACCCACAGGATCAAAGCCGTATCGCCGCTATCGCAGCTTTGACTGATTACCTGGCGGGACGGCGCGATTTGGAATCGCTGCAAAAATTCGAACATAGTGCAAAAGTGATGACAGCGCTGAACTGGATGAATAGCGACCTATTGCTAGCGCCAGAGATAATTGTCGCGGAAAATGAACCGGCAAATTCAGACAGTGAATAAGCTTAAAAATGTGGATCGGCAGCTCACGCCGCCGCCGATCCACGATTGTACAACCATTCTTCAGCATATTTTTTAGGGATAAGGGTACGCCGTCCCACCTTCACGAACTTAAGCCGTCCGGATTTCATTTCAGCATAAACAAAGCTCCGCGAGACGTTGTACGCCTTGCAGAACGACTTGATATCGTATGCTTCGATCTCGATGTTTTCAGCCATCTTCTACGCTCCGTATGAGGGTTTACGGGTGCAGCATAGAAGTGACGGGTTCGGTCGTCGAAAAATGAAACTTTTTTGGAATTAAGCAAAAGAATTCATTGTTCACCACCACAACTGAGTTTTTGCGCCCAAGGCGGAAGACAGCTCCGCTTAGTGTCTGACTCAAAAAGAACTGTTTAGCGACAATGCCTTGCGAGTCGCCGTGTGATGATGCGGATGTGGGCAATGAAGAGCCATGCGATGGCGCTTTCGATTGATCTCTCCCAGTCTTTTGCGAGGCGGCGCGATCGCCCTAACCATGCAAATGTTCGCTCTACGACCCATCTTCGGGGCAATAGTTCAAAACCCTTGGCGGTGTCTGAACGCCGGATGATGTCGATGGTCCAGTCACCAAGCTTCATTAGCGCCCGGCGAAGTTTTTGTCCGGCGTAACCGCCACCCTTCGTCAGGCTCAGGGTGAGGGGCGAAAACATGGCGCAGCCAGGGGAACTTGTCACGCGCCTCAGCGAGAACCGACGGTGCGCCATCACGGTCTTGAACGCCCGCCGAGTGAACAATAGCTGTCACTAAAAACCCGTTCGTATCCGTCAGGATATGGCGCTTGCGTCCCTTGATCTTTTTGCCGGCGTCAAAGCCCCGGACGCCGCCGCCCTCATCCTGAGCGAAGTCGAAGGGTCAGTGGTTTTGACGCTTTGGCTGTCGATCACGCCTGCCGTCGGTTGCGCCTCGCGACCCGCCGCTTCTCGTGCGGCAAAAACGAGGTGATGGTTGATCCTCTCCCAACGTCGCTCGTCGCGCCATTGATAAAAATAACCTTGCACGGTCGTGAACGGCGGGAAATCTTTCGGCAGGAAGCGCCACGGACAACCTGTCGCCGCGATATATAAAATCGCATTCACAATCTCGCGCAAATCAACCCTGCGCGGTCGGCCAATCCGGTTCGATGACGGCATAAACGGCTCGATCAGCACCCATTCTTGATCGGTCATGTCGCTTGCGTAACGCAAAAAATCGCGCACATAGTGAGGGCGAGTGGTTTCAGTCCAGGCCATAAGGTCCTCCGTAATCTAATCAATCACAGAGAATCATAAGTCGCTGAAATCACTCAATTCTTTTTCGGTCAGGCACTTAGAGGTTCGGTATCAGGAACGAACACAATAGCGAAATAAGGCATATTTGATTGAATACCCCACTTATCCAGTAGCTGTCGCGAGATGGGCAAATCATCAAGACCTCAATGCGGGCAAAAGCGGGCACTAAACGACTACCGGCTGGCGCCGGTAGGTTTATCGGCGTGCTTTTCAATATACTGAAGTATGATGTCGTCCGTAACGTTGCCGCTGGTGGTGCAAAAATAACCCCTCGCCCAGAAATGCCGTCCCCAATAACGTTTGTGGATGTCCGGGAATTCCTGCTGGATTTTATGTGAGGAACGCCCCTTCACTCGCTGCATAAATTTACTCACCGAAACACTCGGCGGGATCGACACGAACATATGAACATGATCGCTCGACAGAACCCCGCTGATAATCGTTGCGCCTAACTCGCGGCAGACCTGACGGATAATCTCCCGGACCCGCTCGCGCAACTGCCCGTGCAGAACCTTGAACCTATATTTTGTTATCCAGACAATATGATAACGATGATGAAAAACCGTGTGGGCGGATTTATCATACGACATAGCCAGTCTCTCCGATATAATGAAGGTATGCCTTCGGCCCTGCGGCCTTCATTATATCGGAGAGACTGGCTATGACACTGTTCGAAATGCCAA
Source organism: Hyphococcus sp. (assembly GCA_021776455.1). Taxonomy (GTDB): domain Bacteria; phylum Pseudomonadota; class Alphaproteobacteria; order Caulobacterales; family Parvularculaceae; genus Hyphococcus. The sequence continues at coordinate 11,197 of JAJFFX010000108.1, read as the reverse complement.
GGCTGTCCGTCTGAAGACGGAGGATCTAACCCGATAAAGGGATATTAGAAAATGGACGTTGGACCAAGCGTTGTTGGCCCGAGTCGCCCCTCGACCGAGCGGAATTGTACGGCAACGTAATCCCCTAAAACACGCCTCTAAGCGTTAATTTCACATTCCGGCCCGGCAACGGCGCCACTTCTTTGAGGAACGACGTGTGGAGACGCGCTTCTTCATTCGTAACGTTGTCGGCGCGCAATTGGACGGACAGCCCATGATCCTCACCGCCTGGCCGCCAGGTCGCGGATAGATTGACAAGCGCATAACCATTCGTTGGCATTTCGAAATCTGAAATACTGTTTTGATCTGCGGTAAGCTCAACCTCGCCGCGTAAATCAAGATGCGGGGATGTCGCTTCCAATCCTAGAATGCTGCGTAATGGCGGAATGCGCGGAACGTCGCCGCCTCCATCCTTGAATTTCGCTCGAACAAAATCAAGCTGTGCGCGACCTGTGACGTCAAATACGCCCAGCGCGAACAGCTCCGCCTCCGCTTCCGTTTCAAACCCTTTATAGGTCGCGTCACGCGCCACAAATTCAAACACCGGCAGCCCATCATTTTCAGCGCCGTTGGGAATAAGCGCGATGAAGTCTTTGTAATCCGTGTAGAATCCATTGACGGTGAATGACATCCGTCCAACTTCTGTGTGGAAGGTGGCGTCAACTCCGCGCGCGATTTCCTTGCCGAGTGTCGGATTACCTACCTCAAAGGCGTTGGTCGCAAGGTGGGGCCCGTCGGAGAATAATTCTTCTGGCGCTGGCGTGCGCTCGGTGCGTAAAATGTTGAGGCCAAGGAATATGTTTTCATTCGGCTCTACGCCAATGCCGCCAGAGACGCTGAACGCATCGAAAGTTCGCTTAAGCGCAACGCTTTTCGCCTCCATATCCGTGCGCTCATAGCGGCCGGACAACTGTAGATGCCAATTATCTTGTTCATACTCACGCACGGTAAACACACCGAACTGCTTCGTGATATTTGGCGGCGTAAAGGCCTCGTCGCCGGTCGCTTCAAAATCACGCCGTTTAAACTGAAAACCAGAGGCGCCGCGGAAATTGCCGAACTGTTTCTCACTTAATTCAACGCGGCCTTCATAGCCTTCGTTTTTAAAGGTCGTGCCAATTTCAGCGCCTTCCAGCTCCTGATGGATATAATCGGCGTAACCGAATCGTATTTTCACCGTGTCATAGATCAGGAAACCACCGTCATATTCACCCATCAAGTCAAAGCGGTCCTGTTCAAGATCAATGCGAACGCTTTCTTCTTCTGCGCCCGGAACCGCGTAATTGGATCGCGTCGCCTTACTCGATAGACCAATAAACCCGTCCGAGAAAATCAAAGAACCGCCAAACGACCCACCCTTGGTAACAAGGTCGGAATTTTCAACAACGCCAAAAATTTCCTCTTCCGGTACGCCAGGCAGGGCCGCTGCGGCTTCAAGCATGCGCAGCGCTGATGATTTCGTAAAACCCGGAATTTTATAATCGTCCGTCTTGCGATAAAATCCATCAACATGAACAACGAGATCAGCCGTGCCGAGCTTACCGAGATAAATATCTCCGCCTCCTGCCGCTTCAACGGAGTCATCTACGCTTGCAATACTGGTGCGCAAAGCTCCATCAACCCCGCCCTCGGGAACCGCGCTCGGAATGCGGCCGTCAAAGACATTGACGACGCCGCCGGCCGCTGAGCTACCGTAATAAAGCGCTGCAGCGCCGCGCACGATCTCGATGCGCTTAGCGGTTGCAGGCTCAACGGCGACGGCGTGATCGTCGCTGACCGATGACACATCGATTGCGCCGATGCCCGCATCAAGAACGCTGATCCGATCACCGGAGAGGCCGCGAATAACTGGACGGCTTGCCGCGGGCCCAAAAAATGTCGAGGAAATGCCCGGCTCCCGCCGTAAGAGTTCGCCGATGGACGCTTCGCCGCGTGATGCAAGCTCCTGTTCAGTTAGCACTGACGAAGCGATAATGCTTTCATGTTCCGGGTGGGATATCGGAGAGCCGGTGACGATGATCTCATCATCCAGATGATCGTGATCGTCCGCCTGCGCTAATGTGGGGAGCGGCGTGCAAACGGCTATCGCCGCGGCGCCCTTAAGCAAAATATTTCTTTTCACGGGTTTCATTCCTTTAGCCTCTGTCCGGACGCGCAAGCGCCGAACTAACAATCAAAACAACGATGCGTTTGGATGGTTATTGGCTAGGAGGACCACGAGGGCGCGCGGCGCGGATAGCAACTCGTGCAGGCGCCGTTTGCTCTGCTTGGTGTGAGATGCGCCAGATCGAGGCGATTGCCGCAAAAACAAAAGAAGCCGCAGCAATGATCTTATCACCGCCTGGCGCCGCCAGCGACAGAACGCAGGCTTGACCATGATGGTCATGCGGTCCGTCGCCATATTTGGCGGTATGGGCGACAATAAGAACTTGAGAGAAGGCAAAGGCGATGACCGCCGCAATCAACGCGGCGTTAGATCGTGATTTCCAGATGTTTTTTTTGTTGTCCAACACGAAAACCTTAGGGTCATCCGCCATTTGCATATGTGATAATCTCACACTGCTCGGGTAATGTCCATCAACGTTAAAACGTCTTATCGAGACTGGGCGCCGCCTTGTCGTCGAAATTTCGAGACGTTTGCGAAATTCGGTCAATGACGACTGTCCCTGTATCGCCGTCTAACTGAGTCGCATTGCCCCTCCGCTGCTCTATTCAGCTGGCGCGGCCTCGGGCGGAGTTTGCGGCAGCGGCTGCATTTGCGATGTTTTGCGTGCGGCCCCGAACCAGCTGTAGAGTGCTGGGAGCACAAGCAAGGTTAGAATAGTTGACGAGAGTATCCCGCCGATGACGACGGTGGCGAGTGGACGCTGGACTTCCGCGCCTGCGCCGACATTGAACGCCATCGGAATAAAACCGAGGCTGGCGACGAGCGCCGTCATCAACACGGGTCGCAACCGCGTCAATGCGCCCTCTTTGATCGCTTCATTGATGGGCCGTCCCTCTGCTGCCAGTGAACGGATGAAAGTCAGCATGACAACGCCGTTCAAAACCGCGACACCAGAGAGCGCGATAAAGCCAACGCCAGCCGATATCGATAGCGGCATGCCGCGCAGAATGAGTGCGAACACGCCGCCGGTGAGCGCCAGAGGTACGCCGGAAAACACAATCGCCGCATCTTTTGTTGATCGAAACAGCGCGAACAGAATACCGAATATCAACAATAGCGTTGCTGGAACAACTAGCGCGAGGCGGCGCGCGCCGGAAATCAGTTGCTCGAACGTGCCGCCATATTCAACCCAGTATCCAACAGGCAGCTCAACCTCCGCATCGATCCGGTCGCGCAACTCCGCGACAAACGAGCCAAGATCGCGGCCCCGAACATTTGCGGTGATGACGGCCCGGCGCTTACCGTTTTCCCGGCTGATCTGATTAGGACCGACAACAAGCGAAATATCAGCGACCTCTTGCAACGGAACAAATCCGCGCACGCCGTCCGGCGCACCGGTAAGCGGAATGCGCAAGCGTCCTATCTCATCGACATTCTGGCGCAAGGTTTCGGGAAGGCGCACGACTACATCAAAACGCCGGTCGCCTTCAAAGATTTGCCCGGCTTTTGAGCCACCGATTGAAACCTGCAACACCGATTGCAGGTCGGAAACATTAAGCCCAAACCGCGCCAGAGCCATACGGTCAGGATCAATTTGCAATACTGGCAATCCAGTGATTTGTTCGCTTTGCGCATCCTGCGCGCCAGGCGTGGTTGCAATGAGCCCTTCGATTTCATCACCAATGCTGAGCAATTGATCGAGATCATCACCGAATACTTTCACGGCGACATCTGCGCGCACGCCGGAAATCAGTTCATTGAAGCGCATCTGAATCGGCTGTGTGAATTCGTATTTGTTGCCGGGAATGGCTTCGACAGCCTCCTGCATTTCTGCAACAAGTTCCGCGCGGGGTTTGCGCTTATCTGGCCAGTCCTTGCGGTCATGCAGTAGAATGAATGTGTCGGCGACGCTTGGCGGCACCGGGTCGGTCGCAATCTCCGGCGTGCCGATCTTTGAGACAACAAGCTCGACTTCCGGGAACTCGCGCAGGCGCGCTTCTAGCGAGGTCTGCATGTTGATCGCCTGAGTGAGGCTTGTGCCGGGAATTCTGAGCGCATGCATGGCGATGTCGCCTTCATCGAGATTAGGAATGAATTCCGAGCCCATGCGCGATGCAGCAAAGCCGGTGACGCCAACGAGGCCGACCGCCGCTGCGATCACAACAAAGCGAAAGCGCAAGGCAAAATCGAGCGCCGGTGCATAAAGTCGCCGCGCGCCGCGCATCACCGGACTTTCCTTCTCGGAGACTTTTCCCGTCACAAACAGCGCAACCGCTGCCGGAACGAATGTGAGCGAGAGGATCAGCGCCGCCGTCAAGGCCGTCACCACCGTGAAAGCCATAGGGTGGAACATTTTACCTTCAATACCTGAAAGCGCGAAGATCGGCACATAGACAAGCGTGATAATCAACACGCCAATGATTGACGGTTTGATGACTTCAACGCTTGCTTCCTCGGCAAGCTGAAATCTTTCGTCATGGGTCAACAGTCGCCCAAGCCGTTGCTGGGCGAGGCCAAATCGCCTGAGACAGTTTTCAACGATGATGACCGCGCCATCGACTATAAGGCCGAAATCAAGCGCGCCGAGGCTCATCAAATTGCCGGAAACCCGATTCTCGACCATGCCCGTGATCGTCATCAGCATGGCGAGCGGAATGACGGCTGCGGTAATCAGAGCCGCGCGAATGTTGCCGAGAAGCAGAAACAGAACGACGATGACAAGCAGTGCGCCTTCTACAAGATTTTTCTCCACAGTCTTGATCGTACGGTCGACGAGTTCGGTTCGGTCATAGATCGCCTTGGCCGTGACGCCGGATGGAAGCGATTTCGCTGCTTCTTCAAGGCGCGTCGCGGCGGCGCGCGCGACAACGCGGGCGTTCTCGCCAATCAGCATAAAGACGGTTCCAAGGACGATTTCCTTGCCATCTTCGGTTGCAGCGCCAGTGCGCAATTCCTCGCCTATGGAAACATCCGCAACATCAGCGATACGGATTGGCACGCCGTTTTGGTTGGCGATGATGATCGATTTGAGATCATCAATCCCCTTGGCCTGGCCGTTAGAGCGCACCAATAGCTGTTCGCCATAGCGTTCGACATAACCAGCGCCGATATTAGCGTTATTCGCCTCAAGCGCCTCGACCACATCGCCCATGGTCAGATGCGCCGCCGCAAGCCGATCCGGCCACGGGGTCACATGATACTGGCGCACATAGCCGCCGACGGTGTTGACTTCCGTGACGCCGGGCGTGGTGCGAAGCTGCGGGCGGATCACCCAATCTTGCAGCGTGCGCAAATCCTCTGGCGTCCACGCCGTTCCATCCGGCTTGACCGCGCCAGGCTCGGCCTCAACCACATACATGAAAATCTCGCCAAGCCCGGTGGCGATTGGCCCCAATTGCGGCTCGACACCCGGCGGCAACTGGCTACGCACTGATTGCAGGCGCTCATTGATAAGCTGTCGCGCAAAATAAATGTCGGTCCCGTCCTCAAAGATCGCCGTCACCTGGCTGAGCCCGTATCGCGATACCGAGCGCGTATAATTTAGGCCCGGCAGTCCGGCGATTGAGGTCTCAACAGGAAAGGTGACGCGCTGTTCAGATTCCAGCGGCGAAAAGCCTGGCGCTTCGGAATTAATCTGTACCTGGACATTGGTGATGTCCGGCGTTGCATCGATCAGCAGGCGTTGGAAATTCCAGACACCGAGTGCGGCAAGTGCAGCGACGAGGACAAGTACAATCCAGCGGTTCTGGATCGACAATCGAATGAGGCGGTCTAACATGGCGCTCGGCTCCTAATGATCGTGGCTTGCGCCGGATTTTTCAACATCCTGACGGATCAGAAAGGCGTTGCCGCTTGCATAAATCTCGCCCGCATCGATACCGCCGAGGACTTCCGTCCATTCAGGCGTTCGCCGCCCAAGCTCGAGCATCCGCACCTCATAAGTCTCGCCGACACGCGCATAAACAACCGTAAAATCTCGGAACCGCTGCAAGGCTTGGGTTTTGACAGCGAGCGGGACGTCGGCGGCGCCAACAACGACTTCGCCTTCGACCGCCTGGCCGGGCCGCCAGGTTTTGTCCGCATTGGGCAGCACCACATGAGCGATGATGGTTTGCGTCATCATGTCCGCGGAAGGCAGGATGGTTTCTATTTCGGCTTCCGCGATTTTTTCACTGCTGAGACTGCGAACCGTAACGGATTGCCCAGCACGCAGGCGTTCTGCGTCGCGCGGGTAAACATAAAACTCCGCATGCACCTTGGTTGCATCGGCGATAATATAAAGCGGTTCCGCCGTCGCGACATCGCCGACAGTCGCGCGCCGCTCCATGACAACGCCGGAGATCGGCGCGGGGATCACATAAGTCTGTAGGCTGCTGCTAGCGATAATCTTCGCCAACGCTTCACCTTTTTCGACGGTCTCGCCAATGTTCTTGGTCATTTCGACGATGCGGCCCGGAAACCAGGCGCTGACCTCGGCGCGCCCATGCGGCTGCAATTCGATCCGCCCGGCAAGCGTTATGATTTCTATGATCGTTGCAGGCCCGGCGGTTTCTACGGTAACGCCCGCCGCATCGGCTTGCGCCTGGGCAATCGTGGTGCGGCCTTCATAGGAATCATAACTCCATTCATGCTGTTGACCAGCATAAGTGGCGCGAACAGCAACATCGAAACTATGCGGCTCCATAACAATGCCATCGCCGGTCAGGAAATCTTCCTGCGGCGCGAACGCGAAGCGATCAACCTTGCCGCCGAGACGGCCAAGCTCAATCACCAAGTCAATATCACCGGGATCGACAGGCTTATCATTGGCAAACGGATAAATCCGAAACTGCGGATCGACACCATCTTCAAAGATCGTAATCTCGACCGCGAAGTCACCCGCGCGCAGCATCCGCCCGCGATGCGGCCCGCGCTCATAGTCCGCGACCACAGCTTCACCATGTTCAGTGGGCGGTTGCGCCGCGCCGCAAGCGGCGGTTAAAGTCAGCACCATGAGCACAGATACGGTCCGAGCCATTTTTTGAAAAGCAACTATCACTGTAAATTCTCCTGAAGATTAGCGGGCGAGAGAACGCCGCGTCGGCGGGCGAGTTTCGCTTCCGCACGATGATAGGAAAGCAGCGCCGATATTTGCCGCAACCGCGCTTCGGTAAGAGACGATTGCGCATCAAGCACTTCGAGATAGGAAAGCCCGCCCTGACGATAAGCACGGAGCGATTGCGCCAGCGCTTTTTCGCTACTCGGGATAACCCGTGCCGAATAAGCCTCTATCTCGGTGCGTGCTGACGCCGCTTGCGACGACAGGAAAGCGACTTCTCGGGCGAGCACGCGGGCCCTTGCCTCGACTTCAAATTCCGCCCGCGATTTATCGGCGCGGGCAGCAGCGAGCGCGCCGGAATTGCGGTTCCAGATTGGAAGCGGGACGCTTACGCCGACTATAAAGGCGGAATCGTTTGTTTGACGCAATTGACGAAAGCCCGCGCGGATAGTCGGGTCAGGCACGCGCTTGGCCCGTTCAATCTCGACGCGCGCGGCGGCGCTATCACGTACAGCTTCTGATAATGCCAGATCGGGCGCTAACTCAGGCGATTTAGTTCCCGCAGCGGCGTGTGATAATGGCGTAAAGAACGTTTGAGTCTCGACCGTAAAGTCGCTTATCCCGCCCCAATAGCTTGCAAGCGATGCTTGCGCTGCATTAACGCGCGCTTCAGCCGTTGCGACTTCGATTTCAGTTTCGGCGAGGCGTGCAGCGATGCGCGATCGCGCCGCTTGCGGGTCGCGGGCAGCACGCACCCGGCGTTCAACCGCGACGGAAAAATCTTTCGCCACAGCCAAACGTGATCGCGCGACATCAGCAAAGGCTTTCGCGGCCTGCGCTTCGACAAAAGCGACTTCAACGGCCTCGCGCAAGTCCAGCGCGCCTAGCCCGGCCTTGATACGGGCAGCGTCTGTTTCGCGGTCGGCTAAAGCGCGTCGCGCCCGGCGATCACCGCCGAGTTCGAATTGTTGGTTCAAAGAATAAGTCGCCTGAGACTGGCCGACACCGCCAAAGGGCCCCGTTCCGCCAAAATCTTCGAGCTGAAGATCAAGCGTCGGGTTTGGACGAAGACCCGCCTGGCGCGCAGAGGCTTTAGCGGCGCGGATGCCCTGCGCTACCGCAGCGATGCCTGGGTCATCACCGAGCGCGCGCGAGACCGCCTCCTCACGCGTTAGAATATGCGTCTCAGCGTGCAAAATTTCTTCTGGCTGCGCCAAAGCAGCACTCGCAATAACGAACCCAAAAAGGGCCGCTCCAAGTAGTCTTTTCACGGAAAACCTCCTCCGTCACAAACAATGCATCGCCATGCGATAGGCGCACGGCGTCAAACGTTCGGATCAGAGGTGGGTGCGAGGGGGCTTGAAGGGCGGGCTATCCCGGTGGAGGGGCGCGAAACGATCAGGGTCGGGTAAATTAGTCCGGCCCGCCGTAAGCGTTGCCATCAGCAAAATACCCGGATCGGCCGGGCCAAACTGCGGTGTGGAATGCGAATGAAAGCCGGTTTCGGAATGCTCTGGCATAGGCAAATTCGTATCAGAACCAGCATCGTATTCAGCATTGTCAGGCTCGTCCTGATGATCGCTGCGATCATGATCGCCATCAAAACCTGCATGCACTTGATGGAATCCTGTATGCTCATGGGCATGGGCTGACGCCATCGCCATCACGCCATAATTGGCGAGAGCGAGCGTAACGATAAGCGCCGCAAATTTCCTCAAGGGTTCCATTCGCATAGCTTATTAGAGATAAATTAGAGAAAGATAAAGGGGCTGGAGAAAACCGGGTAGCGCATAGCTCGAATTTTGTACTTTATGTATTTTTGTGCGGGAGCGGACATAAGCACACGCCTGTTGTTATATCCGCTTCGAGGATAAAACAGAAATCCGACTATTGAACCAAGCCCCACTCGTACCGAGGCGGCTCCCTGCTTTTGGCGCACTGGTTTCCGTTTCACGGGTTATATCGACAACATATTGGCGACGCAAACGCGCATTTTTTGCGTATGCCTCAAAAATTTTAAAAACAATAACTCTTAGAGACCATCAGTCGCGATAATATTTTCGCCGTTCCGATTTTCTCGCTTGCGTAACATCATTTGCGGTTACGTTTTCACTAAGGAGAATAGACGTTAGCACCGCTGTTTCTTTGTTCAATGCCCGCTTTTCAGTCTTGCTGATGAATGCAAATATTTCTCGGATAGCGAATTTTTTGAGTGCTATGGTCCGATCTGGCGTGTGTTTCTGATCGTCAGGCTTATTGCCGGCAACCGCGTTGATCAGCCGTAATTGCAATTCGAGCTCCGCCAAGCCTTCTTTTATGCAATCCGCAAGCGAAATGAGCCCCTCACGATCTTCATTCGGTGTTCCGAATGATATCGTATTTGCACCGAAGCAAAGGCCAGATAGATCGGGATCGTTTTCAACTTCCGCGGCTAGCTTTCGAAGCTTTGCCGCTAGTCTGGCGCGACGTTTTGCGGCTTTACTTTCTGGCTCTCTTTCTGTTTCCCATTCACGAGGAATGCGTGCAATTAGCCGAAAGGCAATGGCGATCTCCCGATCATCCATGCCTCGCCCTCGTAGGCTTTCAAGCACTTCGTCAGCACATGGATCAGAACAAAATCGTTTGTTGAAAGCTACAATTTCTTCGGGATGGTCATCTGTTGTTTTTAACAAACTATATTTTTTATCAGTCATCAGAATTTTTCTCCTAAACTCTCAACTCAGGACAGCTAAATGTCTTTGATCTTTCTCAGTTCATCAAGATAGTCCGCCCACGCCTGCATCATTTTTACGCGCTCATCCCAATATTCAGCGGCGTGTGTGTATGCGCGGCGGACTTCGTTCGTATCTTGGTGTGCCAATTGTCGTTCAATTGCGTCAACTGACCATTTTCCCATTTCGTTTAGGCGAGTCGCCGCCGTGGAGCGGAAACCATGGGCTGTCATTTCATCACCTTTATAACCAAGGCGTCTTAGGGCGCCCGTCAGCGTGTTTTCTGACATAGGCTTGTGAAAGTTGCTTACGCTTGGAAATAGGAATGGCCCCGTACCAGTTAAAGGGCTTAGTTCTTCAAGTATGGCAATTGCTTGCTTGGCGAGCGGCACCCGGTGCGGGCGGCGCATTTTCATTTTTTCCGCTGGAATTTCCCAAACGGCATTGTCAATATCAAACTCTGGCCACACTGCGTGGCGCAGCTCTCCGGGTCGTACAAAAACAAGTGCAATGAGTTGGAGCGCGAGACGTGTCGTTAGATGGCCAGTATACCCATCAATTGTGCGCAACAGCCCGCCAATTTCTTTTGGGTTGGTGATCGCAGCGCGATGTTTAACTTTCGGCGTTGTAAGTGCGCCTCTCAGGTCTTGGGTCGGGTCACGCTCCGCACGACCAGTTGCAATTGCGAAGCGAAAAACCTGGCCACATTTACTTCGTAGACGGCGTGCTGTTTCATAGCGCCCCCTCGCCTCGACTGATATTAAAGCCGTTAGAACTTCCGCTGCCGTTATTTCCGAAATGGGCCGATCACCGATATGTGGATAGGCGAATTCCAACATCCACTCAGCTTTATCGACGGTTATATCTGCTCGACCTTCGCGCTTCATTTTTGCTATCACTTCGCTGGCGACGGCACGGAACGTATTTCCTTTTGTCGTCACGCTCGCCAGTTTATCTATTTTTCGCAAATGGACTGGGTCGTGACCTTCCTCAAGCTGGGCTTTTGCTTCCCCTCGTTTTTCACGGACGCGTTTCAGCGAAACTTCAGGATAAACACCCAGCGCTAATGTCCGTCGCTTGCCCGCGTAGCGGTAGTCCATCCGCCAGTATCGTTTGCCGTCCGGTTGCACCAAAAGATACATGCCGCCGCCGTCAAACAGCTTATATTGCTTTTCACGGGGCTTAGCGTTTCGGATGGCCATTTGTGTTAGCGCCATGTGCATCCCACTCCTTACTCAACACTTTTGAAACTGGGACTCGAACTCCCTCACCAATTTCATCGAAGTACCGCCGGATGTGCCC
>JAJFFX010000107.1 GCA_021776455.1 Hyphococcus sp. | reverse complement strand
GTGGCGTTGTCGAATCGTTCATATACACCCCCCCTTTTTGCCAGCAGCGCCACTTCCGACGGTCCTGTCTTGGCGATATGGAACAGATCATTCACCGAAAATGACTGTTTGCCGCCGGGCCGGTTTTGTACAATGGTTGCGAATGGAGCCCTTGGCGCCTTCGGTGTTTCGGAAGATGCGCATTCCTCGTTGCCTACCTTGCCATAGGCTGCCAAAAAGTCCTTGTTCGGCCACAACAACAGCCAATAGCCGGTGCGCGGGCGCGGCCAGTCAATGGCGACGCCAGCTTCGAGAAATTGCTTTGATGCATCCGTTCCCGCCAGTTGCTTGATGCCTTCATCGAGAATGCCGAAAATACCTGTCGCCTGGGACAGGAGTTTCGAGCTGATACCGTTGGTGATATTACTAAGAAAACTCACAAAGGCGCGGCCGTAATCATAGCTTTCCACCGCCAGGATGGAGATTTCAGCGCGTAGTTCCCCATCGATATAGGGCGTTGGCGGCAGCACCACCTGATTCATCACCAGCGTGCGCCGCACCCGGTTTCGGTCATGTTTATAGTGCCCATCTTCAGCGCTGATCCCGACAGCCTTTCTGTCATTACCGAAGGAATCAAATTGTAGTTCCGTATAAAGCGCAGGAAAATATTTTCGCCAGAACCGCCGGTCATAGGCAAGGTTCGATTGCACCATAGTGACCCGAACATAATGCCAGCCGGGATTGAGCGGCGAGCCGTAGGGTATTGGTGCGGATGGGTCGGACCCGGGGCTATAGGAGTCTTCTGTAAATTTAGTCAGTTCAGCGGCTAAGGATTGTATAAAATCATCAGTAGAAGGTTCATTAACAACAATACATGCTTTAGGAAGCTCAAGGTCTGATGCCTCTGGGATGGCGGCAAATGCATCTTCATCCGTTAGTTCTATACCAAACTGTTTCGCTAGATCTTTAATGTCGTTGGCAGCGTCTTGAAGGCGTTTATTGCCAGCCAGTGCTTTCTGGCAGTCTTGAGATCTTATCTTTTCTACTTTTGGGTCGCGTTGGCCACCATTTTCAGAGCGGTGAATTTCCTCAAGCATTTTACGAATTAGGGTGGAGTCCTGTGCATCATAATCGAGTCCAGTATAAAGGTTGAGTTGGGTAACTACGCCGCCACTCTCACGTAAAATCGGGTAAATAGCTTGTCGCCTCATTGCCAGCTCGACATCATCCGCGACCTGCGCGGCCGGAATGAAATGCCAGACCGGCCGGCCGATCCGGTACGGGCAACTTTGGTTTGCAGGAATACTTTCCTGCGCCCCCACGCCCATTCCCAATGACAATACGATCGCGGCTGCGCTTGCGCGCAGTAATGCTTTTGATGACATGGTAACCCCCTGAGTTCCCCGTTGCTGAATAATACTCAACAAGTCTCCAGCCTTGAATGAAGTCTATAATGAGAACCATTGTCAAGAATTGTAGTCTATTTTGCAGTATTATTTTCCGCTGACGGATTATTTATTCAATAAATTAAACATGAAGACGCTCAACTAAAAGTTGTGAATGAGATATTTCGGCTAAGCTTTGGTGTATGCGCAGAAAATTGGCTTTTTGCGCGTTCAACGGCGCCCCAAATTTCGCCCCGGTTTGTGGCGGCGCCAGTCAAAATCGAACGCCGGCCCTTCTTTTCGCCCTAATTTTCCGATGAATTTTAAAGCTGGTGCACCGTGGCTGGCGGATTATTCCTAAAGGCTGGATTTTTCTGCGAATTCCAGCTTATGGTGCGCGCCAATTCGTGTCCGGGAGGGGTGCGAGACAAAGATATCGCGGCGGCGGCCTTGCCGGCCCTACGCCCAAAGGGAGTTCTTATGAGCGAAGCAACTGCAACGCCCACGTCCGTACCGGCTGGCGAAAAAACCATTTTCGGTCATCCGCGCGGGCTTTACATTCTGTTCTTCACCGAGATGTGGGAGCGCTTTTCCTATTACGGCATGCGCGGGCTGTTGATCCTTTATCTGACGCAGCACTTCCTGTTTTCCGATGAACGCTCTGCGGTGATGTATGGCGCCTATACGGCGCTGGTTTACGTCATGACAATTATCGGCGGCTCGCTCGCGGACAAGTATCTCGGCCAGCGTAAGGCCGTGACCTATGGCGCCATCTTGCTGGTGATGGGGCACGGGCTTATGGCGTTTGAGGGCGGCGGCTCAAAAGAATGGCTGACCTATCAGGGTCAAGACTATCAGATCACGCTTGATGGGCGCGGCGGTGATGCGCCGCAGGTTCTGGTTTCCGATAGCGGGCGTTCATTTATTAGTTTCAATGAAGGCGCGACAGAAATGATCATTGCCGACCCGGCGGCGGTTGGGTTGCCGGCAGCGATTGCAACGGACGCCTTTACGACGCGGGTCGAAAAAGAGCAGTTGTTCGTCAATACGCTCTATCTGGCGTTGGCGCTGATCATCGCGGGCGTTGGCTTTCTTAAAGCAAATATCTCCACCATCGTTGGCGCGCTTTACGGGCTTGGCGACACAAGGCGCGATTCCGGCTTTACGATTTTCTATATGGGAATCAATCTAGGCTCATTGATCTCCTCCCTGACAGTCGGCATCATTGGCATCAAGTACGGGTGGAACTGGGGCTTTGGTTTGGCCGGCGTTGGTATGCTCGCCGGATTGTTGACCTTCCTGGCCTTCCAGCCATGGCTTGAAGGTCGCGCTGATCCGCCAAGTATGGAAAAATTGAAAGAAAAAGTCTTCGGACCGCTCAATGTTGAGTGGGCGTGTTACCTGACTGGCGTCGGCATAATCATCTTTGCGATGTTGACCGTCATGAACTCGCATCTGATCCCTGAATGGTTCGTTGGGATGGTGGGTGTCTTTGTCTTCCTGTTTCTCGTAGGTTACGCGATTACCAAGCTGGCAGGCGAAGAGCGCGACCGGATGTTGGCGGCGATATATTTTATTCTTGCACAAATTCCGTTCTGGGCATTGTTCGAACAGGCCGGTTCATCGCTCACATTGTTCACGGCGAGACTCGTTGACCGAACGATGTTTGGCGTATCTGTGCCGACCCCGGTTTTTCAGTTTCTAAATGCCGGGTTTATCGTCATGTTCGCCCCCATCTTCGCGTGGATGTGGATAGCCATGGCAAAACGCAAGATTGAGCCATCGGCGCCGGTGAAATTTGCATTCGGCGTTTTCCTCGCCGGGCTTGGGTTCTTATCTTTGGTTGGCGGCATTGCCGCTTCCGGCACCGGCCTCATCGCGGTTTATTTCATCTTCCTGATCTACTGGATCCACACTATGGGCGAGTTGATGTTGTCGCCGGTTGGCCTGTCGCAAGTGACAAAACTGGCCCCGGCGCGTGCGGTGGGCATGAGCATGGGGGCCTGGTTTTTGTATTCAGGTCTGTCGAATTACCTCGCAGGCGTCATCGCCCGCGGGACAGGCGCTGAAACCATTGGCGGCCAGCTTACAGATGTTGTGGCGGCGAAAGCGACCTATGTAACCGTCTACACAAACGTCGCTTATGTCGCGATGGGTGTTGGCGTCGTGATGTTGCTGATCTCGCCGATTATCAAAAAATTGATGCATCTTGATACCATGAAAGGCGACCCGTCGCATGCTTTGGCCGGCGAGGCCCAGCTAGGACAGCCAGGAGCCGGCGGCATGCACCCACCGGAAAAGGCCGGCGCCTAAAGCGCATAAAAAGTACCTGATAGCGCCCGGTGGTTCGCCCGCCGGGCGTTTTGTTGTATGTGACCATTGTCGAGAAAAGGCTGGAGGCGGAGACCGATGCCGAACCGTCTGACGAAAATTGTGACCCGTGGCGGCGACAAGGGCGAGACGTCGCTTGGGGACGGAACGCGTCTTGCCAAAGACCATCCGCGCATCGCGCTGCTCGGCGATGTTGATGAACTCAATAGCTGGATCGGTGTGGCGCTGGCCCATCTGACGGAGGGGGCGGTTACAAAAACGCTCATAGGCGTCCAGCACGATCTTTTCGATCTCGGTGGGGCGCTGTCGCTTCCCGGCGCGCCATTATTGTCGGCGGCGCATGTGACCCGCATTGACGCCGCTACAGGCACTCTCAACGAGACCTTGCCGCCGTTGAAGGAATTCATCCTGCCTGGCGGCGCACCGGTTTTGGCTTGGATGCACGTCGCGCGGACGGTCTGCCGCCGCGCTGAGCGGTCCATAGCAGGGCTTCTGGGCGAACAACCAGAGGGTGTGCAGGCGCTGATATACCTCAACCGTTTGTCCGATTATCTGTTCATTGCTGCGCGATTTGAGGCCAAACGCCTTGGGGTGGCGGAAACATTGTGGTCCAAGCAGCACAGCATTTCGGGTTCAGCGGACGTGGTAGAATAAAGGGGCTATGAGACCTCATAGCGCTCTTGAGTGGCGTTCCAGGCTGTCAGCGCATGATGCGTGTGCGGTTGGGGTGATGGTGGAAAACCACCAAGAATCCGGCAGTTTATATGGTGAATACGGCCCAAGCGATGCGTTGTTGCAACATGGTTAATGGCATATTATCATTTCGCCGTGATTCCGGTGTTTTCGTCTGTATTTGCGGGGGAAAGCTCGGTAGGACGTATTAAAGTTTTACGCAGCCGGGCCATGATTTTGCCAGGCCAGTATTGGTCCACCTGAGGAGGGGAATATGAAACTAAAGACAACACTACTAGCCGCCGCTGCGTCGTTGGCGATTGCGCCGGCAGCTAACGCAGAAGGC
>JAJFFX010000106.1 GCA_021776455.1 Hyphococcus sp. | reverse complement strand
CAGACCATCGCCAGGCGCCTAAAGGAAGCGCAAGACACCGCCGCGATGCTGACGACCTTTAACGATGTCGATATGAGCGCCGTGATTGAGCTCCGAAAACAGTACAAAGACCTTTTTGAGAAAAAGCATGGCATCAAGCTCGGCTTTATGTCGCTTTTTGTAAAAGCGTGCGTTCATGCCTTGAAAGAAGTGCCGGACGTCAATGCGGAAATCGCCGGAACCGATATCATCTATAAAAACCACTATGATATCGGCGTCGCCGTTGGTTCGGACCGCGGCCTTGTTGTGCCGATTGTTCGCGATGCGGATGTGATGTCGCTTGCGGAGATTGAATTGGCGATTACCGATTTCGGCAGGCGCGCGCGCGCCGGCGATTTGAAGCTAGAAGAGATGCAAGGCGGCACTTTCACGATTTCCAATGGCGGTATCTATGGCTCGCTTCTGTCGACGCCGATCCTGAATATGCCTCAATCAGCCATTCTCGGCATGCACCGGATTGAGCAGCGCCCGGTCGCGCGAGATGGCGAAGTGGTTGTGCGGCCGATGATGTATTTGGCGATGTCCTACGATCACCGCGTCATCGACGGTAAGGGCGCAGTGACTTTTCTCGTGCGCGTAAAAGAAAATCTCGAAGACCCGCAACGCTTGCTTCTCGACCTTTAAGGAAATTTTCTGATGTCCGAACCCTATGACGTCGTCATTATCGGCGCCGGACCTGGCGGTTATAACGCCGCAATCCGCGCCGGACAGCTAGGCCTTAAGGTCGCGATCATTGAAAAGCGCGACAGTAAAAAGCTTGGCGGGACCTGTCTTAATGTCGGTTGCATTCCGTCCAAGGCGCTGTTGCACGCCTCGGAGCTTTATGAAGCGGCGGGGAACAACTTCGAAGGCCTAGGCATTAAAATCGGCGGTCTCACGCTCGATCTTCGTCAGATGCTCAAACAAAAAGACGACGCTGTTGACGGCCTGACCAAGGGCGTTGCCTATCTGATGAAGAAGAACAAAGTTGAGACGTTTTTCGGCGCCGGCGAAATCATCGCGCCCGGAAAAGTTCGGGTCAGCGGCGAGACTTCCGCTGAACTTGAAACCAAAAACATCATCATCGCTACCGGCTCGGAAGTGACGCCGCTGCCGGGCGTTGACATCGACGAGGTCCAAATCGTCTCCTCCACCGGCGCGCTTAGTTTTCCCTCCGTACCGAAACATCTGGTGATCATCGGCGGCGGGGTGATCGGCCTTGAGCTTGGCTCGGTCTGGCGTCGGCTGGGCGCTGAGGTGACGGTGGTGGAATATCTTGACCGCATCTTGCCGACCATGGATGGCGAGGTTTCAAAACAGTTTCAGCGGATTTTGAAAAAGCAGGGCGTTGCCTTCAAACTGTCATCGAAGGTGACGGGGGCGGAAAAACTGAAAACCAAAATCAAACTGTCTGTCGAGCCTGCGGCTGGCGGCGACAGCGAACAGATTGACGCTGATGCAGTTCTTGTCGCCATTGGCCGGCGCCCCTTTACCGAAGGTCTGGGGCTTGAAAATGTCGGCGTTAAACTGGAC
This sequence comes from Hyphococcus sp., assembly GCA_021776455.1. GTDB lineage: Bacteria > Pseudomonadota > Alphaproteobacteria > Caulobacterales > Parvularculaceae > Hyphococcus. The sequence continues at coordinate 2,521 of JAJFFX010000106.1, read as the reverse complement.
AAGCGCGGCGTCATCATCACCGACCATTTCCGCACCAATATTGACAGCGTCTGGGCGATTGGCGACGCGATTGACGGGCCGATGCTGGCGCATAAGGCGGAAGATGACGGGTGTGCCTGCATCGAGCTGATCGCCGGCAAGGCCGGGCACGTCAATTATGAGACCGTGCCGGGTGTTGTCTACACATACCCGGAAGTCGCCTCGGTTGGCAAAACCGAGGAGGAGCTGAAAACGGCGGGTATAGAGTATAAAGTCGGAAAATTTCCGTTCGCCGCCAACAGCCGCGCTAAAACCAATCATGAGACGGACGGTTTTGTAAAAGTGCTAGCCGACGCCGTCAGCGACCGGGTTCTCGGCTGTCACATTATTGGTCGCGAAGCCGGCGAGCTCATCGCCGAAGTCGTCAGCGTGATGGAGTTTGGCGGCGCGTCGGAAGATATCGCCCGCACCTGCCACGCCCACCCGACGCGCTCAGAAGCCATCCGCCAGGCCGCAATGGGCGTTGAAGGCTGGACCATGCAGGCGTAACGGGCATGGCCGTACCTCAACCCACCATCCGCCCGATTGAAGGCGGCGATGTTGACGTTCTTTATAAGATGATCTGCGCCCTCGGCGACAATCAAAATGAGCGCGAGTTTGTGACAACGACGCCTGCGTTGTTAGAAAAAACTGGTTTCAGCGAGCCGCCCATGTGGGCGGGCTTGATCGTTGAGGTCGAAGGCAAGGCTGTTGGTTATGCAACTTATACAAACGATTTTCATATTTGGAGCGGCGCGCCGCGTATAACGATTGACGATATCTTCGTGTACCCTGAATATCGCAGTCTCGGCCTGGGCGAAAAATTGATGCGGCGTGTGTTTGATGTGGCCGAGGAAACTGACGCATTCGTCAGTTGGACTGTGCAACCTGAAAACACAAAAGCAATCGATTTTTATAAACGCCTTGGCGTGAAATATTGGGTCACAGGCAAATGTGGTTGGCGGACGGTTGACTAAGCAGGGGAAGAGAAAAGAGTTCGCGCCTTTGCAATGAAGCCGGGCGCGTCTATATCTCGGCAATGTCTCTATCAATGCCTGATATTGTCGGATTTGTCGGCGTTGCGCTCGTGGTTGGAACTTATTTCCCCTCACAAATCGGGCGCATGGATGTTACCCGCCTGCTTTACCCGATGCTGAATGGCATCGGCGCGGCGCTAATCATTTTCTCTCTCTTGTTCGCCTTCAGCGCTGCGGCTTTTGCGGTCGAGGTTTTTTGGTTGTTGATTAGTGTGGTCGGGTTGGCCCGCGCTATTTCCACTAAGCGCGGGCGTTAGGCTTATGGCTGATCATAATCGGGCACATGGCCATATGGATCGTTTATCCAGCTTTCCATCAGAAGATCAGAGATATATTCCGCTACCTGACGTTTAACGGGCTCGCCGCCGGGCCGGTCAGCGGCATGCATGATCATCGCGCCGTCGATGCTCGCCGGTCCGCGATAATTGGCGAGGATGGCCTCGCGCGGATGGGCGGCCATAAACTCATCGACGGAATCGGTCAGCGAATGGGCGCTATTATTGACGCGAACGGCCGCTAGTTCAGACGAGAATTCAACAGACGATGCCTGGCCGCCAAAGCCCGGCGGTGGCCCTGGGACAACGCCAGGCGAGAGGGCGACTGGTTCTGTGGCACCTGCGACTTCGTTCTCGGTCGGAGTGGTGTCGGCACTGTCGGCCTCGCCTGCGGCGTTTGGATCAGTGCCATTGCCAGCGTCTGGTGCAGGGGTGTTATTTCCATCGCCAGCCTCAGCCTCTGCTGGCGCAGGGCATGCCTGATCAGGGTCTGTTTTTGGCTCTACGCCCTTGAACTTTTCTGCTAGCTTTTTACAAGTGTCCCTTTTTACACTCTCGCGCCACCGGCGATAGCCCTCGGCAACCAGCTGTTCACGTAAATCGGTTGTGCTCAGGACGTGAAGGTGGCGCTGAAATTTTAACTGCTCCCGCTCGATAATCTTATATTTATCCGTAGCGAGAAGATCAGGAGAGCTCATCAGCAAACCATAGTAGAATTGAAAATCCTTGGTGAGTTCTTCCTGAAAAAATTTTTCTTTCGTTTTGGCTGTTTTCTGTTCGTCTCGCTGTTGTTGGGCGGCGGCTAATTTCTCTTTTTTGCCTTCCTCCTTAATTGCATTTGCCGCCGCGGCGGCTCCCTCAATATTCAGAGCTGCTATCTCTTCGGCAGACATTGTTGATTGAAGATCTAGATAGCTGCCGCTTTTTGTAAAATCCGGTAGGTAAAATTGCAGCATCCGTCCGAGAATGCGCTGTTGCGCATCAAGAAGGCCGGGAATACGTTGCCAATTGGGATTGGTTGACAGGGCATCAACTCGAATCAGCGACCAAGTGGCGTTGTCGAATCGTTCATATACACCCCCCCTTTTTGCCAGCAGCGCCACTTCCGACGGTCCTGTCTTGGCGATATGGAACAGATCATTCACCGAAAATGACTGTTTGCCGCCGGGCCGGTTTTGTACAATGGTTGCG
>JAJFFX010000105.1 GCA_021776455.1 Hyphococcus sp. | reverse complement strand
CGAACTGTTTATCGAGCATGGCTGGAAAATGCCCGAGGGCTTAACCAACAACCAGAACTGTGACCCCAAAAACTTCACCCTTGCGCAGTGGCACCAGGCCAAACGGATCGGCAAAGACCCCCGAGCCATCAAAACAGCCATTCAGGATGCATGGGCGATTTCAGATTCAAAGGCCGCGTTTACTCACGCGCTTGAAGAGCGCGGCTACAAACTTGCTCGCGGAGATCGGCGCGGCTTCGTCGCCGTCGATGTTCATGGGGAGGTCTATTCTGTTGCCAAGCAAGCAGGTGTGAAAACAAAACTGGTCCGTGCGCGTCTCGGCGATGAAGCTGGACTTTCCAGCGCCAACGAAACGAAAAGACTAATTGCCGATGAAATGCTGCTCAAACTTGATGATTTTCAAAATGCTCTGGATGCTCAAAACCAGCAACGCCGCAGTGAATTCAACAAGCGCCGGTTAGAGCTTGTCCAGCGTCAACGCGGTGAACGTCAAGCATTTAAGGAAAAACTCGAAACGCGGCTGAGCGAAGAAGCCAAACACAGACAGCAACGGTTCCGCGCGGGCATCAAAGGGCTTTGGGACCGCATGCGCGGTGAACACAAGCGTATCAGCCAGCAAAATGTATTTGAGGCCGAAAGCTGCGCAAAACGTGACCAGAACGAAAAAGATCAACTTGTTTTCGGTCAACTTGCGCAGCGGCAAATGCTCAAGATGCTGTCTGTGAAATTGAAGCGGCAAAATACGGGTGTAAGACACGAGATTGAACGGGACCAGTCCCGTTATAAGGACCAAAAAGTAACGGCCCTACAGGAAATGCGTGACACACTCATGAGCCAGCGCAAAAGCAACACCGGACGCAAACGAACCCGTTCTCGCAGCCCTGCACCTGAGCGCTAAAACAAGTCTAGTTGGCAGTTTGATGGGTCTTTGATTCCGTATATCTCACGCGCCATTTTGATGGTCGCCAATCCTTCAAATATCGGGATTTTCTGATAATGATTAAAACTGTGCCACCCAGCCCAGATTTTGAGGCCCGCACTCTGATATATAATAGAGGGGCAGTTCTCTGTGGATCTACCGCCGAAAATGCCAAGTTCGTAACGCAAAGCGTCTTCTAACTCTGCATCAGTCAAACCTTTGGAAGAGCGGTGTCGCCAGCGAATTCCAGCTTTCGCAAAAGTTCTTGTTGCTGCTAAAAACGCGTTGCGTCTATCGGTTTTGCTTAGTTGTTTGTGATTGTTCATCGCCAGTTTCTACCCGCAGCGATAAACAAGGCTGTTTCCAGCGATAGTGGTTTCTGTGTAATCACACGATAAATCTCGGGCGATAGCGTCATAGTCGATATAGCATTGGAGATGCTCGGGGATTTCACCGTAAAGCCCCTCTTCGACAAGTTGCTCCGCAAGTTCTTTGATGTTCTCAACACCGTACACGTCAACATCGAAATCATCTGGGCGAACCGTGTCAGGATCAAAGCTGTAACCGCTTTCGCCTACGGCGATAATGAAATGAAACTTCTCCCAGTCCTCCCATTCATCGGCGCATTTCAGAAAAGCGGCAATATTGGCTTGATTAATATCGAATGCCTTTGCGAGGGCGCAGTCAATTTCATCATCGCTGTCGATAAACTGGATTTCAAATTCTTCGACATTATCGCCATAGTCGTTTTTAAGGGTTCGACTTTTCTCATTGAATGTTTCGACATCTTCAAAATAGAAGCCTGTTGCCGCAAGGTCGTAAGGCTGCGCGTATAGGGTGATTGTCATTTTCTTCCCTTCCTTTGGGTATGGGTTTCGCATTTGAAACCCTGCTTCCGGTCGAGGATGGGTGTGCAAACGGAAGGGAAAATCGACGGCGGGCGCAGCCGCCTCGCGGCGAGCCTCGGGAGACCGTCTATTTTTTCTGAAGTGCGCGGAGGGCAACGCCCTAAGTTTTTTGCGCGAAGGATCGAAGCCTTTGGTCAAGACCGCCTTAGCGGGCTTGATTTACGAGAGCCTGGTCCGGCTATGCCGGATGCGTCGCAACGGGATAAATTTGATAACGCGTTCTCTACCAAACTCGAAAAGCGTCCTATTTTGTCGGCATAACGCTGCTCAGTTTCCTGAATATTTGTGCATAATTGTATTGTTAAACAGAAAGCGTTTGAATCATTCAGCGAACATGTGTTTGTTTGACGAAGGACTTGTAGGCAGACTTGTTGTCCGGATTCGAGACATATGATGGAACGTCAGGAGAGCGCTTGTGCTGCCCCGATGCTTACTGCGGTTGTGCAATACCGAACAATGATGTGCAGCCGTGATCGCGTGAGAGTGCCTGCAAGTCCCAATAGCTGAGAGGATACGTGAGTTACCTTGAGAAACTTAAAGAATGTGAGGACCGGAAAGACCTAGCCAGATTGCTTGGCTTTCGGCCAGCCGCATTGACTTCTATTGTTTACAAAACGCCACCTGAACAAAAATATTCATCTTTCACCATAAAAAAAAAAGACGGCTCTGATAGGGTTATTAAAGCCCCCAGCCCACACCTAAAAAAACTCCAGACGCATCTTGCGCATGTTTTGTACGCCTGCCTTGAAGAGATTGAACGAGCGCGCAAGGCCAGTCCAGTATCTTATGGATTTAGACGACACGGTACAATTTCGGCCAATGCAAAAAACCATAAGCGTCGCCGTTATGTTCTCAACCTTGATCTTGAAGACTTTTTTCCAACATTTAATTTTGGTCGAGTCCGCGGCTTCTTCCTCAATGATAAATCGTTCAGCCTGCCAGAACAGGTTGCCACTACGATTGCGCAGATAGCCTGCGATGGAACGGCGCTTCCGCAAGGTAGCCCTTGTTCTCCAGTAATCTCAGAGTTGATCGGGCAAATTTTGGATTTGCGTTTGTTGCGTTTCGCCATGAAATATGGATTACGATATTCAAGGTACGCTGACGATATTACCTTTTCGACAAACCAAAAAGTTTTCCCGAAAGCCGTTGCGCTTCAAAGTCCATCGGACCTATCAGAATGGGTTCTTGGCGCTGAGCTTGTGAAGAAAATTGAGGGTGCCGGATTTCAAATAAACGACTCAAAAACCAGAATGCACTGCCGGGGAAGCAGACAGATGGTTACAGGGCTTGTCGTCAACGAGAAAGTTAACATTAAGAGTGAGTATTATCGCAATGCGCGTGCAATGTGCGATTCGTTGTTTCAGCAAGGGCAATATTTTACGCGGTGTCTTCCATCAGACAAATCCGATGAAGAGCCACAACCCGATCTAACTACGAGCCTCAACCCACTTGAGGGAATACTGAGTCACATTTATTCTGTTACACAGAGCGAAGAGCGTAGGGAGTTCAAGGCGCAACGAGAAAAGCCAAGGGCAATTCGCAAACTTTATCGCCGCTTCTTATTCTATAAATATTGTGTCGCCCTAGAAGCGCCTTTGATAATCACGGAAGGAAAGACCGATCCGGTATATTTACGAGAGGCCATAAGACGACGCACAAATTTTCAGCCTCAGTTGGGAAAACAAACAAAGCAGGGTTTTGAATATGCAATTCGGTTTTTCAATTATGGTGGGCAAGCGCACGAGATCACAGACCTCGGCGGAGGATCGGGCGATCTCAAGTCTATTCCTTTAGACTATCTGAGAAACATCGACGCATCAAAACAGAAGTGGAAGCCTTTCAAACACATGCCCATGAAGCATCCGGTAATCCTTTTACTGGATAACGATGATGGGCTGGGGCCAGTTGCAAGCACGATAAAGAAAAATTTTGGTGTATCGATGACGGTTACGACATTAGCAGATTTCTACCATGTCACAAAAAATCTATACGTTGTCAAAACACCAGAAATAAACGGCGAGAGTTGTATTGAAGACTTGTTTCCGCAGAAATGGTTGGCAACGAAACTTAAAGGCAAAAAATTCAGTGCCAAGAGTACAATCGACCCGGCAACAGAATTCGGTAAAGAGGTGTTTGCGAAATCAGTGGTTAAACCAAATGCTGCTAAGATCGATTTCTCAGGATTTGACCCGTTGCTGGACCGAGTTTTCGCCGTTCTGACTCACCATGCTAACAAAAAGGCATGAGCAATGGCAGAAACCGCCTTTTCGGTGAGTTTTGTTTACAAAAGCCCAGCTCGGCCTACGAGCCGGATGCATCCAATCAAACAAAATTATTTACCGCTATTCTATGCCAAGCTTGTGAAAGAAAACGCGGTTGCGCATTTTAGCATCGCGGAGGACTTTGTCCCAGCTCAAAACTTCCATATAAAGATTATTGTTACCGAACCAACGAAACCAACCTAGGCCATCTGGCATTGGGGTGAATTCTTTTTCGGCATGAAGCCACTCCTTAACTTTTGCGGATAACTCGCACATTACATAACCATAGAAAGGCGTATTTTCGCTGACCAGAATTTCACGCCCCTTCGGAGTTTTAAATTTCCCTTTTCTTATTCCAATTGTGTATCTCAGAATTTGCTGAACTGGATCGTCTTTTGACGAAGGATTGGCAAAGTCATCACGCCCAGGTTTCTTAAATTCAAAGACTGTTATCGGATTGCTGGCCTCGTTGTCGCCACGGAAAAGGACGGGATTATCGAAAGCCAGAACATCCGGTCGGTCGGTCGTTCCACCGGCAATAGGCGTGTCGGAACTCACAAAGTTTGTAAAATTCAGGCGCTCATCGATCATCCAAAGATTATGGTCTTCAAATCGAGTAGCGTTTGAATCTCCCCTCCTTGGGAAGATAATATCGTGAACAGTTGCCTCTGAAGGGTACTTCCCTTCTTCATTCAACTCCAAGCTACGAGAGAACAAGTCGAGGACATTTTTGCGGAGAGCGATGTAATGTATGAGGTCATTTCTGCTGGTTCTTGAGATTCTATCAACGATGGATGCGAGGCCGTCATTCAAATCCTCAGGCGACGCTTCCGATAAGATTTGATCGATCTCACGACGCAGCGTCACTTCTTGGTTGAACTTTTCTTTCTGGAAGACCGTTTCAATTTGTTCTGGTGTTGGATTGTAAGGCATTGCTGACAAGTCAATTTCTTCAGCAATTGTACGATGCCACGGCGCCATAGTCTCGACGTATTCTTGCACGTGTGCGCGCTTCTTTTCCTGGCGTGCTGTTATCCTTTCACCAAGAGCCTCTCGGGCAATATTTGCAGCAGAGGATTCAATTTCAGTTTGTGAGATTGGATGTAAAAGATCATCGCCAGAAGGAAATTCAAACCCGCCACGCGCCAATGATACATTCTCATCTAGGTATTGACTAAATACGTATGCTTTTACGATGTAATTTCGATCTCTGTCATCGTCAGCATTTCGCTTCTCGTCAAAAAACTCAGCTATAAACTCTGGCACGTAATTGTGAATTGCGATGTCCGTGACTTCCCTCCTGTCGGCGACCAAGCTGACCTTGCTGCGCTGATTTTTTGGGGAATAAATCTTGAATAATCGGACTTGGAAGGCTTGCTCTCCCTGCTGAGATTCCAGCGAGAACGTTGCGACGGATAATGGAATCTCTTGAATTAGAGCGGACAGTTCGTTATTAAAAAAATTGTTGAGGACAATTCGATCTGATCCATCCTCTTCCACGAGGGCAATTGTCGGGCAATTGTAGTCAGCATCGATAAAGTAGGGTAATAAACGCTCCACCAAAGACCGCGCAATGGTAGTGAGTTGCTTGTCCGGAAAGCGGTTTTTCTTTGCCTTGGAAAGCGTTACCTTTGAACCAATTTCAGCACTTGGTTCAGCCTCGATTTTCTCATTGACGATGATGTCGGTTTGTTTGCCCATTTTGAATGAGCGCTTTTTGTGCCCGTCCTCATCCTCAAACACGCTTTCAATAATCATGTCTTCAAAATATTTCAGGCAGGTGAACCGGCCAAATCCCTTTCCGCCTTGATCGATCTTGTGGTCGGAATAAAGCGTGTCAAAGGAATCTCTATTCTTGTCCGTAAAGCCGATTCCGTTGTCTGAGACAATGAAACTTTCAACGGGAGGTCGCGCGCCCTCCAATTCATCCTGCTTTGATCGCAGCACGATTATTTCGACTTTCCCCTTATCAGGCTTCGCCACCTCAATTGCCTGAATGGCATTAACAACGGTCTCTACAAGTGGCGTGTAAACGGTCGTTCCAGAACGTATATTTTCGACGGCTCTGCGGATATTGACGTTACTCACTGATCCAACCCCGAGTTCAAAACATGTAGTCTCAAACTTGCCGAAACTTCTAATTCGATGGTTTGTAAATTCACGTTCATCCTCTCTCGACTATCATTCGTTCATCTGGGGTAAGAGCATAAAGGCCAAATATCATCTCATTCAATTCCTGCTCCTGTGTGGCAATAAAGTTGTCCAAGGCATCGATTTCGGCGGTTAGCTTCGTGATCTGAGCTGACAGCTCGGCGTTATCAGTCATGGGTGTAGCCATGAGCTTACCAATCAGTGTCTTGGCCTTGAATTTATCGGTAACGGAGATGCTCCGAGCTAGGTGCTCCCAGTAGGTTAAGATATGCTGGCCTTCGCCATCATTGACGAACACATTGTCTATGACAGCCACGCCGTCGATGCTGAATGACAACTCGCCTTTTTTGAAACCGGCGGCGAGTTGTGCTGCGGAATTGAGCCCCGCGTCAATTGCGTCTAAACGCTCCTCGATTTTCAGAGTACGCTCGTCTTTCGCCCATTTGGTCTTATCACGTGCAGAAAGATCGTCTCGCGCTTTGGCCTTCCAATGTTTCAGTGAGCCAATCTTTGGAAATATCCAATCTTCGTTGCGCTTTATCACCGGACATGTGTCGAAGCGCTTTTCCAGTGCCTCAAGCTTGGCCCTGCGCTTTGTGTACAACTCTTGAAGCACCTTTGCGCGGTTGCCCACGTCTTTTTTCTGGGTTTTAGTTGCCTTTGGCACCGGCAACGGCGCTAAAAACTGTGCTTCTATATCAAAATACCCCCCAGCTTTGGGGCGCGCTATCCTCCTGAAGACAAAATCAAAAACAGGCCCATTCAAGATTGCGCACAAAAAATATAAATTTTCTTGTTCTGCATAAACGGAATAGACGCGCTTATCATTCGTCGCAAAATTACCACTAAAATCCACAGCTGCTTCTATATGCAATGCTGTCCCTGCAATCACGATTTTGGGACTATCTTGTTTGCTTAAGTTCTGATTGCGGCTGTATCCATACCACCCGTCGTGGTTCATTTTTCCACCATCGCGTAAACGAAGGAAGTCCTCGTGATCCTTTAGATATTGCCAACACAAAGGGTAGCTTCCCTTTAGCTTGGATTCAGACAGTAACTTTGCTTGGTCCTTATGCACTTCATAAGGAAAAATAATTTGCAGCGACGGTTCAGCCAAGAAGTAACGATCAATGTCTTGAGAAGAAACTAGAGGTTTGCAGATGGCATCTTCAACTTGCACCTCCATTTCATTGCCTGTGTGTTTGGAGATATATTTATTCTGCCCAACACGCTCATTGGCAAAAAGTTTGAAAGCTCCCGAAATCAACCCCTGTGAAATTGAATTTGAAACTCTTGAATCATCTAACCTGAAATTATTCTTGAGCAATTTGTCGATTAGTTCGCGTTCGTATTTTGGAACAAAAACCCATGGCTCTGACCGAGGTAATTGCTTGTAGCTTATTCGCCAAACTGGATCACCCCAATCCGGTGCGTTCGAAACGACACCGTCATGAGCGAGTACGAAATTCACATCTTTTTTCGGCAGCTTCGAATAAAATTGTAGAGCGGTGTATGTGATTGCCTCATCAAAAACCTGAAAACTGCCAAAATCGATCCAGCGATCTAGGTGTTTACCACGATGAAGATAAGCCCTCAGTCCTTCGCCGTATTCATTCTGTCGCCACACGCTAGGAGCGATAAAACCTAGCCGTCCCTTATCGTTTAAAAATCCAATTGATCTTTCAATAAACGGAAGGAACAAATCAAAATTATTTGCTTGAGCGCTTAAATATACTGGCGTTCCGTCCGCATTCTTTCCATCCTTTAGAAACTCTGCCACTTCGGCATATTTCTTTCTAAAGTTCTGGAGCTTAACGTATGGTGGATTGCCAACGATGCAATCGAACCCTTTGCCATCCGCGTTATTGTTATCAAACACCTTAGGGAACGCAGCCTCCCAGTCGAAGATATTGATTTCTTCTTGCTTGTCAGAGTTCAAAAGGGAGAGTTGTTTGAAGTTTCCAAACTCTGGTCCAACCAGACTATTTCCATCACGGATATTGTCGTCCAAATCACAAAGCGCTTGGTCAGGTTTTGCTGTGTGTAGCCACAGCGCGAGCTTTGTGATTTCTACTGAAGACGGGTTAATGTCCACGCCGTATATGTTACGAGACAGGATTTCGCGGATCTCCTGCTCGGTATTTACCTCAAATAAACCCTCGCCTTGACGTGTTACTCGGGCATATTCTTGAGAGACTTTTAAGCGCTCCCTGAGTAGATATTCCAATACGTGAATTAAAAAGGCACCGGAGCCACAGGCTGGATCGCAGACTTTAAAATTGCCTAGACGTTCCTTATACTTTTTGACGGCATCAACGTGATCATTGAACTTTTTGCTTCGATTAGAGGGCGGCAACTTTTTTTGCTTACGCACGTAATCGTCATCGCCTTCAATTTCGATGCTCCATCCAAAATCATCACGAATTTCTTGTAATCGCGTACCGAGAGTTTCCTCAACAATATGCTCAACGACCCATTCGGGCGTGTAATACACGCCATCACGTTTACGCTTGGTGACGTTGGTTAGGGAGACTTGGCCGTCTGCTTCGGCCTCCAATGCTTCCAGCTCAGTTATGGACTGTTCGAAAATTCGACCAAGGGTGTATAGCGTGATCGCATGCTCACCCGTACCGGACGTGCCAAAGTTATAAACGGCTGACAGATACAGCAGAGTCTGGGGGTGTTTTTTGATTGTGGCTTCGTTCTCGCCCTGCAATTTTTCGCAAAAGACATGGTTTGGTATGAATAGGTCGTCCAGCTCTGCGTCCACTTCGAACAAGCCGCCGTTAAAGCGGTTGATTCGCTGGCCAAGGAATTTCTCGCCCTTGTCCATCGCACGAAACAACTCTTTTAGTTTATTCCATACGTCCTGTGCATTGGGATCGTAGTAACCGGCTTTGCTGAAATCTTTTAGGAAGTCGCGCAGAGCATTGGGAGGAAAGCTGAGAGCTTCACCCATGTCTTCGCAGAACAGCACAAAAATACAACGGTCTATCAATTTTTGCGCCAGCCGGACCAGTCGTCCGCGCGTGCCTGTTTCGAGAAAATTTTGATTGTGAGCAACAAGCGCATTATAAATACGAAGCCGATATTCTTTATATTCCTTGTAGAAATCGTTCTCGATTTCTTTTTCCAAAATCCATTGCTTTTGGAGTATTTTTAATAGCGTGCAGTCCCCTCCGGTGGACAAAAGTGCATCGGCATGGAAGAGCTTAGTGAACAGGAAACGTTGAAATGATGCGTCATCTGTCTTTGCCAGCAGGGAAACGGTTTCGTCCATTGTCGTCGTTGTGATGACAAAGCGCTGATATTGAGCTGGCATCCGATTACGCCAGTACAGGCGAAATTCGTTCATGTCAGTGACAATGCCCCAGGTGGGCTGGATAGCTTCGTTGCCGTACAGCTCCTTACCAGCTTCGCGTAGATAATCGGCGCATTGTTTCACCGGCGACCGTGTATTCCCCTTACGGTTCTGTTTGGCGTCAAGATTGGACCGTATGTCTTTGAACTCACAAAGCACCTGTGGAGTCGGTGGAATGCCTTTCCGCTCGAACCATCCTAGTGCAAGGTCAGCCTCTCCAGTGCCGCCTGTTTGCCCCGCACCGACCACTTTGTATTTTGGAAAGCGGGAGAAACCGTCATCAGCTTTTGTCTCGCCGTTTGCGAAGTATCCCCATAATTGCTTGAAGAAAGCATCCATGAAGGAACCTTCTTCCTGCGTCTCGGTAAGTTTCTTCGCACGGCCCTGCCAATTCTCCAGCGTCTTTATGAGCGCCTGCTCATCTGCTGATCCTCGAAACGCCGAGTATTCATCCGCGAAGGCGGAGCGAAGGTAGGAATCGGAGAATAGAGGTTGAAAAGTTTTTGTCATTCGAGAACCCCATTTTTGGGATAAGAATAACGGATATCGTTTTCAGCGAGCTTCATCTGTTGGTTCCATATTCTTTTTCTTATTCATTACAGCGGCTCCGTCCCCTCATTGAGAATGGTGAGATAGTCTTCGTAAACGAAGAGCTTTCCACGCCTCTTGCCCGTGGTTTCGCGCGCTACGCCGATTTCCACAAGATGCTCCACGGATTTGCGTACTGTGGGAGCCGATAGACTTAATTCTTTGGCCGCAACGGGCACGGATAAGATTGGTTTTGATTGCAGATATTGATGAACCCGCAATGCTGAGGCTGCCGGTCGGCCAAGCTGTTCAATGCGCCGCCGGTCTCGCTCGAATATTTCAAGAATGCGCCGCGCGGTTGCCGCCGCTTGGTCGGAGGTTTCCTTAACACCCGTCAAGAAGAATTCTAGCCAGGCCTCCCAGTCACCCTCTTCGCGCACTCTTTGCAGAAGGTCATAATAGTGCCGCCGGTGGGTTTTGAAGAACAGGCTGAGATAGAGGATCGGCGCGGATAAGACCCCTTCCGCACATAGGAGAAATGTGATGAGCAAGCGCCCTAGCCGTCCGTTGCCATCTAAAAATGGGTGAATACTTTCAAACTGAACATGGATCAGCGCCGCTTTGATCAACACGGGTAGCTTTGATTCTTCCTCATAGATAAATTTCTCAAGCGCACCCATGTAGTCGAGCACTTGATCAGGCGGCGGCGGAACGAAGAGAGCGTTGCCCGGCCTTGTGCCACCAATCCAGTTTTGGGTTCGGCGAAATTCTCCTGGCTGTTTGGTGCTGCCCCTGCCCTTTGACAGAAGAATATTGTGAATTTCACGAATGAGGCGCAGCGATAACGGAAAGCCTTCGCGCAAGCGCTCCAGCCCGTAATTCATCGCCGCGACGTAATTGGATACTTCTTGCACGTCGTCGAGCGGTGCACCGGGGGTCTCTTCGCTTTCAAATAAAAGCAAATCCGAGAGTGAGGATTGCGTTCCTTCAATCTGGGATGACAGCAATGCCTCCTTACGTACATACATGTAGAGGAATAGTGGCGTATCCGGCAGTATGGAGGCGATGCCGTCGAGGCGGCCAAGCGCCCTATTGGCGTCCTCCATCAGCCCGTAAAGCCGATCCAGCACCAAGGGCGGTTCCGGCGGCAAAGGCGGCGGGAGATAAGCGCGCACTTCCTCCCCGCCGATGGCGGTTTTGATGTAATCTCCTGTTCTGCTTACCTTTCCTAGTGTCGCCACTTACGAAACGATCCTTTCTTAAGCATTTTCACTAAGAAAGGATATCGCACTATTGCTTCTTAGTAAAGCAATATATAGCGAACCGTTGCAACTGGCTTGAGCGCTTAGTGACCCTGCGTTTCAGGCTATGGTTTTACACCCCAGTGGAAAACACATGGTCTTCCGACCTTCTCGACAAATACGAATCTCTGCCGAACAGAACACGCTATCCCATTTTCCATAAGACAAAGCCAAATGGCTTTCTTGCCGAGTCTAAAAAAACTATCCTCAAAATAATGCTGTTACCTGTTTAAGCTCCGGTGAGTGTTATTAATGTGTTATATTTAGTGTTAAGCGATTCTGACAATATCCGTACACCGATTGTTTTCAGGAGTCGGCGCGCTCTAGTTGACATAAGCGGTCACTAAAACCCCGAAGTTCGGTCTTTAATACCCCGAAGTTTCGTCACTGAAACCCCGAATGAAAATTACGCATTTGTGGATAAGTCGTTCTGTATCGGGATAATCATTTGATCCGGGTCTTTAAAACCCCGAAACTGAATATCATGGTCACTGAAACCCCGAACACCTTGGATCAATTATTGCCGGATCGATATCCGCAGCAGGATTTATTCATCTGCGATGTCGCTGATGCGATCTTAAAAGATATCATACCGCATATGGAACACCCCTTCTATTCCCTTTCAAAGAAGCCTGAAACGACCATCCGGCGTTATGAGCATAATGGGAACTGGCTGGAGATCGTTCCAAGCGTCAAAGGCCTGGCGACCATATACGACAAGGACATTTTGATTTATGCGATTTCGCAAATTTTCGCAAAACTCAAAAAGGGCGAAGCCGTTGGCAAACGCGTGCGCATCAAAACGCGCGATCTTCTGATCTTCACCAATCGCGGCACGGCCGGCAAAGACTATAAGGCTCTTTGCGAAGCCCTTGATCGGTTGGACGGCACCCGCATTCGCACCAATATCAGGCGCGGCGATGAGGAACGCCATGAAGCCTTCGGGCTCATTGATGCAGCGACAGTAGCACGCAAATTCGGGATTGATGGCAGATTGCTCTATTGCGAGCTTGTCTTATCCGATTGGGTGTTTGACGCGATCCGCAACCAGCAAGCCCTCACCCTGCACCCGGATTATTTCCGGCTTAGAAAGCCCCTGGAGCGCAGAATCTATGAGCTGGCGCGAAAACATTGCGGGCAACAAACAACATGGCGCTGCGGCGTTAAGTTGCTGCATAAAAAATCCGGCTCGAAAAGCCCATTAAAGCAATTCAGATATCTCCTGAAAGAAATAACCGAAAACGACCATTTGCCGGATTATCAATTGACACTCACCGAAGATGATTTCGTCGACTTCACCAACCGGCAGACCATGCCGTCTCTCAAAGCCCCCTCCTCTTCACCCTTTGAACCGATCATTTTAAACCCTGAGACTTATAACAAGGCGCGCGAGCATGTCCCGGGCTGGGATATTTATCATATTGAAAACGAATGGCGCGATTGGATGAGCGAAACGCCCCGCAATGCAGATGCTGCTTTTATCGGCTTTTGCCGGAAGTGGTTTGAAAAGCGCGGCGCGCCCGCCTGAGCATAGATGTGATGGTATGAAGATCACATCCTATGATCATATTTTCTGAAGATCATAACTTCTTATCGTAACAGAGTATGAATATCACAAATTGTGATCACACCATATGAAGGTATGAAATTATTATCTGTTTACGGAGTGTTTCGACTCACATACGCTCTATGAAGATATGATGATCATATCATATTCTAAGACCATAACATTGTATGAGCGTATGAAGATATGAAGGTAATAGAGACGATTGATCTGCGGGAAGCGGCAAAAACTGATGTGTTCAGTGAAACCATTGAACGCGTGAAAGAAGAAGCGAGCGAGATGGCGCGTAAAACTTATTCGCTAGAACACCGCCACTTAGACATAATAAACGGCATCGCATTTGAACTTTCAAAAAAAGCAGGCAAGCCGGTAGGGGCCTCAGAAGCACTACGGTATGTATTAAACAAATTTGAGAGCGGGGCGAATAAATGAAGGGCGTCGCATTTGCCGGGAAAAAAGGTGGCACAGGAAAAACGGCGCTTTCCCATGCTTTAGCGCTCGGCGCAGCCTGGCAGGGCGCACCAGCTTATTTCATGCACACCGATGATAGGGAGCCGCTACACGTAAATGGACGGCCATATGCCTATTATGATGCGCGCAATCCAAAGACGCTTGAAACGCTTTCAAGCACGGCGCTTAACAATGATGGGCTATTCATCATTGACAGTGGGGGTAACAGGCCAGAATTTGATCGATGGATCACCAAAGCCATGGATTTGGTGATCATCCCATTTATGCCTGACCCGGAAGTTGTCAAAACCAATCTCGATCACATGAAACGGCTAGAGGAAGAGGGTGCTTGTAATGTCCGCGCCCTCATCAACGCTTATCCGTCGAATCGAATTGAACGGGAATATGTGAAACAGTTTCTGGCTGATATCCCAGAGGAAAAGATCATCGGCTATGTCGCAAAAACTGAGGCTGTCAGAACGCTGCGCATGGATGACGACCCAACTTTCAAAACGCCGGTCACGCGGGTCAATAATCTCTCACGAAAACTATATTTTACTGTGAAGGACGCAGTTGAGATGGTTGCGACGAAAGAGGGTGCAAGTCAGGAAGCGGCGTGACCATTTTCACTGCCCCAATAGCCTTAAAGAGGGCTAGATTATTGGAAGTGATAATATATGTTACGACAAGTCTCGTAAAACCCACTAAAACACAGTTTGCAAGCAATTGCGCTCGATACGGATCAATATGTGAAATTGATGACTTCTGCTTATCCGCAACGGATAGCCCATAAAGCACTGAAATAATCCAATTTCGATGATATGAAGAACTCACCGGCGAAATGACTGAACTACGAGCAGCCAGAGCCACCCCTGCGGTTGGAGCAAATGATCCGGCCCGTTCAGTGGTGATCGGCAATGACCGTACAAAACTGATCTGGACCGTTGAAGCCTTTAAGGCCGCGGCATTTTTAATTCTGGGGCGCACCCGCATTATCAGTTTTGAGGAAAAAAGCGTCGAAGAAAATGGGCTGCAATACGCAGAAATCAGCGTAAGATTGGGGCAAGCGTATTTCATCCGTAAAATTGAGGGCGTGTGAAGTTAGAATTCTTGGTTCGGCTTATGTTATGTCCCGGATTTAGCACATGAAAAACGAGGAATATCAATGCCCTACAACCGATTAGGCAAATGGAGTCCGCGTAATAATTGCAACTTCTTTCTCATTTCATTTTTTGCCTAACATTGCGCCCTTACGTTCATCTGTGATTAAATCGCAATTCGGGGATATTGCGCGGGGCAACAATGAACTTCAGCATCCATAAAGCTATTGTTTGGGGTTTAGTTCAGGTTTTTCTGGTCCATTCATTTGTCATTGCCGATGCTTCACTTAGCCAGGCGGCGGCTGATGAACTTATTTGCGATAAATACGGACCAGGGACTGAGGTTGAGGGGGTAACTCGCTGCGTAAACGACGCGAGGGCAGCTGTTGGCCCAGACTACGCCTTGCATTGCTATCAGTTTTACGAAGATTTTTATTCTCCGTCTTACCGAACATTCGGAGAATATAGTTGTAAGTCATTGTCGGAGGCCATTCAGAAAACTCGTCATACAGATCGAGAACTGTATCCCTGGATAGGCTGCCTAGAGTTTAACGATCGCAATTGGATTCTACATGACATCGCGGTTACCTGCCTCCCTTCATATAACAGGTATGTGCTGAAGTATCGAAATGATCTGTCCCTTCTTTTGCCCACAAATTGTACTGAGGCAAAACAAGTGTTTGCGTATGTTAGCCAGAGCACAATTTCTGGCTCAGTGACGCGCGAAGGTAACCGGCAAGTATTTAAGAGATCCGACCACCCAATCGTCGCAGGACGAAAAATCCTCGCCAGATACGGACGCACTCCACGCGAAGCGTGCGATGGCGAGGATAAATATATTACAGCCATCAAGCAAGATTTGCGAAATTATCAAACCTGGGGCGGCGGAGACGTCAATCCTACGAAAGATATGCTTGCATATTTAGATGGGACCTATCGAGCGGACACATCTTCAGTATCTGCTGAATCTAGCGAACTCGATGAGATATCGAAGCCCGCGAAAAATCCGCGCACCGGCACGCAAGAACTAGAGGCTGACGAAGGATCGGCGAGCATATTTGGTGTAAGGTTTTTTGTCTTCGTATCAATCGTAATTGTGGTCTCGCTATTACCATCATTGGCGTTGTTATTCATGAACGCCAACTCCAAAAAAATTGGTAGGAAATTGGGCGTCTTCTTTTTGAGGATAGCATTTCAATTTCACCCTGCATCAATAGTAAGTGCGATTGTAGGAATAATTTTACCGATCCTCTTCCTTCTAGCTTCGATAGGAATATCAATCGGAATAATGTATCTCATTGCCAGCGGGTTACAGCTTCCAAGGCCAATGGCAAGCGCGCTTTTTGCAAATTTTGTGGCTGTCGCAATAACGGTGGTTGTCAATTTTGTGCTCGGGATTCGCAGACAATTTCGCCTGAAAGCAATGTTCGACGGAGCAGTGGAAACATTGACAAAAGGGGAACAAATGGGAAAGGAGTTATTTGCAGAAGCCGTGGTTCGAAACTTTGTAATTATTTTCGTCTTGGTGATAGCGACCACATCGGCGATTTCTGCGTCTGCAACATATTTAGGAATAACTGCACTGTTTTCCGGAGCTGGCGTGGAGCTGTCTTTCGAGCAATACAGAATATTCTTTTCTTATTTCGCAAACTTAATTTTTCAACTTCTGACATTTGAAATTCCAAATGCGTTTGGATTTAAGTTTGGCCCAGACTCTCTACCAGGCAATCAAAATCTTTTGATATTTTATACTACGTTTGTAAAGATCGTTACGATTGGTGGAATAATCGAACTTATCAGAAGCATGTGGCAGGATCTTCGTATCATATATGGCGAAGTTGATGTGACTCTAGAAGATCATTTTAATGCGCAAGGCCAAGATTATAGCGATAAGATTGTGCTTCCACGAACTAAATTGCGGTTTGATATGAAGTCACCGACGTTTTTTATTACTTCTTTCACAAGCAAACGGGGTCTTAATTGACCACATTATCTGGCTTGACCCTGCGTCTAGCTTGACTTTTAAGTAGCAGTAGGCGGGCAGTCGGAAACACAAATGAACCGAGTTCAACAGCAGTGCTGGCGCTTAATTTAAATACTGCCGACAATGTTTTTTTATTTAAATACATAACTACCTCACAAATAATTGATCAGTATAGAGATATAATTAGCTTGTGTCAAGTTTTTGATGTCCAGTTACCACTCAAGGATTGATAGGTCAGTACGCTACCGCAAACTTAATGTGATAATGTATTTTATGGAAATCAGCGTTCTAGTTTACGCGCATTCCTCCGGTCAAGCTCAAGCTTCGCCTTGATCTCAGCCTGTTTCGCGGCAACTTGGCTACGAGCCATATTCGGCGATCGCTGAGCGACGATCATTTGGCGATTGACGTGGCGTTCGGCGGCAAGCCCGCGCTGTAACGCGCGGCGATCTCTTATTTGTGTTTGTCGCATTGAATCGCGTTCATCGGCAAACCGCTGACTTTGGGTTTTGCGCAACTCAACGATGCGGCGTTGATGGTCGGCGTCATTGTCTTTACCACGCCATTGGTCGCGTAATCGCGCGACATGAGCTTTAGAGAGTTCCCAATAAGTTTTAAGCTGCATACGTAGGCGCAGGGCGAAAGAACGCTCCTGTGCGTCTCTCTCAGCCGTTCGCCGATTGATCAATTCCTGGCGCTCACTGCGCTGCTGCTTTTTTAAGGCGCTCAGTTTTCGTTGATATGTTTCTTCGTGACATTTTTTCACGTTGTCTTCGTCACGCATTGCCTCTCTACGCCGTTCGGCTTCTCTACGCGCAGCATCAATGCTTGGCAGTCCGGCGGGCTGACCAATCCGAGATTCAATTTCCTTTTTCTTCAATCCCAAACGTCGGGGGATGGAATGTGCGTCGCCGGTCGTGATATCGACTGCAACAAACCCACGTTTGCCCTGCCCTAATATATAGCCGCGCTCGTCAAGGGCGGCGGCGAAACTGGCAGCGTCGTCGGACAGCCCCCAGGCATTGCCGATTATGACTTTGTGATCGTCGAGCGTCAGGCCAGATCGTTTGGCAATTTCTTGGTCCGCGCGGCTTGTATTGTCTTCGCTGCCGCGCTCATCCCGGTTAAGTCCTTTAGGCAATTCCCAGCCATGTTGAAGAAAAAGAGCGCGGGATACTTCCTGCAGCTTATATCGAGTGTAACTGTCAGGGATCGCCTTCATATGCTCGGCATCAATGCGCGACCAGACCACATGGCAATGCCGCCTTCCCTCCTTTTCATGAAAGATCACCGCGCGCGGTTGGTCGGCCATCCCTAGCGCGATGCCTGCTTGTTCGATTGCATCCTCAAAGTTGTGTTCCATGACTGACGCATCCATTGGTGGATTAAGCGAGAGCGAGAAAAAGGGCTTTTTGCAATTCGTGCCTTTTGCGATGGCCTCTACCTCAAAAAGGGAATCTGCGAAGGTCGTCGAGGCAAAACCGTCCAGAGTGTGGACCTCAACATGGTCATTGTCGGCCTCGTTCATCAGATGGTTAACGAGGTCAGCGGCCCCTGCCCGCGTGTTGCCTTTTAAGATCATGGCTCAGTCGTCCGCACCGCCCTTTTTGCGGTTCTCAGCGGGCGTAACACCAAGCGCTTTCATGAGCGCCAGGCGCATGTCATGAATGGCAAACGCGGCAAACGTGATTTGGTCATCGCCTGGCCAGCCGCCTGAATTAGCAACACGGGCCATTTGGTTGACGTTTGAACCGACCTTGCCAAGCGCTGCAAGGACCCGCGCCAACTCCACCACATTAACGGGCGGCCTGCGCGATTGTCGGGGCGGCGGCGTCTCCAAAACCGTGCTGCGGATATAGCTGGCAACCGTGACGCCAGCCCTGTCGGCGCGCGCCCTGATTTCAGCGCGTTCTGCGTCCGTGACGCGGAATTTCTCGTGGTTTTGGCGCTGTCTCGTCTCACTGCCTGACATGGCTACTCCATTGATCGCATCCAAGGACGTTCTTCCTTGGTCGGGTGGAGCGTCGAAACGCTCCGAGGTGATCCAACGAATGATCTCGTTGGCGGGGTTCAGACGGCGCACGCCTGAAATGGGTTTCAAGGGGCGATTTCGCCCCCTGATCGAGATGCAACACCGAAAAATGTTGCGCTTTGTCTGAGCGAAGAAATTCGTCTCAGACAAATAGCCAGGGGATGCAACGGGGGAAGGCTCATTCCCCCTTGCCAAGATCGCGCGGGGACCCCGCGCACATCTTGCGGCTCCACTAAATTTTGATGATCTGTGTGAGGAATGAATAGTGCCTTAACGATAATAGCACAATTTTAACCACAAGAAAGTTTAGCGCAGCGCCCGCAAACATACATCCGTATTGTGTTTGCCGGGATCGACGCTGGCGATTTAACACTTCCTTACGCAACATTAACGAGAGCCAAGTAAGTAATCGATGAGAGCAACCACCCGAGTCGCCGATGTTGATGCAGCACTTTCCAAGAGGCGTTTCCGAAAACGGCCATGTAGGCGCGTTTCCAAACGCTGCCTGGTCGGCGCAAGGGGCCCTTCAATCTCATGGTAAATGGAAGTTTGAACCCGGCGCGATCCTCGTCGGCAGGATCGGCGATGCGCCGATCGGCCTCACCGATGATCGCCATATTATGACGATCGCCGGATCGCGCTCCGGCAAGGGTCGATCGAGCATCATTCCGAATATGTGCCTTTACCCAGGCTCAGTAGTCGCGATCGACCCGAAAGGCGATCTCGCGACGATCACCGCCGCCAGGCGCGGTCGAGGATCGGACGCGATCGAAGGGATGGGCCAAGACGTCTTTGTCCTCGACCCGTTTGAAACCGTGCGAGGCACCGCCGCATCCTATCGCGCTAGCTTCAATCCCTTGGATGGGATTGAGCCAAACGGGGTTAATGGGCGCGATGATGCCGCGCTTCTGGCCGACGCGCTGATCATCCCGTCGAAATCGGATACTCATTGGTCGGACGCGGCCAAATCGCTGCTGACGGGACTGATCTTGCATGTCTGTGAGGCGTACCAGGATGAAGCACGCAATTTGATCACGTTGCGTGATCTCCTCACCGCCGATGCTGATCGTTTTACGGGCCTCCTAGCCGAAATGTCCTGTTCGGAGGCTGCCGACGGCGTTGTCGCCAGAACAGCCAATACGTTAATTGCGATGTCCGACCGCGAACGCTCGGGGGTTCTTTCAACGGCGATCGTCCAGACCGAGTTTTTGGACTCGCCAGCCATGAGAAACGTTTTATCTCACTCGGATTTCGCTCTTAGCGATCTCAAAGAAAAACCCGTGAGCATCTATTTGAGTCTGCCGGCGGGACGTATGGGAACCCACGCCCGCTGGCTGCGCTTGATGATCGCGCTCACCATAGAAGCGATGGAACGCGAGCGCACCCGCCCGAAAAATCCAGTGCTGATCATCATGGATGAGTTTCATGCGCTCGGTAGGCTTGCGGTTATTGAACGCGCTGCTGGTCTGATCGCGGGCTTTGGGGTGAGATTATGGACCGTGCTTCAGGATTTGGGGCAATTAAAAGCCCATTATCCGCAAAGCTGGGAGACGTTCATTGGCAATGCGGGGCTAACCCAGTGGTTTGGCGTCAATGATTTGACGACCCTGAAATATCTCTCTGAGCGGCTTGGGCAAACCACCTTGGATGTAGTGAGCCAAGGCGAGGTGTCAAAAGGCCAAATTGCCAATGGTTTTACCGGCAAGAGCCTATCGCGTCAGCAGGTCGCGTTGATGACACCGGAAGAAATCGGCCGGTTCTTTTCACGCCAATCAGGCCGCCAGCTCGTTCTTTATCCCGGCGCAGACCCAATTGCGATGGAG
The DNA here is from genome assembly GCA_021776455.1 of Hyphococcus sp. Classification (GTDB taxonomy): domain Bacteria; phylum Pseudomonadota; class Alphaproteobacteria; order Caulobacterales; family Parvularculaceae; genus Hyphococcus. The sequence continues at coordinate 28,826 of JAJFFX010000105.1, read as the reverse complement.
CGTATTCACTACGATCAGGCCGTCATGCTTCAAGGCAAATTTGATCCTGATCCGAATTATCAATGAGGTGTCAATGTTTGGCAGGAAAGTAAATGCGCGTTGGAAGACGAAGGGTCTCAGATACGGCGTGAACGACGGCGTGTTGACGGGCAAAATTTATACGGCCTGGCCTATGAGTATCGGTCTTGCAATCGGCCGGACGTTTTTAGCCTATCTTGCTACAATAGGTCTGACAGCCGCATCCGGCATTTTACCAACGGCAGATAGCGGGCTGCACAATATCGTATTTTCAATCATCTGGATTGTCGTATTTTTCGGCGCGTTTCCATACTTTCTTTTCAGCAATGGCAAACGCATTGCTATTACCAGAACCCATTGCACTATTGCCGGTAAAAAGTATCGCCTGGCGGACATGACGGCTTTTACGGCAAAAGAAGTCTCGCATAGGACGCCTGATCAATTCTATATAGAATTTTCTTACGGAAAAAACCGCAAGAAAATTAAGGTAAGAAACATTTTTGAAAATCAAGTGGACATAATCGCTACGCTGAACCGTGAGGTGCAAAGCTTGTTGCATCCCGAACCAACTACGGCGGAGGATATGCTCACAGCCCGCTCTGCCAGTTTTTAAAAAGAGAGTGTTGGGCCTTGTCGCAACATTGGACTGAAAAATACAAGCACAAGGCCAAAGACGCTTTTGACCAAGCACCGAATCAGACGGCCGGGGTTGAACATGCGCAGCCTAAACCGCCACAACCGCAATTAACGCCTCGTGGATCGATGCGTAGCAATGTGGACGCACAAGTTCGCGAGCAAACAGCCGCAAAACGCGCTCGCATTGAACAACGTAGACAAGAGATTGAGGCAAAACTGGAACGCGACCGCACCAAAGACCGCGCTCTCGAACGGTGATAACGGAAAACGGCGGACAGGGCGTGACCATTCATACGAATCAAAGCCCTTGGTTGCCGCGCAGCAAAGAAATCACAATTGACGGGTTGGCTGACGCTTGCGGGGCTTGGCTGGTTGTTGATTCTTACGAATAGCCGCCCATTTTCGCCGCCGCCTCTTTTCTTCAAAACTGATAATGCGCGTACGCCCGAGGATTAAGAACGCAGCGGCTTTAAACGCTTCAACGGTCCAGATGAGTTTTGTGCGGTCATTGCCGGTAACAACCGACCGGGCTGTATCATTTGCACCAACGGCGGGCGCGGTTCTGGCCTCGCGTAACTCCGACATTTCGCCGGTCAATTCGTCATAACGATGGCGCAACCCGATTTCTGCATCTTTATTGCGCATGTTGATCGGGTTTTCATCAGGGTCCAGATGTGAATAAGATTGCTCTACCACGTCGGCTGGACGTGGGATTGTGCCGCCATTTTGTTCGATGATGCTGTCGATCTCGCTCTGGCGCGCGGCAAGCTCGGCGTCGAAGTTCATTGTAACTTGCCCGTCCATCTCGATAGTGTTCACAAGCAAATCGTTCTGGACGCTCAGAAAATTCTCTGTGGCCATGGTATTAAAATAGATGATAGCAAGGCCGATGCCGAGCGCCAGTAATGCACGTCCCCAACGCGCATTGCTCATCTGAAAGCCTGACCATGCAAGGCTGGTCACGCCAATAAGCTCCATTCCGAACGACAACGAGCCATTGGCGACGGCTTGTGGAAGCGTTGTCGCCGCCGCCACCCACCCCGAAACATTCATGAAGGCGGATGCTGCAAAGATCGCGATTGCGCCAATTACAAGGCCGTTTCTGACAAGGCTGTATTCGTTGAACTTAAATCTCATGGTTTGTATGCAGTGATTAATGATCCTTCCAGGAAACAAAGCCTATGTGTTCGATTTGGATGATCAAGGACGACATACGTTTGCATGGTGTTTCAAAATAGTAGCTGCTGGTCATCATCAGGATCGGAAATGCCAAACACTTCGCGAGCCATTTTGGTTGTCGCCGTTCCTTCAAATATCGGTTTTTCCTGACAATGATTTACAGTGTGCCAGCCAGCCCAGATTTTGAGACCAGCACGCTGGTAAGTTATAGACGGGCGGCTATCAGTTTTGCTGCTGCCTCCGAAAATTCCAAGCTCATAACGTAAAGCCTCTATTAAGTCGTCATCACTAAGACCTGTTTCGCTGCGCTTCTTCCAGCGAACCGCTGCATTTTCTGTGGTGTTTGTTGCGGCGATAAAGGCATTACGCTTATCCGTGCGGGTTAATTCACTCATGGGGTGATCTCCCGAATTGGGAGGGGAGCATTACTGCCCCACCTCCTTTTGATCATCTACGCGAAGCTTTGCTATAGCGTCGTAAACGCGAACGCCTAAGCGGGAGAGTTTCAAAAGATCGCCATTGGTAAAGCTATCGGTATCTTGATAGTTATCTTCACTGTCTTTGTAGGTGCGGATAAACTGGACCGAATAAAAAGGGCCTTTGTCTCCTTCATTGCGCCAGAGTGTAGCTTTGATATTGCCGTCTCTAAGCGTTTGAACTGGTTTGTTTGTCTTGGTCGTCATGTCGTCTTCCTTTCGTTGCGGGCTGAACTATTCCAGCCGTTGAATTTTCCGAAAACCTGACTGGATGAAAGACGGCCGCACCCCAGAAGAATTCTGGCGGGAAACCCCCAACACGGGAGCGCATGCGAATGGAGCGGGCCGGGGTTGTGGACGGCTGACAGTCTGGTTCAATTCAACCTATGGATGGGATCGCGTTCAGGCTGCTTACCGAAAGGCAGGCATGGCGTAAGAAAAAGAAAACAAATAACGTGAAGATTGTGACGGACAAGCCCTCCCCACTCACGAAATTTGACATTTCCTCGATATTATGTCAGTATAATGATTATATTAATTGAGTAGTTTTGAGTATTGATGGCGACAAGTGATTTTGGAGACAGAAAAGAAAATACGAGATTTGGCTTTATAGCTTGTGCTTTGGTCTGCGTCGCCGCTATGGCAATCAGTTTAGAATTGGCTATTGCCCTGGCCGCTTTCATTGCAATTGGTGCGATGCTCTTCGGCGGAAAAACTCTTGTCGCAGGAAATTCCGCGCGGCTTTAGCTCAAGCGATTCATGAAAAAAGATACCCCGGCAATAGCAAGTCCGAGCGTGCCCAATACGCCTGACGGGGGATAGGCCAGAATGCTGACAATACGCCAGATGAGCCACGCGATATATTTTGTAAGCCTGTTTGCGAGTATGCGGCTGACAGTTGCCAGAAAGAATATGGCGAACGGCGCAATCAGGGCGATCACCAGAAGCCAGCCCCAATGCGTGTTTTGACTCCATTCCCAGATTGTTGCGGCTTCGCCTGTGACGACGGCAGCAGCCAGAAATGCTGGTAGTATCGGGACAATTATGATGCGCAAACCCTCTTTGAATAGTCGCCACCAATTTTTGTGAAGCGGGAATATTCGACGGATGGTCTCATTCATGCGTTGGTCTATGTGCGCAGCGTTATCCCTCACCTCTCTGAAATATGCCTCAATCTTTGGTGCGAGATTCAAAAAGCCGATAATCGCCAAAGCAAAACCGGATAGGTCAATGAGGATGGTCCATTCAAGCCACGCGGGCCAATTGATGGACTCGAGAATTTTCGAGAATTCAGACTTATCCACTGGAAAAAGGTTCCTTTACAAACCTTTTTCTGGGCATTGCGAAAACCCTGATACATGCTTAGATTCTGGTCACGTATAGCCTTACCGAGAAAAGGAACCCTTTCGGGAGCACGCGCTGATCCGTCATAACGCCTAACAAGGAGGCTCGATGCTGATCGGCTATGCGCGTATTTCTACAATTGACCAGAATCTGAACCTGCAACTGGACGCGCTCAATGCGGCGGGATGCGAGGCGATATATCAGGATGAAGGAATATCCGGCGCGAAGGCAAAGCGTCCTGGTCTGATGCGCGCTCTAAAACGGCTTTCGAGTGATGATGTACTGATAGTATGGAAGCTGGATCGGCTGGGTCGGTCCATGCGACACCTGATTGAACTCACCACGATGTTTGATGACAAGGGCATCGGCTTTCGTTCATTATCGGATGCGATCGACACGTCCACACCCGGCGGCAAACTCTATTTTCATCTAATGGGCGCGTTCGCCGAGTTTGAGCGCAATTTGATTTCCGAGCGCACCAAGGCGGGCATGGCCGCCGCGAAAGCGCGTGGCGTTAAAATGGGCAGGCCGAAGAATGTGCTTTCCGCTGACCAGAACCACGATTGATTACAATCCAAAAATGTGACTTGATCCAAAGCTTATGACCCGCAACATCACAGACCGATGGATACTATTGGCTAAAGGGTCAATTTTATTTCTTTGAAATTGGGCCGAACCTCAAGCTTTGCCAAAACTCAAATGGTTCTTCATTGTCATGAAAGTATATAGGGTTTGATGAGGTGCCAAATTTATCTTCTAGAAGGGCGTTTATTTTGACTTTTGACAGAATATCGGCTTCGTCCGACTGATTCACATACTTACCGGGGACTTCCCATTCCATTTTTGGAGGATTGGTTAAACGGATGATTTTTTTTCGTTGTTGTTCTACTGGTATCCGCAAAAATGGTTCGAGCATCGATTCCTCTTCTTTTGTTATGTCACTTTCTAGGTTCTGCTGCAGGTCATTGAGATAAAATTGATCAATTTTTGCGCCAAGATGCTGATGACGATAGATCGGTGTGGCTCGCATCGCCATTGGGGACAGCAGTTTCTCGCCTTTATAGTTTGCCGAGATGGCCAGTGCGGAAAATATTGGTTCAGGCACGCGCAATTCACTCCAATCAAGCGCGATCATTTCCAAGCTTTCAAATGGCCCGTAGGTAGATTTCGCCCCCGTATCTTTTGACTGCCCACCAATCAAATAAACACCGGAGGCAAGCGGTACAACAAATCCTTTGGAGACCATTTTTCTATTGCCAATACTTGGAACGCGATAAAAATGAAAAAACCGATGGTAATCACGCCCGCCGACAGGGGGCCCAATTCCTAAAAAGGATTTAACTAGGTTTTGCGGATCACTCTTGGCATGCCTATACACCGTAAAATGTGCATGCTTATTTTTGTCTGATTTGAAGGCGTTATAAAAACTTAAAAAATCAGTTTGATGCAATTCTTCGAAAGCAAACCCCATGGAGGCTTTACCATATTTTTTAGCAACAAGGGTGGCTTCAATTTGTTCCAGCTCAGTATTATCGAATAGCGGTTTAAAAAACTTTATTTCCAGTTTCTCTAAAAATTTTAGTTCTGCTGCCGGTGAGCACTTATTTAATGAGACCTGAAAATCATCATATGTTTCGAATTCATTGCGCATGAAAATCGCCAAGGACGGAACAAACCTATGATCACGTGGCTTATCAACCGCATGTGTCGCAAAGTCTCGGACCATGCTGGGTGATATGCTTGTCATAAGATTCTGATCAGCCAACTGGCCATAAAATTTTGAGTATCGCTCGGATAATTTTTCCCATTTAGGCTCGCGACGTTTGGATATTTTAGATGTTTTATCTTTCACACAAAGCGACAAAGCAAAATAATAAGTGTGCCGCCGGAGCGTATTTAGAGCGAACATAGTATTGTCGGATTGTGGTTCGCCAATAATCCTATTGAGCAATTCAATAGCCGCTTTTGTTCGATCTTGGTGTTTGCCCGAATACGCAGCGTATGATTGCGCCCAGGGACCAAGAATCACGGTATTTTCGTTATCATTCGCTGTCACTGATCCCCCACTAAGGAAATATGGTTAGTGATTTAACTGTAATTGCCACGTGCACATTACAGCGTATTGGCGATTGATTGTAAATAATTAGGGCAGATTACATTTAATCACCCCGGTTTCCGTCAATGGGCGTATTTTGGAAATAAGAATTCCAATTTCTCCGAATACTTTCCCGTCAGACGCGAATGATTAAAATTCAATACACGCCATGAATGTGAGAGCCTATTAACCAAGGCGGCGAAACATTTTGTCACCTCGCGTTGGATTAAAGCAGCCAACGTCAATCAGAAAAAAGAGAGAAAAAGATCATGGATATCAAACCAACGATGACACCCAAAAATATAGTTCGTGTTGAGAGCTTGGAAGAATTCGAATTCATGAAGGATAGAGGGTCATGAAAAAACTTTTGTCGGCAGTAGTTTGGTTTCTAGTAATCGTTTCAATAAATTCTATCTGGGTTGAGCCAGCTCTTGGAGAGGTTATTTCGGAAGACACTTGGTACTTTAATTATTTTGCAGAATTCTTGGAGAAAGTGCTAGACCCAAGGTTAGCTTTGAGGTGGTTAGGGTACTTGTTGCGCCTGATTGTATATGGCCCTCAATTTCTATTCTTTAGTTTTTTTTTAAGGAGGTAAAAAGGACTCATATATTGGACTATGACTTATGGTCCTGACGGCGTCAACAATCGAGCTGTTACTGCCCCTGAAAGCGCTCCTATCGTCATAGCGAGCGGCCAATAAATAGATGTAAAGTGTTCAATAGCGATTCCTATACAAAATCCGACGATAGCAGCAAATACAAATGCCGGTTTTGAGAATTCACGCCGCAAGTAATCTTTTAAAGAGACATGTGTCATCATTCTCAACTATTTAGCACATTATCGCTCATTATACAAACTTTTTATTTTTATTACCTAAATCAGCTTTCAAAATGCCCTCATTAAGCCATTTAGGTGTTGCGGTAGACTTTGCATTATCAATGTAATGTTCTGCATTATCTGCCACAAAATCAAGTCCTTTAGCCAAACCGCGAGAAACAACGCCTTGCCGAAAACGATATTTCTTCGGTGCCGAAACATTGTCAATGATCGCCGCACGCAACGAAACTCACCATGTAGGGGCCGCAACGCAGTGGAGGACGACAAAGCCGTTGACGAAGAAGAATGATGACAATGTTATCAGACTGTTCCTAATCCCTTGGCTGCTCTTCAGCGCAAAGACTTATGTGGGAGTGAATAATTATTGATATGGTGCGGACGGGGGGACTCGAACCCCCACGGGCATTCGCCCGACAGATTTTCTTACCAGCTACGGCTTTCGCCGCCGACGCGAATTTGCGCCGTTTGGGGTCTGGACTATCCCTTCATCATAGGCTGGTTGCCCTGCCCTTAGATGCTGCCCGTCTAGTCTCTACACCTTCCGCTCTATCGAGCGGCTTGGCTCGGGATTGGCTTGGGTCGGACGACCGTTAGCTTTCCCCGAATTTGAGCAGTTCTACTCCCGGCATTTCCACCAGGGCACTCAATCGTGGCTTAAGTCTGTTGCGTCTACCGGTTCCGCCACGTCCGCATTATCCAGCCGATGCATAGCGGGGACCGTCCGCCTCATCAAGCTTTGGTTTTTTCGGCTTTCGTTTACGTCGGACATTGATTGCAGCGGCGTTAAGGCTGTTTTTGATGTGAGAAGCATAATAGGTCTCAATCATCTCCACGCTAGTGCGGCAGTTTTTAGCGATCTGATAGATATCCGCCCCTTCCATCAGCCGGAGGCAAATATAGGTGTGGCGCAGGCTGTAAGATGTGCGCCGCTGCCCTTCCCTATCAAATTTAAGACCTTCCTCTTCGAGAACTGAATTGAGCAAGACCGCATGCGATTTCGGGAATAAGCGATCCTTTGGCGAGGGTTTATTGCGCGCCTCAAGACGCTGATATGGTCGCACGGCTCCGGTCGTGCTCTTGCAGAACCCGACGCCGCGCTTGCCGCGTACTTCAATCTCAAGAATAGTTTCATCGGTGTCATCGTCATGGACGATGGTTACATCCCGATATTCAAGCCTTGCCGCCTCGTCCGGGCGCAAGCCGGTGTTGGCCATGAACAGCACATAGTCGTGGAGCTGTTCTGATTGCCATTTCCATCTCTTGGTTTTCGGCCTTTGAACGCGACGACGCGTCGCTTCATAAAGCTGTTTATATTCCTCCGGCGAAAACCAGGCGCGATGCGCGATCTTACCTGCCGTCTTGTACGGCATGGAAAGATCGGGAAGGTGGTGCATCCATCCGTGGCGGATGGCTGTTTTTAGCACCTGTCGGATAAGCACGATATCTTTGTGCATAGTGCTGCGCGAGGGCGGTTTATCTTTTATGAAATTCTCCCTGCGGTGGATGCGGTATTCCTGCACTAAACCTGCCGTGATCTCGGAAACCCCCTTTTTGCCGAAGAACGGCAAAAGGTAGTTATCGAGGCGCGCCTTGTTATCTTTCACATAGATGGGGCTACGCGTTCCTTCGGTGATGATTTCAAATTCGCGGAGATATTTCTCTGCTGCCTCGGCGAATGATTTCTCAATTTTGAGCTCGCCGCGCTTGTGTTTGCCGCGCAGCTCCAAATACCAGTCCTCGGCAAAGTCTTTGGCTTTGGCGAGGCTCTCTTCTCGCGTGCTAACGCGATAATTTTTGTCGTCCAAATAAGCCGCGCACTGCCAATAGCGGCTGCGCTCACGCTTATAGACGTAGAGCCTTCCATCAAAAATTACATGCTTTGCCATACGCCACCGAAAGTTCTGGTTGCGCCAAAAGTGTGTAAGAAGTGTGCAACCAGTATTTCGGTGATTCTAGCGTCTAAAAATCAATAAGTCATTGTTTTTGCTATGAATAATTTGACTAAAATTGTATGTGGAATTAATTTTAAGTCTGTTGTGTATACCAATTCCACCACGTCCGCGTAGTCTTGTGGCCAGTCGCCTCAAGACCGAAGGCCGATGCATAACCGGGACCGCCCGCCTCTTCAAGCACCAGATTTCTTGGGGCGTTGGTCCGTATTCACCGCGCGCCTCAGCACTCCACCACATTCACCGCGAGCCCGCCTTCGCTGGTTTCTTTATACTTGCGCGACATGTCGAGGCCGGTCTGGCGCATGGTTTCGATTACCTGATCGAGGGTGACCTTGGAGGCTGCGCCGGCGCGGATCGCCAGGCGTGCGGCGTTCACGGCTTTGACCGCGCCTATGGCGTTGCGTTCGATGCACGGGATCTGCACCAGCCCGCCAACCGGGTCGCAGGTGAGCCCGAGATTGTGCTCCATGCCGATTTCGGCGGCGCGCTCAACCTGACCGGGGTCCGCGCCCCAGACCGCCGCAAGCCCGCCCGCAGCCATCGAACAAGCGACGCCAACCTCCCCCTGACAGCCCATTTCAGCACCGGAGATCGAGGCGCGCTGCTTGTAGAGCATGCCGATCCCCGCCGCCGTTAACAGAAATATCCTGATATGGGCAATATTGGCGCCGTCCTCAGCACAATAATATTTGAGTACGGATGGAATGATCCCAGCCGCGCCATTGGTCGGCGCGGTGACAACGCGCCCGCCGGAAGCATTTTCTTCATTTACAGCCATGGCGTAGACATTGAGCCAGTCGAAAATCTGCTCGCGCTCATTGGCGAGCGGCGCCTCGTGGAGCTTTGCCCATAGCTGCGGCGCCCGGCGACTAACATTGAGACCGCCCGGCAACAGCCCTTCAGTATTGAGCCCGCGATCAATGCAGCTCTGCATCGCCAACCATATCTGGTCAAGCCTGTGCTCGGTCTCAGCACGCGGCCGGAAGCCATCTTCATTTTCTAAAATGAGTTCATGGATATAAAAATTCTTTTCCGCACATATCGCAAGCAGATCCGCCGCCGAGGAAAATGCGTGTGGGCCGCGTTGCGGAAGCGCGATGCGATCGTCTTCCGATTTTGTCTTTAGTTGTTTTTCGCTGGCGATAAACCCACCGCCTACGGAATAATAGGTTCGTTCAAAAATCTCCACGCCGGCGGCGCTATATAAACGAAGCCGCATTTCATTGGGGTGGATGACGGGCAAGATATCACCGCGCAAATCGATATCTGTCGCCGGGTTAAAAACTATTTCCCCGCCGCCGTGAAGTCTGAGCTTACCCTCCGCCCGCACCAAAGCCACCGCCTCTTGCGCTGCATCGGGGTCAGTCTTGTCGGGCTCAAACCCCATCAGACCCAGCATTGCCGCCTTGTCGGTCCCGTGGCCAATGCCGGTGAGCGCCAGCGAGCCATGCAGGTCGACTTTAACCCGAACAGCGTTAGGCAACACGCCTGCGCTGGCCGCTTCTTCCAGGAACCGAATGGCGATGCGCATCGGCCCCACCGTGTGCGACGATGATGGGCCAATCCCAATTTTAAAAATATCAAATACACTCAGCACACGAATGGTACTCCTTTGATGTCGTCACGCCCGCGAGGTTACGGGTCCGCGTTGCGGCCGGCCGCGCCCAAAGCCGCGCGCAGCGTCTCTACATCATAGAGCGATTGGCGTCGATGCTGTTCAAGATCGCCGATGATGGTTTTTGCGCCGATCATCGCGCCCGCAAGACTGGCCCGCGCGTCATCGCCATTGCGCAGGCTCGTGCGAATGGCGGCGAGATTTCTGCTCAACCGCTCCAATGCCCGGCGCTGGTCATAAAGCTCCGGCCCGGCAAATCGTTCATGCACCCGGCCCAACCGCCCTTGCGCGCTCAGCACCAAAAAGTCTGCGGTCGCTGCGTCGTCGCGCGTGAGCGCATCGCCAGCAAGCTCAATCGCGCGTCGCGCGGTGTTGATATCGGCGGTGATGGATTTGGCTTCCGGCGCCTTCGCGCAGCCCGCATCATCAAGGTGTGCGATATAAGCAGAGAGCCCATCGACCACAGCAGGCGACGGCGGGACGCCCTGAAACTCATCGATCACAGCGTTTTCTATAAAATCATCGAGGCTCGCCGCGGGCGCCTGTGTGCCGAACGCCGTCTTGCCGGCGACGCCAACAAGGCTCGGGATCGGCACGGGGTTGAAGACGCCGTCCTCGCGGGTTTTGCTAAACAGCGCCGAGGTCACATCGGCCGTCCCCGCATCGCCGCTAAGCCCGGCGAGAAAAAAGTCCGGATTATCGCGGCCGCCGCGATGGCAGCTCTCGCAAGACAAGCCGCCGCGCGCCGCCGGACCGCCAAACAGCATCGGGCTTTGAAAAGCGACCCGACCAATATCAACCAGATATTTTAAGTCGGCGTTTTCGGCGGGACGGATGCATTCATGCCGGCCGCGGCTCAAAATTTTGAGCGCATCCGCAGACGGATCAAGCCAGGCGAGTTCGCGAAGGTTTAATGCCGTCGGCGTCGCATTTGCGAAGGCGCCCACAGGATGCGTTTCTGCGCGCTCTTTGGGCGAGCAGGCGGTCAGCGCGATCAACGCCCCGGCCAACGCCCTCTTTAAGGCGACCGCCATTAGCGCCCGGCGCGGCGGATGGATGTTTTAACCTCAATCAATCTCGCCAAATCTTCATATTGCGCACAGCCAAACGCACAAAGCTTGTCGAGTTTGGCAAGCTGACGGCGGGCTTTTCTAATCTCGCCCAGCTCCAGATAAAGCTCCCCAAGATATTCCGTGGCGCCGAGATGGTCCGGATCCAGCTCCAACGCCGCTGCATAATAGTCCTGCGCCTGATTAAATTTTCCCATCTTGCGGTGCGCAAACCCAAGATAATTCAAAATATCCGGATGCGGACCGATAATCGCCTGCGCCCGGTAAAGCTCATCTACTGCCTCAGTGAAATGCTGCTGGTTGATCAGCTTGACGGCGTCGCCATAACGCTGGACGCCAACCGCACGAGGCGCCAATGTCAAGCTGGCCAATTGCAGCATATCGTCCGGAGTGAGACTAAGAGTGTCGTTTTCACCAGTCCCAAGCGCGGCTTCGACTTTGGCAATCGCAACGCCAATGCGCTCGATATAGGCGCCGTCGCAAGCCTCGTCAGCGCAATTATCGGCAATCTCGCGGATCGCGCCCAGCTGCTCTTGCGCATCATCTATCTTTTCCAACGTGACGAGGGCCAGTGCGAGCTGCTCGCGCGCCTCGACAAATCCCGGCCGTTGTTTGATTGCGCGTTCAAAATAGCGGACCGATGCTTTGTGTTTGCCGCGACCGACTTTGGCAAGGCCCATATAATAATTTGCCTCAGTATGTTTACGAGAAACACTTAAGACTTCGCCAAATTTTTTCTCCGCGGTTTTATAATCGCCCGCGCTAAGCGCAGCAACGCCGTCGCGATAGGACTGCTCGGGATCAATCTGCGGTCTCGATTGTTGCGAGGGGAGGCTGGCGCCGCCGCTGCCCGCCGCATACGCCATCTGGGCCAGACCAAGGCCAGCCGATAAGGCAATAGCGAGCGCCATCACGGAGATCGTATTGAAGCGCGATGTAGCGCGGTGTTTATTGCCCATCTTATTTCCTCCCTGTCGGCGCAGGTCTCGCCGGTTGTCCCCAGAACACGCGATATTGCCGCAAAAACACCATTAACACACCCTTCTCAGCAATCACATCTAGCGGAGCAGGGCCTGTGTCTAGGCCCTGCGCGCCTAGTTTCGGTCTTTCATTTCCGGCTCAACGCCAAGCGCGCGCATCGCTGCGCAAATCGCAGTCATCGCCGCATCGGCTATCGCCGGGCTTTGCGAGCGGGCAATCACCGTGACGCCCTTCTCGTCGCCGTCTATCGGATAGCTGCCAATCGCCACGTCTTTGATCGCCGACTGAATTTCACGCAACTGCTCGGCAATATTAGATTCGGGCAACCCCACCGCAGTCGCCGCGCGCGAGTGAATTTTAACGCCGCGCTCAATTTCACTGTCAATCGCCGCCAACATGCCCTGAAATATCCGCGGCACGCCGGCCATCACGAAAACATTGCCAACGCGCACGCCCGGCGCACCGGAGACCGGGTTGTCGATCAACACTGCGCCTTGGGGCGTGCGGGCCATGCGCGCGCGCGCGGGCGTCACCTCCTCGCCGCGCGACTGGTACCAGCTGCGGATCAGCGCAATTGCCTTTGGGTGTTCCATCACCGGCACGCCAAACGCCGCCGCAATCGCCTCGACCGTAATGTCATCATGGGTTGGACCGATGCCGCCGGACGTAAACACATAATCGTAACGCGCCCGCAGCGTATTCAGCGCGGCGGCGATATCGGCCTCTTCATCACCGACGATGCGCGCCTCACACAGCGCAACGCCGCGCTCGGTCAACCAGCCGGCGAGAAAATGCGTGTTCGCGTCGCGCGTCCGCCCAGACAACAGCTCGTCGCCGATCGCCAGGATCGCAGCAGTTTTTCTTGATGGCGCATCATTCATTTTATCACTCTATAAGTTCTGTGCGGACAAGGTCGCCGAGGCTAAAGCCGCATAAGTCAAAATTGCAAAGGCTGGAACACTTTCCGCATCCTCATTTTCTTCATCACGGTGTTTTCAACTTCCATTATGTCTCATAGCTTTAGTTTTTACCTCAGAATCAATTTCCCGCGCAGTATACGCCCACCGCAATCGGTGAGGATAACTTTTCACCAAATATAGGTTTTATGGCCAACGACCCTCCTTGGGTTGTATTTTTAAAGAGTCGATTCGTGCGGAGATTGCACAGATTTAGCTGTTTGTTTTGGAGTCAAGAGCCCCCTTCGACCGCTTCGCGGCCACTTCCCCCGTGAACGGGGGAAGAACAAGCACGCGGTAAACTCAACCTTATTCCTCCCCCGTAAACCGGGGGAGGTGTCGGCGAAGCCGACGGAGGGGGCACTTTGCATATGAAATAAAACATGCCTGTTTCACATGCTGAAGAAATTTGCGTCACTATAATTCTTCAAAAACTATCAAATGATTGCCGCCTCTGCCCGACGTCGTATAAACACTTGCAATGCAAATTCCTTCCCCTCTTCGTCGCGGCCGCCTGGTTAAACGCTACAAACGTTTCCTCGCCGACATCGTCCTTGACGATGGTGAAGAGATTACCGCCCATTGCGCCAATCCCGGCTCCATGCTCGGCGTCGCCATCGAGAACGCGACGGTCTGGGTCAACGAGCATAACAACAAGAAGCGAAAGCTGGCCTTTTCCTGGGAGATGGTCGAGATCGGCGAGACCCTGATCCCGATCAACACGGCCAATCCCAACACAATTGCTCTGGAAGCCATTGAGGCGGGCGCCATTCCGGAGCTTGCCGGATATGGCGATATTCGCCGCGAGGTGAAATATGGCGAGGCGAGCCGCATCGATCTTTTGCTAACGGGCGGCGAGCACGCCGCGCCCTGCTATGTGGAGGTCAAGAATGTGCATCTTTCGCGCATACCGGGCCTCGCCGAATTTCCCGACAGCGTCACAACGCGCGGCGCGAAGCACTTAGGCGAACTCTCACGGGTCGCGGCGGCGGGCGGGCGGGCGGTTATGCTGTTCGTGGTTCAACGCAGCGATTGCACCCGGTTTCGGCCCGCTGCGGACCTCGATCCGGCCTATGGCGCGGCGCTGAAATCAGCGGTTGCAGCCGGTGTAGAAACATTGTGCTATGATTGCGAAGTCAGCCTCAGCGCGGTAGGGCTTCGCAACCGCCTAGAGATTGAACTGGTTTAAACAAAGCAAGATTACTCATGACAGAACTCGCGACTGACGCAGAAGTCGAGACCGCCGCCGATGAGATAGAAATCCACGGGCCGGAGGATTTTGCCGGCATGCGCAAGGCCGGACGGCTTGCCGCTGAATGCCTTGATATGCTGACGGAGCATGTCGCGCCCGGCGTCGCGACCCAACAGCTTGATGATCTGGTGCGTGAGATGGTGCTCGATGCAGGCGCGCTATCGGCGACCATTGGCTATCGCGGCTATCGTCACGCTACCTGTATTTCGCTCAACCATGTCATCTGTCACGGCATCCCCGGACCGAAGCTGCTGAAAGACGGCGATATCATGAATATTGACGTGACGGTCATTGTCGACGGCTGGCATGGCGACACCAGCCGGATGTATTATGCGGGCGAGCCAAAAGTGAAGGCGCGCCGCCTGGTCGACACCACCTATGAGGCGATGATGGCGGGGATTAACGCGGTCAAGCCCGGCGCGACCTTGCGCGATATCGGCGCCGCTATCCAATCGATTGGCGAGGGTCAGGGATTTTCTATCGTCCGCGATTTTTGCGGCCATGGGCTCGGGAAAGTTTTTCATTCCGCCCCCAGCGTCGTTCATTATGCAGAATATAAAGACCGCTGGGGCGACGTCCACCGCGCGGCGGACACCGAAATCAAACCCGGCATGTTCTTCACCATCGAGCCAATGATCAATGACGGCAAACCGGATGTGAAAGTCATGAAAGACGGCTGGACGGCGGTGAGCCGCGACAAGTCCCTCTCCGCCCAGTTCGAACACTCCCTCGGCGTCACCGAAGACGGTTTTGAGATTTTTACGTCCTCGCCCAAGGGCCTCGACAAGCCGCCTTATAACTAATGGCTGACGGCGCAGCGAAATCCACGAACCATGCTAGCGGCCACCGCGAGCGCCTGCGCGCGCGGTTCAGGAAAGCCGGTATTGACGGAGTTCAGGATTATGAACTTCTGGAGTTGGTTTTGTTCCGCGCGATCCCGCGCCGCGACGTCAAACCGCTGGCGAAGGATCTGATCGCAAAATTCGGCGGTTTTGCGGAGGTTCTCGCCGCGCCGATTGATCGCCTTGTCGAGGTTAAAGGCGTATCGCAAAATGTCGCCGAGGAGTTGAAGATCGTCCAGGCGGCGGCGATCAAACTGACGCAGGAGCGCATCCTCAAACGCCCGGTCATCAGCTCGTGGAACGACCTCCTCTCTTATTGTCGCGCAGCCATGGCGGATGAAAAAACTGAACTTTTCCGCATTATGTTTCTCGACAAGAAAAATATCCTGATTGCCGACGAGGTGCAGCAGCGCGGCACCGTCGATCATACGCCAGTCTATCCGCGCGAGGTCGTCAAGCGCGCGCTGGAGCTTGGCGCCTCGGCGATCATCCTGGTGCACAATCACCCGTCCGGCGACCCGACGCCGTCGCGCGCCGATGTTGAGATGACCAACCAGATCATCAAGGCCGGCGCCGCCTTGAACATTCGCGTCCACGACCACATCATCGTCGGCCACAAACACCATGCGAGTTTTAAGTCGCTGGGGCTGATCTGAGCAGGAATTGTTTCTGTAGCCCGGCGCGCCTACCCTCCATGTCAGGTAATGTCGCCTGCGATGAACTTGATTTACCGCCAATGCTGAATTTCTTGAAGACAATAGGAATTGGATCCGTCCGGAACCCACATATGGGCGGCGGACGGCGGGCGATTTTACACACGCTTTTGGAAAATCGCGACGGTCTGACGGCGGATGATATCGCCACAATTATGTCGGTAACACGCTCAGCGGTTCACCAGCACATTGTCAGCCTCGAACGCGACGGGCTGGCGGCGCGCAAGACGCTGGTTCGGCGCAAAGGCCGGCCGAGCCATGTTTTTTCAATAACCGAAGACGGCATCCACGAATTCCCCAAACGCTATGACTGGTTCTCCGCGCTTTTGCTTGGCCTACTATCAGAGCGCCTAAGCGAAGGTGATCTTCGCAACGAACTTGACGCTCTGGGCAAGAAGATCGGCGGCGAGCTGAAGCTGCAACTTGCCGGGTCCGACAGTAATGTGTCGGCGGTAAAGCTCGCCAGCGCGATGTCCGATCTCGGCTATGTTGCACGCACCGCGCGCAACCATGACGGCGGCGAAGAAATCCAAGCCTTTAACTGCGTTTATCACCACCTCGCAGCAGAACACCCGGAAGTCTGTGACTTTGACCTCGCGCTGATGGAAGCAGCGACGGGTGAGCGCCCGGAACACACAGAATGCATGGTCCGCGGCGGCGGGTCTTGTCGGTTCAAGTTTACCAAGGCTGGTTAATGCAAAAATCGCCTATTTGTTGGTGCAACGCCCGGCAACGCTAATCACCATAGATCGCCGTTGTGTTGACGCCGCCCGCGCTTTTGACCCCGCGAAACATGCCGGGCGTGTTGAACACCATCGCAAATGCGCCGTCAGCGCCAAGCACAATCACGCCGCCGCCCCCGCCTAGCGTTTCGAGCCTGCCATGGATCACATCATTGGCCGCGTCTTCAACCGACTTGCCGGCATATTCAACCTGCGCACAAATATCGCGGGCAATCGTCAGCCGGATAAAATATTCTCCGTGGCCAGTGGAGGATACGGCGCAGGATTTATTGTCGGCGAAGGTCCCGGCGCCAATAATCGGCGTATCGCCCACCCGTCCGAAGCTTTTCAGCGTCATGCCGCCGGTTGAGGTTCCTGCCGCCAGGTTGCCGCCCGCATCAAGCGCGACGGCGCCGACCGTTCCATATTTAAAATCATAGTTTATGGCGCTGTCTTTTTGCTCTTTTTCTCGCTTCAGCGCGTCTTCATAACTCTTCCAGCGATGTTCCGTGTAGAAATATTCTGGGTCAACAATCTCCAGCCCCTGCTGTTCGGCGAATTTGTCAGCGCCGTCGCCTGCAAACATCACATGGACGGAATTTTCCATCACCGCGCGAGCGAGCCTGATCGGGTTTTTAACAGTTGTAACGCCGGTAATCGCGCCGGCGTTGAGCGTCGCCCCGTCCATAATCGATGCATCAAGTTCGTTTTTACCTTCACGGGTGAAAACCGCGCCTTTGCCTGAATTAAAAAGCGGCGAGTCCTCCATAGTCACAATCGCCGCCTCAACCGCATCCAGCGCCGCACCGCCCTCGTCGAGGATCGCATATCCAGCGTCGAGCGCTTCGTTGAGCTTGGCGATAAACTCCGCTTCCTTCGCCGGCGTATAACGTCCCGGCGCCAGCGCGCCTGCCCCGCCATGAATAACAATGGTCACCGGCGCACTAGCAACTTCGCCTTCCGCCGCCGTGACGGAACTCACTATAAGGACGGCAATGGCCGCAAGCAGATTTTTCATTTGTCGAATTCCTTCATGCGTAAACTTGGCATTACATGTCGCTGCGTGCAATAAACTCTGCTATTTTAGCTATCGGGACGCTTTGAAACGGTCCCTCGCCGCGCTTGAATAACAAATATTCACCGTCTGGCGTGAATGCAGGCGATAATTCCCATTGGTTGGTATTCAGTGCAGTTAAAGCGACTGGATTGCTCCATGAGTAACCTGATCTCACCGCAGCAAACAGATCAATATCTTCTGTTTCTGGATCATACCTGCTAAACACAAGCAATTCTGAGCCATCGTCAAAGGCCAGGTCATTATCTGACATCTTAGAATTTAAACCGGTAACCGGATTAATCCGTGCTTCGTTTGCGGTTCTGTCAAATTCGAAAATATCAACAAGGGTCTCCTTACCGCTGCGACCGGAGGCAAAGAGTAACAACTGTGAGGAAATCTCAACAGCGTGGCCATCCCATTCTGGCGAGACGAGCGCCAGAATCGGTGCGGCATCCCCCCACTTGCTTTGTTTACTCGCCATCCAGACATTCTGGCGAACAGGTTCATCACCTTCGATGGGGCGTGTGGATGTAAAATATAACCGCTCTCCATCTTGTGAGAGGACCGGCTGATAGTCTTGATATTTGCCAATGGAATAAAGCGGGCGCCGAGCCGACCATGAACCATGACGACACTCGCTGCCTACCAATCCAGCCTTACCGTCAAACCATTCCGTGACGTAATAGCTCCGGTAACCAGGCGAAATCGCTAATCCGTTGACGGAGTGAATGGCCCCGGAGTCTATTGCAGCAAGGAAAGCCTGTTTGCAAATGTTAGACAAGCCCGGGCCGCCTCCCGTACACGAGGACAGCAAAAGTATGATGGAAATCGAGAGCGCAACGTTTCTGGGTGTCATCCTTAGATGATACATTGATAGTAGAGCTATGCAAAATTATACCACAAAGGCATAAATTAACTATGGCGCGGCAACTGCGCCTTATTCAATCTCAGGCAACAACATCCGCTGGGCGCGCCATTGCTCGACGATGCGTTCGATGAAGCTATCATCGTCCATCTCTACCGACCAGCCGTCGGAGAAACTCGCCATCAAGCTGCGCGGCACTGCATCGCTCGGCAAGGCGTCAAAGCGAATGCGCGTTGGCATCGGCACGCCTTCGCCGACGGCGATCGCTTCACCGAGACCAAGCGACGGCAGGCAGCTGAGCAGGCTGGTCGATGCATCCGGCACCGCCGCGCGCAACGCTTCCTGGTCGGCCTGGTTGGCAAGGCGCATCGCAAAAATTGTATTGCACTGAGACAAGACGGTCGGGTCGAGCTCAGTCGGGCGTTGTGACGCGACCCAGAGCGAGACCCCAACCTTGCG
This sequence comes from Hyphococcus sp., assembly GCA_021776455.1. Taxonomy (GTDB): domain Bacteria; phylum Pseudomonadota; class Alphaproteobacteria; order Caulobacterales; family Parvularculaceae; genus Hyphococcus. Next base: position 9,757 of record JAJFFX010000105.1, on the reverse strand, counting down.
GCCTTCCTTGGCCAGGCGGATTAAGGAACGCCGGGTCGGGGCAAAACCTTCTTTGGGGTCGGCGGGCGCATAGCGATGCGCATCTTCGCAAACCAGCGCGATCGGCGCCGCGCCATTGCTCCACAGGCCAAACTCAAACGCCAGCCGCGAGACAACCGAGACCACAACCTGCACGACTTCTGTCGGCAGGCCGCCAAGCTCGATCACGCTGACCGGCTTGCCGTTGACGGGAATGCGAAACAACTCGCCCAACAGCTCCGTCAGATTGTCCTGCACCGTCAGACTGCCAAACATAAATGCATAACGCGCATCCTGACTGATCGTCGCGATGCGGTTTTTTAAACGTTTGAAGGGCGTGGTGTTGCGTGTGCCATCAAGGCCGCCCAGTGACTTGTCGATCAGCGTTGACAGCTCTGAAATCCGGTATGGCGTCGGCGTATCCACCGTAATTGCCGCCACATCAGTGCGTATATGCGTCGCTCGCGAGGCGCCGGAGAGGTTCATTTTTTTCGCCGCTGGCACCAGATCCGCCAGGATTTCGATTTCCTCAGCGTAACCGCTCCTGCCTGGGAATAAAACTTCAACCAGCTCGTCGAATGTCAACATCCAGTAAGGCAACGTAAAGGTCGTCGGATCGAAGACGACGGCGCGGTCTTCGAAGCTTTTGGAATATTCATTATGCGGATCGAGAATAACGATATGTCCGTTTGGAAAGCGCTCAAGGACAGCGCGCAACAACAATGCAACCGCGCAGGACTTGCCGGCGCCGGTGGTGCCGAGAATAGCGCAATGGCGTGAGAACACTTCATCGACATTGACCGTCGCCGGTATTTGCGCATCTTGCTTCACAGCGCCGACGCGCACGCTTGAAAAGCCGTTAATCGAAAACAGCGCCGTTAATTCATCGCGCGTCGCCACATGAACGCCGTCGCCAAGCGTTGGATAGGACGATACGCCGCGCCGAAACCGCGCCGGCGCATTGATCGTTGGTTTGGTAAATTCACCGATCAGTTCGACTTCTACAATGCCCGTGGACGCAGCCGGGTTATCATGCGACGGCGCCGGCACGCTCATCGCCGAAACCAACCCCAAGACAACGCTGGAGCCGACGTCGATACTCATAATCGCGCCAATTTGCGGACGCGCTGCACGGTCGTCGGCTGGTTTTCCTTCCGCCAGCATCACCAGCGCATGCGAGCCTGTAACCGAGACCACCGTACCTACGCGCGGTTTTTCCTGAAACGCGCCATCAAAGGCTTCCGCCGTCGGCGCAGCGCTGCCTTTGCGCATGATTGGCGCTTTGCGCACCCGTGCTTTAAGCGGCGTCATCGGCTCTCTCCAAACTGGGCTTTTCGGGTTTCGGGTCGCCGTCCTCATCGCTCGCCGCATCCGTATTGGCGGGCGGCGGCGGCAAGGCGATGCGCACAAGCGTGCCGTGTCCTTTGCGGCTTTTGATATGGAAAGACCCGCCCTGCATCTCGATAAATGTTTTGGCGACCGCATAGCCAACGCCGGGGCCAGAAAACGAACGGTCGAGCCCGCGATGCGGTTCGGCGAAAGCTTCAAGCGCTTGCTTAATTTCTTTCGGACTCATGCCTTCGCCATCGTCGCGCACGGCGATCTCGGGACACCCATGTTCATCGACGCAGACGCGCACCAGAATGCGGGCCTTTTCTGTGCTCGAATTAATCGCAGCCTGTAGGAGATGGTCAACTGCCTGACCGGTGCGCTCGACATCCCCCCAGCCGAGAATTTCCGCGCCCTCATCACGCCGTTCAATGGTGATTTCGACCGCGTCTGCGCGAACGCGCGCGCGCTCTACGGCGCCGTCAAGAACGGCGCAGAGATTAACCGCGTCGTCATAGAGCTCAACACTGCCGCTTTCCAGCGCCGCGACTTCTAATATTGTATTGATATGACCGAGCAGCAGATCAGCAGATTGTAAAATATACTCCGCATAAGCGGTGTGCTTGTCGGTGCTCAAATTATATTGCTCGCCATCGCGAAGCATGGTTGCAAACCCCATGATCGCGTTCAGGGGCGTGCGTAATTCATGGTTCATATTTGCAAGAAATTCAGACCGCGCCCTGATTGCAAGCTCGGCCTCTACCCTTGCCGCACGCACTTCAATTTCAGTGCGCTGGCGCGACAGCGCTTCGCTCATGCGCGATGCATAATCGGCGATGAGCGAGCCTTCGGACTGATTAAACAATTTCAACGCCCGCATAGATAATTTCCTCGCGCAAAGCCTAGCCAGCAAGGGCTAATGCGGCGTTAAGCGGTTGGCCGGGCGGGGTGGTTAACCGGGGGTTAAGACGGCGATGGATTACCGGGCGGCGAGGCTTCGACGGCCTCGCCGGCAGCGGGCGCTTGCGCCGGCTTTTCTGGCGGTTTTGGCGCATAGGCAAGTACGGTGTCGCCGATAGCAGGCTCGACCACGGCCTCGCGCGAGGCGAACAGAATTGCGTCTTTTCGGATAACCAGCACAATTTCATGATCGGGCCCAGCGTCTTCCTTGTAACGCTCAGGCGGATATTCTTCGGAGAGACGGGTGCGTTGATAGACCCAGCCCTTATAGTGGCGACGCAAAAGTTCATCGAGCGGCACACCGGAATGAAGGAAGGTGCGTCCCTGCAAAGTATAGGACAGCGCCTGGCGGTCTTCTTCGTCCTTGCCGCGCGCATTGACCTGATAGATCGCAGCGCGCCCCAGCTCAGGCGCAAGGTCGGTGGAGACCAGCGCGTTGTGGGCCTCATTGCCGCTCAGCGCGAGCAAGTAGCCGAAGCGATTAAGGTCGAGATGATGTTCGGTGACCTCGGAGAGAATTTCGCCGTAATAAGTCGGCACATCAGCAAGCCGCGCCGGCTGGAGCCTGCGCCAGCTGGCGTCGGCGACCATCACCGGTATTTCAAGCTCCTTCAGCTTGGCGGCCAGTGCAATCGACCATGGCGAGGCGCCGGCGATTAAAACCCCCGGACGCTCACGCGAAGCAAGGCCGAGCGCTTTGGAGAGCGGGCCGATTGTAAAGCCATGGGCGATGACAGTTGTGAAAACCATCGCAAAAGCGAGCGGGATCAGTTTTTCGCCATCGGCATAGCCTGCAGTCACTAACGCCGCGCCAAAGAATGAGGAGACCGCAACCGCGACAACTCCGCGCGGCGCAATCCAACTGACGAGCAACCGCTCTCTCCACGGCAGGCCGGAACCAATGGTTGAAACAAATACCGTCAGAGGACGGACGATGAAGAGCATCGTCGTGAGATACCAGAACGCCGACCAGTCAAGGCCGCGCAAGGATTCAAAGGTGAGGTTGGCGGTCAGGATGATGAAAACGCCGGAGACCAGAATAACGACGATGTTTTCTTTAAACAATCGCAACTCGTTGATACTGGCGATGCGCGAATTGGCAATCGTTACGCCCATTGCCGTAACCGCCAGAAGACCGGCTTCATGCTGCAACAAATTTGCCACCTCAAAGCAAACGAGCACCAAGGCAAGCAAAATGGGCGGCTTTAAATATTCCGGAACCCAGCCGCGCCTGAAGGATGAGGCGGCAAGCCGGCCGATGGCAAAGCCGAGCCCGCCGGCGAGCATCGACGCCACCAAAATCGAGACGATAATGTCGCCGGGTGAGGCTTCGCCGCCATTGCCGAAGACGATGAATTCATAAACCAGCACTGCGAGTAAAGCGCCAATCGGGTCATTGACGATGCCTTCCCATTTCAACAAGGTCGCCGGGCGCGCATTGAGTTTTGACTGGCGCAGAAGCGGAATAATCACTGTCGGGCCGGTTACAACCATGATGCCGCCGAATAATAGCGCGACCTGCCATGACAGGCCGATAATGTAGAAAGCAGCGCCCGCGCCAAGGCCCCAGGCAATCGCAACGCCGGGAAAGACCAGCCGCCGCACGCCTCGGGTCAGCCCGCGCAGTTCGGAGAAATTGAGTTGTAATCCGCCCTCGAACAAAATCACCGCAACCGCTATAGCAATGATCGGCTGATAGAATTCCCCGAACAGCGCCTCCATCGGCGGTTCGCCGCTTGGGCCGGGCGGACCAAACACACCAAGAACCGGGCCAGCAAGGACGCCGGCAATCGCCATCAACACAATCGCCGGCAAGTTAAACCGCCAGGCGAGCCATTGCGCGCCAATGCCGAGAACGCCGATCAGTGCAAAGGCGAGAACCAGATTGTCCATTTTGACCTTCTAGGTTGACTCGCAGCGAATGGGAATGCCGCCTATCCTTCGCGACACAACTAGAAATTTTACAAAATTTCTAGTTGTTCCTCAGGATGAGGATGAAGCATAGTCAATGCATTTCCGCCCCCCGCGAAAGCTCACCGATTCTTAAAAGACGGTTTGCGCTTTTCGATGAAGGCGGCCATGCCCTCTTTTTGGTCTTCGGTTGAGAACACCGAATGGAACACCCGGCGCTCAAAGCGTACGCCTTCTGAAAGCGTAGTCTCAAAGGCGCGATCGACCGACTCTTTAATCAGCATGGCGATTGGTCGGGAGAAACCGGCGATTTGTTTGGCGACGCGGATCGCCTCTTCACGTAGCTCGCCCTTTGGCACTATGCGGCTGACCATGCCGCAGCGCTCGGCTTCTTCTGCGTCCATCATCCGGCCGGTCAGGCACATCTCCATCGCCTTTGACTTGCCGATGAAACGCGCAAGCCGCTGAGTGCCGCCGGCGCCGGGCATGGCGCCAATGGAAATTTCCGGTTGTCCGAATTTGGCGTTGTCGGCCGCGATAATGAAATCGCACATCAGCGCCAATTCGCATCCGCCGCCAAGCGCATAACCGCCGACCGCTGCGATAACGGGCTTGCGCGCGCGACTCGCCTCTTCCCAATTTGCAGTAATGAAGTCTTCTTTGAAGACATCTATATAGCCCTTGTCCGCCATCTCCTTGATATCGGCGCCAGCGGCGAAGGCTTTTTCCGATCCGGTTATCACCAAACATCCAACGGCGTCGTCCGCTTCGAATTTACGAACCGCGTCGGTCACCTCATCCATCAGTTGTTTGTTAAACGCATTGAGCGCATCGGGGCGGTTCAGCGTAATAATGCCGACGCCGCCGTCAGATTCGATAAGGATACATTCGTAGGCCATTTCGTTTTCCTTAAATTGCCAATCCGGTCAGATCACGCCGATCAGGCGGATGACTTCCTGGCGTGCTTTTTCATCTTCCCGGAAGATACCCATCATCCGGCTTGTGGTCATGGAAACGCCCGGCGTCTTCACGCCGCGCGCGGTCATGCAAGCATGTGAGGCTTCAATCACCACCGCAACGCCCAACGGATCGAGCACTTTCTGGATACAGTCGGCGATTTCAGCGGTCAGGCGTTCTTGCACCTGAAGGCGGCGCGCATAGGCATTCACCACACGGGCGAGTTTGGAAATACCGACCACCCGATTACGCGGCAGATAGGCGACATGCGCCTTGCCGATGATTGGCGCCATGTGGTGCTCGCAATGAGAATGAAACGGGATTTCTTTTAAGAGAACAATTTCATCATAGCCGCCGACCTGCTCAAACGTGCGCTCCAGATAGGTTTCCGCGCATTGCTCATAGCCTTGGAAATATTCAAGATAAGCGTCCACCACGCGGCGCGGCGTATCTTTGAGCCCTTCGCGCTCAGGATCGTCGCCAATCCAGCGAATAAGCTCGCGCACGGCTTCCAGCGCGCGGGCCCTTTCTTCTTCGGTTCGCTCTCTCGGTTGGCCGGCCATGGTCAAATTCTTTTATCTATCGCGACAACATCGCGCTGCGCTGGACCGGTATAGTTCGAGAGCGGACGGATTAGCTTGTTATCGCCGAGTTGCTCCATAATATGCGCCGTCCATCCGGTAATGCGGCTCACCACAAAGATCGGCGTGAACATCGGAATTTCAAAACCCATCAAATAGTAAGCAGGCCCCGCCGGAAAATCGAGATTGGGGTAGATGCCTTTTTCCGAAACCATGGTTTCGTCAAGTATCCGCGACATTTCCCAATATTTTTTCGCCTCGTCCGTGCCAATAATATCAACCATGTCTTTGAACGCCGCGGTCATGGTCGGCACGCGACTGTCGCCGGAGCGATAGACGCGGTGGCCAAAGCCCATGATTTTTTTCTTGGTCGCCAACGCATCCAGCATCCAGGCTTTGGCGTTTTCCGCCGTGCCGACCTCTTCGAGCATATACATCACCGCTTCATTGGCGCCGCCATGGAGCGGGCCTTTCAGCGATCCGATGGCGCCGGTAACGGAAGAATAAATCCCCGACAGCGAGCTGGCGACCACCCGGGCGGTGAATGTTGAAGCGTTAAAGGAATGCTCGGCATAGAGCGTCATTGACGTGTCGAAGCACTTGACCACTTCCGGCGCCGGGACTTTGCCGAAACACATGTGAAAAAAGTTTTCCGAAAAGCCGAGACTTGGGTCGGGCGTAATCGGTTCCTTGCCGTTGCGCAGGCGAAAGTCCGTTGCGACAATCTGCGGGATTTTTGCATAAAGGCTAATCGCGCGATCATAAAGCTTGTCGGTCGCGTGATCTTCGATCTCGCTGTCTTCGATCCCTAAAAAGCTCACCGCCGTGCGAAGCGTCGCCATCGGATGCGCGCCTTTGGGGAATTTCCGCATGACTTCTATAAGGTCGCTGGTCAGTCCGCGCTCGCGTTTTTCTTTGGCGTTGAAATCATCAAGCTGGGCTTTGGTCGGTAGCTCTCCGTTCCAGATGAGGTAGGCGGTTTCTTCAAATCGGCACTGCGCCGCCAGGTCCTCCACCGCATAGCCGCGATAGGTCAGCGAGTTCGTCTCCGGCATAACTTTCGACACCGCAGTGTCGTCGGCAATGACGCCGGCAAGGCCGTATTTGATTTCTTCATCCGCCATCTATTTCATCTCCTCATCTCAGCTACTTTTTCATCTCGTAAGCACGCTCAACTTTAGCGATGTTAAGCTTGTAATCTTCATACCATTTCGCGCGGCCAGTATGTTGCGCCACTAAGTGCTCTGCATTCTGTTTCCAGTTCGCAATCGCTTCTTCGCTTTGCCAATATGAGACGGTAATACCGAAACCATCTTCATTGCGCGCCGATTCAATTCCAAGATACCCCGGCATCGTACGCGCCAGTTCTTCCATCCGCGCAGCCATCTCAGCGTAGCCATCAGCATCCTCCGCGAGGCGCGCTGTGAAGATGACGGCGTAATAGGGCGGATTTGGCAGTGCAGCAAAAGTCATAATCGCCGGGTTATGCTATATTACCGAGTGGAAAGAAAGGCCTCGTACAGCCTCAATTCTTTCCATAATATCAAAGGGTTGTGATCTGTGATCACGGCTGGCACAGCGGTTATTCAAGCGGCGTGTCACCAACTTGGAAATTGTATATAGACTCATCGAACTTGTTATATTCGTGATAGCGCAGCAAATCATAGAGATCGCGCCGGTGCTGCATGATATCGAGAACGCCGTTCTGGTCGCCGTCCTTCAAGATCGCATCGAGACCAACGTCACACGCGCCCATGGCGAGGCGCAGCGTCGTTACCGGATAGATGACGACGTTGAAGCCGAGCGCTTCGAGTTCTTTGATATTTAACAGCCGACTTTTTCCGAACTCGGTCATGTTGGCAAGTATCGGCACATCGAGCGCGGCGCGGACTGCTTCGAATTCCTTCTCGGATTTCATCGCTTCGGGGAAGATCATATCGGCGCCAGCATCGACATAGGCTTTCATGCGGTCAATCGAGGCCTCTAACCCCTCCACCGCACGCGCGTCAGACCGTGCAATCAGCACAAAGTTCGGATCGCGCTTGGCTTCCGCCGCCGCTTTCACGCGCTGGATCATGATCTCGGTCGGGACGATTTCCTTGCCGTCCAGATGCCCGCAACGCTTGGGCATCACCTGGTCCTCAATGTGGCAGCCGGCAAGACCCGCCTCTTCCATCGTCCGCACCGTGCGCGCCGCCGCCATCGGTTCGCCAAAGCCGGTGTCGATATCAATAAACGCCGGCAGGTCCGTCACCCGCGCGATCTGTCGGCCACGAGTTTCAAACTCCGTCATCGTCGCAATGCCGATATCCGGCAGGCAAAGGTCGGCGGACATCACCGCGCCGGAAATATACACCCCGTCGAAGCCTTTGCGCTCAATCATCTGTGCACAGAGCGGGTTAAAGGCGCCAGGAAACTGCAACAGCTTGCCGGAGGCGAGCCCCTTGCGAAAGTCGGCGCGTTTTTCTGCGGGGGATTTCGTTGTGAAGAGCATTTATGCCTCTAATGTTGTAATTATGACCGAGCCTTCGCATCGCCTCTATCTAATAGACACATAGTCGTGACCAGCGCCGTTGCAACATGTGTTTCCTTGCCACCGGCTCTACAATAGACATCCGAGCGCACAATCACCAATGTCCGACCCGGCTTGATCACTTCCGCGCAAGCGCGCATCGCCTCGCCGCGCGCCGGCGCGAGGAGGTTGATCTTGAACTCGGTCGTCAGGACCGTTGAGCCTTCCGGCATTACCGAATAACCGGCATAGCCGGCCGCATTATCCGCCAGCGTCGCGGCGACGCCGGCATGGAAAAACCCGTGTTGCTGGGTCAGGGTCACATCAAATGGAACCGACAATTCGCACGATCCATGGCCGAGCGCGGTCAGCTCGACCCCAAGCTTTTTCATGAAGCCCTGACGCGCGAAGCTGTCGCGCACGCGGGCATCCGCTTGTGGGGAGATCGGTGTCGTCACGTCGGATTAACTACCCATACAGAAGAAGTTCACCTTGTTGCCATCCAGATCGCGCACATAACCGCACGAAACCATACCATCCAGCCGTGGTCCCGGTTCGCCTTCGCAGGTTGCGCCAAGCGATATGGCTTTATCGTACATCGCCTTTACCTGTGCGGAATCCTTTACGCCAATTGCGACCATGTTGCCATTGCCAGGCGCGGCGCCATCGCCGTCATAAGGTTTGCACAACGCAAACATAGGTCCTCCTGGTTGCGCTCCGAAGAACACCGCGCCGCCGTCGGGGCGAACCATCACTTCTTTGGCGCCAAGATCAGCGAGTAACGCGCCGTAAAATTTCCGCGCCTTGTCCAGATCATTTGACCCTACCATTGAGTAAGCAAGCATTTTTTTCTCCAATTAATTGAACTACGAATATTCTTTGAGCTTCGCGCCGACGCGCTTGCCCATTTCCTCGCCCAGCGCCATCAAGCCGCTCGCCGGGCGGATCATCACTTCGAACTCGACGATCAAGCCGTCATCATCGAACTTGATAAGATCAACGCCTTTCAGTTTCTTGCCGCCGACATTAGCGCTGAATTCTAGCACGACGTCTTTGCCATCTTCGGTTGCGAATTCGCGGATGTAGGTGAAGTCCTCAAAGACATTGATGACGGTCGAGAGCGCCAGCACCAACGCGTCGCGGCCATGATAAGGCGTATGCGCAACCGGCGAGCGGAAGACAGCGTCTGGGTGGATGATACCCGGCAACGCAGAGAGGTCGCGTGAGGCGATCATCGCGTGCCAGCGGTCAAGTGAGGTTTGAATAGGCGCTGGTAACAGTGTGGGCATTTTGTTCCTCATAGGTAGTAACTTACTACCGACCCTTCGTGACACAAAGCTTTGCTTTGCTCCTCAGCAACTGTGTCATGCATAAAACATTTTGCCGTCGCGTAACATGGCATTGATGGTTTCAATGATGTGCCTGACGATAGCGATGGCGGCGAGTTTGTGTGGTTTTCCGGCTTCCCTCAGACGGTCATAAAGGGCGC
>JAJFFX010000104.1 GCA_021776455.1 Hyphococcus sp. | reverse complement strand
TGTTTCAAATGCCGATTTTCTTTGCGCTCTATAAAACGCTCTTTGTGACCATGGAAATGCGCCATGAGCCATTCATCTTGTGGATCAAAGACCTGTCGGCGCCGGACCCGACGACGATATTCAATCTCTTTGGTCTGTTGCCATACGATCCGACGGCGCTGCCGGTAATTGGCGCGTTTCTCGGTATAGGCGTTTTGCCGCTCCTCATGGGCGTTGCGATGTGGTTTCAGACCAAGCTCAACCCGCCGCCGGCCGATCCGGTGCAGGCGCAGATTTTCGGCATGATGCCTTTCGTCTTTGTCTTCATCTTCGCGCCGTTCGCCGCGGGGCTCGTCCTTTACTGGTTCTGGAACACGGCGCTGTCGATTTTGCAGCAATGGGTCATCATGAAGAAAAATGGCGTGACGATTGATTGGGGCGACCGTTTCAAACTACCGGGCCGCAAAAAGACGCCGGCCCCGGGCGAATGACGGGGGCGGATGCTGGCGACCTCTCGCGCGACGAGATTGAGGCTGGCCGCATCCTGTTTGCACAGAGCTGCACGTTCATGCTGGGCGTCGTCAAGATGGATGGCCTGCCGGATGAAGGCCCGCCTGAGGTAGCGTTTGCCGGCCGGTCGAATGTTGGCAAGTCAACACTTCTGAATGCGCTTACCAGTCAGAAGGGCCTTGCGCGCGCATCGAACACGCCGGGGCGCACCCGCGAGATCAATTTCTTCGACCTCGGCGGCAAGATGCATCTGGTCGATTTGCCGGGCTATGGATATGCCAGGGTCTCGCGCAAGGAGGCGGATGCCTGGAATGCACTGACGCGTGATTTCCTGCATGGACGGTCGGTGTTGCGCCGGGTGTGTTTGTTGGTTGATGCGCGTCACGGGCTAAAACCGGCCGATCTGGAAGTTATGGACCGGCTTGATGAGGCAGCGGTGATTTATCAAATTGTCCTGACCAAGGCCGATAAAATCAAACCCACCGCGCTTGATGTTTTACTGGCCGAGACCAGCGCATGCATTGTGCGCCGGCCTGCCGCGCATCCAAGCGTGCGGGCGACATCGTCGCAAACCGGCTTCGGGATTGATCTGTTACGGGCAGAGCTTGCCAGCCTGACGGTCCAGTAGGCGCTGAGGGTGATGGAAGGCCGGTTTGTAAAGACTTTCTTAACCTTCGCCGCCGCCTGTTAGGTCCATGTCCGCTGCAACACAAATACAGACAGTCGGTGCGTTGGGAAGTTGGCGCGCGCGCTTCGAGCAGCACCTCAAAGCCGAAAAGCGCGCCAGCGCCTATACGGTGCGAAACTATGGCGCCACGCTGGCGCGATTTGACGAGTTTTTAACCATCCATCTTGGCGCCGCGCCTGGGCTCGATCATCTGGCTCAGCTTGAGACAAAAGATTTTCGCGGGTTTTTAGCAACGCGCCGCGCGGAGGGGTTGCAGCCGCAATCGATTAAACTTGAACTGTCGGCGCTGAAAACGTTTTATGTTTTCCTGCGCAAACGCGCCGGCATTGAAAATGACGCCATCGGCGCGATGCGCGGACCGAAGGTGAAAGAGCGGTTGCCGCGGCCGGTGGGCGAGGCCGACGCTGTGGCCCTGATCGAAACGGCGCAAACAACAAAAACATCAACTGTCAAACAAACTTGGGAACAGACCCGCGACGCGGCGCTGTTTACGCTGCTTTATGGCGCGGGCTTGCGCATTGCCGAGGTGTTGTCGCTACGATGGGGCGCGGCGCCGCTGGGCGAAACGCTCTGCATCAAAGGCAAGGGCGGCAAAGACCGTATTGTGCCGATGCTCGCCGCCGCGCGTGAGGCGGTGGCGGCTTATGTTGCGGCCTGTCCTTATGGTGCGCATGCCGACGATCCGTTATTTTTTTCAGCGCGCGGCAATCGGCTGTCGCCGCGTCATGTACAAAGAACCATGGCGATGCTGCGCAGCGTTTTGGGCTTGCCTGCATCGGCAACGCCGCATGCGCTGCGTCACTCTTTCGCCACCCACTTGCTGTCCGCAGGCGGCGATCTTCGCACCATTCAGGAGTTGCTGGGCCACACATCGCTGGCGGCCACCCAGCGCTACACCAAAGTCGATACGCAGCGCCTTCTCAGCGCGTATGATAAAGCGCATCCACGCAGTTAGAGCCCGTGCTTTTGTTCATAGGCTTTGACGTCGCGTTTAAGCTCCGGCATCAGAAGATAAAGCGCAATGATGTTCGGGATCGCCATTGCGAAAAGCATCGAGTCGATGAAGTTGACAATTGCCGACAGCGATACCGCCGCGCCGGTGGATAACAACACACACAAGACGATTTTAAACGTCACATCGACGCGCTTTGTCGGCCCAAAAATATAGGCGGCGGCTTGCGATCCGTAAAACGCCCAACTGACCAGCGTTGTAAAGGCAAACAACATTGAGGCGACAAGCAGAAGATAAGGAAACCAGCTGAACGCACTTCCAAACGCTGCTGAGGTAATTTCAATACCCTGTACGCTGGACTGGAATAGATAAGGCTCATAAACGCCGGTTACGACAATGACGAGGGCGGTGATGGTGCAGACGACGACGGTGTCAATGAACGGTTCAAGCAGCGCGACATAGCCTTCGGTCAGGGGTTCATTGGTTTTCACTGCAGAGTGGGCGATAGCGGCCGAGCCGGTGCCGGCCTCATTAGAATAGGTGGCGCGGCGAAAACCGTTGATCAGGGCGCCAACCAGCCCGCCGCCCAATGCATCAAGGCCAAAGGCGCTTTCGAAAATGGTCACAAAGGCGTGCGGAATCGCCGGGATGTTCATCAAAAGAATGAGAAGCCCCGCCCCGAGATAGATCGCGCCCATAAACGGCACAAGAATCCCCGCGACATGGCCGATGCGCCGGATACCGCCGAGAATAACAAAGGCGACGCCGCTGGCCATGATAATGCCGAAGGTGAGGGGAATTGAAAGTCCGGTGACATTGGCGAACTGCGCATGCGCCTGGTTGATTTGAAAGACGCTGACCGATGCGCCCATGGTCATTACGGCAAAGAAAATCGCCGCGCCCTTGCCAATGGTTTTTAGTCCGTGGCGGGCGAGCACCGCTTCGATGTAATACATCGGCCCGCCAATGGTGCGTCCGTCCGGTTCGATGCGGCGATATTTTACCGCCAGCGCACATTCGGCGAATTTTGTGCTCATGCCCAAAAACCCGGCAACGACCATCCAGATAATCGCACCCGGTCCGCCAAGCGTAATTGCAATCGGCACCGAGGCGATATTGCCGAGCCCGACAGTTCCGGAAAGCGCCGCTGACAGCGCTTCGAAATGTGAAATTTCACCCGCGCCGCCCTCTTCGGATTTGGGTCGGAACACCAGCCGCCAAGCGTGGCGGAAGCCGCGTAAATTGATGAAACGGAAATAGAAGGTGAGGATGATGCCGGCGGTGATCAGCCAGACCACCACCAGCGGCAACGACACGCCGGCGACGTTGATCGAAAAGAAGATGATCGACGACACGAAATCACTGACCGGGGTCAACGCATTGTTAATCGCGTCGGCAAAGCCGGTCTGGTCGCTAGTCGCCATCCAAATTTCCCTTAAATCGGGCGCGGCGCCCAGCGAGGAGATTGCTCAGTCTATCAAGACTGCACACCATGTCACTGATTTGTAGAGCAATTAAGGCTATAACCTTCACAGCCCCGCGAGTGCGTGTTCGAGATCGCGGCGCAAATCGCCAATGTCTTCAATGCCGACCGAAAGCCGCACCAGCGCATCATCAACGCCGAGTTCGGCGCGCCGCTCCGGCGGGATGGAGGCGTGGGTCATGATCCCCGGATGCTCAATCAGGCTTTCAACCCCGCCGAGGCTTTCAGCGAGGGTGAACAGGCTCACCCGCTCGAGGAAGGTTCGCGCCGCATCAAGCCCGCCCTTCAGGAAGATCGTCACCATGCCTCCAAAGGCGTCCATCTGGCGTTTGGCGGTCTCATGACCGGGATGCGATTTGAGGCCGGGA
>JAJFFX010000103.1 GCA_021776455.1 Hyphococcus sp. | reverse complement strand
TCATTGCCCGAAAAAGCCCACGGCTCTTCAAGGTCGATACAAGACAGCGCGTCTCCGCGCACTTCGATTTTTAACAGCGCGGGACCGGCTTCGCCGCTTTGGCGTTCGAGGACGACAACGCCGTTAATCAAGGGGCCGAGGAAGTTGGCGCGCAGTTTTTCATAGCAGTAAACTTCGCCGTCGCGGACTTCGCTAAAGGCGGCGTTGATGCGCCCATCGCCTTGCTCAAAGGTGAGGAAATCCTTCACCGCCGCTTCGCGCTCGGCGTCCATAAACGGCGCGAGGCCAACTAGATCCGGCGTCAGCGACGTTAGCCGCCCATGCAGTGAGAAGATAAGCCGGCCGGGGGCGATGGCGTCAGCGGCGAGCACCACGGCGCTGACCTTTGTGGTCGCCGCATTATGCGCCGCATCGGTAAACCAGACGCCCTGGGCGGCGCCTTTTTCATCTGTCACCGCCGTGCGGCAAGCATCTGCCCCTTTGGCGCGGCGGATGCCCCAGCTGTCGCCGAGCTTTGCCGCCCATATCGGTTGTTCATCCTTAGGCAGATAATCAATCGGGCAGCGCGCGCGACTGGTGTCCGGGGTAATCGCCTTGAGCAGTGTTGGCGGCGCGTCAAACACTGCGGCGCGGGCGTAAGGATTGGCGCTGTAGCGTTCAGGCCGCTCAAAGGCCGCGGGCGAGGCTGCCAAATCATGCAGGCCGACATTAAACCCGTCCGCCGCGCCAATCGCATCGCCTTTGTTGACGCGAATTTGTGTTTCAATGGCGATATGGTCGGGGCCGCCAAATTCTTCAAAGGTTTCTATGCCGCCGGCGCGGCTGATGATGGCGTCGTCTATCGTGTCGAGGCGGTCATAGTAAAATGCAATATTTTTGCAGGACCGAAAATGCACCGTCCAGGAAAAGGCGCGTGCGGCGCCATTGCTGTCTCGGTCGATTTTGCGCTCGAGTGCGACGATGTCGGCTTTGGCGGGCGCCAGCGCTGTGGTCGTCCGGCGCTTGAAGCCCTGATCGGCGCGGCGGGTGTTGATGCGGATATAGGGCGCGGGCAACACTTCGCCCGGTGCAGTGACGCCGCCGAGGGGAGATACGCTGAGGACATCATCGATGGGAGCAAAGGGGCCGTTAAAAGCCGGTTCGCCAATGGCGCAATCGCGCGCAGAGATGGGAGCCGTCTCCACCGCAGCGGCGACTTTCTTGGCGCGCTCAACCACATTGCGGCCGGCGGTCGGATTCATAATCGTTGCGACGAGCAGTGCTGCGGTGAACAACACCGCCCCCAGCCGTGTAAAATAGTCTGAACCAGACAAAAGTAACCCCCACAAAAGTCCCCGCCAGAAAATCCTATTTGAACGCCGGTAAGTCAAGGCGACAGAGACGCCGGGCGCGCAACTCAGCATTGGCGGGAGCTGAAAGTGGTAAATAATGCCGTTTGCGAGGCAGGCTTGGTTAACGGCAACGGTTGTTTGAGGTCTCAGCCGCGCCAAAAGGTTGGCGACAAAATTACCAGGATGGTGAAAAATTCAAGCCGTCCGAGCAGCATGCCGGCGGATAATAACAGTTTTGCGAGATCGGGAAGCGAGCTGTAATTGCCGGCGGGGCCGACAATGTCTCCAAGTCCGGGCCCGACATTGGCTATTGCCGAACCGGCGGCGGAAAGCGCCGTCAACGTATCAAGGCCAAGCCCAGACAACAGGACGGCGATGGTTGCAAAAGTGGCGAAATAGACAAAGAAGAAACTGAGCACCGAAACAAAAACATCATCGGTCAGAGGGCGGTTATTATATCGCGCGACGAAAACCGCATTTGGATGGGCGAGGCGGCGCGCATAGACCATCAGAGCCTCAAGTGCGACTTGAAAGCGGAAGACTTTCATCCCGCAAGATGTCGACCCGGCGCAACCACCGATGAACATTATGGAAAAGAAAAACGCAATCGCGACGGGACCCCAGGTGTCATAGTCGGATGTAGCAAAGCCGGTTCCGGTCATTATCGATGTGACGTTGAAAATGGCGAGCCTCAGCGCTGTGAACACGGAGATATCGAGTTGGCGGTAGGCGTAAAAGGCAATGAGTGCGGTTAAGGCGACAATCAGGCCGAGAAAGAAGCGAATCTGACTATCCGTAAACAGACGTTTCCAGGCGCCGCGCAGTACGGCAATGAGGATAATTCCAAAGGGCAGGCTGCCAAGCAGCATGAAAACGGTGACAACAAGGTCAAGCGGGGCACGCCCGACGGTTAGGAATGCTCCGAGCGAAGCGTCGCGGGTCGAAAAACCGCCCGTTGAGACAGTCGTTAACGCATGATTGAGCGCATGCCAGGGCGGCATGCCGAAGGCCCACAGGTTAAGGAAGCACACAGCGGTAAGAAACAGGTAGATGAGCGAAAGAGCTACAGAATATTGAGTGGTGTTGGCGATGAATTTTTCCGATGTGTCCCACGCTTCATTTTTGAAAAGCTGCATGCCGCCGACCTTGAGCGCCGGTAACACGGCAAACGCCATGATGACAACGCCAACGCCGCCGAACCATTGCAGCATCGAGCGCCATAACAGCGCGCCGGGGGGGGCGTCATCCAGTCCCGTGACAACGGTGGCGCCGGTCGTGGTCAGCCCTGACATCGCCTCGAAAAAGGCGTCCACATAGGTGAGGTCAAGCCCGCCATTGGCGAGCGGGATGGCCGCGAACACCACAAGCGCCAGCCAGCTAGCGGCGGTCAGAAGAAAGCCCTCACGAACGCTGACCTGCTTGATCGGGCCCCAACTCGCCGCCGCTGCGCCGCCGCCGGCAAGAACGCTGATAATTGAGCCGGTAGCAAACGCAGCCCAGTCCGCGTGATGGGTTTCGTCCGCAGACAGAAGATCGACGCACATCGGGATCAGCATCATGACACCAAGCGCGGCGACGAGGACGCCGATCACCAAAACGACCGGGCGGAAAGCAAGCATCGGGCTCCAGCCTTATTGCCTCCGACACATGTTTAATGAGTGTGACGGCGCTGATTCAATTAATGGATTTGTCGCAATTCATGCGGGCTGTCGAGGGAGAAGGCGGGAATATTCACTTCAAAAGTCTCGCCTTCCGTGGTCTCCATGCCGTAGCGGCCGACCATCAGCCCAGACGGCGTCGCCAGTGGGGCGCCGGATGTATACTCAAATCCTTCGCCAGGCCGGATTACCGGCTGTTCGCCAACCACGCCGTCGCCGCTAACCTCGTCGGTAAGTCCCTTGGCGTCGGTAATCCGCCAATAGCGAGTGCGCAGCTGCACGACATGGCTCGATTCATTATCGATGCGGACCGTGTATGCCCAGACATAGCGCGGCTCGTCCGGGTCCGACTGATCATGGAGATAATAAGGTTTAACGCTAACTCGAATGCCGTTTGTCACGCACTCATAATTGGGATCGCTGTGCTTACTGGTTGTCATAACGCTCTACCGTTGCGGCGGCTTTGTACCCGGCCTTGATGTCAACAATAAGGTGCTGCGCCGGGTTAGGCCAGCCGGCGGATGATTTTCAACGAATTGGGGAAAGATGACGGAGCATTTCCCGCAAATCCACAACGCCACCCTTGCGCGGCGCTGACCATGCAGGCAAACCCAAACCGATGACCCAAGCACACCACCCGGACGGCGTCCTTTCAGCGGAAATGATTGCCGAATTGATGGAAACCGGCGCCCTTGCCGGGGCCAGGCCAGGGCGGTTGCAGCCGGCCAGTCTCGACCTAACGCTCGGGTCCCGGGCATGGCGCGTGCGCGCCTCGTTCCTGCCGTCAAAGATGCGCACCGTCGCAGCGCGGCTTGGCGACGGGTTGGCGATGCAGGAAATTAGCCTCGAAGACAGCGCGGTGTTTGAGCGCGGTTGCGTCTATCTGGTTGAGCTGAATGAGCGCGTCACCTTGCCGGGCGACTTGTTTGGCGCGGCCAACCCGAAAAGCTCAACCGGACGGATTGACGTGTTTGTGCGCCTGGTCACCGATTATGGCGCCGCATTCGACGAGATTCCGGCCGGTTATGAAGGCCCGCTTTATGCAGAAATCAGCCCACGGAGTTTTTCTATTAAAGCGCGGGCCGGCTCAAGTCTGAACCAGTTACGGCTTAAGCGCGGCGTCTTTCGTCTTGATGATAAAGAGCTTGCCAGATTGCATGCGCAAACGCCGCTTGTGGGCGATGACGCGAGTATTGAGGGCGGTCTAGGGTTGAGTGTTTCCTTGCGCGACATTGGCGCCGGCGACGCCATTATCGGCTGGCGCGCACGACGTCACACGGCTTTGATTGACGTTGATGAAATCGCCGCGCTTGATCCGCGTGATTTCTTTGAGCCCATCGGTCCGCAAAAATCAGGGTTCATCATTCTTGACCCGGATGAGTTTTACATTCTGGCGTCGAAAGAAGCGCTGGTGATCCCGCCGGATTACGCTGCCGAGATGACGCCGATCAGCCCGGGGCTTGGGGAATTCAGGGTGCATTATGCCGGTTTCTTCGATCCCGGCTTTGGTTGGGCTGAGATGCGCGATGCGTCAAACGGCAGCCGTGCTGTGCTTGAGGTGCGCAGCCATGATGCGCCGTTTGTGCTGGAGGACGGCCAGCTTGTGGCGCGTCTGGTCTATGAGCGGATGGCGGCGCGTCCGGTGCGGCTTTACGGCGCCGAGGGTCAGTCAAACTATCAGGGCCAGGGGTTGAAGCTATCGAAGCATTTCCGCTGATGCGATAATGGGTCGGTGTTTTGCGGGGTCAGTTTTTCCAAATTGTCTTGTTACGGATTACTCCGGCACATAGTCTGGCAAAAATTCTTCCATCTCAGTAATAATTCCTTGGAGATAGGCGTCGGCCGCCTCGACGCCCTTATCGTTGGATACCGGCGTGATGAGGCGGATCAGTGCGCCATCGGAACGCTTTTTGACAACCGCGTCAAAGATCAACCAGAACTTCATGGTGAATTCATTGGCGACTTTGCGGCCGCGTTGATCATACCAATAATAAACAAGCTGGCGGGCGTCACGATTTTGAATGATGAGCCGGTTATAAGTCATTGGCGCGCCGCTTGATGTGGTGGTTTTCTTAATGTCATGGCTGGCGATCTGCCAGCCGCCGCCGGGGATGCATTGCCGCGGTGAATGCCATGAACGCCCATCTCTTTGAGCCTCAAGATAGGCCATATAGAGGTTGAAAATTTTTCCGTCAGGGGTTTCAAAATTTACCACGATTGTATCATCGGCCCCGAGAACTTCCGCAACCGTTGGGTCCATCGGTTTGATTTGGCGACGTAACCCTGGAAATTCAGCCGGGATGCCGGCGAAGGTTTTGCGTTCCGGAATGATCAACGAATCGGTTGTCAGGGTTTGTGACAAGACGAAGAATACGGCCATTGCGCCGATGATGCCGCCGGCCATGACTGGTAGCTTCAACCTGCCGCGGCTTGGCGCAACCGGCTTAAGGTCGGGTGCGCCAAGCGCTTCTAACGCGCTGCGGCGCGGTTTGGAAAAGAAGCTGAAACCGGCAATCACTGCAAACAAAGCCAACATGCACAGGACAAACACCACCCAGCCTTCAAAAAAGTGCAGCGCGCCCTCGGCGTGTTGCGGACCATAGGCCTGCACCAGTGCGCCGGTCACGGCGATGCGGAAGCTGTTCATAAAAATCGTGATCGGAAAGGTCGCGAGCACAATCGCGATTTTTTGCCAAAATGCGCCGCGATAAAGATAAGCCGTCATCACGCCGAGGCTTAAAAAAGGAAACAGATAGCGCAGTCCGCTACAGGCTTCGGCAACCTGTAATTTGTAATCGCCAAGGTCGATAACGTTGCCGGAAAGATAAACCGGAATGTCCATCAGCTGGATCATCCACACGCCAAGAACGGAGGAGACCTGCTGGAATTTCCACGACAGGACGGTGATCAACCAGAATGGCGGTGGCACCGCGAAGAGTAAAAAGCCGACCGGCGCAGCAGTAGCGCGCAATAAAGATGTGCCGCCAAAGCCGGCGACAAGGCCGGCAATAGCGATAACCAGACCAATATGCTGGATCACATAAATATGGGTCAACTGACCAAGAATGAGCAACAGACCGGCGGCGGCGATTGCGGAGGCGCCCCAAACCGATGGCGCGCCGATGCTGCGGCGGATGGCGTCGCGGTTCGTCCATACCAGCCAGGCGGAAATGATGGGAATAAAGTAGCTGTGGCTAAGTTCCTGCTGACCGCCCCAGCGGTCCCAAAGATTGCCGATCGCATCCCAGAACAGAACTGTGAGGCCGACAACGCCCGTCAGTACAAAATAAGCCCAGCGGGGAAACCCCATGCGACATCTCCCATTAACCATCACGCCTGCGGCCCGCCAGCGCTTTGTTATAACCACGCGGGGGAACTCTGCAATAAACATGCGAGGACATACGCGAAATGGGCCGAGGTAAATTGGCGACCCTAGCCGCTAAGCCGGGCTGGATTTAGCGTCTCGAATAGTTTTTGGCGGAGGGTCTGCGAACCGGGCGCTCGATCAATATACGTTAGCCACAAAAAGGGCGGCTCCGAAGAACCGCCCCTTTTGTTACGCAACTAAATTTGTATGACCGTTAGGCCGGGTGTCGCGGCTACATCATGCCGCCCATTCCACCCATGCCGCCCATACCGCCCATATCGGGCATGCCGCCGCCGCCGCCGCCATCTTTCTTCGGCGCATCGGCAACCATGGCTTCAGTGGTGATCAGGAGGCCGGCAACCGAGGCCGCATCCTGAAGCGCATGACGCACAACCTTCGCCGGATCGACGATGCCGCAGGCGATGAGGTCGCAATATTCATCCGTTTGCGCATTAAAGCCGAATTTGAAGTCATCCTGCTCCATCAACTTGCCAACAACAATCGAGCCTTCGCCGCCAGCGTTGGAAACGATCTGGCGGATCGGCGCCTGCAGTGCGCGACGGATGATGTTAACGCCTGCGGTCTGGTCTGGGTTTTCGCCTTCAAGACCGTCAAGCGCTCTTGATGCGTATAAAAGTGCAGCGCCGCCGCCTGGTACGATGCCTTCTTCAACGGCTGCGCGGGTGGCGTTCAGAGCATCGTCAACACGGTCTTTGCGCTCTTTGACTTCAACTTCCGTTGCTCCGCCTACTTTGATAACGGCAACGCCGCCGGCAAGTTTGGCCAGACGTTCTTCAAGTTTCTCGCGGTCATAGTCAGACGTTGTGTCTTCGATCTGACGGCGAATTTGCGAGGTGCGGCCTTCAATGTCGGCCTTGTCGCCTGATCCGTCGATGATCGTCGTATCGTCTTTGTTGATCGAGACTTTCTTGGAGGTGCCCAGCATGTCGAGCGTGACATTTTCGAGCTTGATGCCGAGGTCTTCGGAAATCACCTGACCGCCGGTAAGGACGGCAATATCTTCGAGCATGGCCTTGCGGCGGTCGCCAAAGCCGGGCGCTTTCACAGCAGCAATCTTCAGGCCGCCGCGCAGTTTGTTGACAACCAAAGTCGCCAGCGCCTCGCCTTCAACATCTTCAGCGATGATCAAAAGCGGACGGGCTGACTGAACCACAGCTTCCAAAAGCGGCAGCATTGATTGCAGATTGGAAAGCTTTTTCTCGTGCAGAAGAATGTATGGATCTTCGAGATCGACGATCATTTTGTCTGCATTGGTGATGAAATAAGGAGACAAGTAACCGCGGTCGAACTGCATGCCTTCAACGACTTCAAGTTCGGTGTCGAGCGATTTGGCTTCTTCAACCGTGATCACGCCTTCATTGCCGACTTTGTCCATGGCTTTGGCAATCATGTTGCCAATATCTTTTTCGCCGTTGGAAGAGATAGTGCCGACCTGTGCGATTTCGTCAGAGGACGCAATCTTTGTCGAGCGTTCTTTAATGTCTGCAACAACTTTCGCGACGGCAAGTTCGACGCCGCGCTTTAGGTCCATCGGGTTCATACCGGCGGATACTGATTTAACGCCCTCGCGAACGATAGCTTGGGCGAGAACGGTTGCCGTGGTGGTGCCGTCGCCGGCTTCGTCGTTGGTTTTCGACGCCACTTCGCGCACCATTTGAGCGCCCATATTTTCGAACTTGTCTTCAAGCTCGATCTCTTTCGCCACCGTGACGCCGTCTTTTGTTGTGCGCGGTGCGCCAAAAGATTTGTCGATAACGACATTGCGGCCTTTGGGCCCGAGGGTGACTTTTACGGCGTTGGCGAGAATGTCGACGCCGCGCAGCATTTTATCGCGCGCCTCGACGTCAAATTTGACTTCCTTAGCAGCCATTTAACCTACTCCTTAATTCTGATGAACATGATCTTGATTAGTCGACGATCCCGAGGATGTCGGACTCCTTCATGATGAGAAGCTCCTCATCATCGATTTTCACTTCCGAGCCCGACCATTTGCCGAACAAGATGGTGTCGCCAGCTTTGACGTCGAGCGGGATAAGATC
>JAJFFX010000102.1 GCA_021776455.1 Hyphococcus sp. | reverse complement strand
TTCTCACCCACAGCCCGCTTGCGTCCCAGCGACGAGCAGGTAAACACTAGCCAAAAGCCAACCACGCTCAGGAGCGCACACAATGACCTATGTGGTGACCGATGCATGCATCAAATGTAAATATACCGACTGTGTGGAGGTTTGCCCCGTAGACTGTTTCTATGAGGGCGAAAACATGCTGGTGATCCACCCCGATGAATGCATCGATTGCGGCGTTTGCGAGCCTGAATGCCCGGCGGAAGCGATTATCCCCGACACTGAGGGCGAGGCCGACAAGTGGCTCGACCTCAACACCAAATACTCGCTCGCCTGGCCGAATATCACCCAAAAGCTCGAGCCGCTACCGGACGCTGACAAATTTGCCGAGGAAAAAGGCAAGCTCGAAAAATACTTCAGCGAAAAGCCCGGCGAAGGCTCATAACTGGGCCATTGGCGCGGTCGCGAGATGGCTATTCCCGCAAGCCTCCGGCGGCGCGAATAGGCGTAGCGAATCTTGAAATTTTATGCTATGATTCTGGGTGAAATCTGGACATTTACACGGCTCAAACCCCGGCTCTGACACTTTAACAAAACTAGCCAACCCACTGAATTTGGGATGGATTTTCTGGTAGACCAAAACCTTCTGCGGCCTCCCCACCGGGTGCGAAGCCGCAAAGCGCATTTGGCGAGCAGGCGCGCTGCAAACCGTAATTTAAATTATCGGCCGGGCCTTGCGCCCAGCTCCTGAGAAAGAAGAAGCACTCATGGCGACCAAGAAAACGGCCAAGAAAAAAGCCCCCGCAAAAAAGAAGGCTGTGAAGAAGAAAGCCCCCGCCAAAAAGGCCGCGGCCAAGAAAGCCGCGCCCCAGAAAACAGCTGCGAAGAAAAAGCCCGTAAAGACGGCGGCGAAAAAGAAAGCGCCGGTCAAAAAACCCGCGGCGAAAAAAACGGCAGTAAAGAAAACTGCGGCGAAAAAGACGGCTACGCAGAAAACCGCAACAAAAAACACCGCATCCGCCAAAAAGGCGACGGCGAAAAAAACGCCGCTTAAAAAAGCCGCCCCAGCAAAAAAAGTCAGCGCGAAAAAGCCGGCAGCCAAGAAAGCAGCCCCTAAGAAGACGGCTGCGAAAAAATCAGCCGCCAAGAAAGCCGCCGTGAAGGCTGCGCCTGCGCCGAAACCAAAGCCGCGCAAAAAGGCCAATGTCGGTCAGGCCCCGCGCCGCAAAACCGTCGCCGCCTCTATCCCCGTGCCAACCCAAATCATCCCCAAAGAAGCGCCTCAGGCAGATGCAAAAGCCTCAGAGGACGCACAAGCATCCTCCAGCGCCAAACAGAACTTCAAGGTCCACGAGCAAATCGTTTATCCCGCGCACGGCGTCGGCAAGATTGTCGCGCTTGAACGCCAACAAGTTGCCGGCATCAAAATCGAACTTTTTGTGATCAACTTCGAGCAGGAAAAGATGCGGCTCCGGGTCCCGACCGGAAAAGCCAAAACCGCCGGCATGCGCCCTCTATCAAGCGACAAAGTCATCAAGAACGCGATTGAAACCTTAAAAGGCCGCGCCCGGATCAAACGCACCATGTGGAGCCGCCGGGCGCAGGAATATGACGCCAAAATCAATTCCGGCGACATCAAGCTGGTTGCCGAAGTGGTGCGCGATCTGTTCCGCGCCGATGACCAGCCCGAGCAGAGCTATTCTGAACGCCAGCTCTTTGAACAAGCGCTCGACCGGATGGCGCGCGAGGTTGCTGCCGTCAACAAGGTTGACCTCGCCAATGCGCTAGAACTACTCGACGGCGTTCTACAGAAGAAAGCCGCAGCCGCCGCGGCGGCGACCGCTGCAACGGCGGCAGCAGCAGCAGCGGCCACAGCAGCCACTGCGGCGGAGTAGCCCGCCGGGTTATGGGGGGCGCGCCAGGAGTTCAACCTGGCGCCTATGGGCAAGCTCGATTGAAGGCCCGTGGATGGCTTCGACAAATCCGCGAATGCGCAATCGCGCCGTATCAAGCGAGGCCAGGTCAAACCCCTGGCCTGCCCATTTACGATAGATGCGCGAACCGGCGCTGGCGGTGAAGTCTGTTTTATAGTCCGTACCAAAATTGATATAAAATCGGCTCTTTACTTTCGCGATACGGCGAACCTTGCCCTCGACTAGGTGAAAGCCGCCAACGGCGCGGCCTGCGTTGTCCGCATCAAAAATCTGATAGGCCGGCAATGCCCACAGGCCTTTGCGAGCGGCGCGCGCCTCACCTTCCGCCGCCAGCAATTGGTCGATAAGCTCAAGATTATCGGTTTGCGGCGCCACGCGCGCGGCGCCCATCTCCACGAGTTGGTGTTGCAGCGTCTGCGCATCGCCGGTCCGCGTCACTGTCACAACGCGCGCGCCCCAGCGCGTCGCTGGACCTGCATCGCTTATGTCGAGCGATGCGTTGGCAAGCAGACTATTGAGATCACGCTTTGCTTTATGAAAATAGGACTGGGCGTCACCGGCCAACACATAAGCCGACGGCGCCAGAATGTCTGCCAGATGATATTCCTGCCCTTTGGCGATAAAGCGGTCGCCGCTAGTTGCGATCGCGCCTTCCATCGGCGCTGCATTTACCGGCGGCGCAATTGTTGCTGCGGCGCCAATAATAAATGTCCGCCGTCTCATCGTGACGCAATGACGCGCACTTTCGATTTCGCCATGCGCCCTTCCCGGTCCACCACGGCCACATCATAAAAACCCGGGTCCGTTGGCCGCCACACGGCGCGCCCGCTGGTTTCGTCACGCATGAGCCGCTCGCCATTGACATACCAGCGGTAGCCGGCAGCGCCGCCGCGCGCGGCAAGGGCAAAGCCGCGCTCAGCGCTGCTTTGAAAGACCTCAACGCCGCTGCGCGGAAAAGTAATTTCCGGCGGCGCCTCCCGCCGCGGACGGTCGAGCCGCGCCAGCAGCGGCCCTGTCGGCTGGTCGTCAATCACTTCAATCGTGTCCGGCAAGCGCTCGCCATTGCGTTCAAGCATGTCAAAGGCTTCAAACAAAAGCGGCGCTGCCGCCTTGCGTCCGGTGGCGCCGGAACGCGCCGCGCCGTCAGCGTGACCGACCCAGGCAACCACCGTGTAGCCGCCGCCATGACCCGCCGCCCAGGCGTCACGATAGCCGTATGAGGTGCCGGTTTTGAATGCGACGCGGGTTGCCGATTGCGCCAGCTTTGCCGGCGCGCGGCCAGCGAGCGACGGGGCGTCGGCAAGGATGGCGCTAACCCGTTTGGCGGTGGCTTCTGAGAACAGCGAATATGGCGCGACGGTCGATGCCTCTTCGTCTGCGACCCAGGCGAGCGGCCTGACTTCGCCGCCTTCGGCGAGCGCTGCATAAAGCGTTGCGATTTCTTGCGCGGTAACGCCGGCGCCGCCAAGTGCAAGCGCCAGACCGGGTTTGTTATCGGCGCGTTGCGGGGTTCGCAGGGGAACGCCTGCGGCTCTTAAAATAGCGGCAAAGCGCGCCGCGCCAATGCGGTCCAGCATTGTCACGGCGGGGACATTCAGCGAGTGCTGCAAAGCTTCGCGCACCCGCACCTCGCCGCGAAAAGTGCGGTCAAAATTTTCAGGCGAATAATCGCCGAAATTACGCGGCATGTCATCGATCACCGATGCAGGACCGGCAACGCCGTCCTCAAACGCCAGTGCATAGATGAACGGCTTCAGGGTCGAGCCGGGCGAGCGGACCGCCGCGGTTAAATCAATCCATCCGCCTTTGGCCGCAAGCCCGGATGAGCCGACTGCAACGCGCACGGTTCTGGTTTCGTTGTGGATGATGAGCAGCGATGCGGTCGCGCCATCGTCAAAGCCCGTCACATAGGCCGCAACCATCGCCTCGGCGCGCGATTGCAGGAGACGATCGAGCGTTGAGCGGACAGTGCCGGATTGCGATGATGACTGCGCCAGACGATTGGCTGCATGATAGGCAAAGCGCGGAAAAGACTTGCGTGCGCGAGGCAGCGTTGCTTCGCGCGCTTCGTCTGCACGCACCGGCGTTATGGCGGCGGCGTGCACAAGTTTTTCAAGCACTGCTGCGCGCGCAATTTTCGCGTTGGCGGCTTTAAGGTCCGGCCGCCGCGCTTCCGGCGCCTGCGGCAACGCAATCAGCAACGCCTGTTCCGCATCGGTCAGCCGCACTGGCTCTTTGTCGAAATAAATCAGGCTTGCCGCGCGCACGCCTTCAACATTACCGCCATAGGGCGCCAGCGTAAGGTATAATTCGAGGATTTGTTTCTTCGACAGCCGCCGCTCTAATTGCAGCGCGCGGACCATCTCGATGAGCTTCGAGCGTAGGTTGCGCCGGCGCGGCTCCATCAAACGCGCGGTCTGCATCGTAAGGGTCGAGGCGCCGGAAACGATGCGGCCGGATTTTGCCGATGATCGTCCGGCGCGCAAAACCGCAAATAGATCTACGCCCCAATGGCGCCAATAGCGCTTGTCTTCAACCGCAATCAACCGCTCAATAAAAACCGGATCGATGGCGTCCAGATCCGCCGCAAACCGCCACCGCCCCGCATCAGTCGCAAAGGCGTGAAGCCACTGCCCCTCGCGGTCAACCACCAGCGGCGAAACTGTTTGCGCCCGCTCTAGTGGCGGCGGAAAGATAAGGTCCGCTGCGGCGACCACCCCAATCACCGCCAGGACAGCCCAGAAAGGCAGGCGCCTATGTTTGTATTTTCCCGTCATCGCTCAGCAATAGTGATGCGAGCGCCGGCGGTGCGCGCAAAAACACCTGGCCGGTACATGTCCTCTATCACCGCGCCGGGCGCCACAAACGAACCCGGCGTCACCGCGCGGACAATATAGGCGAGCTTGAAGTTGGCGGCGCCGCGCACATCGACCGCCGCCACAAACCGGTCGTCTCGGGCTTCGGCTACACGCGGATAGGAGAGCGCACCGAGCCATTTATACGGCCCGTTGCGACCCTGCCCGCCGCCATCTTCAGGCCGCAGGATGGTCTCGATCTCAAAGCCCGCCGGCAACAGATCGGCAATGATCGCCGGATGGATTTTCTTATCCTGTGCTGCGCCGGAAATGACCACGACAAAGCGATCGTTCTGGCGCGCAGTTGCAAGATCAGCACGGCGGCCGTCGCGCGTAGTGATGCGTTTGGTCAACCGAAACCCGTTATTAACCGCCGCCGGCGCCGTCAAAGGCGAGCCCGAGACCGTCAGTGAGCGATAGATGACCCCATCGCCATCATTGCGGTAGTCAACGCCTGCGGCAATCTCAGATGCCGCCGGTGCAAAGGACGGCGCCACGGAAAGGTCTTCGAGCTTTTCGCCATCGACGGACAACGCCACCGGACCAGCAGCGCGCAGCAGTGCTTGCGATGCAATCAACACATAGGCTTTTTCCTGCGTATGCATGGATTTCGGGTCTTTCGTGAAGCCGAGAAATACATCTGTCAGACCCTCAATCTTGTCGGCCTGCCCAGCCTCAACAGCGAGCGCCAGAACGCCCGCCGCATCGCGCAGTTTGGTTTGGTAGTAATCGCCGGTATTGTTCCAGCCGAGCGCTTCGGCCGCCTTTTTGAACGCGCTGTTGGCGCGCGCGCGGTCGCCCATCATCGCTAACGCAGCGCCAATGTGCGCTCTGGCAAGCGGACTCGGCGTATCGCTTAAAAGGGCGTCATGGAAATATCTAAGGTCGGACAAATCCGACTGCCCCGCCCGCGCAAGCACGTAAAGCGCATAGGCCGCAGAGCGACGCCGCAAATATTCGCGACTGTCATTTGAACCTTCGCCATCATAGACATTGGTCTGATAACTCGCCGGATACCAGCTATCGACGCGCGCAATGCCGCCAAGCGACTCATAGGCGCGGTCGAGCGCTTCTTGCGGTACGCCATAGCCCTCGTTCTTTGCACGATAGAGAAAATCCGCCACATAGGGACCGAGCCAGGGATTGGCGTAACGGTCGCCGACCCGCCACAGGCCAAAGGCGCCTTCCGGGCCCTGACGGTTGAGTAGCTTGTTAATGGCTTTTTGAACCCGCGGGCGAACCTGACGCTCCGGTCCGCGGCCAACTTCTCCGCCAAGCACGTCAATGAACAACAGCGGAAACGCCGAGCTGGTCAATTGCTCCGTACACCCATAGGGATAGCGATAGAGAGAATCGAGCAGCGGGCCCGGCTCAATCCCGCGCAACCGCGAAAACGAGACCGCAACCGCGCCCGAACCCGGCACGAACGGCGCCATTACGCTATCGCTTAAGGCGAACGCTTCGCCCGGGCCCAGCGCTTCGGTGAGCACTTGCGTCACCGGGAAATAGGGCGTGCGCGACTGGATCGGATAGGATCGCCGGACCTTGAATCCGCCCGGCCCCTCAACGCTCAACGTCACAGCGCCAATGCCGACCGCGCCGGTCTTGATCGCGAAGGTTGCAGTCTGACTTGCCCCGGCGGCGAGCGTGAAGTTGCGCGTCTCATCAAGACCGACCGGACCGTCGCCGGAAAGCTTTACTTTATAGTCGCCCGCTTCGCCATCGACATTGTCTATCAGAAGCGTCGCGGTCGCGGTGTCACCAGGCGCGAGGAATCGCGGCAGGGTCAATTCCGCCGGAACCGGATCACGCACTGTCATCGGTTCGGCGCCGGCGCCGAGTTTGTCACGCGACCAGGCGACCGCCATTAAGCGCAGCTCGCCATTGAAATCAGGCACTTCAATCGGCGCAATCACCTTGCCGCCCTCGCCGACTGTGAGCAGGCCGGAAAACAGCGCCACCGATTTTGTCGGCACCACGGTCAGCCCCTCGCCGCCAAGCTGGTCGCCGCCAAACCGCGCGGCAGCGCCAAGATTGGCGTGAAGGATGCGCCCGTAATCATCACGGATAGCCACCCCAAGGCGTTTTTTGCCGTAATAATGATCGACAGGGTCGGGCGATTTAAATTTCGTCAGCCGTAAAATTCCTTCATCGACCGCCGACACCGTCATCATCACTTCAGAATTTGGCGCGGCGCCTTCAATCGTGATCGGCAAGTTTAGCCGCGCGCGCGGACGGAACACATCTGGCTCGTCTATCGACAGACTAAGCTTCCTCGCCGACATATCGAACGGCACATACGTCACCGCCATGGCGCGGCGCGGCACCGGCCGCTCACCAGCGTCACGCGGCGTCACCACGCTTGCAAGCACGTAAAATCCGGCGCCCCAGGACGGGTCGGTGTCAATAATCAGTTCACGGCCTTTTTTCGCAACTTTCATGCGCTGCACCAAATGCACGCGGTCTGTGGCGATGGCGATAATCGCCTCGCCTTCATAGGGTGCATTGAGATAAAGCCGCGCGCGCGCGCCTGGAACCACCTTGTCGGTCTGTAACGTAATGGCGGCCTGGTCTGGCGTGTCGGCGCCGGCTGCATAAGACCGCCAGCCGACATAAAATCGGATATCGCTCGTCGCCTTGCCGCCGGCGCGGGTCGCCGTCAGGCGATACGTCCCCGGATCAAGCTTTTGCGAGACCAGGTTCGCCAGCGCATCGCGGCCGGTCTTGCCGCGCCCCTCCGCCACCAAAACATCGCGGAAAGACCGCCGCCAGCGCCAGCGGCCATTCGAGCGATACCAGTCAAACCAGTAGTCTTCTTCCACCAGCCGCCATTCCAGTTCGCCGTCAGCGACCTCGCCCTGCCAATCGAGAATAACCCCCTCGACCTCGACATCATCACCAAGCGCGAAGCTATGCTTGTCGTCGGCGAGCCGTAGGCCGACATAATAATCGTCGGGACGCACCGGTATGCGCGCGCTTTCGCGCACCACCCGGCCGCCAGGCTCAACAACACCAACAACGAGGTCCGCGCGCATCGGCGCGCCATACCCCTTCGGCGCATCACTTACATTCAGAGCAACACTCGCCTTGCCGTCGCCGTCCGTCGCCGTATTCGCGAGCTTTAAAAAACGCTCATCAAAATTACCCTCGACAGGGCCAAAACGGAACGCCGAAAAATCAGGGAACGGATTAGGGTCGAGCCGCAGGCGCGCTTCGGCTTCAACCGCCAAACCTACCGCCGGCGCACCATAAAGGTATCGGCTGGCGACAGTGATGTTGCGGGTCTCGCCCGGCCGGATCGGGGTTTTCTCATCGGTCTCGATATTAACTTCGAGGCGTTGCGGCACGAAATCCTCAACCGAGAATGATTGCGACCCGATGATCGCGTCCTCACCGTCGGCCTTGACCTCAATGCGCCAAACGCCGCGCGGCGCGGACGCCGGAACTTCATAATCGAATGTAAACCCGCCTATGTTCAGCACCTCAATCCGGCGCGTATCCGCCGCCGTATAGTTCGGCCGACGAATGGTCACCTCAAGCGGGCGGTCTTCAACCGCATGGCCAGCCGCATTGCGGATTAGCCCGGATATATGTGCGGTCTCCCCGGGCCGGTATATGCCGCGATCGAGGTAAATGAATCCGTCAATCCGCGCCGGCGCCGCGCGTCCGCCGACATTGCGGTCGGACAGATCGAGCGGGGAGCGATCAAGATCGAGCACGGCGAAATCGTCCTGCGGCCCATAGGCCATAATCATCCGCGGGCTGAGCGGGTAGTCGCCATTGACCGCCGCCCCGCCAAACCGCGCCCGCCCGTCCGCATTGGTAACAATTTCAGCCAGAATGTCGTTATTGGTTGCAATCAAGGACAGGCGAACGCCCGCCATCGGCCGCGCATTTGAAATCGACCGGACAAAAACATCAACGCCGTCAGCGCCTGAATAAGTCGTCAGCGCCATGTCGGTGAACATGATCCAGCGCCAGGCCTGCGCCATCCGGCGTTTGTCCGCTCCCAGCGAGACATCTTTAAGGCGGACAAAATAGGCGCCGGGCGTTAACTCGCCGAGCGCGACGCCAAGCGCAAATACGCTGCTCGCCGTCTCATTCCGATCGCCCGGCGTTTCAATTTCGCCTTTGAAAACCTCAACGCCGACATCGGCGCCGTCCTGCCGGTCCCACACATAAGAATAGCTGTCCTCGCCCGAAGCCTCGCCAGCGACAATGTCCTTGCGCGCAAGCGAACGATCGGAAACCCGGTAGACCGCAATTTCAACCTTTTCGACATTGACCGTTTCAATGCCAACGCCATCGGCCTCAAGCCTCGGCAAGATCACGCCGTCGCCAGCGAAACCGACATAGGACGGCTTGTCGCCAAAGGCGACGACAACCTCCTGGGCGCGCTCGAGCTTGTCGCCTTTCCGGCTCGGCAGGCCGGCGCGAAGCCGCACACGATAGTCCTTGTCGAACTCAAGGCCACCGAGGCACAAAGACGAGCCATCAATCTCAATCGCCGCACCAGTGTCCGGCGTCAGACGCACGAAGTCGCCATAATTTATCTTGCCGCGATCATCGAGATCGCGGGTGAACTGAAAACAGGCCTTGGGCAAATCCGCGCCGGTATCGAGAACCAGCCGGCGATAGGCAAAGCCCTTGACGGTCTCGCCTTCGGGGCGCTCTGCAGTGTCGGCGCGGCGGCGCTGAAACGGCAGTCGGAACTTTTCGTTACCAGCGTCCTTGCGCAGCTCGCCGGCAATGATGTCCTGGCTGTTTGGCTGATGGGTTGAGCCGGAATTCGGCGCAATCGCCCGGCCGAGCAGTAAGCCCGCCGCAAACGCCGCCAAAACCCCCGCCGCGATCAATGCTGCACCCTTGCGCGCCATAGCTGTCATCCCTTGTTTCCGCGCCCCGCAGCGCCCCATTGTCAGCGCCAATTATGGCGGTTAATCAGCAGAAGTAAATCGATTCTGCGTCTATTTTGCGAAATTTAACCGATTGCCTAGAGTATCGGGCGATTTCTGGGAATCGCCCGATACTCTAAATTCCTTGTTGCACGCCGGGTTATGTGAAAAACCGGTTCCCACTTTTTGCCCGACGCTATAGCAGAACGGTTTTGACGCGCTGCAAAATTCGCTAGCATGTACGAACACGACCCCGTAGCTCAGTAGGATAGAGCATCAGATTCCTAATCTGAGGGCCGCAGGTTCGAATCCTGCCGGGGTCGCCACTGTCCGCACCATCCACGGGCTGGCCACGCCTATATCCCTCAAGGTTTCTGGGCCTTCGCTGGCGCTGACCGCTGCCCTAAACCCGGCTAACCAAAGCCACGCCAACCCTCTGTCGTCTCCGCAGGACTCGTCTGGCTACGAATGGAATATTAACGATATTTCCCGATATTAATGCGCTTCCCCACTTTTTTCACACAAGGAGTGGGGTCAGCCAAGCGCCATGGGGGGGCTGGTGAACGAGAGAATATTGTGGTGGGAATGAATGACGATACTAAAAATGCGCGCGGGCCATACGCCGGCGCCAATCCGGTCATGACCAAGGACATAGCAAATGCTGTGATCCAGCTGGCCGCCTATAAAAAGGCGCTGGATGCACACGCGCTGGTTTCCAAAACCGATGCTCGGGGCAGAATCACCGCCGCCAATGACACGTTTTGTGAAATATCGGGATATGCCCGCGACGAACTTATCGGCAAAGACCATAGAATGTTAAATTCCGGCCATCACTCAAATGAGTTTATGGCGGACTTATGGAAGACAATCAGAGACCAGCAAATATGGCATGGGACAATACGAAATCTGTCCAAAGACGGTAGTTTCTACTGGGTGAAGTCGACAATATTTCCCGTTGTCAATAAAAACAACGACATCTGCGAATTTATCTCCATTCGCACCCATGTACCGGATTTGCAGGTCGCCAAAGATGAGGCGGAGGCGGCAAGCCACTTAAAATCGGAATTCCTCGCTGTCATGAGCCATGAAATCCGTACGCCAATGAATGGCGTTCTCGGCGCCGCTGAAATTCTCCAGACCATGGATTTAAGTTCGGAAATGCGTCGTTTTGTCGATATTATCTCAGATTCTGGGACTTCACTTCTGGAATTGCTGAATGACATCCTCGACTTATCAAAGCTCAACGCCGGGAAAACCGTTTTCGAAGAAACCGAATTTCGCCTCAGCGACACTGTCGGGAAAGTCGCGTCAATCCATAATCTCAAAGCCTCCGAAAAAGATATCGGGCTCAACGTAACCATTGATAATGATGTAAATGACTTCCGTGTCGGAGACCCCGGCAAACTAACCCAAATTCTTCACAACCTCCTGTCAAACGCAGTCAAATTCACCAATGATGGGTTGGTTCAGTTGACGCTAAGCAATGCGTCAAAAGACACCGGCGATGAAGCCGCGCTAATGATCGCTGTGTCGGATACCGGCATTGGAATGAGCGATGAACAAATCGCAAATGTTTTTTCACCATTCGTTCAAGCGGATAGCTCAATCGCACGCAATTTTGGCGGAACGGGATTAGGCCTGTCCATCGTTAAGCGAATTGTCGATGCAATGGGTGGTGAAATCAACCTCTCATCAACCCCAGGTGTCGGATCCACTTTTCGCATCAAGCTGAACTTTGCGACGGCAACAAAAACATCGGCTGTCGCGCCTCAAAAAAACGCTGTCAATGTAGGCAAGCTGCCAGCCGCGACCTCAATCCTCGTGGCTGAGGATAACGAAACAAACCGCCTCATCATAAAAACATTCCTAAAGCGCGCTGGCGCTACCGCAACCATGGCCGAGAATGGCAAGGAGGCGGTTGAACATTTCCAGCGCGGCCAATATGACCTTATACTGATGGATATACATATGCCGGTAATGGATGGCGAAGAAGCCTTCCAAGAAATCCGCAACCTACAAGACAAAGGCGGGCTCAACCATACGCCGATCATCGCCGTTACCGCTGATGCAATGGACCACCAGGTGCGGCACTATTTGGATTTCGGCTTTGACGGGCATTTGCCAAAACCCGTCACAGAGAAGTCGCTAGTTCAAACCATCCTGCAAAACCTGCCGTCTGTCAAAACGGATAGTTTGAGCTCCAGCGCCGCAAGCACAGCTCATTCCTAAGGCCTATCCGTATCGGAATTCCCGCGACTTCGGATTCCGATACGGACGCCGTTAAGGCGTTACAGACTTTACAAATCTTACGAAATAGTTTTCGTCCAGCCCCTCGACAACAGGCGCGTCAACGAGTTTGAAGCCGATGAATTCGACCTCTGAAACCACACCCGCCTTGCCAAATCGCACATGGGACATGTGATCAGGGCGGGGCTCGTCCGGCGTAATGTCAAACTCCACGAGGATGAGCGACCCGCCAGGCTTGAGCGCATCATAGATGCTGCGCATAACCGCTTGGCGGTCTTCAAAATAATGATAGGTGTCGGCGATGAATACTACGTCTACTGAGTTTTTAGGCAGCGTCACGTCATCTTCGCGCCCAAGCACCGCCGTCACATTGTCGACGCTAAGGTCCGCCGCCCGCTGATTGATGAGATCAAGAAACAAAGGCTCGATATCTTCGGCAAGAACGCGTCCGCTCGCGCCGACTTCTTCGGCAAATAATACTGTATAAAGCCCGGTCCCCGCGCCAATATCGGCAACCCAGTCGCCTTCTTTGAGACCAACCGCATCAACAACGGCGTCACGCGCGCTGTAAAGTTCACGGCTGCCGACTTCGAGCCGCTCCAGCCAGAGATCAAGATTGGTGTCTTCTTCATCGATGGCTGCGCCATCCGCCTGCCCGGCGGGTTCTCCGTCTTCATTGGCGTTATCGCCGCCAG
Organism: Hyphococcus sp.; assembly: GCA_021776455.1. GTDB lineage: Bacteria > Pseudomonadota > Alphaproteobacteria > Caulobacterales > Parvularculaceae > Hyphococcus. Next base: position 448 of record JAJFFX010000102.1, on the reverse strand, counting down.
GCCCTGAACATGCGGCCAGGACAAAAAGCATAGCCAAAAAAGTCTGTGCGCCCCGGATCATCATCGATCTCCGCCTCTCACGCCGCAAGCGGCCACCCTGGCGACGTTGTCTCACTATCCTGGCCCCGGCGTCAAATATTGGTGATGGTCGAGCGCACCACCCCATGCAGCGCGTACCTGTACGGCTAGAACCTGGATCTTCTTTACCCCGCCCCGCCACAAAAAATGCCAGACCAAAACGCGCTTTAGATAAACGCATTTTGGTCTGGCGAAATAACTTTGTTCCGCTGGGAAAGAAAACATCGAAGAAGGGTCAAATCCTCTTGGCAGGCCTGGCGGCGACTTACTCTCCCACGCCTTAAGACGTAGTACCATCAGCGCTGGGGACTTTAACGACCGAGTTCGGGATGGGATCGGGTGGAAGCTCCCCGCTATAACCACCGGGCCG
>JAJFFX010000101.1 GCA_021776455.1 Hyphococcus sp. | reverse complement strand
ACCCCGAGCCGCGCACTTTTCGAGGCTTGCACAACCGGGCGGGGGTCGTGCGGCAACGGCGTCTTTAGCGGCGCTTCAACGCAAATATCACAGCTGCGAATTTCCTTCAGCAGTTTTATCAGCGATGGCGCCATGTTATTTTCATTTTCACAAGCCGATAATCGCTGTTTGTATCTTCGTAAAATCGCCTTCGATCACGGTAAAATCAACCCGGCAAGCGCCGCGCTCATCAGATTTGATAGTGACCCCGCCAACACTGCGTATACGCCATATCTTGCAATTTCTTCCATCCGGTCCGGAATGAGCGAGCCTAACCCGCCCAGAAGAATCGCGATTGAGGAAACATTAGCGAAACCGCAGAGCGCAAATGTTACGATCGCCACTGTCTTCGGGCTCAGCGTGTCGGCCTGATCAATCAAACTGAAATAGGCGATAAATTCATTTAAGATCAGCTTTTCGCCAAAAATGGCGCCAGCCGCCTGCGCTTCTGCCCAGGGGATGCTTAACAAATACATCAGCGGTGCAAAAATCCAGCCCAAAATCTTTTGCGCAGATAGGTCCTCTATGCCGACAAGTCCGCCAATGCCCCCAAGCATTCCGTTGACAAGCGCGATCAACCCGACAAAGGCAATCAACATGGCGCCGATCGTCAGCGCCAGCTTCAAGCCATCCTGTGCGCCGACCGCTGCGGCCATTACAATATTCGTGTGGGGGGAACGCTCCTTGGTGATCGCCATGACGGTCAGTTCATTTTTTTCTTCTTCATCATCATCAGGAATAATCAGCTTCGCCATCAGCAACCCGCCTGGCGCAGCCATCAAACTGGCGGCAAGCAAGTATTGGAGTTCAATACCGATTTGCGCATAGGCGGCGAGCACCGTGCCGGCGACGGATGCAAGACCCGACACCATGATGGCGAATAGTTGCGGCCCGGTGACCCGGCCAAGGAAAGGCTTGATGGCAAGCGGGGCTTCGGTTTGACCCACAAATACATTCGCCGCGGCGTTCAGGGATTCTACCGGCCGGGTGCCAATGATGATTTGTAGAAATCCGCCGACCCCGGCGACAATCACCTGCATGACGCGTAAATGATAAAGCACCGCCATCAGCGCGGAAAAGAATATTATGATGGGCAAGACATGAATGGCGAAGACGGTGCCGAAGCTATCACCGGCAAGTTCCCCGAAAACCATATCTATTCCGTCATTGGCGTATCCAAGAATGTTCGTCACGCCTAGTGACATAGCGCTGATGATGGTTTTACCAATGGACGTATAAAGTACAAAAAAGGCAACGGCGACTTGCAGACCAAAGGCGCTCAACACAATCCTGAAGTTTATGGCCCTACGGTTGCGTGAAAATATGACCGCGATCAGGATGATCACAACAACGCCTATTAGACCGATAAAACGGCCCTCTAGCATTTCGATAATTTTCGCGCTCATTCGTCACCCTTTTTGGTAAGCTGAATTGAAATTCTGCAATGCAACAGGCGTGAAGATAGCCGCGCAACGCAATCGTACGTCGCTAATATCAGTCGGCAGATCCATGAACCCCTACCCTGTTTTCTCAGCCCCCGCCGGCGTGCAGCTGTAATCCCCGTCTGAGCGACGGTATGAATTGGCGGGACTATGGTCAAAAAACACCACAATGTCACGGGACTAGGCCCGATTCTTTCTCCCGGGCATCAGTGTTGCATATGCTGCGAGCGGCCCTAAAGTGCGCCGCAATTCCATATCAAAGGACGATCTACATGCTGCCGAGCCCGCGCGCCGACATAAAATCCAACACTCTTGCCTATGAGGTGACCCCGCTCGTCAAACCTACAGGGTTTCGTGAATATGACGCGCGCTGGCTGTTTGAAAAGGAGATCAACCTGCTCGGCATCCAGGCGTTGGGCCAGGGGCTCGGCACGCTGATCCGCGAAATGGGCAAGCCCCCGCGCATCGTCGTCGGCCATGATTTTCGCAGCTATTCGATTTCCATCAAGCAGGCGCTGACCGTCGGGCTGATGACCGCCGGGATTGAGGTCAACGATATCGGTCTCGCTTTGTCGCCGGTCGCCTATTTCGCGCAGTTCGATCTTGATATTGATTGCGTCGCCATGGTCACCGCAAGCCACAATGAAAATGGCTGGACCGGCGTTAAAATGGGCGCGGCCCGTCCCCTCACCTTCGGCCCGGATGAGATGGGCCGGCTGAAGGACATCGTCCTCAAGGGCGCATACAAAGAGTTTGCCGGCGGCGCCTATAAATATGTCGAGGGCCTGCGCGAGCGCTATATTGCAGACATCGTCGAGGGCGTTTCCTTCAAACGCAAAATGAAAATCATCGCCGCCTGCGGCAACGGCACCGCCGGGGCCTTCGCGCCGGAGACGCTGGAGCGGCTCGGGCTTGAGGTCGTGCCGATGGACGCCGAACTCGACCATACATTCCCACGCTATAATCCGAACCCGGAAGACATGGAAATGCTGCACGCCATGCGCGATGCGGTTCACGAACATGGCGCCGACGTTGCGCTCGGCTTTGACGGCGACGGCGACCGCTGCGGCGTCGTCGATGATGAGGGCGAGGAGATTTTCGCCGACAAGATTGGTGTTCTGCTCGCGCGGGACCTCTCCGCGCTTCACAAAAACGCGCAATTCGTAGTTGATGTAAAATCAACCGGCCTGTTCGTCACCGACCCGATATTGCAGGCGAATGGCGCAAAAACAGAATACTGGAAGACCGGCCATTCCTATATCAAACGCAAGAGCCATGAGATGGGCGCGCTGGCGGGTTTTGAAAAATCCGGGCACTTCTTCTTTAATGAGCCAATCGGGCGCGGCTATGATGACGGCCTCATCGCTGCGATTGCACTGTTGCAGATGCTGGACCGCAATCCGGACAAGAAACTCTCCGACTTACGCAAATCGCTCGCCAAAACCTATCAGTCGCCAACCATGTCGCCGCATTGCGCGGACGAAACAAAATATGGCGTCGTTGATAAGATCGTCAAAAGCTTTGTCGACCGTGAAGCGGAGGGCGGTCAAATCATCGGTCAAAAGATCCGCGACGTCGTCACCATCAACGGCGTCAGGATCACCGCCAAAGACGGCACCTGGGGCCTCATCCGCGCCTCCTCCAACAAGCCCGAGCTTGTGGTGGTCGTTGAAAGCCCGACCTCGGAAGAAAACATGAAAGCGATGTTCGTTGAACTGGACGCGGTGATTAAACAGCATCCGGAAATTGGCGACTATAATCAGAAGATTTAGGGCTTAATAATGCGGTGGCGGCGGTTCACGCTGTTCGCCCTGCGCCAGGTTTCCCTCAACCTCTTTGAGCTCATTACCAAGGCGCTGGGTGTCGCGTTTCAATGCATCGATCAGTTTCCATTGATCGGTAACCGCATCGGACAGCTCTTCAATGGCGTTTTCCTGAAAAGCGGCGCGCTCTTCAAGCTTTTCAATGCGTGCGTTCAAGGCTTCTTCACTCATCGCAGAATTATACCTCTAAAATAGGCCGCGTAATCGCTAATCAATCGCGAAATCCAGCCATCAAGCGCCTGATTAATACCGCACCAACGCCGAACCCCACGCCAACCCGCCGCCGAGGGCGGCGAAGACCAGAAGGTCGCCGCGCTTGATGCGCCCGTCGCGAATGCCGACATCGAGCGCCAGCGGGATGGACGCCGAGGATGTGTTGGCGTGTTTGTCGATGGTGACAATGACCTTGCTCTCGTCAAGCTCCAGCTTCTTGGCGCAGGAATGAATGATCCGGATATTGGCCTGATGCGGCACGAACCAGTCGATGTCGTGACGGCTAACCTTGGCGCGTTCTGTCACCTCAAAAACCGCGCCGGCAATTTCCTGAACGGCGTTGCGGAAAACTTCCTTGCCATTCATCCGCACCTGACCGACCGTACCGGTGGTTGACGGGCCGCCATCAGCGTAAAGATGTTTTGCAAGGCGCCCATCCGCCGCCAGATACGTCGCCAGAATGCCCCTCGGCCGCGCTGCGGTGCGCGCCGGTACGCCGCTTAAAATAGCCGCGCCCGCGCCGTCGCCGAACAACACGCAGGTTGCGCGGTCATTCCAATCGAGAAAACACGACAGTTTCTCTGCGCCAATAATCAGCGCATGCTTCACTTGACCTGTGGTGATGAAGCTGTGGGCAACATTCATCGCATAGATGAAGCCGGCGCAGGCGGCCGATACATCAAATGCGATGCAAGGCGGCACGCCAAGTTTTTGCTGAACATAAACTGCCGTCGATGGAAAGGTTTTGTCCGGCGTCACCGTCGCCACAATGATCAGACCGATATCGGTTGGCTTCAGGCCCGCCTGTTCCAGTGCGTTCCACGCTGCTTCGCGCGCCATGTCCGATGTCGACTGGTCATCGGCTGCGAAATGGCGCTGACCGATGCCGCTGCGCGACCGGATCCATTCATCCGATGTGTCGATGCGTTTGGCGAGTTCAGTGTTGGTGACGGCATTTTCGGGCAGATAACTGCCGACGCCTGAAATAATCGTTTCCATGGTCGACCGTACTCACTGCTTCATGCTCCCAAAAACGTATCAGGGCCAGAACGCGATTGATAGAAAAATCTTCCGCGTTGCAACATTTTCCGCACAACACCCTATGGATGAAAAACATCCCAGCTCAGGCCAACTGCGGCAATGAAGACATAAAGCCCGAACAGTTTCGACAGGAAATCGCCGTTGAGCCGATGCGCGAGGCGGGCGCCAATCGGCGCGGTGATCGCAGCCATCGCCGCCATCGCAGCAAACGCCGCCGTATTCACGAACCCGAATGACCCCGGCGGCAGGCCCGGGATCCCCCAGCCGGAAATTATAAAACCGATCACCCCCGGAACCGCGACGGCAATCCCGAAGCCCGCCGATGTTGCAATCGCCTGATGCATCGGCCGGCCCGCCAGGGTCATTACCAACACGCCGACCGCGCCGCCGCCGAGCCCCATCAGGCTGGAGAACAGCCCGGTCCCGGCGCCGAGTGGTATTTTCAGGCGCTTGCGCATGAGGTTAACATCCGGCGCCGTCGCCCGGTTTTTTGGAAACACCCGCCGAAAGCCGATATAAATCGCGCCGCCTGCAAAGATAATCGTCAACAGTTCAACCGGCGCCCATCGCGCAAGGAACCCACCAGCCGCAGAGCCAAGCGCAATCCAAGGGCCCCAGGCGCGCAACATTTCACCATCCACATGACCGGCGCGGTGGTGGGTCATCAGGGAACGGATTGATGTCACGACAATGACGCTAAGCGATGTGCCGATAGCAGTTTTAAGGCTCGCTTCTTCGCCCACACCAAGTGATTGAAACACTGCATATAAAGCCGGCACAGTGATGATGCCGCCGCCAATCCCGAACATGCCGCCGGCAAAACCCGCAAGGATGCCGGCCAGCATGACGCCTAACACTAAAAATACGTGATCGGAGAGGAGGTCCATGAGAGCCAAAATTATACCGCCACATAAATGTTGCGCATGACGTCGGCCGCGCGATCTAGAATATCGTCGCGCGACGCCGGCGCGTTTTCTGACAAAAACCGCCGCCAGACCCGCGCACCGGGGCTCCCGTGAAATAACCCGAGCATATGGCGGGTAATAGAATGCGGTCGCACGCCCAGCAAAAATTGCGCCTTCAGATAATCCGACATCGCGCGTACGACATCCTCACGGAGCGGCGCTGGCGTCGGGTCGCCGAAAAATTCTCGGTCGACACCCGACAATATATAAGGCGTACCATAGGCGGCGCGTCCGAGCATCACGCCATCAACTCCGTCAAGCTCCTGGTGCGATTGGGCGAGCGTTTCAAGCCCGCCATTCAGGACCACGGTTAACGCCGTCCGCGCGCGCTTGAGACGGTGCACGAGATCGTAATCAAGCGGCGGTACTGTACGATTTTCTTTCGGGCTTAGACCGTCGAGCCACGCCTTGCGCGCATGAACGATGAAAATATTGCAGCCGGATTGCGCAACCGTATCAATGAACTCGGTGAGGCTCTCTTCCGGGTCCTGATCATCAACGCCGATACGGCACTTCACCGTGACGGGAATATCGACCGCATCGCCCATCGCCGCGACACAGCGCGCAACCAGCGCCGGTTCTTTCATCAGGCAAGCGCCAAAAGCGCCCGATTGCACCCGGCCCGATGGACAGCCGACATTGAGGTTGATTTCATCATAGCCAAAAGCCTCGCCAATCTTTGCCGCCTCCGCAAGCTTGGCCGGATCGCCGCCGCCGAGCTGCAGCGCGACGGAATGTTCGCTAACGTTAAATCCGAGCAGTCGGTCACGGTCGCCATGAATAATAGCGTCCGCGGTGATCATTTCGGTATAGAGCCGCGCGCGCTTGGTCAGCAAACGATGGAAATACCGACAATGACGATCAGTGCCGTCCATCATCGGCGCGACGCAGAATCTATGTGATTGATGTTTCATGGTTTCTTCAATAGATTCAACGAACTAAATGAGAGCATGCACACTCGTCTTTATGGTCTGTCTCACAGCTTCCCACCACCACTGTACAGTGGGCGCACACAAATAGGGTCTCTTTCACAAAAATAAAGCCCAGCCTGTAGCTCGCCCTGAATAGACGCAAAACGCAATATGCATCCAACACGCTCCGACGTAAATCCGGCGCCGATACTGGGCTGAATGGTATTTGGTTGACTGAAATCCTGCACCAAATTCTTGGTGGTCGTGTGACCGAACTGATGAACCGGTTTCATCGTGAGCTTGCCGAAGAGCCGCTTCACATGACCACGCCCTGGAGCCGGGCAGGCCTATAGCCGTCCGGAGATATAACTAAGTTTACAGCATGCGCCCGCCGTTGTTGCAGACGTGCGCTGGCGTTAAAGTCGAGTTCAAGATCACCGGTCAACTGGCGTACGGATTATAAGCGTTCGCCGGGACGCCCGACAATCAACTTTTATACGTAGACGGCGAAAGCTGCTTTTCACCGCACAAACCTTCTTGATGGGCGCAAACCCTTAGCCGTTCGCGACCGACAAGCTGGAATTTGCGTGCTCGGCGTATTTGGAATCGATGCCCCTGATGTGAGCAACGAGCCAGCGTTTCAAAAAGCCGAAGAACTCTTCATTTGCTTTGCCGCCCGCGGCTTTAACCGCTGCCGCATGGCCTGAAAAGTCTTCCAGTAGTTTTTTATGAATAAGCTTGTGGGAGTTAAGACCCGGGTAGTCGACCTTCTCCATGAAGGCTTCTTCATCAGCGAAATGGCGCGTGCAGACAGCGCCTAATCGGGAGACAAGCCGATTAATGATATCTCCTTCTTGTCCCGCCTCGTGTGCATCGAAGATCTCGTTCATTACATCAAGGATGTCGCGGTGATCCGCGTTCATTGCTGGAACGCCTATATCAAGCGTCTGGTCCCAATTCATGATTGGCATGAGCAGGCCTCCTTCATTGTCAGGCTCGCGCTCAACATAGTTAATTATGCTTTACATAAAGTTGATGAGTAGCCCGTTAATGCGTGGCGAACTGACGCGCCAAAGATAGGCGTACCGACAATGATCGGATGCGCGACAAGATGAGGCCTATGCAAGATCTGGCGCACGCTTACGCCATTCAAATTCTTCTTCCAACTCATAGGCGACTTCAAGAATTGCTTTTTCGTTGCCCGGCGTTGCGGCAAGTTGGGCGCCGATTGGCAAACCGCCTGATGACATGCCAACCGGTAGAGAAATTGCCGTCCCGCCGGATACATTGACGACTTGGGTGAAGGCGACATACTCGGTGAGACGCTCCATGATTAAATCAAAACCATAGGTGGTCGATAAGTAGCCGATCTCTGGCGGCGGCTTTGCTAAAACCGGCGACAAAAGAAGATCGACATCCGAAAATGCCGCGCGGTAATCCCGCTCGAAGGCTATCAACCGGGCAATCGCTGTTTCCAACAGGCCACGACGCGCTTCATAAAATTCGATAAGGCCAAAGGTAAAGGGTTCAAATGCCTTGTAGCTGGCTTTTTGCCCGCTCGCGCGTTCCCAGTTTGCAACTACCATGGCGACACGCGCCGCCCAGTAGATTCCAAAATCTTGCAAGACCGAGGAATCGAAAGGCGGTTCAATTTCCGTTACTTCATGACCAAGACCTTCAAGCTTGCGCGCGGTAGCCTCTGTAACCGAAGCAACCTCTTGATCGACCGCAACGCCTGTCGGCGGTGTTGTAAAAAAGCCAACCTTCTTACGCGCGGACACCGGTCCGCTCACCAGCCCGACTTGCGGAAGGTCGTTTTCTACTTCCATCATCGCAAGATAGGCGGCGGTGTCGCGCACGCTGCGACTTTGTATTCCGTGTTCGGTCAAAATAAGCGGCGCGGTCGGGTCGCCATCGGGGATTGGCATGCGCGCGCGGGTTGGTTTGAGGCCGACAAGGCCGCAACAGGACGCTGGAATGCGGATCGACCCGCCGCCGTCAGACGCATGCGCGACGGGCGTTATACGCGCGGCCACCAATGCAGCCGCGCCCCCGGACGACCCGCCCGTCGAATGGTTGGTATTCCATGGGTTGCGCGTCGCACCGCTTAGCATCGGTTCGGTGGTCGCGGTCAGGCCAAATTCCGGCGACGCGCTTTTGCCGAGGCTAATGAGCCCATTTGCAAAAATCGCAGAGACATGTGGGGACTGATCGGTTGCAACATAGTTTGCAAACGCGCGCGATCCAAAGGTCGTACGTTGTCCGATGACATTATTGAGGTCTTTGATAAAGGTTGGAACCCCGAACCAGGCGCCCGACGGCGCGGCAGCGGCTTGTTCGCGCGCCGTATCAAAATAAGGCGTGACAATCGCATTAATCGCCGGGTTAATTTTTTGCGCCCTGTCGATGGCCGCGTTAACGACCTCAGGCGCGCTCACATTGCCGCTCTTGATCGCTTGCGCAGTCGAGACAGCATCTAAGTTTTCCAGATCATCTGTCGTCGAAGGCGCATCACGGTCGCAACCAAAACCGGCCAGCATGCTGATTGCGGCGGATGATTTTAGCGCCGCGCGGCGAGAAATTTGTGTCATCTATGGTACCTTCTATTATCGCCGCGCCATCAGGGCCTTGAAATCCCCGTCCGCGCCTTTGACATCGTCGATAGAAATCAACCTCTGGTCCTGAAGTAGTTTTCTTACAACCATATAATCAGCGGGCCGGCAAACACAATCAGCAGCGATAAGCCGATTGCCCGAGAAGTAAAGCACCGAAAAACTATCCTCTTCTGGATTGCCGGAAACGAAATAATCATCATGCCCGGTGCTGACGCCCACAGACTGGATTTTGAGATCATACTGGTCAGACCAGAACCACGGCGCCTGACGATAGGGTTTGTCCTTGCCGCAAATGGTCGCCGCAACAGTCTTTGCCTGCTCAATGGCATTGTGCACGGATTCAAGCCGTAAATTCATGTCGTAATGGGTATTATAATGATTAGCGCAATCGCCAGCGGCAAAAACATCCTCGATATTAGTGCGGCAATATTCATCGACCGTAACGCCATTGTCGCATTTTATCCCGGCGCGTTCTGCAATATCCGTGGACGGCACAACGCCGATGCCGATGACGGCGGTGTCGATTGCAATCTTTTCGCCATTGGCGAATGCGCAAGCGACAAGCCGGCCGTCGTCAGTTTCAAGACGCGTCGCCATCGCTTCCAATAATAATGTGGCGCCCCTGGCGAGGTGATGCTTTTGTAAATAACTGGAAAAGAATTCCCCGGTAACGCGCGACATCACGCGGGGGGCGGATTCGATGATGACGACATTCGCCCCCGCCTTGCGCGCTGTCGCTGCAACCTCTAGCCCTACATAGCCAGCGCCAATAATAGCAATGGATTTCCCCTCCGCCAGACGCGGCTTCAAGGCGAGCGCATCCGCCGCGCTGCGCAGGTAGAAAACACCTTGCGCATCCGCGCCGGGAACCGGCAGTTTGCGCGGCGCCGACCCGGTGGCGATGATGAGCTTATCGTAACCAAGCTTTTCGCCCGATGCGAGCGACACTGATTTGCCATCGACATCTATCGACGCGGCGCGCACGCCAAGCCGCAAATCGATAGAATTTTGCGCATAAAATTGTTCCGGCTTTAGCAGCAGCCGCTCAGCTTCAAGCGCGCCTTCGAGAAATTTTTTCGACAGAGGCGGGCGCTGATAGGGCGGGCGATCTTCCTCGGCGAGGATGGTGATGGGCGCCGTCCAGCCCTCCTGACGCAGGCTCGCCGCTGCCTGGCTCGCCGCCTGCCCGCCGCCGATAATCACAACCGTCAAAATTTGCTCCTATATACAAACAAGCCGCATGCGCGCCCGCGATTCCGGCGGCAGGTTAGCCCTCTCCGTCAGGATTGTCACCACGCGGATACGTCGCATTTTGGCGCGCAGTGAATATGTTATGTTAGTTTGTATAGATATTAATTTAATGACAACGTCAGCTTAATCCGCAAGATGTGCAATCACCCGTTCAGAGAATGCAGAACATCCATCATCGCCACCAATGTCGGTTGTACCATGGCCCGCCGCCAGCACCGCTTCGACGGCTTCTTCTATCGCTTTCGCTGGCGCTTCCGCGCCAAAACTATGGCGAAACATCATCGCCGCGCTTAATATAGCGCCCACAGGGTTGGCTTTGTCCTGGCCGGCAATATCCGGGGCTGAGCCGTGGATCGGCTCATAAAGCCCCGCTCTGCCGCCGCCCAGCGAAGCTGATGGCGCAAGTCCGATGGAGCCGATAATGACCGAGGCTTCGTCGCTTAAAATGTCGCCGAACATATTCTCGGTCAGGACGACATCAAACGCCGCCGGCTGCTGGATGAGTTTCATCGCCATGGCGTCGACCAGCACATGCTCAAGCTCGACATCACTGTAATCGCTTTCATGAAGCGTGTTCACAACACTGCGCCAGAGCCGGCTGGTCGCAAGGACGTTCGCCTTATCAACCGAGGCCAGCCTGCCCTTACGCGCACGCGCCGCCTCAAAGGCGACCCGCGCCACGCGCTCGACTTCCTCACGCGAATAGGCGCATTGATCGCTTGCGTGTTCATTACCCTCAACCCGCTCGCCGAAATAAACCCCGCCCGTCAACTCGCGGACGAATAGAATATCAACGTCGCGCGCGCGCACCGTTTTTAGCGGCGACAGCTCCTCCATCCCCGCCATGATGCGGATCGGACGCAGATTAGCGTAAAGGCCAAGCATCTTACGCAGGTCCAATAGCCCGGCTTCAGGGCGCACGGGCCCGCCATCCCATTTGGGCCCGCCGACGGCGCCAAGAAATACCGCATCCGCCTCCGCGCAGGCGCGCCTGGTAACGGAGGGAAACGGATCGTCATGCGTATCAATAGCCGCGCCGCCAAACGGAAACTCGTGAAACGCAAGTGAAAGTGCGAATTTTTCCGCAGCCTTTTGCGCAACCGCTCGCGCCGCAGCCGCCACTTCCGGTCCAACGCCGTCGCCGGGCAGGTAAGTGATGTTAAAGCCCACGCCGGTCCTCTTCATGTTGCTCAATGACTGCAAGCTGATTGAGCAAATGCCCCAGCGGGTCAACGCCATCAAGCAAGCAGCGCCGCGCAAACGGATCGACCCGAAAGACGGTCTGCCATCCCTCCTCGCCGAAGCGCACTGTCTGGCTCACCAGATCGACCGAAATTTCTTCCCCTGGCGCGGCCAAAAGCCGGCGGTGGGTTTTGTCATCGACTTCAAGCGGTAGCAGACCGTTTTTCAATGCGTTGCTTTTGAAAATATCGGCAATGTCGGAGCTGATGACCGCGCGAAAGCCAAAATCGGCGAGCGCCCAGGGCGCATGTTCGCGCGAAGAACCGCAGCCGAAATTCGATCCGGCCACCAAAATCTTGTAGTCCGCCGGATTAAAGCCATCGAGCGGACTGTCATTGCGCAGCCTGCCTTCAGAATTATAGCGCCAATCAAAAAACACCGACTTGCCAAGCCCTTTGCGCGTAGTTGTGGTCAGGAACCGCGCTGGAATGATTTGGTCCGTGTCAATATTTTCCTGCCGCATTACAATCGTGCGCGAGGTGAGCTTTTGAATGGGCTCAAGCGACATCAGCCTGCTCCATCTTGTTGCTTTGATAGTTTCGAGGATCGGCAATCCGGCCTTCAATGGCCGAGGCGGCGGCGGTTGCGGGGCTGGCGAGAACCGTGCGCACGCCTTTGCCCTGGCGACCGACAAAATTTCGATTTGAAGTGGAGACAACCAACTCGCCCGGCGCGCCCTGATCGCCATTCATGGCGATACACATCGAGCACCCCGGCTCACGCCACTCTGCGCCAGCAGCAATAAAGACTTTATCGAGGCCTTCGGCTTCCGCCGCGCGTTTGATCGCCACAGACCCCGGCACGACCAGCGCCACAACTGTGTCGTTGACCTTGCGCCCGCGCATGATTTCGGCGGCCTCGCGCAAATCAGACAGGCGCGAATTGGTGCAGCTGCCGATAAAGACGCGGTCCACTTCGGTCGCAGAGAATGGCCGTCCCGGCGCGATTTCCATATAGTCCAGCGCCAGGCGATCAGCGTCCGATTGCGCAGATGGGGCAGTCGCATCAACCGCAGCGGCTGCATCCGGCGACACGCCATAGGTAATCATCGGACGGATCTTTGACGCATCGATGTCGATTTCTCTGTCGAACATAGCGCCATCGTCGCTCGGTAGCGCAAGCCAACGCTGGAGCGCACGTTCCCACGCCGCGCCTTGCGGCGCCTGTTCGCGATGTTGCAGGTAATCAACCGTCGTCTCATCCGGCGCGATCATGCCAAACCTTGCGCCAGCTTCAATCGACATGTTGCACAATGTCATCCGCCCTTCCATAGACAGCGCCCGCACCGCCTCGCCGGCGAACTCAATCGCATAGCCTTGCCCGCCGCTGGCGCCGATTTCGGCGATCATATAAAGCGCCATATCCTTTGCGGTGACGCCCGCGGGCAGTGCGCCATCAAACGTAACCCGCATGGATTTTGGCTTGCGCTGGAGGACGCATTGGGTCGCCAGCACATGCCCGACTTCTGTCGTGCCGATCCCGAAGGCGAGCGCGCCGAAGGCGCCGTGGGTCGATGTGTGGCTGTCGCCGCAGACAATAGTTTTTCCCGGCTGGGTAAGGCCAAGTTCGGGGCCAATCACATGCACAATACCGCGCCGCGGATCGCCAAGACCGAGCAGTCGGATTTTATGGTGGGCGCAGTTTTTAATCAGCCGGTCCACCTGACGTTTGGCTTGCGGCGTTGCATAGGCAAGCTCGCCATTGGGTTTCGGCGGCGATGTCGGCGTTGAGTGGTCGAGCGTGGCGATGGTTAGATCAGGACGACGCACTGTTAAATCGCGCTCCTCCAAAACCGAAAACGCCTGCGGCGACGTCACCTCATGGACGAGATGCAAGTCGATATAAAGC
>JAJFFX010000011.1 GCA_021776455.1 Hyphococcus sp. | reverse complement strand
CGCAGTATAGTCTATGGGCTGGTAATCGAGTGAGTATTCGGGATGCGTTTGCCTGGGTTGATACTTTTCGCCATCGGCGCGGTGGGCCTTGCTGCTTGCGCGACTGCACCTGCCTCCACGCCGTCTTCCTCACCAACGCGGCCCGCTACAACATCATTCAGCGGCTTTGCGAAAACCCTGCATCTTTGTGATGGCAGCCACATTGACAACGCGCCAGCGACGGATCGCAAAAAGCATATATTGGGTTACCAGCCTTTGGCGCGCGTTGCAGGCGTGACGCTCACACGAGCGCCGGTTCAGCGGGCGTGCTTCTCATCGGGTTTCGGTCCGCGCCATGGCCGCCGGGGGCGCCATGCGGGCATCGATCTTTCCACAAAACATGCTCATGCAGTCTACGCCGCCGGCGATGGCGTCGTTGAGGCGATGCGTATGCAGGGCGGTTACGGCAAGATGATCCTGATCCGTCATAATGACCGCGTTAAAACCCGCTATGGCCATTTATCATCCTATGCTGCAAAGCTGCATACTGGCCATAAGGTGCGCCAGGGCGATTTGATCGGACGCACAGGAAAGACCGGCAACGCCACGGGCGTGATTCTTCATTATGAAATCATTGTCGACGGCCAGCCCCGCGACCCACTGACAGTGGGCCGCTAAACTCCACTCCTACCTGGGACACAAATCGTGCGCCCTTTTTGTTGACAGCAACCGTAGATAATTATATATAGCCATATGGCTATTTATTACCATCAACCTTTAGACCGAACATTCCACGCTCTTGGCGATGCCACGCGCCGCCAAATTCTGTCGATGCTCGCAACCGATGGCCCCTGTTCAGCCAACACGCTGCGGGCGCCCTTCAATTCTGCACAGCCGACGATTTCCAAGCATCTGAAGGTGCTTGAAAAGGCAGGCTTGGTGACGCGCGAAATAGAGGGCCGAAACCATCGGTTTCTATTGGCGTTGGCGCCCATGAAAGAGGCCGAAGACTGGATAGCGCGGCACAAAGCGTTCTGGGAAGGCACATTGCAACGCCTGGAAGATTTTGTAACCAAAGTAGAGCCAAAGGACGGGCAATGACCGAGGCAGCGCACGCACATTCAATTACTGTCCGGCGCTTGATACCGGCTAATCAAGAATGCGTATTCAATGCATTTCGTGATCCCAAATTGTTGCCTCAGTGGTTCACGCCGCATGCTGATATTTCGGTTGAAGTGTTAGCCTTTGCATTCTCTCTGCAAGGGGGTTTTCGATTGCGATATTCGATGCCCGATGGCACGCACCCCATCGTCGCTGGCATGTACGAAATTATCGAAAAACCGCACCGGATCGTCTTTTCCTGGGTTTGGGAAGAACCGGATATTCACGCGAATATTTCAACGCGGGTCGTCGTCCAGC
Organism: Hyphococcus sp.; assembly: GCA_021776455.1. GTDB lineage: Bacteria > Pseudomonadota > Alphaproteobacteria > Caulobacterales > Parvularculaceae > Hyphococcus. The sequence goes on along the minus strand of JAJFFX010000011.1, from coordinate 3,772 downwards.
TTGTCAAAAAAAATGAACGCACCGAAGTCATCATCAATCACGAACAACTGCCATCACAAGACGCCTGCAGCCGTTATGAAAAAGGTTGGGCAGGCATGCTCAATCAGCTCCAAAACATGACCGAAATCAACAATAGCAAAACAAGCTAGGCGCGCGGTATGGTTGAAATAAGTTTACCAATTACGTCAATACTTACAGGCGGCCTCATCATTGTGTTGGTGGTGCTGAGCGCTATGGTAACAGCGCGCCGGGCGCGGCTCGGCGGCATTGAATTTGGCGATGCGCAAGACGAAACATTGCGTGCAAGAATACGCGCGCACGGTAATTTAATCGAAATTGCGCCCATGGTGCTGATCGCTATTGCTCTGATGGAATATGCGGGCGCCTCCAGCATTTTAGTATTGGGTTTTGCTGGCGTTTTCTTCGTTGGGCGTGTTCTCCATGCGCTGCGCATGTATCTTGGCAATCCCTATATCGGCCTTTTTTCGATCATATCGCAGCATCTGATTTGCCTCGGCGCCGGGGCCTGGCTGCTTAATCGTTTTCTTTTTTCATTCTAAACCGCTAAACGCGCCCCTACCCGGCGAACGCGGAACCTGCTACGGCATGGGACTGTTTATCATCAACAAGCCCACCGAAAGCATCCCCTTGCCCGAAAAAAAGTCCTCTTCCACGCGCCCTCGCCGCTCCGCCAACCCCACTGCGCTGCCGTCCAAACCCGATATCATCGCATTTTTGAACGCCGCCGATGGCGACGCTGTGCGGCGCGACCTGGCGCGGCATTTCGGCGTAAAGGGCGCCGCCCGCGCCGAATTGCGGACGCTGTTGAAGCAAATGGACGCAGACGGATTAATCAATCTGAAAACCGGCAAGCGCATCGCCGTCGCCGGGCGCTTAGCGCCGGTATTGCCGATTGACGTTATCTCTGTTGACGATGACGGCGAGCTTGAATGCGAACCGGCCGACTGGCGCGATGACCATCGCGCGCCGATGATCCGCATTGCCGCTACGCACGCCGCCAAACGAAAGCCGCCGCCCGGCATCGGCGACCGCGTGCTGGCGCGGCTGACCCCGGCTGGCGACAACTCTTATGAAGCCGTCATCATCAAAGAGATCGGCAAAGGCGCGCACCGTTTCCTCGCGGTCTATAACGCCAGGCGCGGCGGCGCGACCGCCGACCCTGTTGAGCGCCGCGCGAAAGGTCATTTCACCATTGCGTCCGGCGACGATGGCGGCGCCAAGGATGGCGATCTGGTGTGGATCGAGACCAAGAATGAACGCGGCTATGGCCCGCGCAAGGCCCGCGTGCGCTCCATCGCCGGTCATATCGATGACACCCCCGCCTTTTCCACCATCGCGCTTGCCAATCAGGATATCCGCACAGAATTTCCGGCCTCGGTCCTCGAAGAAGCGCAAAAAGCGCAACTTCCGGACGCCGACGGCTTCACCGACCTGCGCGATACGCCGCTTTTCACGATCGATCCGAGTGATGCAAAAGACCATGACGACGCCGTCTTTGCCGAACCCGATCCGAACCCGGATAATCCCGGCGGCCATCGCGTTATCGTCGCCATCGCCGATGTCAGCTATTTTGTCCGTCCCGGCAGCGCGCTTGATACCGAAGCGCTAGAGCGCGCCAACTCGGTCTATCTGCCCGACCGCGTCGTGCCGATGTTGCCGGAGCGGCTTTCCAACGACCTTTGTTCCCTGCGCGAACATGAAGACCGGCCATGTCTTGCCGTTGATATGATTATAGACGCCCAAGGCGTTAAAAAATCCCACCGCTTTGTCCGCGCGATCATGCGATCCGCCGTCAAGCTTTCCTATGAAGAGGCGCAAGCCATCAGCGAGGGCGCGCCCGCTTCGGCTGAGATTAAAACCGCGGTGAAAAACCTTTACAGCGCTTTCAAAGCCCGTTGGAGCGAACGCGGCAAACGCGCGCCGCTCGACCTCGACCTGCCCGAGCGCAAGATCATTATGAATAAAAAGGGCGGGGTCGAAAAAGTCGTCAAGCGCGAGCGCTTCGATGCGCACCGCGTGATTGAAGAGTTCATGATCCTCGCCAATGTCGCGGCGGCGGAAACCCTAGAACGCGCCCGCACGCCGCTGATTTACCGGGTCCATGACCAGCCCGATGAAGAAGCGCTCAATGGTGTGCGCGAATATCTGAAATCACTCGATTATTCGCTTTCCAAGGGCGGCGCCGTGCGGCCTGCGAACTTCAACCAACTCCTGAAGATCGCCAGCGAGCGCGATGAAAAGGAGATGGTCTCCGAGGTTGTCTTGCGTTCCCAGCGACAGGCGATTTACGCCACGGAAAATCTCGGCCATTTCGGTCTGAACCTGCCGCGTTATGCCCATTTCACCTCGCCGATCCGGCGTTATGCAGACCTCACGGTCCATCGCGCGCTGGTCAAAGCCTGCAAGCTCGGACCGGGCGGTCAGGGCGCGGAGGAGGCAAAAGCGCTCGGCGATATCGCCGACCAGATTTCAACGCTGGAGCGCCGCGCCATGGCCGCCGAGCGCGAGGCTAACGACCGCTATCTGTCGGCGTTTCTGGAGGCCCGCGTCGGCGCCAGCTTCAACGCCCGCATTCGCGGCGTCACGCGATTTGGCCTGTTCGTCATGCTCGATGAGACCGGCGCCGACGGCTTCATTCCGATCCGCAATCTCGGCAATGAATATTATCGTTATGAAGAAGCAATGCATTGCGTTATCGGCAGCGCCTCGGGCGGCGTCTTCCGGCTGGGCCAGGAAGTCCGCGTCAAGCTGGCGGAAGCCACACCGCTCACCGGAGGTTTGCGCTTTGACATGCTGAGCAATCCCCTGCCCGGCGGTCAGAAGCGAAAAAGCGCAACGAAAAAATCCGGAAGCAAAGGCGCAAAGAAAAGTAACCGGCGCAGCGCCACATCCGCGCCAGTCAAGAAAAAGAAAAAGCGACGAAAATCAAACGCAAAACCGCGCAAAGATTAGAACGCTTGGCGGCAGCCCAACTCTCTCACCGCTCAACAGCCTAAACGCAAAGCTTCGCGCAACCGTACACATCCGCCTCCATCTCTTCAGGAGGCGAATGTGTAACGTGCAGGGTCTACTTTCCCTCTACTTTTATACACGGGCGCGCCAACCTTAGTGCAATCGAACGCGCCGTAAAAATCCATAATGTCAAAGAGCCCGCACACGCCAGCTTGCGCTGCGCATACATGAACGCTGAAAGGGCCAATCGGGTTTTGCGGCGCTCCCCATGGGAGGCTTACCGCCTTTGTCATGAGCCACATTTCAACATTGTTTGGGAGTGTAAGGCCGCTGGAATCGGTGAGGATAACTTTTCACCAAATATGGGTTTTATGGCCAACTACCCTCTCAGGGTTGTAAAATCGAAGATTCGATTCGTGTGGAGGTTGTGGGAATTTGCGCGGTTTTTGCCGGAAGAGCCCCCTTCGTCACCTTCGGTGACACTTCTCCCGTAAACGGGGGAAGAGCTACGTTGAGTTCGCAGCAAGGTCTTTCTTCCCCCGTTTACGGGGGAAGTGGCCGCGAAGCGGTCGAAGGGGGTTCTTTCTACAAGAGCTAAAGCCTAATCATCAGCACTCAAATTAAACTCTACTTCTTATGCGCAATCGGCACGGCGTCTTCCATGCCCAGCGCCTTCAGCGCAAAGGCGTAAAGATGCGCGCGCTCATCGAGTTGTTCAAACCGCGCCGCCGAACCGCCATGACCTGCGCCCATATTCGTGCGCAACACAAACGGGCCGCCGCGCGCTTCATCGCGCAAC
>JAJFFX010000002.1 GCA_021776455.1 Hyphococcus sp. | reverse complement strand
GTAGCTGGCTGTTCTGTCGCGGGTGACGGCGTTGTGAACGAAGACTTTTTTGGATGGACGGAAAAAGCAGCATGGGTTCTTGATGGCGCAACAGGCGTTTCCGACGAAAAGCTGCCCTATCCAAGCGACGCCTATTGGTTTGTTCGCACATTTAGCCGTTTTTTGGACTTTGAGCTTCTGACCACGCCCGAAGCGCCAACGCTTGATGTTGTGAACCGAGCCGTTGCGTCGACTAGAGATAAATATTTGGAAGGATCCGCCAATTCTGATCGCGGTCTAGCGTTAGCGCCTTCAGCGGCCTTGGTCATGGTCAGAATGCTTGGAGGAGCAATAGAAATCTCCTCACTTGGCGATTGCAAAGCGCTGTTTACCGATGAGACAGGCGGCACGCGCATATTTTACGATGACTCGCTTGAGCCCTTTGAAAATAGGACACAGATAGCGCTTCGCGAGATTCGAAAATATAACCCGGACTTGTCGCATGCGGAGCTTATTTCCAAGCTGACGCCGTTCATGAAGGAAAACCGGCAAAAGATGAATCAGCCTGACGGCTATCGAATTCTCAGTCTGACAGAGGTAAACGCAGACGATTTAAACATTCAGCAGACACCTTTAAATGCCGGCGATAGTATTGCGCTCATGAGTGATGGGTTTCTGCGATATACCGAAACCTTTGAGCTCGGCAATTACGCGGACCTGTTTGAGCGCGTGCAAAAAGATCCCCTTCTTTATGTGTCGGGTGATATCCGGGCAGCAGAGAATGCGGATCCAGAATGCAGGAAACATATACGGGTAAAGAAATCTGATGATGGAACATGTGTCGTTGTGAAGCTCAAGTGAGAATTTTTTACGGTCATTTTGAATAGTTTTTTGTTTTCTCCATTTTCCCAACACCAGCGTTAAATGTGTTGGTGGGATCAATATCTTTGTAGTGAGCTGCAAGTGTGCCGCCGGCTCGATATAAGTGCCCAACATTATGTTCTGCCGGATATTTGGCGCCGCGCCGATCCAGGATATCTAACATTCGATGTTTTATAGCCTCAACATTAGCGCCTTTTTTGATTATATAATCTTGGTGCAGCACATGACAGAGAAAATGCCCATAATATAATTTGCACAACAACGCCCCCTCCATCTCTTCTGGAAGAGATTCGAACCATTGGCTATCGTTACGTCGTAACGCGATATCCAAAGCTAAAATACCTTCAACATCACCTTTATGTACAGCTTCAAACCGTACAGCGGCGCCCGCCGCCGCAAACCTGTTTAGAAAAGCTAATTTCGCTTCGTGTGGGGAGCATTCAAAATAGCCGAAATCAGAAACTTCAGAGAAAGAACATAAGTAGCCGGTGGCCTCGCTTACCCCCTGATCGCTCATTTTTAAGATTAAGTGGTGCTCATATTTGTCGCGCCAGGTTCTGATATTTTTAGGAATTGGATTAGGGAGAATTTTAGCGATGGTTTGCAACGCCCTGTCCGTGAGCTGCCGAGAAAAAAGCGCCTGCCCGGCAAGCCATCCGTCGATCAGGGCTTTCGTGGCAAAAAATGCCGGCAGGTATTTTGTGCCCAGCATCAAAATTAGCCATATCGTGTCACGTCCATATTGTTCAGATATGTTGAAAATATCCCGATGCATGTACTCTGCCGATATAGGTAAATTTTTGAATTTACCGAGAATGTCCCGCCGTAATTTCGTAAGCACGCCAGGATTATTGGTTCCGATGTAATAGGTTTTTTCTAATTTGTGTTTTGGAAATGTGTCCAAGCGCACGGCGAAAACAGCTAGCTTTCCCGCACAGCCGCTAGCGCCATGAAGGCGACGAGGATCAGCGTTAAACCGTGCTGGAGTTGGGCTATCGATATTTCGCACCCAGGATGCATAATCGATGTCAGAAGCTTTTAGCGCTGGGCCGCTGATGTCTGAAGATGAATATTCTTTTCGTTCGAGCCGCGCGAGCATCTCTTCCGGGGCCTGCCCAAGTTCAATACCCAATTCATTGACGAGGGTGAGCCGTCTATCCGCTTTGACTTCTGCATAAAGGCATAATTCCGTGTAGGCGGGACCGCGCGCGACCAATGCGCCGCCGGAGTTGTTGCATACGCCGCCGACGATCGAGGCTCCAATACATGAAGAGCCGATGACGGAGTGTGGTTCGCGGTTATATTTTTCCAAAAGATCTTCGAGATCAAACAGCGTCGCTCCAGGAAATGCAATGATTTGGCTGGCGTCGGGCAAAACCTGAATAGTCTTCATCCGCCGCGTATTAAAAATTACGACATCACGATCGTAGCCTATCGTGGGCGTAGACCCTTCGGTGAGGCCCGTATTGGCGGCTTGCATAATGATTATTTTGTCAGCTGCGACACAAGCTTGGAGTGCGCGCCATTGTTCGACGAGGCAGCCGGGTCTGACGACCGCCAGGGCCTTGCCGGAGCCCGATCGATATCCTCGCCGAAATGGCGCGGTCATTTTTGGGTCGGTTAAAACATATCGGCGTCCAACAATTTTTTGAAGTGTCGCCAGAAGCTCTTGGTTCGGCATATTTTATAACAAACGTATTTTTAAATTTTTGCTCAACATTCCCGATGGCCTTCAGCGAAGGCGACTCTCCCTGCGGTGTCTTTCTTATTGGAGATCTGAAACAAAATCGTATCGGTCGCCCCGATAAGCAGACCTTGTGAACTCAACGACGGTTCCATCGGCCAGCTTGGTTATCCGTTCGATACGGAGAATTTCACTGTTCTCCTTTATCATCAGCAAGCCGGCCTCAGTCGGGGTGGCGAGGGACGCTCTAATTTTTTGTTTACCTGTGACCGGACGATTGCCCATGCTTTCTAAGGCATCGTACAAAGAATCGCCTATGTCATCCAAAGGCGGCAACAGGTTTTTTGGAACAACTGCATGCTCAATCGCTAAAGGCTCGCCGCCCGAAAGCCTCACACGGCCTAACCTTGCAACCTCTGCGTTAGCGGACACCTTTAGATGGGACGCCTCGTCGCTGGTCGGGGGGGCGTAGGTTTTGACAATCCATAGGGCGCGCGGCTCATCTCCACGGGCGCGCGCGTCATCGCTGAATCCGCTTAAGTAGGAGCCTGGCGCCTCGATCCGAGGCAACACGAATGTGCCGGAACCTTGCTTGCGAAACAACAACCCCTCCGCGATTAACGTGTCAATCGCTTTGCGAATTGTGACCCGCGAGGCACCCGTCAGTTCGCTCAGGTCGCGCTCCGATGGCAACGCTTCGCCCGTGCCAACACCGCCAGTATTGATCCGATCACGTAGATTGCTGGCGATTTGAAGATAGAGCGGCGTGTTGCTGCCTTTGCTAGGGCTTAGATCCTCCATGGAGAAATTCCTTAGCTGTTGTTCTCAATGGCGGCCCGCAGGTTGCCGTGACTGGATTGGAGCCGGGCGGCGGCTTCTTGCGGGCCATAGCCCAGGCCGATTAAAATTGCAGACTTTAAATCCCCTTGCCCGGCTTCAATCGCTTTTGTTGCGGTTTCAACATCAGTATTTGTGAGGTGCTGTATGATTTCTGTTGCGCGCCGCTTCAGTTTTGAATTGGAAATCAGCATATTCACCATCAAGCCCTTATAGACCCTCCCGCATCGGATCATCGTCGCCGTAGAAAACAGGTTGAGAATAACCTTCTGTGCGGTCCCGGCTTTCATCCGTGTCGATCCGGCGACAAGCTCGCTTCCTGTTTCGGCGCAAAGTCCGAATTCCGCGATCTGAAGCAGGGGCGTGTTTTCGTTGTTCGCTATACCGATCGTGAGGGCGCCAACCTTGTTCGCAGCCTCAAGCGCGCTGACAGTGAACCGGGTTTCGCCGCTGGCCGCAACGCCGATCACAACATCCTCGGCATTCAAATTCAAAGACGAGAGCGCTTCAGCAGACGCGCCGCCATCATCTTCTGCGGCCTCCGCGCTTGCCGCTAGTGCCTCCAGCCCTCCAGCAATGACAAATTTGATCCTGTCTTTTGGCCAGCCATAGGTTGGCGTCAATTCAACGCCGTCTTGAGCGGCAATACGGCCTGATGTGCCGGCGCCGGCGTAAACCAATCGCCCGCCGCGCGCCAGTCTTGCCGCCGCATGTTCGCTCGCACTGGCAATGAGCGGCGCAATCGGCTTTACCGCCGCAACAGCGCTCAACTGACCTTCAAGCATAGCCTCGACGGCTTCCGAAGTTGACCAGCTGTCGATCTCAACGAATCGTTCATTCAGGTGCTCAGTTGGCATCCACGCCCCCATGTCCCTGTAGTTAGCCACAGGCAAATTTTGCCCTACGCAAACAGCCGCCTCAGAATTTCTATAGCAAAATCGCCAACGCGGCTCATAATATGTATTAAATTGGTGTTATACCTTTGTAAAGCCAATGATTATAGTAAACGCCGGCAAATCAGGCAGATTATAAGGCTCAGCAGGCAAACGGCTTCGCTGGCGGGGGCTTCGCGGCAAGACCGCAAACTCTTGCCTGTTCAAACTTTTACGAAAATCCGCTTGTGATAGAGGGCGAAAAGCAAGCCCCACTCAATCGCGAGAATGGCGATTATGCCTAATATCCTCAAGCCAACGGATCCGTCAAAAGTCGAAAGCGGAATAAGCACTGGGTAGGTAAAAAAGCGCGCAAACATATAGATGGCGATAGAATTGGCCCCAATGACCGCAAAGAATGTAGCCCATCGCCACATGCGAAGCTGTTCGATCAGTGTGATGAAAAGTGCCAAGAATACGCTACAGGCGCCGATGGCAATGATGTCAAACGTGACTGTCCACAGCTTTTTTATCGGCGGATAATACGGCGCCAACACCAGACCCGCGAGCATGAGAAGTAAACCCGTTCCGGCAAGGATGGCGGCCTTTTTTAAATAAGTCTTGTTTGGTTTTACCAACAGCGCCCCCGCAAAGGCGCCGGCTAACGTAATCGTCGCGCCCGAAACCATGCCGAGCAGGCCTTCGGGGTCATAAGCCCCGCCATAGAGCCGGCCCGGCAATATGGTCCGGTCTATCCATCCATTGATAGAGCCCGCGGCGGTAAGATCTCCAGCACCGAAACCCGGTACTGGTGTGACGAGTTGTAGTAACGCTACAAAAACCCAGATTGCGACCAACATCATTGCGCGCTGCGGCCAGGATTTGATTGTGACAAGGATTATTATGGCAATGAGGTATGCAACACCAATAAGACCAAGCACGCTGGGAATACGAAAGCGCTCAGCCGATATATCCCATCCCCAATTATACACTATTCCTAAGAGGATCAAGATAAGCGCTCGTTTTGCCGCGCCGGATATATAAGCACTGGGCATTTTTGAATTCGCTTTGCGCGATAGAACGATTGCCGCAGATGCACCCGACAAAAACATAAATAATGGAAATACCAGATCGTATAAATTAACGCCGATCCAATCGGCGTGCTGCATTTGAGCGGACAACCACAAGAAAGCGGGAAAAGCTGTGGCGTCTGCAAGCGCATGCGCCAGAAAATCACCGCCGATGATCCAGAACATGTCGAAACCGCGCAGAGCATCGATTGACAACAAGCGTTTATTTTCCGGTCGGTGGTGCATTAAGTTACCGATCCCGGTTTAATGGCTCGCTAGCGCTGCCGTTGATCCAGGTTTCAACGACATTAAATTGGCTGGAAAAGTGAACCAGATCAGCCTTCATGTTTGTGGAAATCGCGCCTCTAATATTTTGTTGGCCAAGCGCTTGCGAAGGGGTCAGGGTTGCCATTTGTATCGCGGTTACAAGATCAATATTTAAACGCGTACGGCAATTTTTGACCGCCAGCATCATGTTGAGCGTGGAGCCGGCAAGCGCGCCTTGCGGTGTTGTAAGCTTGCCATTGTCAGACATTACGGTCGCACCGCCCAACGAAAAACTATCGATATCACTGCCAACCGTCGCCATGGAATCGGTGACGAGGGCAAGACGGGCAGGCGACATGCACTTTAACGCAAGACGCAAGGATGCGTCGTGGACATGGTAGCCGTCAACAATGATCCCAGCCCAAGCATTGTCTGAATCGAGCGCCGCGCCAACAGCGCCCGGCTCGCGCGAGCCTAATTGCGACATGGCGTTAAACAGATGTGTGAAACCGCTGAGACCTTCCTTGATAGCCGTATTGATTTGCGCATATGTAGCGTTTGTATGGCCGGCCGCAACGATGACACCGCGCTCAGTCAACGCCCGTATCTGGCCCGGCATTGTCATTTCTGGGGCCAAAGTGATCAGCGTTACACCGTTCTTCAGCGATGATATTAAATCAATCGACGCCTCATCGAGCGCCAACAGCTTTTTTGCATCGTGCACGCCGCGTTTTTCCGTATTCAGGAATGGGCCTTCAAGATGAATACCGAGAACACCCGGCGCTCCAATCTTTATGGCCTTGTCCACCGCGCAGATCGCTTCGCGGATAATGCCTAAATCATCACTGATGAGCGTCGGTAAAAATCCTGTCGTACCGAATGCGCGATGTGCGGTTGCAATTCTTTCTATCGTTTGGACGGTCGGCGTATCATTAAACATAACGCCGCCGCCGCCATTGACTTGCAGATCAATAAAACCGGCCGTGAGATACCCGCCGTTCAGGTCGTAGCGGTCCGCCTGCGACGGCGCATCGGATTCGCTTACAATATCTTTGATAGCGCCATCGCAAACCAAGATACAAAGATCGTTTGTGAATGCATCGTCAATTAGGATTTCACCGCCAGAAATTGCAAGCATCAGTGCGTCTCCGTGATCTTTTTTAAAAATGGCGGAGTATCGGGGTCGAGACCACGGCGACAGGACAGTGTGTTCGCGAAGCGGTAAAATGAGAGTATTTGTACGATTGGGGTCAGTTGGTGGGCTCCCGCATCGATGCTCGGCAAATACAGCGCGTTAGCCAGATTTAGTCCGGCGACCATACAACTAACGCCTCTCGACGAAAATTCTTCTATCAGCGCATCGAAGCCTAAGCCTGTTTTGTCCGAGGGGGCAAAAGCCAGGACCGGAAACCCTTGAGAGGCTATCGCCATGGGGCCATGCTTCACTTCGGCGGCGCTATAGCCTTCGGCGTGCAGGGCGCAAGTCTCTTTGAGTTTTAGCGCCGCTTCACAAGCGATGGACAAGCCGAGCCCGCGGCTGATGACAAAAAGGTTTGTCGCGGACGCCAGCGGCTCAACCGCGTCCGACCAATCACATAGCCACGCCCTGGAAAGCGCTGACGGGAGGCCCGGCAATGCAGCGCTGAGCTTTCTGTTGTTGGCGCCCGCCTCAACGATGCGCGCAATTGCAGAAAGAGAACAGATGAACGACTTTGTCGCCGCGACGCTCAGTTCCGGTCCGGTGCCCATAGGGATCACAATATCTGCACCATCAGCAAGCGGACTGCTTGTGTTATTGACGAGGGTTGCAACGGTCGCCCCGTATTTTCTCGCATGTTCTGTCGCTGCCAAAAGGTCGGGGCTCTCACCCGATTGTGAAATCGCCAAAAACAAGGAGCCTTCCAAACGTTGCCGCGCTTGATAAATCGACGCGATTGAAGGCGCAAATGATGCGACAGGAATGCCAAGTTCCGTCTCAATCAAATATTTTCCGTAAGAAGCGGCGTGATCGGAACTTCCGCGTGCGCAGGTGAGGACGGTATGAAATCGGTTGGCGCCAAACATCCGGCCGAGCTCATCGGCGTAAGGACCGATTTCTTCGAGTTGGTTATCTACGCGATCACAGGCCTGCGCCGCCTCGGCATACATTTGCGTCCTAGAATAGTCTTCGATCATGCCATTGCTTTCTGATGAGCGAGCGTGATGTTTTTCTTCATTGATGCTTGCAAAGACAAACTAATGACACAGGCTTATTTTACCCATGGATATACTGGGCATGCCAGCGTCTGGGTTACCGATATTGGCCTCCTGACCGGCTACACATTCATTTGCGAGAATAGCAAACAGAACTGCTTCTTTCGCATCAGGGTCTATAAATAAATCTGCTGTTGACCTAATGCGGGTTTGCGGCAACAGGCTTTGAATGGTCGCCATCAGTTTAGGGTTATGAAAACCGCCGCCGCTTGCAAAGATTGTGGCGTTTGTCAGGGATGCCGGACACGCCGCAATCGCCTCCGCTATGGTCTCAGCAGAAAACCGGTTCAAGGTCGCCATGATACCCTCGTGACTAAGCGTCTTAGTTTCAGTGTTTTGTTGAGCGCATTTTAGATAAGCCAAATTGAACAATTCAGGGCCTGTGGTTTTTGGAAACTCTACTGTGAAAAACTCTGCCGATTTCAATTGCTTCAAGAGCGCCTCATCAACGTTACCGGCGCTAGCCAGCGCTGCATCCATGTCGTAAAGTTTCCTGGGAAAGTGCTCTCGTATATAGGCGTCCATTATTGTATTGCCCGGTCCGATATCAGTGCTGAAAACATCCCTCGCCTCAAGGTTTTTAGGAAGGAATGTGATATTGGCGATGCCGCCAATATTCAGAAGGATTCGGTTCTCTGCTGGGGTGCTAAAAATAAGATAGTCCCCATAAGCTGCAAGCGGCGCGCCTTCGCCGCCCGCGGCGATATGTTTTTGGCGAAAATCACTGATCGTTATGACGCCCGTTTCTAGCGCCATATGATCGCCATCGCCAAGTTGCAGCGTAGCGTTTGAAAACGCATCTCGTTTGTGCTGCGATTTCGGCGCGTGATAGATGGTTTGTCCGTGGCTCGCAATCAAATCAATATCTTGGCGATGTATGTCCCAGGCTCGGAGTTGTTCATTTATGAGCTTGGCCTGTATTTTTGCGACATACGGGTTTAACAGGCACACCAATTCAAGATCGACATTGTGCTTTGAAAAAACTGCGCCGATGTTGTTCCGATAATCATCATGGTAAGGCGCCGTTGCAAATGCTTCCAGCGACACTTTGGTGTCGCGACCAGAACCTGAAACTTTGCACAAGGCGATATCAAGACCGTCCAACGATGTGCCGCTCATCAGCCCAATGATGGTTCGCTCTTCTTGTGCGGCGACCGCGGCGAGTTTTTCAACGTCTTTAAGCATGCTTGTACAAGACCTATTATTTTTTTGACAAGGCGGCGTTGTTTATCGCCGTGTAGGTCTTAGCGAGAAGAATAGCGCCATCAATCGGTTGGCCTTCCGGCGACTTAATGTTTGAGGCTGTCCGGTGCGGAAGCCAGTCAATAATATGCTCCGAGAGACCGCCAACGATAGAACATTGCGGCGCGCCCCAGTCTGACAAGCTCTCCACCATCGCATTCACATGCTCAGCTGCACGGCGCATAAGGTCCGTAGCGATTTTGTCTCCCTGGCGGGCATATTCAACGACCTTTGGCGCGAGCGTTGCATATTCTGTCGCCCCGGCTTCATCCATCCAGGTGACAATCTTCTTGGAAGATGCGTCAAAATCATCAAAAAGGTTTTCTGTGAAATTTGTTCCGGGAATTCGTCCGTCTGCGGCCCTGAGCGTGACACGCAAAGCCTGCAAGCCAAGATAGGCGCCGCTGCCTTCATCGGAAATCGGAAAGCCATACCCGCCAACACGAAACGTTTCACCTTTACAGCGCGCGAACCCAATGCTTCCCGTACCGACGATGACGACAGCGCCGTCCTGACCGCTATGGGCGCCCAAATTCGCAATCTCTACATCGCTCGCAATCTCAACCGTGTTGAACGGGAACGGACATGTTCGTAATTTTTCCTTAGCTCCGTCGCGCTCTACCCCGGCAACGCCCAGTCCCGCTGCAATTTGCGTAAACTGATGCGGTTCCAGCTGCGCCCTTTGGCAGGCCTGTCGAAAGGATTGCTCAATGCTTGCAAAAGATGCGTCAATACCAAGTCGGGTGTTTCCGGGCCCGCCTTCGCCAAAACCGACCAGAATTCCATCTTCATTGATCAGTTGCGCCCGGCAATGGGTGCCGCCTGCGTCCACACCCAGATAAAACATGGCAACCTCCTTTGCAGTGGTCGTGTTCGTCGTCTTACGATTGCGCGCCGGCGCGCTTCGAAATTCATTGGGCCGATAGGCAAGAACGCATCTCAACACAGCGCGTATCGTTAATTATGGCCGAGTGGTATTATATATGTCTACATGACCTTTCACTTCAAGCCCTTCTTTTTCGCGTCTGATTCCACCCGGTGGCATTGCTTGCGAAAATTGGTATCGGTGAATTCTGTGATTGCCAACATAGCGATATGGCCTGGAATCACTTAAACATAGACATAAGGGGCGCAATCTGGGCCGTTGCGAATTTGTCACACAGACGCCCCGCCATCACAAAAAACATTTGTCTGAATTTGCAAATGGTCCAAAATGGTGTTTTATTGGTATCTATACGGTTTAGAGGCCGAGAGTTTTGGTTAATCTAACGCAGATCAAACGCTGGGAGGGAATTCCATGAAAAGATCAGTTTTATTAAGCGCGGTGAGCCTGACGCCGCTTGTCTTCGCCATCAGCGGGCAAGCCGCTGCCCAGGATGGGGCGACAACAGACAGTGCGCGAGATACAATCCTAGTCACAGGGTCGCGCATCGCCCGTTCGGGACTGACGTCGCCAACGCCGGTGACCACTATTGACGCCGAGCAAATCTCGACGGATCGATCCGTAACCATTGAGGACATTTTCCAGCGTCTTCCGCAAGCCGGAGGCGGCGCCAATGCGACGGGCGCGGCGGTGGGCGATTCGCTTGGCTCCTCGACCATCGACCTGCGCGGCCTGGGGCAGAACAGGACACTGGTTCTTGTCAATGGAACCCGGGCTGTCCCGTTTAGTTTCCGCAATGCTGTCGACACCAACAGTCTTCCAACCGGATTGATAAAGCGTGTTGAGGTGCTGACCGGCGGCGCGGCGGCGATCTACGGCGCGGATGCTGTTGCCGGTGTTGTCAACTTTATCCTCAATGACGACTTTAACGGTCTTCAGCTTTCTGTCACCGGTGATGTGCCTAATGGCGGCGGCGAATCTATTCAAGCCGAGCTTATCGCTGGCAGCGACATCCATGAGGGGCGCGGCCATGTCGTTGCCTATTTAGGATATACTGAGCGTTTTGAACTTCTTGCCGGCGAGCGTGACTTCACCGCGGGAACGGCGACAGCCATTCCGTCTGAAGGTGGAAACTTTACCGATGTCGCCTCTGGAAATTTCTTCTCTTTTGATGAGGCCGGGAATTTCGGCACAACGCGGCAAACCGTTAATGTCACCCCTGATCGGTTCCTGATCCAGCCGATGACGCGTTTCAACGCAAGCCTTTTGTTCGACTATGAGTTGTTCAGCAATGTTGAAGTTTATGGGCGGGCGTTTTTCACGGACATCAAAGTGACCGGCGCCGGATCGACCGGGCAAACGCCCATCAGCGTCAATGAAGAGGTGACGATATCGAACACAAATCCATTTTTGCCGGCAGCCGCGGCCGCCCTGTTGACCTTCGATGGCAGCGGAAATGCGACGGTGAATGTTGAGCGCAATCTTGGTCTCGGCCTGCAAAGAACAGAAACCGGCCGGGATACGTTCCAAATTGTCGGCGGATTGCGCGGCGCGATCACCGATAACGTCTCATGGGACGCATATGTCCAATATGGTCGGGCGGAAGAAAACGCCATCGTGTTCAACAATGCGCTTGTCAATGATGGAAGTGGAAACAGCCGGTTTGGCGCCATTGCCGATACAGTGGACATATTTGGTCCGAATGCAGATCTAAGCAGCTTTGGAACCGATATTGTGCATTCCGACAGGGTGCGCGACCAATTCGTCACCTCAATCGTTATTTCAGGCGACACCAGCGATGTCTTTGAATTGCCAGCCGGCCCTATAGGCTTTGCCGGCGGCTATGAGTACCGCAAGGAAACCGGCCGCCAGACGCCGGGGATTGCTTTACAAAACGGTCTTGCTTTTGGCTTGGGCGGCGTCAGCTCGCTTGATGCTGAGTTTGATACAAACGAAGTTTTTGGCGAGGTTTTGGTTCCCATCTTGTCAGACTTGCCGTTTATTCAGCAGTTAAATTTTGAGGGCGCCTTTCGCTCGTTCGACTTTTCAACAACCGGTAAGGGCAATGCGGATAAGTTCGGCGGCACATGGGTCGTAAACGACACCATCCGCTTCCGTGGACAGCGCCAAACCACTGTTCGCTCGCCCAACCTTGGTGAGTTCGCTGGCCCCGAAGTGCAATTGTCACTCGCTCTGTTCGACCCAACAAGCGCGAGCTTCATTCCGCGTCTCGGTGGCCGGTTTGACGGCGATCCCTGTTTGGATGGACGCGGTGACGCAGCCCAATGCGCAGCACAAGGCGCGGCGGCGGCGGGCACGCCCTTCGACACCAGCCAGGCCATTTACAGCTTTGGCGGCAATCCAGACATTGACACTGAAAAAGGCGAAACAATCACCGTTGGCGTGGTAGTAACGCCTGAAGCATATCCTGGCGCGAGCCTGGTGGTTGATTATTATAATATAGAAATCACCGATGCGGTAAGCCAAATCCAACCGATTGCGGCTCTGACGGATTGCTACATAGATAATCCGGTTGCGGACAATCCGTTATGTGGTGCCGTCCTGCGCGATCCGGGAACGGGTTTGATCAGCCAGGCGCTGGTCAACGACTTCAACTTGGCGAGCCTGAAACAAGAAGGGCTGGATATCGGCCTGACGCTTCCATTGGATATTATGGGAACGCTCGCGGAGCAGTTTCGGCTGACTTATTCGGCGACGATCGTTACCGCTCAAAGCCGACAAGCCAACGCCACTGTTGCGGCGACCGAGTGTAAAGGCACGTTCGGCGGCTCGTGCAGCGGCGACTTCGCCAGCTTCCTTCAGCCGGACTACAAACACCGCGCAAACCTAGATTGGGCGATGGACGCGTTCGGCGCTCAGTTAAGCTGGCGCCGGATCGGCGGCGTGGTAAACGCCGGTGATGCGACAGATACGATTAACGCTCAGGACTATTTTGACCTGACCGGCACTTATGACGTCAGCGACAATGTCAGGGTCACGGCCGGGGTCAAAAACATTTTCGATAAAGAACCGCCCGTGCCGCTTTCCGGGGGCAACTTCTTCGGAACGGTTAGTGAGTATGATGCGGTTGGGCGTTCATTCGGCGCCACGGTTCGCGCGCGCTTTTAGGGCGATTAAAGAGGCTTGCTCCGTACGGGACGAGATGTTTTCTCCCGACATCATCCGAGCGGCGGCGCCAGTCCTGACGGGAGATGATACTTCAGTGTCATCTCCCGCATTTTTTTGCGTAACGCCTAAAATTTGCTATGCCCAATATGGACACTCGATAAGCTAACCCGACAGTCAGAACGAATATGCCATGACAGAATTCTCTCTTGCTGACTGGATGGTTGTCGTCGGGTATCTTGTCATACTCGCGATGTTTGGCTGGTTCTTTTCTCGAAAAGGCGTCTCAAGCGCGCGGGACTATTTTCTCGGCGGCAATGAAATGTCGCTTTGGCTGGTGACGATTTCCGTTCTCGCCACGACCCAGTCCGCAGCAACATTCCTTGGCGGGCCCGATTACGGATATCGAGGCGATTACACCTATCTCAGCACCTTTATCGGCGCATTCCTCGCGGCGGTCTTTGTCGCAAAAATCCTGGTGCCGCGCTTTTACGCCATTCGGGCTACGACGGTCTATGAACTCTTAGCTGTGAAGTTTGGCAGTCGGGCGACAAAAGCCGCCGGCGCCATGTATCTCGTCGGCCGGGTGTTCGCCAATGGCGCGCGGCTTTATATGGCGGCCATCGCCGTATCCATGATCCTGTTCGCAGATGTCGCGGCGACAAGCGTTATCACCGCCTCGCTCGCGATTGTTCTGCTCGGCTTTGTGTTTACTTTCGTTGGCGGCATTCGGTCTGTAATCTGGAGCGATTTCGTCCAGTTTCTTATCTATACCGGGGCCGCGATTGGCGTATTGATATATCTGCGGATGCAAATTCCGTTGCCGTTCGCCGATATTCTCGACGCGCTCGCCAACACGCCGTCAGGCCAAAACAAACTCACGCTGATTGATTTTTCATTCTCATTCAGCCAGCCATTTTCCATATGGGCCGTCGGCACCGGCGTCTTCCTCCTTTATGTCGGCAATTTCGGGCTCGACCAGGACACGACACAGCGTTTGCTCTCCTGCAAGGATGAAAAAGGCGGGGGAAAAGCGATTATTTTCTCTGTACTGATCGCCATTCCGCTGGTCTGGGTGTTTGTTTCGATTGGCGAGCTGCTGCACATCTTTTATGAACGGCCAGACATAATGGCCCGCGCGGATACGATGAACGTTGCAAGTGAGTTTCAGGGCGAAACTATCACCGTTTTTATGTTTTACATCCTTAGCGAAATTCCGTCAGGCTTGCGCGGGCTGGTTACGGTGGGCGTCCTCGCCGCCGCGATATCGACATTGAATTCAGGTCTGAACTCAATGTCATCGGTATTGGTTGAAGATTTTTACCGCCCCTGGATAGAACGGCGCCGGAAGGTAGCTCCCAGTCATTTTGTCAATGCGGGCAGAATAGGTATGGCCGCCTTTGCGCTCAGCCTCTTTCTAATGTCCGCAATCTGTTTTTACTGGCAGCGATATGCACAAATGCCGTTGTTGGAGTTTGCGTTGTCGGTCATGACCTTCGCCTATGCAGGTCTGCTTGGCGTCTTTTTCGTTGCGGTCTTCACCAATAGAGGCTCAGCCAACTCCGTCATCGCAGCACTGATTATCGGGTTCTTTGTAATCTTGGCGCAGCAAGCATTCATGATCGATATATTAGGGCTTCCCGAAGTGATGAACGATATCGCGTTTCCTTGGAAACTTTGTGTTGGCGTCATAGTCGCTGCTATTGTGTGTTCGATCGGAAAAACGAAACAGCGGCGCATTTTGCACGGTCAGTGATTTTTCCTTACATGGAAATATATTGAATTGCTCTTTGAACTCTCATTCACAGAGCTCTTTTGAGCACAAGCAAAGACGAATGGAAATGTCCTGTAACGATATGTGGGCTCGTTCGCGTATAACGGTTCTGTAGCACATTTGGGGCGTCAAGTTGATTCTCCGCGCTTTCCTGCAAAAACCTGTTTTACTGAGTTTTTGAACATTCAGTGACCGATCTAGTTTCGCTGATACCAACTTATGGTTCCCTGATCCGTGGAAAATTTTCTCTGCTAGTTTGCGTAGGGAATTCCGTCTAAAGCACTGAGTTCTCGATCCTCTTCGGTCTGAAAATTCACAAAAATAGCCAAAAACGCATATTTTTCCCTGTAGATTCCCATTTATCAGGGAATTAGTGCAGAGACCGGTTCGATCGCGGTCGTATCCACCGCCACTCCGGCACCAAACTGTGAACTGGTCCTGAAGCGACGCCTCGCCCCCAAAATGCATTAGCGTACGGTTTTCTTCTTGTCAGTGCAGTTGCCTTACTGCGTATAGCCTTTCTTCCACCTATTCATGGGAGTGAGAGGGCTCCTGTGAGGCGGCAGAGAATATACCGAAAGAAACCAACCGGACTGGTTCATGAGTTCTGACGAGCCCTCTAAAAAAGAAGATCAAAACCGGTGGGTTACTTTGGCGCTCGCCCCAACATCAAAGGCGTTGTATGCGGACAGGAAGAAATCACTGTTCTGATCGGTATAATCAATTGACACTGACACATCAGCGAAGTCGGTGATTTGTCTGGATACACTTAGTCCAGCCCGAATGAGGTTGTCCTTACGCTCGACAAAGGTCACATCTTCAAAGAAATTATCATATATGCGATGGGTATAGGATACTTGCCCACGCACTAGCCATTTTTGAGCTGGTTTCCAAATAACGTCGGTTGCAGCTGTGACGGCGTAATTATTCTGTTCCGATTGACCGGACCATTGCCGGGACACACTCACAGATGGGCGCACAATAATCCGGTCTGACAATTTCCGAACAGTGGAACCGCTGAGGCCTGTGTTGTAAAACATAGTCCCATTGTTGAATTTCCGGTCTGTATTCACGCCCACAGAAGCGTTGGCGGAAATGTACAGATTACCGTTGAGAATAGGGCGACCAACATACGCATTCGTTAGTAGGTTTCGGTTAGAAGGGGCATCACCACGGTCATATTCAGTGCCCGAAGCAACAATGTTTATTCCAGCGTCATACTGCCCGGCAATGCGGGTGTTTACGCCCGCCGATAGGGCAATTGACCCATAAAAGCTGTCTTCGGCGTTGGTATCGAACGTACGGCCCGGATTATCCGAAAAGCCGGATCCGATTGCTGCACCAGCAGAAAAGATATCAACTTTACGTAAAATGAAAACACCTGGCTCGCCTTTCAGGGTGCTTGCTGTTTCAATTTGTTGGCGGTTTTTGTCTAGATACAATTGCGCATCTTCAAACTGGGATCCTTGCGTCACCGCCCCTTCAAGATCGTTTGCTGTTTGAGCAAATGCGGTATTCGCTCCCACGGTCGTCAATAGCGCGCTAACACTGAACGCGTAGGTTTTGAAGGGTTTTTGGGTAAGGTTTCTCATCGGCCCGGCTCCACGCGTAAAGTTGCAGTCTCGCCTGTCCGCAGGCTGTATGATTGAACAGCCTCTCCACCGGCGACGTTGTCGAATCTAATCTCAGCCGTGTTTGGTGAGAACGCCCCTTCGTTTACAGCCGTGATCACAACAGATGCGACACCCGGCTGTAGACCGACCTGAAAATTTGTACCGGCGTTTAAAAGGGTGAGTTGGGTTTGAAAAATGTTTCTACCAAATTGCTGGATGACTACATCAACGATATCACCATCCTCAAGGCCAAAATCACGCAATAGGTAGCTAAACAAAAAACCGCTAATGGAAATATCCGACAGCCCAGCCGTTGAGAATATGTCTCGACTGTCCAGAAGAATATCTCCAAGCGCCAACTGGGATAGTTTTTGCGTCCATTGGCCTTGTATGTTTACACACGCCATGTAGCAGACCGGCGCGCGGCTCGCCCATTGGCGAAAGCCTTGGTCCGAGGCTCTGTCTGTAAGGTACTCCCAGTCATTTAAGGCGGATGCGAGGTTGGGGTAGCCTGCTTGTATCGCTAACCGTTCCAATTTTCTCAGACCATAAAGCGCAATAAATTCTTCGTATTGACTAAGGTCCGTTTCGACAATGCCGGACATGTTTTGGTACTGGAAGCTCATAACATTGGCAAATCCGAGCCAATTATCATCCTTCGAGCCACTAAATTGTGTAAAATCAATAATCGAACTTGATACCGAATCAACCTCGTCAAAAACAGACGTCACTTCGTCGAATACAGAAGTGAATACAACTGGATCGAAAGTAACCGGTTCAATTTCTTCAAAGACGGAGGTCCACACAACCGGCTCGAAAGTAACCGGATTATCCTTGCCGGCCTGGATGCGCGCAGCTCGGTCCGCGTCTTGCGTTGCTTGTTCCTCCCTTCGTATTCTAAATATCTCTGCTTGATATTCGTCTAGACCCTGTTTTGCCTTGCGTTGCCGGTCATCGCGGGCCCACTGCTCCTGAAGCCACTTAGGAATATCACTGCCCTGGAATACATAAGGATCGTTTTGAGGTTCTATTTTGGAATCACGCGGTTTCGCGGTCGGGTATTCCGGTTTGAAAGCATCTTCAAATCTTTGCTGAGCCCCTCTGAGATATTCATTTCGTTTACGAAGCTTTTCTTTAGCAATGCGTAATTCTTCATCTGCTTGATTCTTGTTCGCTCGCAAAATGGCTCTTTCTTTAAGGCGCGCCTCTAACGCGGCCTCAGCCTTTTTATCAAAAACATCATACTTACGTTTTTCATTTTCCCAATCGGCATTATCTTTTTCAAAAGCGGCCTGTTGTTTTTTTGCTCGCTCTTCTAATTGTATCGTTCTTCTTTGCTGTAGGTCTGTTTGCACCTGATATGATGTTGTAATTGTTTTGTTGATATCACGTAAGCCTTTTATGGAAACAAACAAATCACTTACTGAACCAGCAGTAATTGCTATGCCATCACTGATTGCTCCACGAACATCACCAGTACCGGCAGACAGGAATAAGAAGCCAATATCCAGTCCGAGATCACCCAGTGATCCCGCTGTGCCATAACTTCGCACCAAACTTAATTCCCCGGAAGACTTGTCGCGGGTAGCTGCATCAATAACGTTATACCCGGATTTTGCTGTAGTGTAGATATTTGCTACGTCGCCAGCTGTGGTTAAAAGCTCGTCTCCGAAATCTAACGCCAGTTTAGCGGCCTTTGAGTCGATAACATTTTTTAAGCCAGAAGGAAGCTTGTCCGTAAAACTACCCTTAGAAACGCGCACGCCGCGATCTATGAGCACTTTGCGCTCCGCTTCTGAAACAATGACCATAGACGCTATCACATCAGCCTCCTTCGCGAGGCTGGTAAATTGTGAATCCAGGCGGGATAAATTACTATCGGCAATTTTCAAATCAGCCAGCAAACCGTCTAAATTGCCCACATCACCGAAAACAGATGCTTGTTTCTCCATGCCAATGATTTGTTTGCTTCTTGCGGTGACATCTTGTTGCAGCTGTCGCAAAAAACGATTGTCTGTTGGTGTGAGGCTTGGGTTTGACGCCATTTTCTGGATTTTGGCCATATCGCTATCTTGAACGGCTTCAAAATAGGCTAATGAGGATGCAAGCTCGCTTTGTTTTACGAGCAGTTTTCTTTTTGTCTCGACCGCCTCAGATATCTTAAGCACCTCATCTTGAGCGCTAAGTATGTTTTTGGCGAGCGCTTCTGACTTGTTGTCAAAATTATTCCATCTTTCTGCTATTACCTCGCTTTGTTTGATGTAGTTTACGGCCTTCGTTTCCAGAATCTCACGTGTAATTTCTATCTTGGAAGCAGCCTGCGCTTTCGTGGCGTAGCCAAGGCCGCTTGCCGTTTGGTCGGCAACATATTGTCCATTGTTTCCATTCGTATATTGGCCGGTGACCTGCGGGGTTTCATTGGCGCTGCCTTCAGCCAATGAAAGAGCCATAACATCTAGATTTGCCGCCACCGTGATTGGTGTTTGATCCGGCTTTCCGGGCACGTCAACAAAACCGATCACATTGGTTTTTGTCACTCCATAGAACCGTTCAATAAACGGGCGCACCGCATCCATATTGCGTGGGTCTACCAACGGAGTATTGGTTTCGTCAGTGGCAGCCAGGGTCTTCGCGTATCGGTAAGGGCGTTTCGTTCCATCTTTTTCTGTTGCAACAGCCCGTTGCAAAGAAGCATTCCAGTAAATTTCGCCAAATCCGGGGTCCGAGAGGGCGACGCCTTCGCCCCATTGTATAATATCCTGACCACTCACAGATTTGTAGCTAAAGGCCGGGATTTGATAGTGTAAAAGCACATAGTCTTTGCCCTGATGGGTAAAATAGTCCCGCTCCAGTTGGATGTTGACATTCGCGCCATGGGCTCCTGCGACATTCAAATCGCGTAGAGATACCAATTTATCCCATTTCGCATCACCGCCAAGCGCAGGGCTGCCTTGCAGGTACTTGCTTATATGGGTGTTAAAATAATCAGCAGTTTGGTTTTGCCCCGATAGGGTTTGGGTCGCATAATCGTATATGAATTCAGCCTCAATGCCGCTTATGTTGTCAAAATTACTTGCGGCAACCCCATCCGCATCCTCAATAAAAACAGCACTGTCACCAAAGTTCAATAGCGTGTGTGAAACGTCGCCGGCGCGCACGCGGGCAATGGCGGCCTTCTGGCTTTGGGAAAAATCGCGCTGGCCATCAAATATCTGCGTCATCAGCTGCAGGCGATACACATTGGATTCGTTCGCATTCGCGCTTGAGGCCGCATTTACAGCTTGGGTAAGCCCAGTGGCGAGTATGAGTATTCCTACTGAAGCAGACCTCAGCAATCTAATTTTTTGAGTAATCATGAAACTACACCCCTGTATTGATAGATTGAATGAACACGAAGTCGCCTACTGGTCTTAAACTGAGCTGTGTACGTATCTTGCCGTTGATAAGCTGCCAGTTGCCGTTTTCATCCATACGAGTCGGCGCAACGTCGCCAAATTGCTGGGCCCAGTTTTGTGAGGAAATAAGCTGATGCGCCATCAATAGTCGTGCGCCACTGGCCCCGCCTTGAATGTCCGCGCCGCCAAAGGGGGTCGGGTCCATAAGGTTGGCCACCGTATGTGCGTCTTCGGCGGCAAGCGCAGAGACGAATTTTTCGATAACTATCCGTTCAATTGCAGATGGGTCCTGCATTCCAGAAAATCTGATCTCGGCAATAGTATCCGAACCGACGACAGAGCGTCTGGCCAGTTCCTGGCTGCCTGACCCCGGCGCGGCTACATTAAATGATGTCGTCTTATAGCGGCCAAAAAACATTGCTGTTCTTTGCTTCTTTGCCACCCGCTTGAAGCTCTCATAAACGTCCGGGCTGGCAGTTTTGGCTTGCTCTGACCATGCTTGGGTAAACCGTTTCGCATCAAACCGCTGCTTTGCACTACGCCCACCATAAGGCGGCAATATTAAAACCTCGCCCGCTTTTGCTTCTTGCGAGTCGATGCTCGCCACTCCATTTGCGACCAGAATATAAGCAGTATCGCTTGCCATACCCAGCGCGCCTGAAAACCCAGAAAAGGTTACCTCGTGCCCCGCAAAAGTGTGCAGACCATCCAGAGTTTGGATAATGGTCTGATCACCTGCTCCAATAGAACCGAAAGTATTAGTTTTATCCGTACTCGCATTAATAACGGGCTTTTGTTGGCCCGCGACAGCGCTAACCGGCAAGATGCTCAATGCAAAAAGCAGCGCAACTGTGTTGAGATACCGGAAAAGAAGACTGTTTTTCATGTTATCACCCCAGTGTTTCAGGTATAAAATACCGTCTATTATGTGTAGGCGTGGAGGAGGGGGGAAACGGGTCAAATTCTTTTTCGACCTGATTCAATGGGGGTGCACGCCTATATATGTACAGGACAACTATCTTTGGAACTGATCACGCCATGCATGACACCGTCTATTATGCGATTGGGGATATTCACGGTGAGGCTGATCAATTGCGGCAATTACACACAAAGATTGTTGAACGGCATCGGGTTGAATTTCGTGGTTTTGATAGAACAATTGTGCATTTGGGCGACTATATTGATCGTGGGCCGGATAGCTTTGATGTGATTGAAATGGTTATGTCTTTAGAGAAAGAGACAAACCAAAGATTGATTAACCTGAAGGGAAATCATGAGCAGTTGATGTTGGATGCCTACCAACAAGATAAACCTGCGGCATACAATGACTGGCTTGATAATGGAGGCGAGCGAACAATCTCCAGTTATCAGAGGGGCGGGCTAAACGAACCTCCTGCTTGGCATATGGATTGGCTTGCTGGTCTGCGTTCTTTGTATTGGGACAAAGCCGCAGGCTTAGTTTTCGTTCATGCCGGCGTCGACCCAAACAAATTTCCATTTGATAGCGAGATGACAAGGTTATGGACGCGAGCCCGCAGTTTTTTTGATCCCTCACGCTGGAAAAGCCCTGAACTTGTGGGCATGCGGGTTGTCCATGGTCACACGCCCACACAAAGTCAAACACCGGATATTTCAAAGGATGGCAAGCGTATCAATGTGGATACAGGCGCCTGCTATGGCGGACCACTTACGGCAGCTGTTTTTGCTCCCAATCAAGAGGTGCGTTTTATATATGCTTAAGGTCTGACCATTGGCCTGGAGCGCTTAGCCTTCTTCCATTGCGGTGAGAATCCAAGCTCGTGATCCACGCCAATTTCGTTTCACGGTTGACGGAGAGCTGCCAACGACCTCAGCGATTTCATCGAGTGATAATCCGCCATAGTAACGCATTTCGACGATGCGGGCCCGCTCTTTATCAATCGCTTGCAACCGCACAAGCGCCGTTTCAAGGCGGTGTATATCTACGGTTTCCTGACCGCGCATCAGACCAGTCGTGAGCGTGACCCTTTGATGCGCACGCTTATCTGTGTTTTTTTTACGGGCATGATCGATGAGAACCCGGCGCATCATACGGGCGGATAGAGCCAAAAAATGCGCCTTATCTTGCCAGTCTATCTTTTCAAGTTTCATCAATCTAAGAACCGCTTCATTGACAAGATCCCCTGTAGATAAGGAAACCCCGCCTTCACGGCGTAGCAAAGATGCTGACATTTTCCGTAGCTCTACGTAAAGACGTTCAAATAATTGGTCGCGCGCGCGGATATCCCCTGCACGCCATGCATGTAGTAGTGCTTTCGCAGAGAGTTCTTCGAAATCTAGGATAAGCGCCCCCCACAGTAGTTTGCCCTTATCGACTTCTGTTTTGCAAGAGGTTGGCGCAGCCACATCTATGACCCGAAACCGGGATTGTACGCGCCTATATTAATAGGGATCACCCTGTTACATAATCTGCTGGGAGTGCAATGCATGGCGTCAAAGAATAGCACGATAGACTATCAGGCCATACAGCTATTTGAAGGAGCGCTTGAGCAGCCTGTGAACCAACAGGAGGACTGGATACGAGCGCAGGCTGGGTCCAGAGAGGAATTATGTAAGAAGGCCTTGCGATTGCTACTGCAGGACCGGCAGCCGGATAGCGTTATGTATACAGGCCGGGCTGGCGCCGAAACTATAGATGACACAGCCATGCCGGAACGGATCGGCGCTTATAAAATCAACCAGTTGATCGGCCGTGGCGGCATGGGGGCTGTCTATAGAGGTGAGCGTGACACGGGCGACTTTGATCATGACGCTGCCATAAAAGTGATCCGTTCTGGAGTGATGTCAAAAAAGCTAATTGAACGGTTTCAACTTGAGCGCCAAACTTTGGCAGATCTTGCCCACCCGAATATCGCTCGACTGTATGATGGCGGCACACTAAAAGACGGCGCTCCCTATATCATTATGGAATATATTGATGGGGCTGCAATAACGGATTGGGCCAATAGTAATTCCCTATCTCGCCGCGCGCGACTAACGCTTTTCTTAAAAACTTGTGAAGCTGTTAGTTATGCGCATCAAAACCAGATCGTTCACCGCGACATTACACCATCGAATGTGCTGGTCACAAAGGAAGGTGAAGTAAAGCTGATCGATTTTGGAATTGCCAAACCCTATGCGGAAACTGTAGAAAATAAAACTATTGTGAACTCTCTTGCCAGCCTCAGCTTTACACCTGGGTTTGCTGCGCCGGAGCGTTCGCAAGGCGCCCACGCCAACACGCTGTCTGATATTTATTCCTTGGGTAAGTTATTGAATGCGTTGTTGAATGAAAATAACGAGCCAGAACTAAAGGCCATCATCGCGAAGGCTACGGCCAATATGCCGGAGGAGAGGTATAATACAGTCAACGCCCTGATCGATGATATTACGAACTACACCACAGGACGTCCTGTTGAGATTTTCTCGGCAACGTCATCGTACAAACTCAAGAAATTTATCGCCCGTCACAAGACGGGTGCATTCCTAACCGGCGTCGCCGTACTTGTTCTGGTCGGCGCTTTTGTAACTACGCTCGTGCAATATCAACGAGCGGAAATTGCACGGAAAGAAGCCAATGCACGCTTTGAAGAAGTCAGAGAGCTCGCAAATTTTATGCTGTTTGACCTGTATGATCGGTTGAAAATAGTTCCTGGCAATACGAAATCACTTTCTGATATTGCTGATAAATCACGTTCGTATCTTGATGCGCTGGCAAAGGATGAACGCGCTTCGCTCGATTTAAGGCTCGAAACTGCAATCGGATATAAGCGGCTATCGGATGTATTGGGGAATCCTATAACCTCTAACCTCGGTCGACGCGAAGAAACCGCAGAGCTTATTAATAAGGCTTACACAGAAATGGAGCTTCTGCTCGCTCAAAACCCGAATGATGTGAACATTATGCGCGCGTTAGCGCAGGCGGCATACTCGTTTGCTGTATATGAATTTATAGCCGAAGACGACAACGCAGACACACTCAAATATTCCAAACGATCAGAAGCTCTGTATGCAGCAATTATTGATACTAGCAAAGGAACAGATGAAGACCAAATCGGCAAACTTAGGGCGTCCTTAGAAGCTGCCAAAACCTATTATTGGGATGGCAAAGGCGCTGAGGGCATTGTCATTTTGAAGGCGCTGACTGAAGAGGTTAGGGCTTATGTGGATCGTCCCGACGCCAGTGTTGCCGCGAGGAGCGCCAGCGCCGCGATACATACACAAACAGGCCTTACAATTTCCTCGCATTATTCAGTCGCCGGTGGCGACGCGAATGAGGCCGTGCCTTATTTGAATGATGCGATAGATATTTACAAAAGCCTGGATGCTACTGATACGAGCAATTCAAAACACAAAAGAGACATGGTTGGCGCCTACTATAAACGAGCGCTGATCTATTCTGGGGTCGGAAATAACGAAGCTATGCTCGCGGATTTGAATATGGCTGAATCTATCGCCGGTATTTTTTTAGACAAAGATCCTGACGATACCGGAATGTTACGGATTGCCCTTGCTGTTGGTCAGTTGAAATCAAAAACGCTTTCTAATTTAGGCCGATATGATGAAGCACTTGATATGGGTAGGCGAATTCTTGAAAGGTTACAGGAGCTATACGTCAACGAGCCGGATAGTCCGGGACGGGCTAGAGAGCTCGCTAACGCATTTTCTTCACAAGCGAGTATTATGGATATGGCCGGGCGCAAAACGGAAGCTTGTATTCAGTACCAGTCATCTCTGAGCACATGGAAAACCATACAAGCCCGATGGGGGATCAACGAATTTGACAAAAAAGATGGCGTAGAAAAAGCTCAAAATTATGTAAGCGCCTGCCCATAAGAAATGTGTTGTAGTCAGTCGTATATTAAGGCAATGCCCGTCACGAATACGGTCCTTCGGGAGAGCGATGCCCGCATAGGCGGCTTTTCTTTTTTGTGAGATGGGCTATCACGGTTTTGCTGCGATGAGGCGCGGCTTGGAGTGAGTGCATGCGTATCGGAACAAGATCAAGCACGATGGCGCTGGCGCAGACGCGGGGCATTGCGGCGCAATTGCGCGCAGCGCGAGCCGATCTGAACGCTGAAATCGTGCGCTTTGCGCCGCGTGGTGATCGAGATCAAGTGTCAAAGCTTGTGCGTCACGGCGGTAAGGGCGGGGCGTTTGTCGGGGAGATACGCGATGCGTTGCGCGACAGTTCGCTTGATGCAGCGATGCACTCTTTGAAGGACATGCCCGGCGATGAAGAAACGCCCGGACTGGTAATCGCTGCTTACCTTAAGCGCGAGCCGTTCGAGGACGCTCTGGTCCTGCATGAAGATCACAGAACCGTTGATTTTTTGCGCGCAAAAGCGGCGGGTTTAAAAATCGGCACCAACTCCGTGCGCAGGGCGGCCTATCTCCGTCGGCTTTATCCCCAAGCTGAAATCATTCACTATCGCGGCGCGGCCGATACGCGCATCAAAAAACTCGATGAACACGTTATGCAAAAGCTACCGGATGGCGGCGAGGTCGGGCCTGCTGATGCGCTGGTGATGGCCAAATGCGGCCTTGAGCGGGTTGGTTTCGCCGGCCGCATCGTGCATGAGTTTTCATCGGATGAAATGCTTTGCGCGGTGGGGCAGGGTATTGTCGCTGTTGAGTGCCGTCGCGACGATTGGAAGACCCGCGAGCAGCTTGCACTCATCGACGATACGGACGCACGTTGCGCCGCCTGGGCGGAGCGAGAACTGCTCTGGGTGCTGAATGGGCATTGCAACGCCCCAATTGCCGGGCTTGCTGAAATAAGTGGTGACCGGCTGACGCTGCGTGCGGCGGTGATGAGTGAGGGTGGCGGCGAGATTATGGAGTATCGCGGCGAAGGCGATGCGGACCGTCCGCGCGAACTGGGCCGCACCGCCGGGTTCGACTTGTTGGGCAGAGGTGCTGGAAAAATTATCGAAACATCCCGGCTTTAGTTGATACATACGCCGAGTTCATGGCGT
The DNA here is from genome assembly GCA_021776455.1 of Hyphococcus sp. Classification (GTDB taxonomy): domain Bacteria; phylum Pseudomonadota; class Alphaproteobacteria; order Caulobacterales; family Parvularculaceae; genus Hyphococcus. Next base: position 5,634 of record JAJFFX010000002.1, on the reverse strand, counting down.
TGCGAGCTTGCCGCGGCCCTCATTGATTAATGTATTGCCCGTGAGTTCTGGTGATATCGGCGCGGCATTGCGAAGCAACACACCGTTTGGGTGATGATTGATGATGTGATTGTTGATGATCGCCAACCTTGTCGCCTTGCCGCCGCGGCTAAGGTCGTAATTTATTATCGCAGCATTATCGCCGTCAGACGCCTGTATGATCGTGTTGTCGCGGATTGTTACATCGCCGCCCTTGGATACGTCGACAGCGTAGCTTGAACGCCCGCCCGCGTCGTCAAGGGTGGAGAACCGGATATCTGTTCGCGCAGCCAGAGACTTTATGTGGTGGCCAATCCGGGTGCCGGAAAATTTCGCTGCTATAATCTCCAGCGAAGCGCCGCTGGAGACATAGATGCCGTGAGAGTAACCATCGCCATAGCCGTTATTAATGAAGCTTGAGCCGTAAACGGTGATATGCCCGGTTGCAGCGCCCGTGGCGAGGATGCCGTTCTCATTATCCTCAAAGACGCTGCCGATGACGGTCAGGTGCTCCCCATCATGACGAATACCGGCGCCATTGCGGTCAGTGGAGCGAGCGCCTTTAAAGGTGATGTTTTCAACGCGTAGGGAAACGCCGGGCAATGAATTGAGGAGGCCTTTTTCAACCAGCGCTGACGAGAATAAAACAACCTCACCCGTACCGATTAGTGTCAGGTTGCGGCGGATTTTTACCTCGCCGATATCGTAACGTCCTGCGGCGATAGTCACGATTTCACCGTCGCGCGCAGTTGTGATCGCGCGTTTGACGCCCTGCGCATCGATGGCGGTGCTGGCCGATGAGGCAGACGGCGCACAGGCGGCAACTGCGAAAATAAGAAAGATCAAAATCCGCATCATCGGCTAAGTATAGCAGGCGAAGTTTTTTTTAGTCCTAACGGCTTATCCGGCGCCAGGCGTCTCGGCGGCAGCTTGTTTTATAGCCTCGGCCAGGCGCGCTGGGGGCATGGCGCCGGAAAAACCCGTGCGCTCATTGACAATATAGGTTGGCACGCCGGTAACGCCTGCCTGGCGAAAGGCTGCCACCTCAGCGAGGATTTCATTGGCGCTTTTCGGATTGGCGAAGTCGGCTTTTGCATTATCCGGGTCAAGCCCTGCGGCCTCGGCAATCGCGGCCAGCGTTTCCTCATCGCCAATATCGGCGCCATCATCCCAGAATGCGCTATAAAGTTTTTCCGCAAGACGGCCCTGCGCGCCGTCAAAATGTGCAAGACGGATAAGCTGGTGGGCTTTTCGTGTATTGGGCAGATGTTTTGGAATCTGGGGGTCAAATTTGAAACCGGCGCCAGCGGCGGCAGCTTTCAGCGACAACACCATTTGTTCACGTTGCGTCTTGTCGGGAAATTTCTTCGCATAATAAACCTCGCGATCAACGCCTTCCATTGGGGTGTCAGGGTTGAGCTGATAGGCGCGAATCCGTGGTAGTATCTGAAAATCATCGCTAATCCGGTCGCGCGCGCGCTGAAACGCCTTCAGGCCGACATAGCACCAGGGGCAAACCGGATCGGAGACGATATCCACCAGAATGCGCGGGCGGATTTTCGTTTCTGTAGAGCTCAACGTCCAAATCCTTTCAAGCGATCATGCGTGTCGGTGATCCCCGGATATTCGCGCGCGACTTCCTCGTCGAGCGTATCTTCAAGCGGCCTGTTTTCTTCGTGGAGACGATATAGGTCTTTATACGCGCATACAGCGCCGCGACTTTTGGAGGCTATCGCCTCGGCGCGGGTTTGCGTTTCCAGATCGAGCGTTTCCTTGTCGGCGAATGCTGCGTTTGCAAGCCCCCAGCGCACCGCATCCTCGCCGCTGAAGGTTGCAGCAGTGAAGGAAAGCTCGCGCGCGCGGCGCACACCTACAGCGCGGGCAAGGTTCTGGCTCATGCCCCAGCTTGGGCGAAGACCCCATTCAGCATGGGTGTCGCCGAATTTCGTATCCGCCGTCGTCAGGATAAAATCGCAATGCAGCGCAAGCTCAAGCGCGCCAGTGAAACAAAAGCCGTGCACTTTGGCGATCACAGGAAGTGGCGAAAGACGCAACCGGTCCGCCGCGACAAATGCGGTATCGCCGAATATATTATCGACCTTGCCGGCCTCGAAAGTCGCAGATTGCAAGAGCTTTAAGTCAACCCCGGCGGAAAAAGCACGCCCCGCGCCCTCAAGCACGATGCAGTTGCAGGCTTTGTCGTCGTTTGCCGCATCTACTGCCGCGATTAATTCTTTCAGCAGAGCTGGCGTAAAGGCGTTGAGTGCATCCGGGCGGTCAAGCGTGATTGTGGCAACGCCATTGGCGGATGCAGTGGTTATGAAGTCAAAAGACATAGGCGAAACCTTTATCATCGTACGGTGCTATATTGAGTTTGTGCAGACTATTAGAACACTACTGGCGGGCTGAGTATTGCTTTAAAACCCAATTACCCAGGCGCAATCCGCCGGGGTCTTGGCGCCGAGAACGTCGCGATAGGCGCGCTCGACGGCTTCGGGCCCGTTTTCTATCTTGATCTTCAGCCATTTCCGGCTTTTCTGCGCGGCCTTGCGCCAGAACGCGCTTGCGTGTTTTTCAAACTCGCCAGGGCCCCAGTCTTGCGCGCGCTTTTGAATGTGGCCGGGGGCGAAAAACATGGCGCTCCGTTCCCGGATGAAATCGGGATCCATCTCATTGGCGTCGAAATGGGTAAGTCCCACATTCGACGTATATCTCATATTCTCACCGAGATGTTTATGAAGCCGGCCCAAGACATCGCCATTGCCGGACATGTCAACAATAATGGCGGGCATTTGTGCATCGACCGCTGCGATATCGTCATAGGTAAGCACGCTGTCATAGATGCCGAGCGCCTCCACGGCGGCCTTGTTGCGCGGGGAAGTGAGGCCGATCAGCACCAGCGGCGCTTCATCGTCTTTGATCGCATAAGCGGCGCCGATCGCGGTTTTGCTGGATGCGCAAGGGATAATGGTCTGGCGCGCGCCGAACCAGTCATTGTCTTTCAGGAAATCATAAATGCAAAACGACGTTGCATAGAGCGGGAACAACACCATCCGGTCATCATCCATCGTTGCATCATAGTCGGGATCATTCATTACGCGCTGATAGTTGTTATAGACCGGGGGCAGCTCAGTGCGATGCGTTGCGGCGTCGCTCAACCGCTGGTCTTTGACATTGCCTGGCGTTATCACGAGATGGCTCGCCATCGGCCAGTAGCCATATAAGCGTTCGCCGATTTTGATCTCTGGATGGTTTGAGGCGATGATGTCAGCAAATCCCCAGACCGGGATGAGGCCCCAGCCCAGTTCATCCACAGGAAAAAATTTCCAATAGCCAATACGCTCGCCGACGACGCCATAGGTCACGTTGTTAGCGGTGAAAGCAAAATGATCGACCTTGGCGAGAACGTCGCCATTCTCGAGCGGCGGTGCTGGTCGCTCTACAAAACGGGTCTCACCGAGATCGTCCTTGCGGACCTGAAATTCGGAAATTACGGTCATGAGTGGGGCCTTTGTTGTGTCCAGCTGGAGCGCAACCAAGCTAGGGCGCAGCGGCGGGGGGCGCAATGCGCGAGCGCATCCGGCAGGAATCTTGGTGCCTGCCTAAGTTTCGATCACAACATCGCGCGCGCCGAAAAAACTCGCGACATCCAGCTCCAGTCGGTGCGACGAGACGGGTTGCGCGCGACCGAGTGATGTGAGCATCACCGTCTCTCCGGTATCGCGAAACCCGATTTTCTCGAGCACCCGCCCGGAAACCGGATTATCGATGAAATATCCGGCTGTTACACTCGCCGCACCCATTTCGCCAATGGCGAACTGGACCATCGCGTCCGCGATTTCGCTGGCGACGCCGTCGCCGCGATAATCAGCGCCGACCCAATAGCCGATCTCCCACACCCGCTCGCCGGTCTGAAGCGCGCCGCTGCAGGCGATGATTTCACTATCGCGGCAGACGGCGAAGGCATGCTCGTCGCCTTTGTTCCTTGCCGTGATCAACTGATCAACGAAAAGCTCTGCATCCTCGTGCGTATAGGGATGGGGAATACGCGCAGTATGGCGGGCGATTTCCTGATCATTGCACAGGATTGCAAAGCGCGGTGCGTCAGATTTTTCTATCGGGCGCAAGGTGAAGCGTTTCGTTCTAATGATGGTCATGTTGGTTTTCATCTTATTTCGGTTTTGTGCATTTCTCAAAGAGACTCACGCAAAAGAAAAGGGAAGGCGTTGCGCCTTCCCTTATGACTGTATCAGAAGTTCAGCGCTTTGCGCGCTATTAAGCTGTCGCGCTTATTCGATTTCCGGAAGAATTGAGACGAAGTTGCGACCGTTGCGTTTGGTCGCGAACTTGACCCGACCGGTGACAGTCGCGAACAATGTGTGATCTTTGCCTATACCAACATTTTCACCAGGATGAAATTTCGTTCCGCGTTGACGCACGATAATATTGCCGGGAATAACAACCTCACCGCCATATTTTTTAACGCCCAGCCTCCGGCCTGCGGAATCGCGGCCATTGCGAGATGAGCCGCCTGCTTTTTTGTGGGCCATCTCTTACTCCTTCTCGCCCTTGGCGAGTTTCTTGGCCTGATCTACCCAACCTTCACGTTCGATCCGGCCCTTGAATGACAGTTTCTCGTCGAATTCCTCAATATCTTTTTTCTTCCACGCTGCGATCTGCGCAAAGGACGTAACGCCGCCATCAATAAGCTTTTGTGCAAGCACGGGGCCAACGCCGGAAAGCTTCGTTAGATCGTCCGCACTGGCCGCTGCTTTTTTAGGCGCAGTTTTTTGGGGCGTGGGTTTTTCTGCCGCTGCCTTTTTGGGCTCGGCCTTCTTGGCGTCGGCTTTGGGCGCTGCCGCTTTTACTGCTTTTTTCGCCGCTGGTTTTGGTTTGGCGCCATCCGTCAAAATTTCGGTGACCCGGAGCACAGTCAGATGCTGACGGTGCCCTTTCTTGCGCCGGTAATTCTGGCGGCGGCGCTTTTTAAAGATAATGACCTTGCGGCCGCGGGTCTGCTCAAGGATTTCCGCCGCGACGGAAGCGCCGGAAATGCTTGGTGCGCCAAGCGTAACGTCACCGCCATCGCCGATCATCAAAACGTCAGCCAGCGTAATCGTGTCGCCCGCCTCACCGGCAAGGCGCTCCACGCGCACAATATCATCTTTGGAAACGCGGTATTGCTTACCACCAGTCTTCACGACTGCGTACATAATCGACCTCAACAGGCGCTAGTTTCGCGCCCAAACGTCCTTTTTGGCCCCGGCTTCATGCGTCCGGTTTTTATAGAAGACGGCTCTCTAGCCCTCAAAGAACAGGGCGTCAAGCACCGGATAGGGATTTTTGCCCGTTCCGCCGGCCGAGACCGCAGCAGGTCGCCCGTAATATATACAACCCTGCCTGTGAGATAGGAAGGGAGAGCGAATCGAATTGCTGCTAGATTGAGCGCCCCGAGAGCTAGGCGCTGTTTTGTATCGGACACTTGGGTAGCAGTTTTCGCCATTTGGCGGGAGGTGTTGATGCCGTGGAAAGAGCGTTCGGTTATGGGGGAACGGCTTCGGTTCGTGACCAGTTTACTCGACGGGAGCCGATGAGCGACGTTTGCCCGGGGTTTGG
>JAJFFX010000001.1 GCA_021776455.1 Hyphococcus sp. | reverse complement strand
GCCGTTGATGAGCGCGGTTGCGGTGATGGGCGCCAGCGCCTTGCGCGCTGTCGGAGCCATCATCTGCGCTGTCGGCGGATGGGTTTCATCCCAGCCCTTCGCCGCGAGGCGATTGCCGCCAAGGTGGTCGCGCGGCGCCGGAATGTTGGGGTTTGCAATGACATCAAGCGCGGCGACGTCATCCAGCGGATCGGCGACAACATCGTCTACGGATAAATCCGGATCAATCAGCTGATTTACGAACGATGAATTTGCGCCGTTCTCCAGCAACCTCCGCACCAGATAGGGCAGAAGCTCCTTATGTCCGCCGACTGGCGCATAGATGCGCGCGCGCGCGCCATGGTCGATGAGGTTGTCGTGCAACGTTTCGCCCATGCCATGCAGGCGCTGGATTTCATAATCGTCAAAGCCGTTCGCCATTTCCCGGACGCTGGTTGCAGTGAGCGCATTGTGGGTTGCAAATTGTGGGTAGAACACGTCAGTCGCAGTAAACAATTTCCGTGCGCAGGCGATGTAACTGAGATCAGTCAACACTTTTCGAGTAAATACCGGATAGCTCTCAAGCCCCATCACCTGCGCGCGTTTGATTTCGCTGTCCCAATAGGCGCCCTTGACCAACCGCACCATGATCCGGCGGTTCGTTGCCCGCGCCAGGGCCGCCAGCCAATCCAGAACAGGGGTTGCGCGGCGCTGATAGGCCTGAATGACGACGCCAAAGCCCTGCCAGTCGGCAAGCGCCGGGTCGCGCATCAGGTTTTCGATAAGGTCAAGCGACAGATCGAGGCGGTCGGCTTCTTCGGCATCGATAGTAAAGCCCATATTCGCAGCTTTGGCCTGGAGCGCTAGGGTGTGTACTTTTTCGCCAAGTTCAATCAGTATACGAATCTTATTGCCATATTCATAACGTGGATGAAGCGCCGATAGCTTGACGGAAATGCCGGGATTATCGGCGGCGCTCGCGCTCGGGCAATGCTGTGAAATCGCGGCGATGGCGTCTTTATAGTCGTGATAATATTTATCGGCGTCAGCGGCGGTATGGGCGGCTTCGCCGAGCATGTCATAGGAGAACAGATATCCGCGCCGGGCGAACTGGCGCCCGCGCGACATCGCCGCTTCAATCGTCTGGCCGAGAACAAAATGCTCGCCCATGATGCGCATCGCCTGCGCCACGGATGCGCGGATCACCGGCTCGCCCAAACGGTCAAAGACCGCTTTGGTCTCCGCCACGATACGCCGCAGCGGGTCTTTGGCTTCAATATCATCGAGCCAAGCGGCGGTGAGCATTAATGCGCGGGTGGAGAAGTTAACGAGGGGGAAGGGGCTGTTGCCCTTATGGGCGTCCCAATCGCCGGCCTCGATCTTGTCTTCTATGAGCGCATTGGCCGTCGCTGCGTCGGGCGTGCGCAACAGCGCTTCGGCAAGGCGCATCAGCGTTACGCCTTCAGCGGTCGAAAGACCGTATTCTTGCAGGAACTTGTCGATCAGGCCGGAACGTTGGGCGCTGTCGCGCGCCAGGTGGACAAATTCTGCGGCTTTTTGTTGCGCTTGGTTGCGGGTGTTGTGATCAAGATCTGCGATCTCGATCAGGCCGCGCGCGAGATGCGCCTCGTCGACCAGATAATGGTCACGAATAAGGCCCCGCAAAGCGTTGAGAGAAAGGGTCTCTGCCACCAACTCGCCTCTGCAAAAAATTAACGACACCGCCCGCTTACTGCTTTTTTCCGGTGCTGTCATCGGCTGTAGAACCCGGATTAGGATTGACTTTCTAAAACCCCTGGGACGGGCTGCGGGGAGCCATTGCGCGGGGCCTCGCACGGCACTAACTAAGAGCCTAGACATTGGCGGGCCGGCGCGGGACCCCTCGCGGCGCTTCCCAGCCGAAAGGACGCTTCCCCATGACCGAAGCCTATATTTACGACGCCGTCAGGACGCCTCGCGGCAAGGGCAAATCCGATGGTGCGTTGCATGAGATCACCCCAGTGCAATTGGCGACCCAGGTGCTGGAGGCGGTCCGTGACCGTAGTGGTATTGACGCAGGCTATATCGAAGATGTGGCGTTTGGTTGCGTCGCGCCGGTCGGAGAGCAGGGCGCGGTGGTAACACGCACGGCGGTATTAAACGCCGGCTACCCGGAAACCACGGCCGGCATTCAGGTCAACCGGTTTTGCGCTTCCGGTCTTGAGGCGGTCAATATCGCAGCCGCGAAGGTGATGGCCGGTGAAACCGACCTCGCTATTGGCGGCGGTGTTGAATCGATGAGCCGCGTGCCGATGGGCTCTGACGGCGGCGCCTGGCCGACCGACCCGGAAACCGCGTTTAAAACCTATTTCGTACCGCAAGGCGTTTCGGCTGATTTGATCGCCACCAAATACGGCTTCTCGCGCGATGATGTTGACGCCTATGCGGTGGAAAGTCAGAAACGTGCGGCGCGGTCATGGGCTGAAAAACGTTTTGAACGCTCAATCGTACCGGTGCACGACGTTATCGGCGATACTGTGCTTGACCACGACGAGACCATTCGCGAGAACGCCGACATGCAATCGCTTGGCGGGCTTAACCCGTCTTTCGTGATGCTCGGCGAGCAGTTCGGGTTTGATGCTGTCGCGTTGCAAAAATACGGCGAGTTTGAGAGCATCAATCATGTCCACCATGCGGGCAATTCCTCCGGTATTGTCGACGGCGCCGCGGCGGTGTTGGTTGGCAATGACGACATTGGCAAAAAGCTCGGATTGAAACCACGCGCGCGCATACGCGCGATGGCGTCCATCGGGTCAGAGCCGACCATCATGCTCACGGGTCCGGAATTTGCCGCACAAAAAGCGCTAAAGCGCGCTGGAATGGACAAAAAAGACATCGACATTTGGGAGCTGAACGAGGCGTTTGCTTCCGTGGTTCTCAGGTTTATGCAAGCGCTTGAGATTGACCACGGCGATATCAACGTCAATGGCGGCGCTATCGCCATGGGCCATCCGCTCGGCGCTACCGGCGCGATGATCCTCGGCACGATGGTCGATGAGCTTGAGCGCTCGGGCAAGGAAACCGCATTGATTACGCTTTGCATCGGCGCCGGCATGGGCACGGCGACGATTATCGAACGGGTTTAAATTTTAATACTCATACGGACGGATAAAATGTCATACGAAACAATCACGGTTGATATAGACGCCGACGGCATCGCGCTGGTGACCATCGATTTGCCGGGCAAGTCGATGAATGTCTGGAACGCGGAGCTGATGCGCGAGTTCAAGGCCTTCGTTGATGAGTTCTGCACCAATGACGCCATCAAAGGCGCGGTGATTACGTCGGGCAAAAAATCTGGCTTTCTTGCCGGCGCCGATCTCAACATGTTGGGCGATGGCGATCCGGCGGTTAGCGGCGGCGCCTCCGCCACCAAGAAGCAACAATTTGATTCTGCCTTCGCGCTCAATGCGATGATGCGCAAGCTGGAGACCAGCGGCCATCCGGCGAAGGCGCTGATTAAAGGCGAGGTCTCGGCCAAGCCGGTCGCGGCGGCGGTCAATGGCCTGGCGCTTGGCGGCGGGCTAGAGCTGGTGCTGGCGAGCCATTACCGCATCGTCGCCGACAATCCGAAACTGCAACTTGGCGTGCCCGAGGTTCAGGTCGGGCTGCTCCCCGGCGCGGGCGGCACCCAGCGCCTGCCGCGTCTGGCGGGGCTGCAAAACGCGGCGATGCTGGCGACCCAAGGCCGCCCGATAGACCCGCAAACCGCCAAATCACAAGGCATCATTCAGGAAGTCGCGCCAGTAGGCGAATTGGTCGCCAAAGCGAAAGAATGGGTCAAGGCCAATCCCAAAGTTACCCAGCCCTGGGACAAACAAGGCTTCAAGTTCCCGGGCGGCGGCGGGGCGATGAACCCGAAAGCGATGCAGTTTTTCATGGCGGCCAACGCCATGGCGCAGCGCGAGACCAATCACAACTATCCGGCGGTGCGTTATATCCTGTCCTGCCTTTACGAAGGCTCAATCGTGCCCTTCGACACCGCGATCCGGATTGAATCGAAATATTTCCTAAAACTCCTCTCTAGCGACCAAACCCGCAATATGATCCGCACCCTGTTCATCAATAAACAGGCGGCGGAAAAAGGCGAGGCGCGTCCCGAAGGCGTTGAAAAGCAGCAAATCAAAACTGTCGGCGTGCTTGGCGCCGGGCTGATGGGCTCCGGCATCACCCATGTGACGGTTAAAGGCGGCATGGATGTCGTCGTGCTCGACCGTGATATGGAAGCGGCGGAGAAGGCGGTCGCTTATTCGAAGAAGATTCTCGACAAACGCGTCTTGCGCGGCAAGTTGACCAAAGAGGCCGCCGAAGAGTTCCTCGCGAAAATCAAACCGACGGCAGATTATAATGATCTGAAAGATGTGGATCTGATTATTGAAGCCGTGTTTGAAGACCCGGATATCAAAGCCGACGTCATCAAAAAGACCGAGGCGGTGATCCGTCCGGATATCATCTTTGCATCAAACACTTCAACCCTGCCGATCACTGGGCTCGCACGTCATTCAGAGCGCCCGGACCAGTTTATCGGCATGCACTTCTTCTCGCCGGTCGATAAAATGCCGCTTCTGGAGATTATTCCCGGTGAGAAAACAGGCGACCGCGCATTGGCGACCGCGCTCGACTATAATGCAAAAATTCGCAAGACGCCGATCGTTGTGAAGGACGTACGCGGATTTTATACTAATCGAGTCGTGCCGCCTTACATCAATGAGGCGCTGTTGTTGGTCAAAGAAGGCGTTCAGCCGGCGCTAATTGAAAATGCCGCCAAATCCCTCGGCATGCCGCTAGGTCCGCTGGCGTTGTCCGATGAAACTAAGCTTGACCTTGGACTGATGCTGGTGCGCTCGACCAAAAAAGAACTTGGCGATGCGTATAAGCCGACCGGCGTTGAAGACCTGCTTGAAAAGATGGTCGAAGGCCTTGGGCGCAGCGGGCGTGTTTCTGGCGGCGGATTTTATGAATATCCCGAAGGCGGCAAGAAGCATCTCTGGCCGGGTCTTGCGGAGCATTTTCCGGTGGCCGACGAACAACCGACAATGGACGAGGTCAAAGACCGGCTGCTCTACGCCCAGCTTGTTCCGGCGGCGCAGTGTTTCGCCGAAGGCATCATCGATGATCCGCAATCGGCTGACCTTGGCGCGATCTTCGGCTGGGGCTTTGCGCCCTGGACCGGTGGTCCCATGAGCCATATCGACACGATTGGCGCGGAAAGCTTTGTCCGGACCGCCGAAAGCCTGGCGCAACGCTATGGCGAGCGCTTCCACCCGCCGGCGAAGTTTCGCGAGATGGCGAGTGCAGGCGAGAAACTCTACGGCAAGGCGGCGTAAGCGGCGGCCAGGACTTGTCGGTTCGGTCGATCTAAGTAGGCTCCCCTTTACTACCCCCCTCAACGGGGAGGTAACAGCGATGAGGATGCCGATGACATGGGATTTAACGGGACAATCCGCCAGGGTGTATCCGAATAGAAATTGTTATGCATTCGTGTGTGCTGGCGTGTTTTTGGGTATTGCTTTGACGGCTTGTGCTGCGGCGCCCGTCGAAGGTGTAAAGCTTCTCGCTGACGATGGTGCAGAGGGCGATTTCTTCGGCTTCGACGTTGCGGTCTCTAGCGATACTGCAATCATTGGCGCGTTTAGAGATGACCACGTCGCGGGTGTTGATGCGGGTTCGGCCTATGTGTTCATCCGCTCCGGAACAATCTGGCGCCAACAGGCTAAGCTCACCGCTATTGATGGCGCCGCGAACGATAACTTTGGCGGTAAAGTTGCGCTTTCCGGTGATACCGCCGTGATTGGCGCCATCTTTCATGACGAGAGGGGTGATAATTCGGGTGCTGCCTATGTGTTTACCCGGGCCGGGACGGCTTGGAGTCAGCAGGCCAAACTCACCGCCACTGACACTGCAGAAGGCGACGCCTTCGGTCAGAGCCTTGCGCTTGCTGGCGATACTGTCGTGATCGGCGCGCCGCATGATGGCGACATGGGCGATGACGCAGGTTCAGTTTACGTGTTCACCCGCGCCGGGACGGTCTGGAGCCAACATGCCAAGCTGACAGCCGCTGATGGCGCAGAGGGTGACGTCTTCGGCATCAGCGTCGCCCTTTCAGGTGACACCATCCTGGTTGGCGCCGATCTGAATGATGAACAAGCCCCAGATGCAGGCGCGGTTTATGTCTTCATTCGTTCTGGCGATAGCTGGAGCCAGCAGGCTAAACTGACCGCAAAGGACGGCGCCGAGACCGATATCTTCGGCGTCAGGGTCGCCTTAGCCGGCGACACAGCCTTAATCTCGGCTCGCAGAGATGATGATGACGTCATGGGTGTTGATGCAGGTTCGGCCTACATATTTGTCCGCACCGGGACGACATGGCGACAACAGGCCAAGCTCACCGCCTCAGACGGCGCAGCGGATGACAGGTTTGGCCGCAGCGTCGCTCTTGCCGGCGACGCCGCCGTGATTGGCGCCATGTTTCAAGATGACAAGGGCGACAATTCGGGTTCGGCCTATGTGTTCACCTGCACCGAAAACATCTGGAGCCAGCAAGCCAAGCTGACCGCCGCCGATGGCGCCGAGGGCGACGTCTTCGGCTTCAGCGTTGCACTTTCAAGCGATACCGCAGTGATCGGGGCCGTTCGTAGTGACGACAGCGGCAATGAATCGGGCTCGGCCTACATATTTAATATCGCCCGCCCTAGTCCTTCGCCAGCGACTGCTGGATTTCACCCAGGCGGTCATACATGCCGAAAATGACGATATAGACTTCGCACAAGAAGCGCCAAAAGATGATCCCGAGAACGCCGCCGAGCGGTGACAGGACGAGGCTGGCGACGCCAGAGGTGAAGCCTTGGGAGAAGCCGCCGAGAATCCCCGCCAGAACGCCTAGTGCGATAAGCACGATACCGATCCAATAGAGCAGCTTGATCAGGCTGGTGGCGATGAGTTTGTCGAAAGATTTAAATCTGTTGATGAAGTCGCTCATTAGTCGCTCCTAGATATTGCTATTGAGATAAACACAACTGTTGAATGTGAGACCTGTTGAGTGAGAGGCTGGCCGATGGCCGAATCAAATGATCCGAGCTAGTTTTGCGGCACTCTATGCGCGATTCGATCCAAACTGCGCGCCAATCTGCATCGATAAGGTTGAGGGAAGACGCGCGTGCCTGCGGCGATTAAAAACTCCAGCTGGATGGATCAGGATAAGGCTCGCCCTTGGCAAGCGTCTGCATGCCTTTCACGACGCGAATAATATACCAGACGAATGCCGCCAGGATGATCAAAAACCCGATCAGAACAATGCTCAAGACCACACCGACCGCCATATAGAGCAGCCCTTTCCAGAATATATTGATTTGGTTGTGATAATGGGATTGCAACCAGTCGGGCGCATCGTCCTTGGCCATATAGGCCATCACCACGCCGACAATCGCCGTCACGCCGACGACACAGGCCACAAGATAAAGGATATAGATCAGATTGGCGTTGCCGGGCTGGTTGGGGTCGGTGGAAATTACTGGATCGGACATTTTGGGTCTCCCGTCTATCGCCCCTCAGTTGCGTTGATTTTCAGCATCCTGAGGCGATTTGGACGCTTGCGGCAACGCCTTTGCGTTGATACGAAACGCGACCGAATCAACAGTTTTCTGTGTAGAGGATACCACCATGGCGCTAGAACGCACCTTTTCCATCATTAAACCTGACGCCACCCGCCGCAATATTACCGGCAAGGTCGTGGCCAAACTTGAAGACGGCGGTCTGCGCGTCGTCGCGCAAAAGCGCATCCACATGACACGCGAGCAGGCTGAGAGTTTTTACGGCGTCCATAAAGACCGCCCGTTCTTCGGCGAACTGGTTGATTTTATGATCTCCGAACCTGTCGTGGTGCAGGTTCTGGAGGGCGAGCACGCCGTCGCTCGCAACCGTGAAATCATGGGGGAGACCAACCCGGCAGATGCGGCCCCCGGCACCATCCGGGCGGAATTCGCCCTCTCGATTGGCGAGAACACCGTGCACGGTTCGGACGCGCCGGAAACTGCAAAAGACGAAATCGACTTTTTCTTCTCCTCTGACGAAATCGTCGGGTAGGGCGGCGCATGACCGGCAACCCTATCATCGATCTGGCGGTTTCAATCGCCGGGGTCGGCTTATTGGTGTTGCTTGCGCGGCTGATTTTCGGCCTCGGCGGGCGCAGTATTGACCGCGCCGCCGCCGCCGAAAGGTTGGCCTTTGACGAGCCTGATTTCGAGCCAACAGACTGGCTGGTCGGCGAGGACGCAGCGCTGGCGCGCAACAATGCCGGCGAATTGGCGGTGGTGATGGTTCATGGCGACGCGCTGGTGACACGGCGCCTTGGCGCCGCGTCGCCCGCGCCATTCTATAAGGATGGCGTGCTGACCGTTCCCCGATCCGATGGTACAGTCCGGGAAGTCTGTTTTGCTTTGCCGGAAAGTCAGGCCGCGACATGGCTTCGCGCATCTGCATAGCAGGGTGTGGTTTTTCGGAGAGATGCGATAGGATGAGCCGATGTCAAAATTCAAAATCCACATAACCGCGTTCGCAGTTCTCTGCGTTGCCATATCTGGCTCATACGCAGAAGACTTGGCGCCGCCGCGTTGCGACTATGGCGCACCACACGAAAGCGCCGCCGAAGAACTGGCGCAATTTGCCTTCCTGATTGGCGACTACACGATTTCTGGTCATGCCTGGCAGGGAGAAGCATGGTCGCCGCCACGGCCAGGCGCGCCGTCGCGCTGGAACGGCTGGTATGGTCTTGGCGGCATGGCGATTGTCGATGAGTGGTATACGATTGATCCCGGCGTCAATCCGGATACGCCGCGCGGCGTCAATGTGCGCATGTTCGACAGTGAAGACGATGAGTGGGACATGATGTGGATTGCGACAGCTGGGCGCCAGGTCCAGGACCTGCGCGCGAATATGAAAGACGGCCTGTTGACGATGTGGCAGGTCTATCCCGAGCGCCCAAACTTCAAGGCGGAATTTGTTATCGAAGATGGCGACCATTGGGCGCGGATCGGCTATACCAAAGATGAAGCCGGCGAATGGGTGAAGCAGTTTAAACTGGCGGCGACGCGCATTGCCTGTGAGCGGATGGAAGAGTGATGCAAGATATATCGTTTCCAGATGTTGTCGCTTACGCCGTGCCGGCTTTTGTGCTGCTGATTATTCTGGAAATGATCGCCGTGCGGCGCAGCGGACGCGGGCGCTATGAAACCAAGGATACGTTTTCAAGCCTCGCCATGGGCTTCGGAAACAACTTGATTGCGGTCGTCGGCGCCGGGGCGCTGGTCTATATAATGTATAGCTGGGTCTATCAGTTCCGGCTGATTGAGGCGATGCCGATAACCTGGTGGACGATATTGATCTGTATTGTCGTTGACGATTTTGCCTATTACTGGTTTCACCGCATCGCCCACGAACGGCGCTGGTTCTGGGCGAGCCATGTGATCCATCATTCCTCGCAGCACTATAATCTGTCGACGGCGCTGCGTCAGACCTGGACCGGGAAACTCTCTTTTGCGGGCATATTCTGGCTACCGTTGGCGCTGGTCGGGTTTCCGCCGCCCTTGGTTTTGTTCGTGGGCGGTGTAAATCTTGTCTATCAGTTCTGGATTCACACCGAACTCATTAATCGTATGGGCCCGTTCGAATGGGTGTTGAACACGCCAAGCCATCACCGCGTCCACCACGCCACAAATCCGCGCTATCTGGATGCGAATTATGCCGGGATGCTGATTATCTGGGACCGGATGTTCGGGACGTTTGTTTCGGAAGAAGACGCTGAAAAGCCGCGTTACGGGATTATCAAAAATCTTACGACGTTTAACCCGCTGGTGATCGGGTTTCATGAATGGATTGGCTTGGTGAAGGACCTCCGCAGCGCGCGCTCCTTACGCGAGGTTGGCGGCTATCTGTTCGGCCCGCCGGGCTGGTCGCCGGACGGCTCACGCATGACCTCGGCGATGATCAAAGAGCGCTGGCGACGACTGCATCCGGCAAAAAGTGAACTTGCAGACGGACCGGCGCCAAAACCCGGACCACAACCAGCAGAATAAGCGTCACGCAATTAGAAGGCGAGCAGCGACGGCGGTTTCGCTCTCAAAGGGCGTTTCAGTGCGCCGCGCCGCAATTTCGCCGCACCCGCCACCAGAAAATCACGATTTCTCCGATAATCGGCCGGTTTCGCCCCTCATGTTCATCTCCACCGAAACAGGAGAGAGCCATGGGCCCGTTATTGATAAAATCCGCCGCCGCTATCGCCGCCGTTGCCGGCCTCGCCTTTGCCTCCGCCGACGATTTGGCGCCGGGCGCGGGTTATGGCGATGCTGCGCTGTCCTCGCTGACCCAGGCGGAACTTGCCGATCATGCCTTGAGGGTGTTCGAGCGGGCTGATCGCAATGGCGACCAAGCCCTTGATGTTGATGAATATACCGCGCTTTCTGTGGTTACCGCTGAGCTCGCGCAGTTGAACGGTTTTGTGGCGATTGAGACCGAGGACGAGCCCAGCCTCATTGCACTGCCGTCCACCCGCCCGTCGGCGCTATCGCGCAGCGAACATATTCGCATTGCCGCCGTCGCCCAACATGCCTTCTACGCCTATGCCGGCAATGATGCCCGCATCGACGTCGATGAGTTTGTCAGCGCGCAATCGGCGTTGTTCAACGCCGCCGACCTTAATGGCAATGGCACGCTCAAGCGCCGCGAGCTAGGCGTCTTCGCCCAGCGCCAGGCCAGCCAGACGATTGGGGCGTAACGGCGATCAAGCAGAAACCGGCTCGCCGATTTTATCCTGGGTTTTCAACTCAAAATCGCTGGCGTCATGACGTTCGAGAAGTTGTTCTTCCGGTTCGCCCCAGGCGCGGTTGACCATGCGTCCGCGTTTCACCGCGGGGCGCTCGGCGATTTGATCTGTCCACCGGATAACGTTGGTATAAGTGTGCGCTTCCAAAAACTCCGCTGCATCATAGGCAAGATTTTTTAATACCGCCCCATACCAGGGCCAAATCGCCATATCGGCAATCGTATAGTCGTCGCCGCACATGAACTGATTGTCCGCCAAATGACGATTGAGAACATCCAACTGACGCTTCACTTCCATCGCATAGCGGTTGATCGGGTATTCAAATTTTTCAGGCGCATAGGCGTAGAAATGTCCAAAGCCGCCGCCGAGAAACGGCGCTGAACCCATCTGCCAGAACAGCCACGACAAACATTCCGCGCGTTTGGCTGGATCGCTGGGTAGGAACGCCCCGAACTTTTCCGCAAGATAAAACAGGATCGCGCCGGATTCAAAAACCCGCGTCGGCGTTGGTGTCGAGTGATCCATCAGCGCCGGGATCTTCGAGTTCGGATTGGCCGCGACAAAGCCGCTCGAGAACTGGTCGCCCTCAGTGATCCGGATCAAATGCGCGTCGTACTCCGCGCCCTTATGTCCAAGCGCCAGCAGCTCCTCCAGCATCACCGTGACCTTCACGCCATTAGGCGTTGCGAGCGAATAAAGTTGCAACGGGTGTTTGCCGACCGGCAGGTCCTTATCATGGGTCGCCCCGGCGATAGGGCGGTTGATATTGGCAAATTGGCCGCCGCTTTCAGCATCCCACTTCCAGACTTTCGGCGGTGTATAAGGCGTGGCGTCAGTCATTTGGAGAGCTCCAGTTTTGCAAGGCGTGAAGGGGTGCATCTAGGCATGGTTTGAGGAATTGAAAAGGAGGCTATGCATGAAAACACGCCGCCTCGCGCATCTGTTACAGTGAGGATAGCTGGGCTAAATGGGTTATTAGGGCAAGGGGAAAGTGGCTGATGGGGTTTACTTCTGCCTTGGGGGCAACAGAGACATAAAATTGCGAGGTTGAACACTGCCTCAAAATAAAACAGAAGTTCTGTTACCTATTGGCGCGCATACTTGTTACGCTTCTGACGCACTGCATTCATTCGGTTCGCGACTTTTTGCCCGCGCTCACCCTTCGATCCAAGAATATACAACTGACTTCCAAGTCTACTGAGAAGCTTGTTTGAAATGCTTTCATATTCATCTGGGGTTCTAGCCGCACGCAATTCACCTTCCAGGTCTCGTACCGCAATGTTGCTTGAATTTGCAGGATGAAGCGCGCGTTTCTTAATGCCGATCCCCGTAACAGGAACCCATGTGTTCGTATGAGCATATTTTATGTCATGAGAGCGATGCCTGTATGACGCAATTATTTCTCTGACCTCTGTAACAAGTGACCCGGGCACTTCATCGCCCGAAACTGTCAAATTATCCACCCAAAGCGTCATAACCGCGCCGTGTTTTCGGCAAACAGCATCAACCTTGTCAAACATCTCTTGATGAACGAGCATTGCCAACACGGGTGTCGCGGGCGCACCATAAAGTACCGTGCCATTGTACGTCAGCAACTCAGTAATTAGACCGGCAACGTCTGCATGCATATCAAACGTATCGCGAAAAAACTTCGCTACCATTGTTCTATCTATTGATGGATAAAATTTCTTGAGATCCATCTTTAAGATTTGTCTGGCGCATATGTGCACCTCAGCATTTTGTTTCTGGCCAACGCCTTTTCGCGGGCTCATCACATATGCGGGTAGTTTAATCTTTCGTAGCTGATAATTGATTTTTTCGTTTACGACCCTTAATCGCCCGGTAGGATATCGGAGCGGCCTTACCTTGCCATTTTCTTCAATATCCTTCGATGTTACGAAGCTTTCCTTGTATTTTATGAGGCCATGGAGTTCGTGAATGTCAACACGAATTAGATTCGCAAAGGTCTTCTTTGTAAGCCTTTGCGCGAATGGTGACCGCTCGCGCTCATAGACTTCAATAGCTGGCTTTTTCTTCCGGCGCGATCCCATCAAGGAATTCCAGTACTTTCTTTGCGATTATGGTTTTCCCCCGAGTTGCGTTGGGCATCTCCTCCAATTCTTCCGCAAAGAATAGGAGATTCGACATTTTAACGTCGAGAGTTGCCGAATATTTTTCTAACAAGTCCATTGATACGGACTTAGATGCGCCTTCTATTTCTGAAACTATGGACTGTGATACGCCCAACATTTCGGCCATTTGACCTTGATTGTAACCCCAATAGAGACGTGCCAATCGAAGTGCTTCATTTACCAATGGACGTTTCGTTGCGCTCTTCATGACAAAGCCCCAACTAGAAAGGGTCGCCGCTTAGCCAAAGCCGCCTCCACAAAGGAAGCGAAGAAGCCATGCCACCAGTCGCGCAATGAGAACAACGCATAAATATATGCGCCTCCTCCACGACGGTTTGCGGCGGTGCCGTTGGTTATGGTCATTGTCCATATGATATTCCTTTCATTTCCGCCGGAAATTCGGCGCCTGAAGGAATGAAAGATCTCGTTCAACAGCATTATTACCCTTAATAGGCCGCGCCCGGCCTGAGGGCGCGGCACTGAGGCACCGGCGACACTCGAGGCGGAGACGATAATCGAGAGCTCTTCGCTCTCTCGGGGCTCGAAGCCCCAGTGGGTGTCAGGATCAGAATGGACTATCATAACACCCACCATATGGGCCCCGAATTTCACAGTTCAAGAAAAAATATCGCTATAGGTGAAATTATTTTTTGCACATATTGTGATAAAAATTGCCCGTCGAAGCAAAAAGCTGAAAAATCCTAACGTCCGCTCCGAGGATGAACCAGCCACTCAACCGCACCTTTCAGCGATTAACAGCCCCGATGGCTCACTCCCTCCCAATCCCATGCTTCCGCACAATCCCGCGAATTTGGTCATAGCTTAGGGACAGCGCCTTGGCGGCGCGTTTTTGGTTGTCGCCATTGCGGGCCAGTGCGTCGATCACCAGTTGTTTTTCAACGTCGTCGAGGCGCGCGCGCAGATTGACATCGCCACCGGCTATCCCTTTTATCTCCGGCGCCATAACCATTGACGCTTGCGGCGCGGCCTCATGTTCCGCTTGCAGATTATCCGTCTCACTGAGCGCCGGAAATGGATCGATGATTATCTCGCCGACCGGGCCGGGCATTTCCTTTGCGCGCCAGCGGTAAAACGATCGCTCTGCTGCATTCTTTAACTCGCGCACATTTCCCGGCCAGTTATGGGCGCGCAGTTGCGCCATCGCCTCGGCAGTGAAACCATCATAGGGTTGGTCGATTTCGCTGGCCATGCGCGCTGCGAAACTGCCAGCCAGCTGGGCGATATCCTCGCGACGGTCGCGCAGGGGTGGTGCGACAATGACGTCGAAGGCGAGGCGGTCGAGCAGGTCGGCGCGAAATTTTCCCTCACGGGCATGCGCGCGCAAATCTACATTCGCCGCTGCAACGATCCGCACATCCGCGTTGAGGGTTTTCTCACCGCCGACCCGCTCATATTCGCCATATTCGATAACCCGCAAGAGTTTTTCCTGAACCCGCAAGGATGCGGACGGGATCTCGTCGAGGAACAAAGTCCCGCTTTCGGCGCGTTCAAACCGGCCGAGATGTTTCTTCGACGCGCCGGTAAACGAGCCGGCCTCGTGACCGAACAGCTCGCTTTCCAACAGTTCCTCATTCATCGCCGCACAGTTGACCTTGACCAGAGGGCCCTCCCAGCGCGGCGACAGAAAGTGGATGCGCGCGGCAATTAGCTCCTTACCGGTCCCGCGCTCGCCAATAATCAGCAGCGGCCGGTCGAGCGCCGCCGCTTCAGATGCATGGGCGAGGGCGTCGAGAAAGACCGGCGCTTGGCCGAGGAGGTCCGGGGCTCGGGATGTGTTCATAGGTGCAGTTTACCACATATGACGGTTAAATAAACCTGTATATTGGGGAAAGATACCTCAAAAGCTAGTCGCGGTAAAATCATGTATTCCATTTTTTATTTTAAAAACAGCATCTTATGGATTTTGCGCCAGTTTGGCACGGGTTTCGCAAAGGAGGGTGCAGACGGGTTAACCAAGCCGCCAAGGCTCAAGGAGCGAATTATGAACCGATCAAGATATGACGACCGTTATTGGGAGAGCCGACTGGACCGGCTGGTCCGCGGCCGCTCGGGCTTTGCCTGGGGTGCATTTTTCATTGGATTCATCCTCGGCGGCATTATCTTTTAAGGAGTATGGCCATGGGCGTTTTTTCAAGACTGAGCGACATCATCAATTCGAACATCAATGCGATGCTCGACCGGGCCGAAGATCCGGAAAAAATTGTCCGGCTGATCATCCAGGAGATGGAAGATACGCTGGTCGAAGTGCGCTCTAATGCAGCGCTGGCGCTTGCCGACCGCAAGGAGGTTGGCCGCAAAAAGGAAGAATTTCTGCGTCGCGCCAAGGAGTGGGAAGCAAAGGCTGAACTTGCGATCTCCAAAGGTCGCGACGACCTCGCCAAGGGCGCGATTGCCGCACGACGAAAAGCTGAGGAAATGATTGAGCTGCTGGACCAGGAGTTGAAAGCCATCGAGCAGGCGGTCGATAAAACCAATGACGATCTCGCCAAGCTTCAGGTGAAACTGAAAGAGGCGCGCGCCAAGCAACGCTCGCTCGAAATACGCCGCAATGTTGCTTCCGACAGTGTGCGGATCAGCCGGCAGGTGCATGATGGTCGCATCGACGAGGCTTTATCGCGGTTCGACCGCTATGAGCGCCGGATTGATGAGCTTGAAGCAGAGTCCGAAAGCTGGGCGCTAGGCCGGCCGCGTACGCTCGAAGACGAATTCTCTGAGCTGGAAGCGGAAGATGCGGTTAACGCGGAGCTTAACGAGTTGAAACGCCGCGTTGCGCAAAGACAATAAAGCGAAGAAATAAGAAACGGGAAGGGTGACCAATGAGCGATTTTGGGTGGATAGTGGCGGTTGTGGCAATTATTTTTGTCGCATGCCCAGCGGTGTTCATGCACTATCAGGCGGAACTTCGTAAAACCAAGTCGATTTCCACCGATGACGAACGGCTGGTCGATGATTTGTGGAAGACTGCGCAACGCCTGGAGCGTCGCGTTGAAGCGTTGGAAACCCTTTTAGACAAGGAAGCGCCGGACTGGCGCAACGAATATCCGGAGCGGCCGAATGCGTGAAAAGCACCATCATCACCATCACCACCATTGGCGTGAACGCGACAGCTACGCCTATCGCGCTGGCGCCCCCGGACCGGGCCCGAACCGTCATCGTCTTTATAAAGATAAAGATCGGGCGATGATCGCCGGCGTCTGCGCGGGTATTGCCGACTATTATGGCTGGCGCCCGGACGGGCTTCGTATTGGGCTAGTCATTTTGACAGTGTTTACATTTCCGTTGCCGGTCATTGCCTACTTCATTGCTGCTGTGATGATGAAGCGGAGATCTGCGTCGCCGGCTTATCGCACTCCAGAAGAAGAACGGTTCTGGCGAACGTTTTCGACGCGCCCGGCAGCGACATTTTCAGAATTGAAGCATCGGTTCCGTGCGATTGATACGCGCTTGGCCGATCTGGAATCGGCGGTCGTGTCGGACGAATACGGATTGCGAAAAGCCTTCAAAGACCTCGAAGGCGGGGCGTAACCGACTACCCATACGGAAGCTAAATTTATCGCCGGAAACGAGCGAACGGGGAAGGTGCGCTTTGCGCCGGAGGAGAGAAAATGAACACGGTCCATATCATTACCAAAGCTGCGCTGTTGGTTGCGTTAACCGGCATTGCCTTCGCAGTGCTCACAGCGGGCGTGGGCGGGCTGGCGGAGGCGCGGGACGTACAATTATGTGCAGCGCCAGTCGCTCCGGCCTGTTTCTTCGCTATTTTCTGACGCGGTGATATCTACTATTCGGCGCGGTTGCCGAATTTTTAATCTTGTCCTTTGTTTTGCACACTTCTTTATCCAAAAACCGGTTTCCCCGTTTCGGGAAGTGCTATAAAATCGTCTCTATGGCCGGCGCTGATCCGCGGCGCATGCGAGGACGCAAACAGTGAGTAAGGAGCAAAGCGCCGCTGCAACCGGAGGGCAAATTAACGATCCGACAACGCAACAATCGGGACAAGCCAGACGGGGCCGGCGCGGTGGAAAACCACCCAGAGCAAGATTTGCCGCCCTGGATCTTGGTACGAATAATTGCCGCTTGTTGATTGCGACGCCGGACGGCAAGGATCTGCGTATTGTTGATTCCTTCTCCCGTATCGTACGGCTCGGGGAAGGGCTTTCCGCCTCGGGTCTATTGTCAGACGCGGCGATGGCGCGGACGATTGACGCGCTCCAGGTTTGCGCCGGTAAAATTAACCAGCGCGGCGGCGCTCATATGCGGTGCATTACCACGCAAGCCTGCCGCATGGCGGAAAATGGCGAGGCCTTTCTTGAGCGGATTCGTAATGAGACCGGCCTCAACTTTGAGATCATTTCTACCGAAGAAGAAGCGCGTTTAGCGGCGGCCGGATGCGCAGACCTGATCGACGAACGCGCAGAGGCGGCGCTGATTTTCGATATTGGCGGCGGATCGACAGAAATCTCCTGGATGCGCAGAGTGGAAGAAGCCAATAGTTTTGATTGCGCCGCCTGGACATCACTGCCGTTCGGCGTTGTCAATCTCGCGGAGAAATGGGGTGGGTGCGAGCTTGATCTTGAGCGCTATGAGGCGATCGTCGACAGCATCCGCAGCGAGATCGCCGCCTGTGGTGATCCGGCAGGGCTTAAAGCCCAATTCAACGATGGCAAGGCGCATGTGTTAGGGACATCAGGCACCGTTACCTCGATTGCCGGGGTTAGCCTTGGGCTAAAAAAATACCGTCGCGACCGCGTTGACGGGCAATGGCTGGAGGTTGACCAGGCGCGCCGCACTATCGAGAAGCTTCGTGCAATGAGTTTTGATGAGCGCGTGCGCGAGCCTTGCATCGGCGCCGACCGCGCTGACCTTGTGGTCTGCGGCTGCGCCATATTGGAGGCGTTGATCCGCGAATGGCCGACAACCCGCATTCGAGTCGCCGACCGGGGCCTGCGCGAAGGCATCCTCGCCGATCTCGCCAGTCAGGCGCAGCAACCAAAACGCCGCCGCCGAAGGCGAAAGAAGCACAAGTAGAAAAACGGATCGGAAAATTGGGTGCGGGAGTAGGATTTGAACCTACGACCTTCAGGTTATGAGACCAATTGCAAAACCCACTAACCTATTGAAATTACTACATAAATTACCATTCAATATGTGTAAGTGTGTAAGAAACTGTGTAAGTTTGCTCCCCTTTCTTTGCTTCAGTTAAGAATAGTTATCAAAGATTAACCAATCAGGCAAATAAAAAATTTGCCTACTATTACACATCGCTTACACAACTCGTTTTTTCGGGAAATATTTTAGTTTAATCAGTGGCTTACGGGCGACCAAAACAATAAGCAGCCTGAATTTGGGGTGAGTGTGTCAGTAAACTGTGTAAGTTTTTCGATTTCGTATCGGATTTGATTTCCATGCAAATCCTCCATGACGTGGGTACAATGCAAGGATATTTAAGAAATTTCCGATTTTGATAGCGTAAGGCGACAAAAAATGGTACTTTACACGAATGAAATCGGAAATCCAAGCTATGCGAGCAAGAGAGTATCTGGACGAGCTATCCTCAAGCGGCCAGTACCATTTGACGTCAGCGGAAGCTTTAGCTGCCTTGAGAAGTAGCGAAACTGCCGTGAAGCGTGCGCTTGGCCGATTGGTTCAGCAAGGGGTATTAGCCTCACCCGCCCGAGGCTTTTACATGATCATACCGCCCGAATATCGGTCTTTGGGAAGCCTGCCGCCGGATCAGTTTATTCCTGCGCTGATGGATCATCTGGGACTTGTCTATTACGCTGGCTTGCTTTCCGCAGCCCAATATTACGGTGCGGCGCATCACCGCCCTCAGGAGTTCCAAGTGTTGGCGGAGCGCCCCCATGAGCCGATAAAATGTGGCAGCGTAAGAGTGAGGTTCATAAAACGAGCAAACATTGATGAGGTAAGCGTTCAGAATTTCAACACGCCACGCGGTACAGTCCGTGTGTCCACTCCTGAGGCAACGGCGGTAGACCTCGTTGGTTTTGTTCGCCAGGCTGGGGGATTGGATCAGGTTGCAACAATCCTTTCGGAACTCGGAGAAAAAATCGACCCGCAACAGCTGGTTAGTGCTGCAAAAATAGCTCCGATTCCATGGTTGCAACGTCTTGGCTATTTGCTTGAAGAAGTTGGTCACAAAGACTTGACGGGCATGTTGCAGGTGCATGTGTCGCAAGAGGCGAGAGATTATGCGCCGCTTCAACCTTCAAACTCCAATAAATCCGCACCCCGTTCTGAACGGTGGAAGCTCATCATCAATGCGGATGTGGAGGCGGAAATATGATTCCGCTGGACTACATCACGAAATGGCGCAAGGAAGCGCCTTGGGCAGATAATGCGCAAGTCGAGCAGGATTTGGTGATCAGCCGTGCGCTAGTTGAGATATTCTCGACGCCGGTTCTGAAAAGCGCCTTGGCGTTTCGCGGCGGTACGGCACTCTATAAGCTATTCATAAAACCAGCAGCGCGATATTCGGAAGATATCGACCTTGTGCAAATCAGGGCCGAACCCGCTGGTGAAATCATGGATGCGTTGAGAGAATTGCTCAATCCGTGGCTTGGTAAGCCGCGATGGAAACAAAGCGAGGGCAGGGTTACATTCGTCTATAAGTTTGATTCAGAAGATATGCCGTCTTTACCGTTAAAGCTAAAGGTTGAGATAAATACGCGCGAGCATTTTTCTGTCTATGGTATCAGTGAGGTGCCTTTTGAGGTTTCATCACGTTGGTTTGAGGGGGCGTGCACAATTGGCACCTATGAACTTGATGAGCTTCTTGGCACGAAGCTAAGAGCGTTATATCAACGCAAGAAAGGACGTGATCTCCTTGATCTGGCAATTGCGCTGGAGGAAACCTCCGCAAATCCCGCCCGTATTATAGAAACATTTTCTAAATACATGGAGTATGGTGGCCAGAGCGTGAGCCGCGCCGAATATGAAAAGAATATCTATCACAAATTACGTGATCCAGAATTTACAAGTGATATGTCGCCATTGCTGGCGACAGGCCGAACATGGGATTTAGAAAAAGCGGTCGAGCTGGTTTCAAAGAATTTGATCGAAGCCATTCCGGGCGATCCTTGGAAAGGTGAGGGCTAGAAAGATTATGAAACTGGTTGCGGGGAGAGGATTTGAACCCCTGACCTATAGGTTATGAGCCTATCGAGCTACCAGACTGCTCCACCCCGCGAGCAATAAATACCGTATACAGAATAATAATGCAAGAGTAATAAAACTATTCAGTTGGGTTGTGTGATGCAACCCTTGGCCTTCGCCGAGAAGCGTGTGCAAACGGAAGAAAAAATCGACGGCGGGCGCAAGGCTATACCTGAGCCTGATACGAATTAGTTCTGATTTAGACAGTAATGTCCGTTAACGATCATTCGATTCCGATCAGGGGCAGTTTCCGACATGGTGCTAACAAGCATGATTTCAGCCCCTATCCACAAAGGAGACATGAGGCTAGAGATTTGTAACTGCCGCTTTTCGGGCTTTCCCGGACATAAGAAGAAATACACGCAATCACGGGAAATTATCCAAAAGCGGTCTTACGCTAATATAGTCATTTAAGACTTTCCGCCATTTGGACAATGTCAACGAAACTTCTAGTTCCTATTTTCGCTGGTACTGATCCCACAAGGCGTTGAGTTTTTTCTCGTGTTTCTCATAGACGCCCGGCAGGAATAGCGGCGCACTTTCAACTGCCGAATTGTAATCACCAAGAATTAGCATCAAATCTGGCAGTATATCGTCATCGCTTTGCAAAGATTGCAGCCTCTCGACAATTGAAGATGCGGTTGAAGCTGCTACGGTGTAAGCCATAGCCGCACCGAAAAACTCGCGCGAGATTAACACTGATAATACAGCAAGAAGTACCCGTACTGCGTCCGCCATCCCGCCACCCGAATAGTACCCTGCGACGCCTGCGAAGATGACTATCGTTGCCGCCACAAAACCTACAAAACGAAGCCAAGTGATGACCGAGCAGCGCCGCAGTAGATATTCAGACCAGAATGCGCTTTCTTCCAGCATTTCTGCGAGACGACGGGGACTGGGATTGGCTTTGCTGGCGTAATAATTCCTGTCAACCAGTGCCTTAGCGCGTTCTTCATCACCGGGATAGGCCGCGCGGATCGACCGCCGCTCTTTGTTTGACAATGAGTGCCCCAAACCTTTCGACAACAAAGTTGCCTTCCTTACGCGCTCTGCGAAGCCTCGAAGGCCCCGATGCCGCCAAGACAAGAAAACGGTCAAGAGGAATAGAAGGAATGCGATCAAAGTCGCCCCCAGCGCAATATGGCTGTCGCCGACAAAGACGGTGACGATGCCGGCGCCGGCTATGCTGAGATTTAGCCAAAACGACCATTTCTGGAGTTTTGAAGCGTCTTCGTAAGCGCCACGCTGCAAGCCGATCAAGGCGTCAATGTCGGTTTCGGTCTCTGCGAAGGTCATGAATTCCCTGCTTAAAAATATTATTGCGGCACGGTCTTGAAAATCGCAGATATTGTGCCCACGTGACAGTCTGTTGGCTATATATAGTGTTCAAATATCGAATTACCATGCCATTTTTGACAGGGGCAAGCTAAGGCGGACGGAGAGAATCTCACCATGAATACACATCAAGATATTACTGCATTTCACAATGAAAACGTCACCCTTAATCGCGATGAGCGCGGCGAGATGCGCGATCGACGCGACGCTAATCGCCGCCGGGTGAAGCGGCGGCTAGACGCCAATGAAATGCCAGTCCCGGACGGGTTCGCAAGCCAGGGGTCTTACGTCGACAAG
This sequence comes from Hyphococcus sp., assembly GCA_021776455.1. Classification (GTDB taxonomy): domain Bacteria; phylum Pseudomonadota; class Alphaproteobacteria; order Caulobacterales; family Parvularculaceae; genus Hyphococcus. Next base: position 41,627 of record JAJFFX010000001.1, on the reverse strand, counting down.
ACTATGGTTCAGTATCCGGACAAAGATTATGACATTGATGACGGCGTTTATTTTCTGAAGGAAGATCTGGTCGGGCCGAATGGCGGCGAGATGACGGCTCTTGGTGCGCGCAAAATGGTGCACGACGCGCTGAACGACGGTTCCTTCAAGACGCCGCCGAAACTCCATACAAACTGCATCCGTGTTTTTTATGACGCCGGTTATAATGTCGACGTGCCGGTATACCGGATTGTCGAAGTAAAGAATATTTTCGGCGGAGTGACTGAAACCTATGCTGAACTGGCGGGCGCTGATTGGGTGCGCTCCGATGCAATCGCATTGGGGCCATGGTTCGATAATCAAAATCAGAGTCAAAGCCCTGATGAAGACAATGGACGTCAGTTTCGGCGGATTGTGAGATTGACCAAGGACTACGCGAGCAGCAGATCAAGTTGGCGTGAACGCGTTCTCACCGGATTCGGTATTACCTTGCTGGCGGCTGAATGCTATGCGCCCTGCGACGGGCGTGACGATCTTTCATTGATCTGGACACTGAAGGCGATGCGAACGCGATTGAATGGCTCGCTTACCCTTTATTGTCCTGTGCAGCCGTATGACCAGGTGACGTCGGCCGATGAAGCCAAAGCGAATTACTTCCGCGACCGGCTCGATGAAATCTATGATGATTTGACCGTGATAAAGACCACCGATGATCGCGATCAAGCGCTAAGGCTGTGGTCACAAATCTATAATGATCCGTTCTTTTCCGACCGCATCGAAGAAACGGAAACAAACGCCAATACAGCCCATGAATCAAAACCCACTGACGGGATTGGCGGTTTCGCTGTCCTTGCAGGACTAGCCGCCGGCGCTGCGGCGATCGCCGTCTCGCGCAGCAGGGCGCAAGCCAGTGAGCCGACCGAAGCGGTATCCAAAAGCGGCGGGAGAATGAATGCCTGAGACGAAGACGGCGCTCGCCGTTCTTCGCGCCACAGCGTTTAAGGCTCTCGGCGAACATCTGGTATCAACCTACAACGCCGCCCAACTTACTAAGGACGAAGTTGCCGCCTTTGCAGGGCGTAAGTTCGAGGCGGGCTGGCGCTTTGAAGCCGACGGCGGCCAACCCCTCCGGTTGTTCGCCGGCGCTGGATTTCCATATGAACCGCCGCGCATTGCGCTGTCTGATAAAGATAAAGTGCTTGTATGGCCCCACGTAGAACGGGACGGCGTCTTATGCATCTACTCAGAAGAAACTAGCATCGACCTACGCCAACCGGCGCGGGTGGCGGACACTTATATCGCCGAAGCGCTAGCGCTAATCCATCGCTCCAAGTCGGGTAAAAATGCAGATGATTTGAAAGATGAGTTTCTCTCATATTGGGCGATTGCCGCTGACTCTGGCGCCCCGATGTTTCGCAGTATTGTTAAGCCAGAAGGACCAACACGCAAAATCCGTGTGTGGCGAGGCTCGAAAAACCAGCGACAATTTCGGATTTTCGGGGACGAGGAGGCAACGCTGACGCGGTGGTTGGCGCGTGGCAATGGGAATCCCGGCAAAGACGGATACAATATAACGGAAAGCTTGCTTATTTGGCGCAATGAACCGCTCGCGCCACAAAAGTATCCTTCAAACGCCCATGATCTGTTGGAGCTATTAGATGAAAACGGAAATCGCGAACTCGCCGCCTCGATCCTCTTTGACACATCTGGAACGCTCGATCTGTTAATTGGTGCTCAGACAAAAGACGGCGCTTGTTTCGCAGGGCTAAGCTTCCCACGGTTTGATAAAAAGCAGGCAGAGAAGGGCTTTCGGTCGGGCAAAGTCCCAAAATCTCGATTCTATCAAATTGGTGGCTCACCTGCCCGTACAGCGCAAAAAGTAATTGTGGAACGCGCCGACCCTTCCTGGGTTCATGGCCGCGATCAGGACGATGAGCAACACCATCTGTCGCAAAAGTGTGTTGCTGTCATTGGGTGCGGTGCCCTTGGTGCCAGTATTGCGGTGCAGCTTGCTCAAAGTGGTGTTGGCTCTTTCCACTTCATCGATGGACAACGCCTCGGTCGCGAAAACACGAGCCGACATCCGCTCGGTGCGACCTATGCAGGTCAAATGAAAGCTACAGCGCTTAAAGATTTTCTCGAAATGCAATTGCCCCATTTGCAACAAATTGAGGCGGTGCCTAAAGACCTAGTATGTACTGACGACAAACTACTGACCGATATATTCACTGCGGACCTCATTCTCGCCACCACCGGGGAGTGGGGTTCGATGAGTTTGCTAGCAGACGCGGCGCGTACAAAAAAGTGCCTGCTACAAACCGCCTGGCTGGAGCCGATGGCGATGGCCGCCCACAGTGTTGTCACAAGCGGGATGAGCGCTTGCCTGCGCTGTGGGTTTACTGATCATGGAGTGCCGCTCTCTCCGGCGACCCTGTGGCCCGATGAATCACATTGGAAACATGCGCCAGGCTGCGCAGGAACGTTTGCACCCTATGGTGCAACGGACCTGGCGGTCGCCGCAGGAATTGTCGGTGGGGCTAGTCTTCGCGCAATTTTAAGTGAACCGGTGAAGGCTGTTCATGATATGTGGTTGGCACCCTTTAACCGCATCATGGAAAATGGCGGTGAGCTTAATGTGAACTGGCTCAATGGCGTGGGGATTGATCTTAATGGTGGTGTCTCTTGGAGCGGTGAATGGCAATCTCGAACGGGATGTCCTTTATGCGGTTGAATGAACATACGAATCTGAAAGAAGACAATGCGCTTTATTATGACGTTGCACGCTTCAATTTATGGGCCGGTGTTTTTTCGCTTAAACTCGACTACAATGTTCTCGATCATATCCGCACTCATCTCCAAATCTATAAAAACGACGTGGAAGCCGGCGGGCAATTGTTTGGCCGCATTGAAGGTACCTTGATGGTTTGTGACTTCATCACCGGTCCGGTGGCGACGGATAAAAGACTACGTACTTTTTTTCAGCCTAATGATGATTCTGAACAGGCTGATATCAACGCACAGTTTAAGAAGGGACGCCATTATTTCGGGGACTGGCATACTCACCCTGAGGACTGCCCACGCCCGTCACGTTTAGATAAAAAAAACTTCAACAGGATCGTTCGCGAATCAAAACGCCAGCTTGGTGGGTTCATTATTTTGATAGCCGGAACAGAGGACCCTCCTGCAGGCCTTTTTCTCGGAGTCAGCAAGGGACACCGAGTAGTCCCCTGCAAGGAAGCGTAAGATCATTAGCCAATTCCACGGCCTCTTATTGATGCGAATTGGCCGTTTCGAGGATTTATCTGCAGGTCGCATTTGACCATTCTCCAGTGAACCGAACTCATACTTACCGCCAAATTAATGTCCGCTCTTGCGACCGTGCAGGTACATATCGTCTTCGAAATGCTGCGCGTAAAAGCCGCTACCAGCCTAAGCCTTTCTCGCATCACTAAACCTATCGGTTGTTTCTAGAATTTGTTATTACTCAGAGTGCTAGCGTTCCAATCCCTTTGGTCTATCCTGCTCAAATTTAATGCGTATCGCTTCTTTACGGGATTCAAGGTCTTTGGTTTGCACAAGGCGTCGACGCTCAAAGATAATTTTTTCACGCTCGGCTTTGCGTTGTATTAAAAGATCGGGTTGCAAGCGCCGACGCGCTTTTAGATGCGACTGACGTAAGACATCCTGTTGATTCTGGTGGGTTTTCGTTTGCATCTGTCTGGCTGATAAAATTTCTTCGGCTGTTTTTTGGCCTTTGAGTGTCTTTGTCCATTTAGTGCGTAGTGCTTCGAATTTTGCGGCTGAGGTATCCCATGAAGATTTGATATGCCCGAATAATTTTTGAACAAAAGAGTGCTCTTGTGCACTCTCCGCCGCTTTTTGCGTCGCGATCAGAGCCGCACGCTCTTGGCGTTGGGCCTTTTTGAGATTCTCAAGGGCTTTTTGTCCGGCTGGTTTAGTTGAGCTTTCCGGTGTCTTGGGTTTTCCCTGATTTAACGTTTCATGGATGGTGAGGCGTTGATCTTCGGCCATGATGCGCGCTTCCTCAACAGAGGGTAGGGAGGTAGGTTTTCCGATCTTGGCTTCGATCTCTCTTTTTTTCATTCCAAGACGTCGTGGGATGGAATGTGCATCACTTGTATAAATATCGATCGCAACAAACCCGCGTTTACCCTGCCCCAGTATGTAGCCGCACTCGGTAAGAGCGGCGGCAAAGCTCTGCGCGTCGTCGGACAAACCCCAGGCATCACCCATCATGGCCTTATGGTCTTCGAGGGTAAGCCCAGTTCGCTTTGCGATTTCCTGATCCGCACGACTTGTATTGTCATCGCTGCCACGCTCATCGCGATTAAGCCCTTTGGGTAGCTCCCAGCCATGTTGAAGAAACAAGGCGCGAGAAACATCTTGCAGTTTATAGCGCGTGAAACTGTCCGGGATCGCCTTCATGGTCTCCGCATCAATGCGCGACCAGACCACATGGCAATGCCGCCTTCCCTCCTTTTCATGAAAGATGACGGCGCGTGGCTGCCCCTCTAAACCAAGGGCATTGGCGGCTTGATCGATCGCATCTTCAAAATCGCGTTCTGATACACTCGCATGAGTTGGCGGATTCAGCGAAAGCGAGAAAAACGGTTTCTCGCACTTCGTGCCTTTGGCGACGGCCTCAGCCTCGTAAAGTGAATCCGCGAATGTTGTTGAGGCAAAACCGTGCACCGTGTGAACCTCAACATGATCATTGTCGCGCTCGTTCGTCAGATGGTTAACCAGATTTGCAGCGCCTGTCCGGGTGTTGCCTTTTAAGATCATGGCTCAATCGTCCGCACCGTGCCTTTTGCGACGTTCATCTGGTGTAACGCCAAGGGCCTGCATCAGCGCCAAGCGCATGTCATGGATGGCAAAGGCGGCAAAGTCGATTTTGTCATCGCCTGGCCAGCCGCCGGAATTGGCGACACGAGCCATTTGGTTAACATTCGAGCCGAGCTTGCCGAGGGCGGCAAGGACACGCGCCAGCTCCACCACATTGACGGGCGGCCTGCGAGATTGTCGGGGCGGCGGCGTATCCAAAACGGTGCTGCGGATATAACTGGCGACGGTGAGACCCGCCCTATCAGCGCGCGCTCTGATCTGCGCGCGTTCTGCATCCGTGACGCGGAACTTCTCGTGATATTGGCGCTGTCTCGTCTCACTGCCTGACATGGTTCCTCCATGATCCGCATCCAAGGACGTCCTTCCTTGGTCGGGGTGGAGCGTCGATACGCTCCGAGGTGATTGGGCGGCCGATACCGCTCACGGGGTTCAGGCATCGAATGCCTGAGATGGGTTTCAAGGGGCGATTTCGCCCCTTGATCGGGATGCAACACCGAAATGTTGCGGCTTCGTCTAAACCGGCACTTACGGGTCAGACGAACAGCCAGGGGATGCAACGGGGGAAGGATCATTCCCCCTTGCCAAGATCGCGCGGGGGCCCCGCGCACATCTTGCGGCGCACTCAAATTCTGATGGTCTGTGTGAGGAATGAATAGTGCTTTAATTATTATAGCACAATTTTAACCACAAGAAAATTTATCGCAGCGCTCGCAAACATACATCCGTATTGCGTTTGCGGGAATCAACGCTGGCGATTTAACACTTCCTTACGCAACATTAACGAGAGCCCGGTAAGTAATCGATGAGAGCAACTACCGAGTCGTCAAATGTTGATGCAACACTTTCCAAGAGGCGTTTCTGAAAACGGCCATGCGGGCACGTTTCCCGAAGCCGCCTGGTCGGCGCATGGGGCCCTTCAATCGCATGGTAAATGGAAATTCGAAAATGGGGCAGTCCTGGTGGGGAGGATCGGCGATGCGCCGATCGGCCTCACCGATGATCGCCATATTATGACGATCGCCGGATCACGCTCCGGCAAGGGGCGGTCCAGCATCATTCCCAATATGTGCCTTTATCCCGGCTCGGTTGTCGCGATCGATCCGAAGGGCGATCTCGCCACCATCACCGCCGCAAGACGCGGACGAGGCACGGATACAATCGAGGGCATGGGTCAGGATGTCTTTGTCCTTGATCCATTTGAAGCCGCGCGCGGCAATGCGAGCGACTATCGCGCGAGCTTTAACCCACTGGATGGGATTGAACCAGACGGGGTTAATGGGCGCGATGATGCCGCTCTGTTGGCTGATGCGTTAATCATCCCGTCAAAGATGGAACAGCACTGGTCGGACGCGGCTAAGTTGCTTTTGACCGGTCTGATCTTGCATGTCTGTGAGGCGCACGGACATGAAACACGCAATCTGATTACCATGCGTGATCTCCTCACCGCCGATGCTGATCGCTTCACTGGCCTCTTAGCCGAAATGTCCTGTTCTGAAGCGGCTGGTGGCGTTGTCGCAAGGGCCGCCAATACTATCATTGCGATGTCTGACCGCGAGCGCTCGGGCGTTGTCTCAACCGCGATCGTCCAAACGGAGTTTTTGGATTCGCCAGCAATGCATAATGTCTTATCGCATTCTGATTTTGCGTTGAGCGATCTCAAGGAAAAGCCCACGAGCATCTATCTGAGCCTACCGGCGGGACGCATGGGAACCCATGCCCGCTGGCTGCGCTTGATGATTGCTTTAACCATAGAGGCGATGGAACGGCGGCGCAGCCGCCCCAAACATCCTGTCCTGATCATCATGGATGAGTTTCATGCATTGGGGCGGCTCGCTGTCATTGAGCGCGCCGCCGGATTGATTGCCGGTTTTGGCGTGAGATTATGGACGGTGCTCCAGGATTTAGGGCAGTTAAAAGCCCTCTACCCCGAAAGCTGGGAGACCTTCATCGGTAATGCCGGGCTGACACAGTGGTTTGGCGTTAATGACCTAACGACGCTGAAATATCTCTCCGAGCGTTTGGGGCAAACCACTTTAGAGGTGGTGAGCCAGGGTGAAGTTTCAAAGGGTCAGATTGCCAATGGCTTTACCGGCACGAGCACTTCGCGCCAGCAGGTCGCTTTAATGACGCCTGAGGAAATTGGCCGGTTTTTCTCCCGCCAATCGGGGCGGCAATTGGTGCTGTACCCTGGCGCGGACCCGATAGCCATGGAACGCATCATCTATGACGAAGCCGTTATGCTTCAAGGCAAATTTGATCCTGATCCAAATTATCAATGAGGTGAGCATGTTTGGTAAAAGTGTAAAAGCGGACTGGAAGGTCAAAGGCTTTAAATACAAGATCAAAAATGGCGTCTTAAAGGGCAAGATTTACACCGCTTGGCCAATGCGGATAGGCGTTGCGATTGGCAAAACAATCCTAGCCAATATAGTAATATTTCTGGGCATGCTGGCATTCATGGAGAGCCCTCTTGCTGATATTCAAGACTTAAATATGCTCACATACCTATTATGGCTGTGCGTGTTAGTCTTATCTCTCCCCTATTATCTGTTCTTCGAGGGTAAACGCATCAAAGTCACAAACACGCATTGCACGATTGGCCGCAAACGATACCGATTGGCGGATATGACAAGTTTCACGGCGAAGGAAGTCTCGTTTAAGACGCCCAATCAATTTTTTATAGAATTTTCTTACGGAAAAAAACGCAAGAAAATTAAAGTGCGAAACAATTTTGATAATCAGCTGGACGTCATCCAATCACTCAATCGGCTGGTTCAGCAGGTAATGAACCCGGGCGCGCCAGCTTCGGATGGTCTTACTGCTCGATCAGCCAGCTTCTAATCACATTACACCCATGCCCCAACACTGGACCGAAAAACATAAACACAAGGCAAAAGATGCGTTTGATCAAGCGCCCAAGCAATCGGTTGAGGTAGAGCAATCACAACCGAAAGCGCCGCAGCCGCAATTAACGCCCAACGGACCTATGCGAAGCAATGTTGACGCACAAATCCGCGAGCAAACAGCCGCGAAACGCGCACGCATTGAACAACGCAGGAAACAGATTGAGGCCAAGTTGGAACGTGACCGCATCAAAGATCGCGCCCTTGAACGCTGATAACAGTAAAGCATCGGCTAGCGCCTAACCGCTCATACGGGTCAAAGCCCGTATCGCCGAGAGCGGAGTCGTTGAATAACCGATTCATTACCTAAACTCGACGAATGACGTAATCGACACTTCTCGGCATGTCCGCTCCTGCGTCATTGCAGTATTTTGAAATAGCCAGTTTTACGTCCGCTTCTCTAATCGGGTGGTTCAGTCAAGCTCTTTTCCAATTTCAGTACCGGTTTCGTATTCACTTGGGTCACGCTTCTCTCCGCAGTCTGTTCGCTTCGACAATTGGGAAGCGGCTGCATGCATGTGCCGGATTGGTTTGTGGAGAGCCTCGCTTTGAGTCGCGCTTAATTTTGGCGCAGCAGACATAATCGACTTCATCCACTAACCTCGTCCAAGTGAGGACGATCCCGATGGAACGGTAGAGGTTTTAGATCATGCAATTACCTCCGGCTCGTTCCATCGAAATTCGGTTCCATCAACCCACATGCGATGCAGAATGACGGCGAGTTTGCGGGCGAGTGCAACAGTTGCTCGACGCCGGCCTTTTGTGCGCATCAATTTCATGGCCCATGATTTGAGGCTCGACGGATTGCGAGAACGTGTCAGCAGCGAATTGGCCGCCGAATAGAGATTTGCTCGAACACTTGCGTCTCCCGCACGCGATACGCGACCATGATTATCCATCTCGCCGGACTGAAAGCGTCTTGGCGTTAATCCGAAGTGAGCGCCAACATTACGCGAGGATTTGAACCGTGTCGGATCATCAATAGCAGCCTTGAAGCTAAGCGCTGTAATTTCACCAACTCCAGGTACGGTCATCAGACGAGCGCAAACCTCATCTTTCCGGGCGTCCAGTTTGACGCGGCGGTCCAATTCCACAAACGTAAGCAATAACGTCTCATGGGCGTCAAGCATCGGCAGTAGTGCGTGTGATAAGCCCTCATCGGCTTCGATGATTGGGCGAACTTGTTTGGCGAAGTTGTAGCGCTTGATCGCTTTCGGCAATCGAATGCCGAATGCCTTGAACAGACCGCGGATTTCATTTTCCAAATCCAGGCATTTGCGCAGAACCGTTTTCCTGCTGGTGAGGAGAGCCCGTTCATAGTGACTCGAGCGGCTCTTCATGTGAACAGGATTGTACCAACCGGACCGGACAACTTGTGCAATTCCGCGCGCATCATTCTTGTCGGTTTTGTTGCGCATGGCAGACAAAGCAGCACTGACCTGGCGCGCTTCCATGCACACAACCTCAAAACCTTCGGCGACCAGTCCGTGGAACAGATGCTGGCTCATTGTACCAGCTTCAAAACCAATTATTTCGACGGGCTTATTAAAATCACGAATACAGTCAGCGACATCTTTTATCTCACATGCAAGAGCTCTTTCGAGAACGATCTTGCCATCCGCATCAATGATGCAAAGCGCTAACGAACGAAGGGCAACATCCAGTCCAACATAGTATTTCATCTTCATCTCCCAATTTTCAGGTCAAAATGTGACCTTGCCACGGGAGCCTGACGGTTGCGCACCAACCCCGATTACTCATGCTTTGAGGAAAAATTTGCCTTGTCAGGTGCGCGGTAAACTGCAGCCGAGTGATCGTTTATTTATCATTTGAACGAACATCCGTAGATTTTCAATGCCTTATCGTTTCTTCGATAAGGCTATTCACACTACCGCATTTTTGCGCGGTCACGTCTGATCTCCGGTGGGTGCAAGCGCCGGTAGACCTTTGTCCAAATTTGCCATCGGATGCCGCTGGAATGCCTCGCGCAAGAAGCCATTTTGCGTCGGCATTGCCCGATGGCGTCAATTCCATATCTCGATTTCAAAAATAGCGCCCAATGGTCAGCAATCGCCTCTACCCGTCGCCGCGTCTCAAGCCGCCGCGCAACCGGAAGGAGACGGATCGCCGACGTCAGAGATTCTGGGAACAAACGAAATATTTTCATAGATGATTATACCCGTGTTGTCATAAACTTAAAACCGAGCTGAGAGATATGGTTCTCGCTCGCGACCCAATACGCTAAAATTACGTCGGCTTGCTTCCAGAGTCGCGTCGCACCGGTTTTCCGAGCAATCATTCGATCAGTCTCAATAAACGATACAAGGAGGCGAGACATGATCCGCACTATTCTACCAAAACTCACATCGCACACCACCAGGAGGGAGTTTGCATATCGCAAAGAGCCTTATTGGGGCTTAATAGAATATGGACGCGCTCTAGGTTTTCTGAAAAAGGCGCGGGCTGAATGCTATTGGGACGCGCGTTGCCGGACGCCCGAAGGCGGCTATCGATTTTATCGTCTTGCCAGAACTAACCAGGGCGTTCGAGCTAACGGCAAAACAATCATGACGTACACTCAAGCGCGCACCGCCGCAGATGAGTGGTTTGGCCTGCAGGAAAAATCGGGGCCGCTTGTCCGGCGCGACCGTTTGGCCGCAAACTCACCCTTGATCTCAATCTTCGTGACGACGTCTTCACGGTGGCACACGCCATGCACGACTATGTCGCCTGGAAAAAACTCGCCGCCTCGCCATCTTACTTCGAAACGATCATCACCCAAACCAACACGTATATCTTGCCTCTGCTTGGTGATCTGCCCGCCGAGGAGATGACTGGCATTCATTTCCAAGAATGGGTCCGCGCTTCCCTTGAAATGATCCCTCGGCGTGGCGCACGGCGCATCGTTGGGCATATGCCAATCGAGAGCATGTCTGGCGAAACCCTCCGGCGCCGCAAAAAGACCATTAACAGCGTCATCACGATGTTGCGCGACGCGCTGCAAATGGCTTGGGATAACGGCAAGACCAATAATGACCGCGCATTCCGGACGTTTCGGCGATTTGCACATTCAACAGCTGGGCGCATCATGTTTTTGAGTCGTGAAGAATCAGCACGGCTACTAGCGGTTGCGGGGTCCGATCTCAGAGATCTTATCCTTGCTGCGCTTTATACAGGTTGCCGGTCGGGCGTCTTGAACGAGCATTTGTTCCGCAGCTTCGCTCACGCACGAAACGTCATCGAAACATGGAGACGCGATTACAATCAGAACTGACCGCACACGAGCCTTGACGAGCTCACGTCAACCGAATTTGCAACCCGGTCCAGCAAGGACCATAATCAGAACAGGCTGAGCCTATAAACGCGGGCAATCAGAGGGCAACGTCAAGATTCACTAATAAGAAGGTCCATAAAATGTCAGCGATCCAAGAACCGGATAATTCTCCCTTCAATCGGAAAAAGAATATTCTCTCGAAATCCACTCTCGACATAGCTGAAATACTGAGTGGGGATTTTTGGAATGAGTTGCGCGTATTTCTGGCAGTCGCGAAAGGTAAATCATATGCTCGAGCAAGTGGTATCCTTAACATCAGTACGAAAACTGTTGCACGTCGCGTAAAACGACTCAAAGACGTGCTCGGCGTGAGCCTGGTCGAGCAGACAGCGCAGGGAATTATATTAACTGAAGAAGGTTTGGCGCTAGCACAACAATGTGCAGATCTTGATTATAGGCTTTTCAAAATTTCGCAAAAAATTCGACCCGACGAAAATGCAGTGAAAACATTCGTGAGCGTTGGCGTGACGGACGCGTTGGGAGCATTTTTCATATCTCCGTCTCTTTTTCGATTTTCAAGGGCAAACCCGGATATCGGTGTCGACATAAAAACGCTGGTTAATGCATCCAATATTAGAGATAATAACGTCGATGTAATGATCTCTCCAGTGCCGTTGCCAGGTGCAGATATTGCCGTCGAAAAAGTTGGCGCGATACATTTCTGCCCTATGGTGTCAGAATATTATACAGCAGTAAACGGTCATCCCAATACAAACAATATCGAAGATCACTGGTTTATCCACACGGATTTTTTCGACTCTGATTTTTGGAGCAAATGGAGAGATCTCGTAAATCGAGGCTCAATAAGAGCCAGAACAGACAGCAGTATTTCATATGGCACGATGGTAAAAACGGGGCTTGGCATAGGTCTCCTTGGAAGTTATATGGCCATCGATCCTCTACTGCACCCGTTGTTTCTAGAGGCTAATTTTAGTTCCCCTCTGTATATTGTCTGCTTAAAAGAAAACCTTACACAACAACCTGTCCGAACCGTACGCAGTTGGCTGATGAATATGTTTTCGTCTGAAAACCCGTGGTTTTCAGACGAGATAAACATTGCTGTGGATGAGAATGATTTCGACTACGGTATCAGGCGAATGCTAAATGTATAGCTAGGGGCTCGACTCTTTACCTAATGTCTTGGCGCTAAGGGCAGCAGATAAATCAAGAAAACTATTGGCGATATTTTCCAGTATTTCTGCAGTTAGATGTATTTGATCGTTAGGCGAAGACGCAAAGTCTTCCAAGCACGCTTCGAACATTTTTGCGCTATTACATGCGCCTTCAGTGAGCGATTTTGATTGCGGGTCAAGTGATTGGCACAGAACTAGCGCTGCTTCAATCCGACTGGCGCATAGATAACCAGTGTGGACACGTTGAATTGGAATGTTGTCACTTCTCTCGGTCATTCTTTCTCATAGCTAACAGGTGTTTGCCAAAACCCTTCAACGCGCTCCATTATAGCTGCCGGCGAGGCTAGGTTAATTGTTGAAGGGTGTGCGGATAATTCCTTCACAAGTTCAAAATATGGTTCATTGCTAATCGTTGAGAGAAACGGTTTTTTTCCCCCAACCACTTCAAAACCAAGTAGTCGGCACCATATTTTTGCAAATTTCGGATTTGCGTAGGTAACAACTTTATCGAACCCTTTTTGTTCGATATGTGCAAATACGGTTCTTGCGATGGTATATATTGAACGTGCATTTCGGTAGGGTTGCGTTAGGCAGGATCGTTCGAATTTCGCGAAATCGCGAAACCAGCGCACTCTGGCAGAGCCTACAGGTTCATCGTCGATATACGCAACAAAATGCGTAGCCTGATAGTCGTTCCCGTCGACAATGCTCTTTAAGGGAAGCGTTTCGCCATCGGCGAAGCAAATCGCCCGTACAAGCATCGCGTCGCTTTGTTGCGCTGCACATGTGACAACTTTGACTTCTAACCGATTATCAATAAGCAGAGCGCTGGTCATTTACCATTTCACATCTTAGTGTTGAACACTTCCAATAGTGAGTGTGTTTATGTGTACTGGAAAAGGCCAAATAATTCCTAGGGGGGCGCATTTTTGTCCGGGTCTGTGAAGATTGAACCCAACGAAGCGTTGCAACTTCTAACCGATGTTTACGTTAGTGCAGCTCGTCAATATCGAGATGATATTGATGCAATGAGAAAATGTATCGCAGAAAAACTAGCCGCATTGCCACCCGAGATGCAACGCGCGGCACGGCAAGAGCTAAATGCTGTATTTCCAGTTGATTCGGAGTTACCTAATTCACGAAAACACTAGAGCGTGGACTCATTTGATCCAGCATCTGATTGCGAAGAAATGTAGCGTGGACAAGAGTTTTCTGCCAAGTCTCTCGAATTTGCTCGCCACGCTGCGCATGTCTTTCAGTTTGTGGAATAACCGTTCGACGATGTTGGGTTGTGCGTAAAGATTGACGTCATGCTGGATAGGCTTTCGTGCATTGCGGAAATCCGCATGATCGAAACAATCCGAAAAAGGGGAACCATCAATGCTCTACATTAAACTCGGCGACCACGTTGAGATCGAGATGAATGATGCACAGGACAACGGCATCTTTGAGCGGATGGATCGGTTCGTCCAGCAATCATGTGCATTAGTTTCGACATGATCTGACACCGCCCCCCTTCCAGATGACTGGAAAGAGAGCGGCTCGTCTCTTGAAAGAGGCGATGGTTACCGGTTTTGATGGTGGTGCAATTGCCCCCAGAAGCAGCCATAACTTCAAACTGAGGTACGGTCCCTGCTAATATCTATGCTCACCGTTACCAAGTTTGTAGCCACTAGCGGGGCTTGGCTTGTTGCTGATTCTTACGAATAGCCGCCCATTTTCGCCGTCTCTTCTTTTCCTCAAAATTGATAATGCGCGTGCGGCCGAGGATTAGAAACGCGGCGGCTTTGAACGCTTCAACAGTCCAAATGAGCTTCGTGCGGTCGTTGCCTGTAACAACAGACCGGGCGGTATCATTCGCGCCCACGGCGGGCGCAATTCTTTCCTCACGCAGCTCGGACATTTCGCCGGTTAGCTCGTCATAGCGTAAGCGTAGGCCGATTTCGGCGTCTTTATTGCGCATATTGATTGGGTTCTTATCGGGATCAAGGTGGGAATAGGATTGTTCCACCACATTGGCTGGACGCGGAATTGTACCGCCATTTTGTGCGATGATGCTGTCGATCTCGCTTTGACGGGTGCTAAGCTCGGCATCAAAATTCATTGTGACCTGGCCGTCCATTTCGATGGTGTTGACAAGCAAGTCGTTTTGAACACTCAGGAAATTCTCGGTCGCCATAGTGTTGAAGTAGATAATCGCAAGGCCGATACCGAGTGCAAGAAACGCTCGCCCATAGCGGCCATTGCTCATCTGAAAGCCAGACCATGCGAGGCTGGTAACGCCAATCAGCTCCATGCCGAAGGATAATGAGCCATTGGCAACTGCCTGAGGAAGTGTTGTCGCTGCTGCGACCCAGCCGGAAACATTCATGAATGCGGATGCCGCAAAGATTGCGATTGCACCGATGACAAGGCCATTTCTGACAAGGCTGTACTCGTTGAATTTAAATCTCATGGTTTGTATGCAGTGATTAATGATCCTTCCAGGAAACAAAGCCTATGCGTTCGATTTGGATGATCAAGAACGGCATACGTTTGCATGGTGTTTCAAAATAATAGCTGCTGGTCATCATTGGGATCGGAAATACCAAACACTTCTCGGGCCATCTTCATTGTGGCTATACCTTCAAATATCGGCTGTTCCTGACAATGGTTTACAGTGTGCCAGCCAGCCCAGATTTTGAGGCCCGCGCCTTGATAAGTGATTGATGGGCGGCATTCAGTTTTGCTGCTGCCACCGAAGATTCCAAGCTCATAACGTAACGCTTCTTTTAACGCGTCATCGGTTAATCCTGTTTCGCTGCGCTTCTTCCAGCGAACAGCCGCATTTTCTGTGGTTTTTGTTGCGGCAATAAAAGCATTACGCTTATCCGTGCGGGTTAATTCACTCATGGGATGATCTCCAAAATGGGAGGGGAGCATTACTGCCCCGCCTCCTTGTTATCATCCATGCGCAGGGTCGCTATGGCGTCATAAGCGCGAATGCCTAAGTGAGAAAGTTTCAAAAGCTCTCCATTGGTAAAGCTATCCGTATCTTGATAGTTATCTTCACTATCTTTGTAGGTGCGGAAAAACTGAACCGAATAAAATGGGCCTTTGTCTCCGTCGTTGCGCCAGATTGTGGCTTTGATGTTGCCGTCTCTAAGCGTTTGAGCTGGTTTGTTTGTCTTGGTCGTCATGTCGTCTTCCTTTCGTTTCTGGCTGAACCATTCCAGCTGTTGAATTTTCGGAAAACCTGACTGGACAAAAGGCGGCCACACCCCTGCTCTATGCAGGGGGGAACCCCCAACACGGGAGCGCATGCGAATGGAGCGGGCCGGGGTTGTGGCGGTCTGACAGTCTGGTTCAATTCAACCGATGGATGGAATTCGTGTTCAGGCAGCTTACCGAAAGGCAGGCATGGCGTATGGGAATGAAAAACAAACCATGTAAAAACTCTGACGGACAAGTCAGCCTCACTCACAAAAATTGACATTTCTTCGATATTATGTCAGTATAATGATTATAATAACTGAATATATTTTGAGAATTGATGGAGAGTAGCAGCGCATTTAACGCAAAATCACTTTGTACAGCACTGACTCTGTTGACGGTAGTTGGTGCATTGATGCTGGGCGGCGTGACTAATCCGTTTCTGATAGGTTCTCTACTGCTGGCCGCGCTTGTCTTGGCAATTGGACCACAGCTTGCGAAGGGAACAAGAGGTCTGTCGCAACGCACAGCCTAGCTGTATGCCCATAGCTGTCTCAGATTGATGAAGGGATAGTCCAGACCCCAAACGGCGCAATTTTGCGTCGGCGGTGAAAGCCGTAGCTGGTATGAAAATCTGTCGGGCGAATGCCCGTGGGGGTTCGTGTCCCTCCGTCCGCACACATATGCAGCCATATAAAATACTAGGAAAGGGAGTACTAAGCACAAAATTTATCTGCATAAAATAAAAAGTTTGCATACGGCATAGGGAATTTGTTATAGTTGAAATATGAAAAAGCATTCGACAGAGCCATACAAACATAGAGTCACACGCCTTGGAATTTCTTTCTTGGCGGCCGTACAAGCCGCAGATTATACTCGTTTAATTTTTGATTCGAGTTTTAATCTTCCTAACAACGCCTTGGTAGGAATCGAAGCCACTGCTTTTGTTGGCACTCTTATTCTTTTCGAACGTCTTTTGCATGGGGTATATGTTCAAGCTCAATCTCTCAGGAACAACTAATTCTCAGTATTCCACCAAATCACGAATATGATAATTAAACCAACAAACAGGAATGCGGCTAAGATAGGCTGGGCCATAAAAAACACCCGCAGGAAAAGTAGTATCGCTCTAATCGCACCAAGAAGGTCGCTCAGAAAAGAGCGTTCATTTTCATTTTGTTTAGTATCCTCATCCCCAGAACCCCCATCAATTGGATCTGAAACAATAAAACTACTTTCCGCCAGAATTTGATCAAAAAATAAATCCATCGACTACTTCTCGCTAACTTTTTATTGCTTCATTGGGGTCAATGGTAAAAAACCAAATAATCAAAATAATGATCAGTACACTTAATATTGAGAGAAAATATTTTTTCTTCAAAAGTACCCTCAGCCACACAAGCCATTTGAGACCCTCCTTCGCCGTTTCGAAATCTTGCTCTGACGGAATCGGCCAGGTGGAGGGATCGTCCGGATTAAAATATCTCCGCTTCATTTCAAATACACTCCCGTGGCTCAATGGCTAATAATATGTCCACCGGTCTCTGACGTTATGGGCAAAAACCTTGTGCATCAAGTCATGATTTCGGTAGATAGCCAGACGAAACAGATGGATACTGTCCGATATGAGTGGAGTTCGCCTCTATAACGATCAGGGAAATTGCCATTATCTATATACCGAAATAGCATAAAACTTTCCCACCAAAGAGTCCTCTAATCGCCAAATGGTCAGTCTTTCGCTGGGTTTGAGCGTATTATATTTATAGAGTTAGTTTCTAATCGACCAGAAAGAGTTTGCGGTTCTAGCTTCTGTGTCTGCTAAATCCAGAGATGCTGCCTGATCAGTACCCCCAATGCAGTGTCAATTTTCTGTGTCTGGTGTCTATCCTTTACTAACACCGAAGCGCACAGCTTCAATATCTAGTTTGGCGCATTCAAACTTTGCGATTGCTTCCTTTTGCTCAGGCGTATACTTTCTAGGCCTACCCATTTTAACGCCACGCGCTTTTGCGGCGGCCATGCCTGCTTTGGTACGTTCAGAAATCAGATTGCGTTCAAACTCCGCAAATGCGCCCATGAGATGAAAATAAAGCTTACCGCCTGGGGTAGAAGTATCAATCGCATCGGATAATGAGCGAAAGCCGATCCCCTTGTCATCAAACATTGTGGTGAGTTCAATCAGGTGACGCATGGACCGACCCAGTCGATCCAGCTTCCATACTACCAGCACATCATCACTAGAAAGCCGTTTTAAAGCGCGCATCAGACCCGCACGCTTTGCCTTCGCGCCAGATATACCTTCATCCTGAGCGGTATTCAATTTCTTGACTATTTACATCTTATTATGACACAATAGTCCGTATAAGGATGGAATAAAATATTTAGAATTGATGGAGAGTAGCAACGCATTTAACGCAGAATCACTTTGTACAGCACTGACTCTGTTGACGATAGTTGGTGCGTTGATGCTGGGCGGCGTGACTAATCTGCTTCTGATTGGTTCTCTGTTGGTGGCGGCGATTATCGTAGCAATCGGGCCACAGCTTACCCAGGGTTCAAAGGGGTTGCGACCACACACAGCCTAACCGCTTGTTGTCAACTTAAAGAGCGGGCCTGAGAGCGCAATCATCAACCCAATGCTCCCCATAACACCGGATGGCGGGCGCGATAGTACCCAGAATATGCCCCCAATAATTGATAGTATAATGTAAACAATTACGCCGCCAACGAAACCGATGAGCGCCCAGAGCATATATAGTGCAGGGATAAACAGCACCGTAGCGAGTGCGAATTTCCAATACGTCCAGGGGAGAATTATGGCATAAAACGCGTATAGATTTGCGCGCGAGTCAGACTCACTTAGCATACCAATTACGTAGATGCTGACGTAGACAGAATTTGTCCACAGGGCATGCTCGCCATACCGCCGTATGTTCTTTGGCGTTGGTAGAAACTCAATAAGGCCGTTGCGCAGAACTGGTGTGTATCTGCGTATCCAGTCACGCAGGCGGCTCAGAGCTTGTTCAATTTTCAGTGTCATGCCTGAAAAACTAAGCACTGCCAGCAGGATACCGGTAATTTCAAGGCTTAAGTTTGATTCCGAGAAAAGAGATTGCAACATGAGGATGCCCCGACTTGACTAACTTTTCCCTAAAAGTTAAGAACTTCCGTATAGTGATGAATACGCCTAATAGAATTATCTCCTGACTTTCCCATTCAGAATTTATGAAGCGCGTGATGCCGCGTATTGACGCGCTTTTATGTCTTATGTTAACTTTTAGGGAAAAGTTGGGGAGAAGTAGAAATTTCAATAGACAAGTAAATTCAATAGGCAAAAGCTGATTTCAATGTGCTGAAAATATGATTGATCAAAATCATTGCCTAAGTAAAAAATTGAAATGATAGAAAGTTAACGAGTGACTGAATGGGTGCGGAGAAGAAGAAGAAAATTATCCGCAACCCCAATCACCCAAAAAAAGGGTCGGTTATTAAGGTCGAGCCGATCCGTAATTTAAAAGCGATAAAGAGGATTAAAAAGTTGCGGGAGGGCGCGCCGCGCGATCTTTGCCTTTTCACACTCGGCATCAATACTGCTTATCGCGCCAACGAGCTTTTATCGCTGACCGTAGGGCAGGTGGATTATTTGGTCGCCGGTGACCGCCTGGAGCTTAAAGAGAGCAAAACACATAAGATGCGGCCGGTTACAGTCAATCAGGTTGTTGTCAGCGCTATTGATAACTGGCTGAAAATTCATCCCGCGCCTGCGCCAGACAGGCCTTTGTTTATTTCACAAAGGGGGGAGCTGGCACTTACTGTTCCCAGTGTTTCTAATATGGTCAAAACATGGTGCGCGGAAGTGGGTCTGCGTGGGAATTATGGATCGCACAGTTTGCGAAAAACCTGGGGCTATCATCAATTGCGGATCAATGACGCACCAATCCCGCTTTTGATGGAGGCATACGGCCATGCCACCCAAGCGCAAACTCTCGCTTATCTTTGTATAGAGTCGGATGAAATTCGTGAGCTATATGCGTTGGAGCTTTAACGTTGGGTTGTGCAAATATATGCTATGATAAGCAATACTCCGTTGACAGATTAATAATTGTCTCCAATCATGTAGGTGATGAATCGAAATAAATCAAATTCAATTGTTCCATTAGAGCGCATCGCGGAGAAGATATATCTTATTCGCAGTAAGAAAGTAATGCTGGATAGTGATCTGGCGGCTTTGTATGAAGTTGAGACGCGTGTTTTGGTTCAAGCCGTTAAAAGGAATATGGATCGCTTTCCGGCACATTTTATGTTCCAACTTTCTGACGAAGAATTTGAATATTGGAGGTCACAGATTGTGATGTCCAATCCGGCTTCAAAAATGGGATTACGACGCCCCCCATTTGCGTTCACAGAACAAGGTGTCGCTATGCTTTCAGCGGTCTTGCGTAGCAAGACTGCTGTACAGATTAGTATCGCCATTATTGATACGTTTGTCCGACTCAGAAAAATGCTCAGTGCTCATGACGACATAGCCCAAAAAATCGAAGAACATGATCAGCATATCGCTGCGTTATACAAACATGTGCAACAGCTTATGGAAGTACCTGAAGGGTCCAAAAGACGGATTGGATATATCTGGGAAGACAATGACTAAAAGAAATAACAAACGCACAGATAAGGACAGAAACAGCAGCGATTAATCAAAGTGATAATATATTACGGAAAATGGCTAAAGCGAATTCATAAGCCAGTAAAACTGAATCGGTATGGATAGGCTACGCTCCATCGTTTGCTACTAAAATTGACTTGTCGGGTTTATTGCCTTTTTTCGCTTTGTGCGGTCTGCGTACATTTATTGCTGCTGTGCTGATGCTGTTTTTAATGTGAGAGGCGTAGTGCTTCTCAATCATCTCGACGCTGGTTCGGCAATTTTTGGCAATCTGGTAAATGTCTGCACCTTCCATCAGGCGCAAGCAGATGTAGGTGTGCCGCAAGCTGTAAGATGTTCGTTTCTTGCCGTCGCGATTTTCTTTTAAATCTTCTTGTTCCAACACTGTGTTGAACATCCGAAGATGATTATTAGGAAAGACCTTTTCCGTGGCTGGTGGGGCGTTATCAGGTGATAACGCTCTTGTTAGTTCAGGTCGGCGGCGCTCAAGAATACGTTCGTATGGTCGCACCGCACCGGTCATGCTTTTGCAATAGCCAAAGCCGCGTTTGCCGCGTACTTCGATGACGAGGATGGTTTCATCCGTTTCGTCATCTTCGACGATTTCGATATCGCGATGTTCAAGGTTATAGGCTTCATCCGGGCGTAATCCCGTATTCGCCATAAAAAGCACAAAATCATGCAGGTCTTCTGCATGGGTGCGATGGCGGCCATTCTTTAACGTGCTCGCGTGTTTGCGTGTGGCCATATATAGTTGTTTGTATTCTTGAGGGCTGAACCACGGACGAGCTATTACTTTCGCCTGTGCACGGTATGGCATGGACAGGTCGGGCAGGTGACTTATCCATTCGTGGCGAATGGCTGTCTTCAATACTTGCCGTAAAGTCCCGATTTCATCGTGCATTGTGCTGCGCGAGGGCGGTCTCCAAGGCCTTTGATTTTTATCTTCCCAATCGGCGGGCTGCTTCATCCGGTGAATACGATATTCCTGGGTCTTACCGGCAGTAATCTGAGATAGTCCGAGGACGCCAAAGAAGGGTTCAAGATGGAGGCGTATACGCGCCTTATGTCCTTCAACCCAGCGCGTGCTTCTTTGGCCTTCTGTAATGATTTCGTATTCTTCGACAAAGCGCATCGCGGCGTCTTTGAACGTCTTTTCCGTTAAGAGTTCGCCGCGCCGTTTTTTGCCGTGAAGCTCAAGATACCAGTCTTCTGCAAAATCCCTAGCCTGGGCCAAGCTTTCAAGTTTTGTACTCTGGCGTTGGTTGCGCCCATCAAGATAGGTCGCGCATTGCCAAAAGCGTGAATTGTCACGCTTATAAAGATGTAGTTTTCCGCCATATAATTCGTGTTTTGCCATCGATCTCCGTGTTAGAGCAAAATCCCTAAAACTGTGTAACAGTTGTGTAAGGGTAAAATACCCGTTTCAGCACACCAACATCGGAATACGATTGTATGAAAATCTTGTATTTTCAGTGGGTTAGATGGAGGTAATTGGGTGCGGGAGTAGGATTTGAACCTACGACCTTCAGGTTATGAGCCTGACGAGCTACCGGACTGCTCCATCCCGCGCCAACTTCGCCCTTGCAGGAAGGTGAGACTATGCTCGTCCTGCAACGGTGTGGCGGTATAGCCTCGACGGGACTGGCCCGCAAGGCCTGTTGGCAAACAAATTGACGATTGGGTTCAAGGCGCTTCCGGGAGGTCGGCGGCGGTCTCTTTCACCAGCATATCGACGACGGCGACAAGGGCTTCCGGGTCGTCGGCGCCCTTTGCTTTGGTTTCGGCGAACACCTCAAGCTGACGGCAGGCGCTGGTCCCGCGCTTCAAAATCGTGCGGGCGTGATTCACTTCGTTCATACAGCCGAGTGCAGTCGCGTCTTCGGTGATAATCTCAATGACCTCCTCGATCAACGCGGCGAATGGCAAGCATTCCCCCCGGCCGAGATCGATCATGCTTTTGGTGACGCCATAACGTTGCGCGCGCCAGCGATTTTCTTCCAGCATGACACGCGGATAGATGCGCCAACGCATATTGCGCTGACGTAAGCGCGACAACATGCGCAGGATCGACTGATAGAACGCGGCGATGCAAAGCGCATCTTCAAGCCGCGTGCAAACATCGGTAATGCGCATTTCCAATGTCGGGAACCGGCAGCTCGGGCGCATATCCCACCACAGTTTTGATGCGTCTTCCATGACGCCGGCCTTGATGAGCCGGTCGATCATGCGGGAGTATTCCGACCAGCTTTCGTAGCGATCAGGCATGCCGGTGCGCGGCATGGAATCGAAGATCCCCAGACGCGTGCATTTCATCGCCATATCGTGGCCGCCCCAAAACGGCGATGAGGTGGACAGCGCCAGAAGATGCGGCAGGAAGTAGCGCGTCTGGTTCATCAGATCGATGCGCAGATCTTCATCTTCAATGCCGGCATGCACATGCATGCCGCAAATCAACATCCGGCGGATCGCGCCGCCCATATCCTTGTCAAGGAGATCATAGCGCGGGGCGGCGGTGTGTATCTGCCGTCCCCATTGGGCGAAAGGATGTGTAGAGGCCGCCATGACCTGCATGCCGTATTTTTCAGCCGTGTTGATGATCACCGATCGCAACGCCGTCAGATGATGGCGGGCGTCTTTAATGTCATCGCAAACCGGCGTGCCGATTTCGACCTGGCATTTCAGAAATTCAGGCGTCACCCGTTCGCCGAGACGCTCCTTGCAGTCGGCCATGAAATCCGGTGAAGGTTCGGGAACAAGATTGCGACTGTCAGGATCAATAAGCAGATATTCTTCTTCGACGCCGAGGGTGAGCGCTGGTATCATGGCGCATCTCCTTTCATCATCGCGGTGCGACTTTTGGTAATCGCGTGAACGCCGTCCGCCAGGATCGACGCGAGGCGGACTATATCACGTTCTACGCCGATAATATCTTGGCGCACTTCAATGGTAAGATGCGCCAGGCCGCGCGGGCTCACATGGCGGTCGATGGAATAGTTAAAAACGCGTGCGTCGTAAGGTTCGTTGTCGCCAATAGGCCAGCCGGTCGCCCTTTCAAGATGGCGCATCATCCCCTTGGCGCTGTATTCGTCCTCGCGCCACAACAGGCCGACTTTCCACGGCCGGTCGTCGGCCGCGCCCATCAGCCGGTTGGTAAAGCTGTGTACGGAAATAATGAGCGGGTGGGTGTGAGCCGCGGTGAAATCGTCAAGCGCGGAGCTTAGGCGATCATGATAGGGAATATGAAACCGTTCGATGCGGTCCTGCCGCGCGGCGCAGGCAAGCATCTGATTGCCCGGAATGGGAATCTGATCGCTGGTTGCAGGGATCAGGTCGTTGGAATCGAGGGCGCGATTGGGATCGATCACCAGGCGCGAAAACCCGCATGCGAACAAGGCGCCGTCCAGCTTTGCGGCGAGCGCGGCGGCCAGCGCCCCGGCGCCAATATCCCAGGCGACATGAGTGGCGAGGAGATCATCGGGCATGCCGAGACCATTCATCGCCCCCGGCATGGCGTTGGAGGCGTGGTCGCAGAAGATAAAAAACGGCGCGCCGCCGACGCGGGCGAAGGAGGCAATCTTGATATCACTCATATGCATCTCATAAGGCGCCGGCTTGGCGCAAATCGCAAGAGGGCGAACCTACGCATGCGTGCCGTGACTATTGGGGCGCGTCAAATTATATCCAGCACCATGCGCGCCACAGCGCGGGCGTCTTCAAAGTTTCGCACGACTTCAACAGCAAAAAGGATAGCCAGGAAATACAGCGGGACAGCGTAGTTGTGCTCAAGCTTTTCAATGGTTGCCCGAAGGCCGGCCGGCGCCGGCGCACGTATCATAGCCCAAGCAACGCCGCCGCCGATCAACATCCCTGCGAGAATATCGGTCGGGTGATGTAATCCAAGATAAATACGCGGCGCCAGAATGGCGGCCAAAGTCCAAACAAAAGCGATCATGCCAATCGTCCGATTGCGAAGAAAAATAGCCATAGAAATACATGTCATTAAAACCGCATGGTCGCTCGGGAACGAACTCATTATGGAAGAATAAGTGTCGGGGGCCCTCTCTTCTGTGAAAAAATTCGGGCGATTTCGGTGCGGCAACGCCAATTGCAATATGCGCCCGATGAACATGGCAATGACAATGGCTGCGGCTGACCGAACCACATGCAGGTTATGGGAAGAAAAGACCGTTGCCCGGGGCCTTGCGATGGAAAAGAAAAACAGCGCCATCAGAACGCCGCCTTTTAGAATTTGGGTGTTTGCCAGATATCTAACCGCATCGGTGATGTTTGGCATTGTCTCGCGAAGATCCGAGAAAAATATAGCAATCGCTGGTTCCATGATTGGCTTGATTTCAGCACCACGACTACGCGCTTACAATCGGTGCAGGCCATTTGGCGGATTGTGGTTTGTGTAGCGACTAAAGCGAAAACGGATCGACAGGGTTGAGATCGAAAGCGCCGGATTGGTCGATATAGTCGCCGGTGCGGATTTCGAAATGCAAATGCGTTGCAGAGGTTCTGCCGGTCTGACCGATCGGCCCGAGGCGTTGTCCGCGCTTGACGCCAGCCCCCTCGCGCACAGCACTGGCGAAACTCGCCAGATGCGCATAACGGGTGATAACGCCGGAGCCATGATCAATAATGATCATATTGCCATAATCGTCACGGTACGTTGCTTCACGGACAACGCCGTCGGCGCTGGCGAGAACATCTCCGCCCATATCACTGAAATAATCTATCCCCCGATGGGGCGAATATCCCCGATGACCGTAGCCCGATGACAGGCACGCTTTCGTCGCCGGTTTCACTAGAAGCTGGACGCCGTTCAGATCGACGGTCGGGCTGAACTCGGCTACGCGCCCCTCCGTGTCGGCGCGCGGCGCATTCGACACCTTCGTTTTGCAGAGAACAAGAAGATCTTCGCTCTGGCTTGCAGACGGTTGAGTATTTGAGACCGGCGGTGATGACGTAGTGGCGCTCGTCATTTTCGGTTTTGGCGCATCGGCCGCGCTGGAATTATCAGAAGTGGCCGCGTCTTGATCCGGCGCATCATTACCAGCGGCCGATTTAGCCATCCCGATAACACTCGACACAACATTATTGACTGTAGAAAAAACAAACTCCGGCGCACCCCAACGAGCGCCGCCATACCAGCCTGCCGCTATCAACAACGCCGGTACAATCAAACCCCTGACAAAACGCATACTATACCCCAACCCCGCCACGAAGCGGTCAGATTAGCATGGGGAAAAGCTTCCGTCATCTGCTGTGATTTTGACACATCCCTACATTTGCGCTGACATACCGGCAGTTAACCAAGAAGCCTGTTGATGTTCCAGCTCAAATTATCGCCGCGTTCCGCATTTGATCCGGTCTTGGTTCAGGACCCGGTTTATCTGCGCCCGGCGGAGGCGAGTGATTTCCAAGCCTGGGCCAGTTTGCGCGAGGAAAGTCGGGGCCATCTTATCGCTTGGGAAGGCGATTGGGCGCCGGAGGCGTTGCAACTGGCCGCCTTCAAGCGCCGGCTCAAGCGTTTTGCACAGGACAAGCAACAGGGGCGGGCCGTGTCGTTACTCATATTTCACCGCAATCGCCGCGCGCTTGTTGGTGGCGTCACGCTGACCAATATCCGCTATGGCGCGGCCCGGGCGGCGACGCTCGGCTATTGGATCGGCGCCGCTCATGTCCGTCAGGGGTTCGGTGCGGCGGCGGTCATGGCGCTGGTCAGCCATGCCATGGACGCCATAGGCCTCAACCGTATCGAGGCGGCCTGCCAGGCGGAAAACGCCGCATCCCGGGCGCTACTGCTGAAATGCGGCTTCATTCAGGAAGGCAGAGCCCGCGACTATCTGAGGATTAATGGTGAATGGCGCGATCACGATCTATTCGCCATCACCGCCAATGAATTTCGCAACCGCGAAAAGCTGCCCCCAAATTTGCGGTGAAGCGTTAAAAAAATATCCCGGAACGGCTGGCGCCGCCCTTGCGATAAAGTCACACAGGCGTGAGTATGTGGGCGAAAACTAGCGAATCTACCGTCTGTGGATAACTATAGCGTCATCACACACAGGCGAGGGGGCGGTTGGCGTGGTTTTTGGGTGGAAGTAAGAACAAGCGTTAAAATCACACGGCGTTTCAAATTTACGGGGTAGGGGCATTTATGGTTGGCATTCTGAGTGCAGGGATGAGCGATGCGGCGGCATGGGGTGCGCCGGCTTTTGATCTGGGACGCGGGGCGATTGCCGGTGCGTTTATTGTCGCGGCGGCTTTTCTGGCCGGCTATGCGGCGATCCGTCGAAGCGGGATTGCGGTTTGCGCCTTGTTGATGGTGGCGGGCGCGGCGGCGCTGGAGTTTTCCTGGCTCGGGTTTTTCAGCACCATGTCATCTGAGATTGCGGTCCTGATTATGGGATTGTTCGCGGCGGCCGCGATCATCTTTCTGTCGGCGACGGTTGGTGCTGCGAAATATAATCCACTGCTTGGCGGGCTGATGTTTACCGCTGCACTGGTGATCGCCGGCATGGGGGTCATCAACTTCTTCGACCGTATTGAGGTTGCACCGATCATGCGCATGGCGGTACTCGGCGTTGGCGCGTTCGCTGTATTGCTGGCGCTTAGTCAGGCGTTCCGCGGTGATACTGGTGCGCGTCTAATTCTTCCGGGTATCGCGCTGGCGATGGCTGCGCCGCTTTTGGGACCGCTCGGCGGGGTTGAGGCGGGTGCATTTGCGCTGGCGCCGCATGGCCTGTTTACGCTTGGCGTCATCGCTGCCAGTCTGGTCGCGCTGACCGAGAGCGCGCCGCTACGCGCGGCGGAGTTTGCCGGCGAGGGTTTTCATAGCTTTGGCGTAGATGATGGCGCAGCGCCTGCGTCCGCCAGTTCCAAAAATGAGCGCATGGAGATTGTTCTGGACAGCTCGCTGGCGCGGGTGCTCGATTATTCGGGCGTGGCGATCTGGGATTGGAGCCCGGGCCTGATAGATCAGACAGAAACGTTGCCGTCGCTTCTTGGCGCTGACTCTACGGCGCCATTTACGCCTGATGCGCTTTGCAACTTTATCGCTAAAGATGATCTTCA
This sequence comes from Hyphococcus sp., assembly GCA_021776455.1. Taxonomy (GTDB): domain Bacteria; phylum Pseudomonadota; class Alphaproteobacteria; order Caulobacterales; family Parvularculaceae; genus Hyphococcus. The sequence goes on along the minus strand of JAJFFX010000001.1, from coordinate 14,477 downwards.
ACGATTTAAGGATGAAGTCCTGACGCCGGTTGACGGCCCGTTTGATGTGGCGTTGAATTTGTTTGACGGTCGCAAGATTAGGTTGCGCGGCGCCCGTGCGGCGCAAGATGAGACGGGCGACCTCGAACGCATTGTTGCGTTTATTGAAACCGCGTCGCCAATTTTTAAGCCGTCTAAAAATAACGGCGTTAATGGAAAAACGCTTCAAAATGCAACCAAGGCGGCGATAGTACCGGCGTCGCCGGGATCGCTTGCAGAAAAGCTCGGTGAAGCGCTGGACAAAGGCGATATCGCCGCTGCATTCCAGCCTATTGTCGCCCTCAAGGACAAAAAAGTTGTCGGCTATGAGGCGCTGGCGCGTTGGCGTGACCAGAAGGACGGCGCCGATGAGGGACCGGAAACATTTGTGCGCGCCGCTGATGCTGCCGGAAAGGGCGCCGCGCTCGCCAAGATCATGTTAGAGGAAGCGGCCTCGTTCCTCGCTGACAAAATCAAATCCGCCAAAGGCGCAGCGCCGTTTGTTGCGATGAATGTCTCCTGGGCGCAAATGCGCGATCCCGATTTTGCCGGCCTGGTTGGCGAGACTATCAAAAAATATAAGCTGCCCAAAGATGCGCTGGTAATTGAGCTGACAGAGGGCGATGCGGTGGAGGGCGATGCGGCAGCCGACATCTTCTCCGCCTATAAGAAGGCTGGCGCCTCGCTCGCCTTCGATGATTTCGGCGCAGGGTTTTCCTGTCTTACGAATTTGCGAAAATATGATTTTGACTACTTGAAGATTGATAAGTCATTCGCCGATGATCTTGGCGGCGGCGGAGACGGGGCCAAGATTGTCAGTTCGCTGGCGGCGCTCGGCAAGGACCTTGGGCTAAAGGTTATTGTTGAAGGTGTCGAAAGCGATAAAGCCGTGACGGCGGCGACAAAACTCGGCCTCGAATTGGCGCAAGGCTATGCGCTCGGCAAGCCGGTTGAGCCGGTCAGACAAAAAGCCAAGCCGGAGACTGCCAAGGCGGATAAAAAATTGACGCTTGAGCATGATAAGAAGCCTAAGGCCGCTGACGACGATTACATGATGGCGGATAAGGCCGGTAAAGACGCCACGGAAAAAGAAACGGTCGCCGCCGAAACGGTTGATGATACGGCAGTGCTTGAAGAGAAGAAATCAGCACGATGGATAACGCGGCGGCGCGGCGCGTTACGCTGAAATTGGGGCGCTAATTTAACGGCTGATCATCGCTGCGCGCCCGCGCCCATTCCGGCGACAACATCGCGCTGGTGACGCCAAGCTTGGCCAGGGCGCGGCTCCAGGCGTCGCTCTCGGCACCCTCAAAAATGATCGCTTCTTCCGGCGCGCAATGCACCCAGGCATTCATGGCGATTTCCTGTTCGAGCTGACCGCCCCCCCATCCCGCGTGGCCAATGGTGAGAATGAACGCGCGTGGCGGCGCCTGCTTTGGTTCCTTGCCGGCAATATCGATGAGCGCGTCTTTGGTCGCCGTTAGCCCAAGATCCGGGGCCAGTTCAATGGTCGAGCTGAGCCTATAATCCAGCGTGTGCAAAACCGCGCCGCGCTCAGTCTGCACGGGTCCGCCAAAAAACACTGGCGTTGCATTCGCGCCGTCGCGCACATCGATATCGAGCTGTTGTAACAGTTCCGACAACACCACATCGTTAAGCCGTTTGTTGACGATAACGCCCATCGCATGGTCCTCGTCATGGGCGCAGATATAGACCACCGACCGCTCAAATCGCGGATCGCCCATGTTCGGCATGGCGATCAGCAGCTGCCCGGTCAGAAAATCGCGGGCCAAAGAATTTGGCGGTTGGTCGTTGCTTTCCATATCAATAATCCTAGGGATGTGATCGCCGGGGTGCAAGGACGCACAATCGTAATGCTGGACCCCGACTGTGCGAACCGATAGAAGCGGCCGTGAACAATTAGGAGAACCCGATGACAATTTCCGTAGGCGACAAAATCCCTAACGCAACCGTAATGATGGCGACCGAAGAGGGGCCCAATCAGGTGCAGACCAGCGACGTCTTTGGCGCCGGCAAAGTCGCGTTATTCTCGCTGCCCGGCGCCTTCACGCCAACGTGTTCGGCCAAGCACTTGCCGGGCTTTGTGACCAGGGCGGAAGAGTTCAAAGCCAAGGGCGTTGATAAAATCGTCTGCATGTCGGTCAATGATGCATTTGTCATGAACGCCTGGGCGAAAGATCAAAGCGCCGGCGGCGTTGTTGAGATGCTCGCTGACGGCAATGGCGATTTTGCCCGCGCCCTCGGGCTCACCATGGACGGGACCGGCTTCGGCATGGGCGAGCGCGCCCAACGGTTTTCCGTGGTGATCGAGGACGGCGTTGTGAAGCATTTGAACATCGAAGAGCCGGGCGCATTCGATGTTTCAAGCGCCGAACATATGCTTGCGCAGCTTTAAGCGCCCACAGCTTTTCAAGTTGACTGCGCCGATGGCACGCCGCGACAGGCGAGCACATCGGCGCGTTCATTGCCTGGATGTCCAGAATGGCCCTTTACCCAGCGCCATTCAATCTCGCGACCGTTTACAAGCGCATCAAGTTCTGTCCAAAGGTCTTTGTTCTTGACCGGTTTTCTGGAAGCGGTTTTCCAACCATTTTTCTTCCAGCCGTTAATCCAGACGGTAATGCCGTTTTTGACATATTGACTGTCCGTGAACAGACGGACTGGCGCCTGATGGTCTGTCACCTCAAGCGCCTTGATGACGGCCATCATTTCCATGCGGTTATTGGTGGTCGCTGGCTCTCCGCCGCAAAGCTCGGTCTCCTCACCGTCAATAACGATCAGAACGCCCCAGCCGCCGGGGCCGGGATTGCCGGAACAAGCGCCGTCGGTAAAAATTTCAATCATTTATGATCCGTAAGTAGGGGTGAGTGGTGCGCAGGAGATAGGTTGAAATATTTTTAGACTGCTGAGGTCTTATTAGCCAGACATGGACGTCTTTCAACTCGCAAGACGCAGCGGCGTGTTGAAGACAATATTTTCAGAAGCCGTCTCGATGGTCTCAATGTTCAGCGTCCGCAGCTCTGCAAGCAATTTTAAAAATCCCTCAACCAGATGTTCGGGCGCCGAGGCTCCGGCTCCCAGACCGATGACCGAAACCTCCTTGAGCGTGTCGGAGTCAAAAGAGTCCGCATCCTCGATGAGTATGGCGCGTTTGGCGCCAGCGCTATGGGCGACCTCCACCAGGCGCAAAGAGTTTGACGACGTTCGCGAGCCAATCACGACAAACAGGTCAACACCCGGCGCTGTCGCCTTTACGGCGTTCTGCCGGTTGGTGGTTGCATAACAGATGTCTTCTTTGCGCGGGCCGGCAATACCGGGGAATTTTACCTTCAGCGCGTCAATGATGGTCCGTGCATCGTCGACCGACAGCGTGGTTTGGGTGACATAGGCCTTGGGGCCTTCACAATCAGCCAGCGCCGCCACATCCCTAATCGAACCCACCAATGTGATCGCGTCCTTGGCGACCTGGCCCATGGTGCCGACGACTTCTGGATGATTGGCGTGGCCGACCAGATAGATGTGCCGATTTGCAGCTGCGTGCCGGCGGGCCTCATTATGGACCTTGAGAACCAGTGGACAGGTTGCGTCGATCGCAATGAGATCGCGGGCGGCGGCTTCCTCATAGGCAACGCGCGGAGCGCCGTGGGCTGAGAAAATAACCGGCCGGTCGCTGGGCGCCTGGCTTAACTCGTCGACAAAGACTGCACCCATAGCCGCCAGCCGATCTACGACGTGTTTATTGTGGACAATTTCGTGGCGCACATAGACCGGCGCGCCATGCATCGCCAGCGTCTCCTCGACAGTCCGGATCGCGCGCTCGACACCGGCGCAAAACCCCCGCGGCGCCGCAAGGCGCACTTTTAAAGGAAATTTTCCTTGCAGGGGTTTTTCTGGCATCGGTTTCATTCCATGATTTCTCATTCATCGTCCGGCATCAAGGCGTTGCGCCGCGGGTTGCGAGACGCTACGAAAGCTGAAACGAAATAACGGCGTCTCGGCGGCAACCATCTGGCGGCAAGAGGGCCATTTATGAGCAGATATAAGGGTTCGGTTCGATGAACAAACTGTTAGCCGGCGCACTTATCGCCGCAGTCGCGGGCGTCGCCGGATGTTCGGGGTTAGGAAACAAGGAATCGCGTGATAAAAACCCAGCGCCATGCCCGAATGTTGTCGTTCTCCTGGACGCTTCCCGAATCATAGAGTTTGACGGTGAAGAACGGCTTGAGGATATCGCCTATACCGGCGAAATCACCAATGTTGGGATTGCTTGTCGCTATATCGAGGGCAAGCCGATTGATGCCGAAATTTCTATCGAGCTTGCTTTTGGCAAGGGACCAAAGGGCCAAAACGGTGATAAGATTTTCAAGTACTTTGTCGCGGTAACACGGAAAGACCTTGAAGTTATTGCAAAAAATGAATTCTTTGTCCCGGCGAAATTCACTGACAAAAATACCATCGTCGTAAAAAAAGAAGACATCGACAAAATCAATATTCCACGCGCTGGCGAGCATATTTCTGGTTCCAATTTTGAAATTATCGTCGGCTTCTCAGTTTCCCGCGATCAGGTCATTTTTAACCGTTCCGGCAAAAGTCTGAAATTTCCGAATTTGCAATGACCATCCTTGAAGAGCTGAGCCGGCGGGTTGGCGATGTGTTCGCTGAGGCGGAGCTGGATCGGCAATATGGCCGGGTTAAGCTGGCCGACCGACCGGACCTTGCGCAGTTTCAGTGCAATGGCGCTCTGGCGGCCGCGAAAGCCGCAAGGCAAAACCCGCGCGCCTTGGCGGAAAAAATTTGCCAGACATTGCGCAGCGACGCGGCCTTCAAGGATGTGTCGATTGCCGGGCCAGGTTTCATCAATATCACTTTGGCCGATGATGATCTCGCTCGCCGCCTCGGCGCGATCATCGAGGGTGATCGCCTTGGCGGTTGGAAAACGCCTGAGCCTGAAAAAATCCTACTCGATTATGGCGGCCCCAATGTCGCCAAACCGCTCCATGTCGGACATTTGCGCACCGCGATCATCGGTGAAAGCCTCAAACGCATATTCAGGTTCGCCGGCGATGTGGTCGTCGGCGACGTGCATTTGGGCGATTGGGGCTTGCCGATGGGGCAGCTCATCACCGAGTTAAAGCGCGAGCAGGGCGATCTGGTTTATTTTGACGCGGCTTTTGAAGGGGCTTATCCGGATCAACCGCCGGTTTTGCTGATGGATCTGGAGCGGCTATACCCGCAAGCCTCCGCCGCCTGCAAAGCGGATAGGGCGCGTGCGGATGAAGCGCGACAGGCGACGGCAGAGCTGCAAAAAGGCCGTCCTGGCTACATCGCTTTGTGGAAACATTTCGTCGCTGTATCGCGCCAGGCGATTGAAAAAGAATATGAAGATCTCGGCGTCATCTTCGACTTATGGAAAGGCGAAGCGGACGCTGCGCCGTTAATTCAGGAGATGGCCGCGGACCTGGCTAGCAAGGGGCTGATCGAAGACAGCGACGGCGCGCAGGTCATCCGTGTGGCGAGCGACGGGGACAATAAGAAAATTCCGCCCCTGATGCTGTTTAAGTCCGATGGCGGGGTCACCTATGGCGCGACGGATCTCGCGACCATCCTTGATCGCGTGCGTACGGAAAACCCCGACCGCATTATCTATGTGGTTGATCAACGCCAGGCCTTACATTTTGAGCAGGTGTTTCGCGCGGCCGGTCTCGCCGGTTTGTTTGCCGCCAACAGGCTGGAGCATATCGGCTTCGGCACCATGAATGGTAAGGATGGAAAGCCGTTCAAAACCCGCGAGGGTGGCGTCCTGCGGCTGCGCGAGATGATTGATATGGTCACCGAGCGGGCGCAGGCGCGACTTGCAGAAAATGGCTTGGCTGAGGGCTATGACGATGCCGAGACAACCGATATCGCCCGCAAGGTTGGTGTTGCTGCGTTGAAGTTCGCCGACCTCTCCAACCCGCGCAGCAGTGATTATATTTTCGACCTCGACCGGTTTATGGCCTTTGAGGGCAAAACCGGACCTTACCTTCTTTATGCGCGCGTGCGCGTGCGTTCGGTGCTGGCCAAGGCCGAAGCAGCCGGCGCTGGCGCGCCGGGGGAGGTTAAGATCACGGCGCCGGAAGAACGCGATCTCGCACTGGTGCTGCTCGGTTTTGGCGATGCCTTGCGCCAAGCCCATAACAAACGCCTGCCGCACCTGCTTTGCGACCACGCATTTTTGCTGGCGCAGGCGTTTTCAAAGTTCTACGCCGGCTGCCGCATAGCCGATGAGGCGGACCAAGCGGTTCGCGCCTCCAGAATGGCGCTAGCCGATGCATCCGGACGCCAGCTCGAGCTGATTCTTGATCTTCTCGGCATCCAGGCGCCGGAACGCATGTAAGAACTTGTAGGAATTGGGGAAAACCACTGTGGCGCCTAATCAACAGTCGAAATAAAATGGTCATAAACCATATGCATAAAACACTGCGTAAAAGCGCTCTTTCTCTCTCGATGGGCGCACTGAATGCCTGTTAACTCTATATTTTCATAGACTTTATTTTTCACGTTTCTTGGTTTTGGGACGCGACAAGAGACACACAGGGTGCGCTGCAACAAAACATTCGTCGCATTGTCACGGGCTTGTTATCTAAAGTATCTAGAGGATCGCTCGTTTTTTGGAGTCGCAGGAGCATGGCGGCTCAAATTTTTTAGTCTAAGCTCGGGGTATATAAACATGACACTAATGAAAACACTCTCCGCTGGCGCAGCGGCGATCGCGCTGACGACGGCATTTGCAACACTGGCCCCAACACCGGCCATGGCGCAGTCAACCACAGGCGCCATTCGCGGGTCTGTTGTTGGTCCAAACGGCGCGCCAATTTCTGGCGCTGTAGTCACAATATCGGATTCACGAACCGGTGCGACACGTACGGTTACGACTGGTTCGAACGGAGCTTATTCGGCCCGTGGCTTGGACGTTAGCGGCAACTACACTGTTAGCGTTGATAGTGATCAGTATGTCGATAAAACAGTTGAGGGTATTTCCCTTTCGGTCGGCGACACTACCTCGGTGCCTTTCCAACTGACAGCAGGCTCAGGCGATGAAATCGTCGTCGTCGCGACCCGCTCGAGTGTTGTGGATGTCGCATCGGGCCCTTCTGCGGTTTTTAACTCAGCTGATCTTGAAGACCTTCCGGCGCTAAACCGTGATATCAAAGATATCCTCCGTCTCGATCCGCGCGTTAACATAGATGAATCGTTTCAGCGCGGCATCCGCTGCGTCGGCACCAACGAGCGGTTCAATTCATTGACCGTGGACGGCGTTCGTCAAAACGACGACTTTGGCCTTAATAATAACGGATTTCCGACGCAGCGTCTGCCATTCCCGTTTGATGTCGTTGAACAACTGGCTGTGGAGATTGCTCCGGTTGACGTTGAATATGGCGGGTTCACAGGCTGTAACATAAACGCTGTTACGAAATCAGGCAGCAATGAACTTCACGGTCGCCTGTTCGTCGATTACAATCCTACAGGCATGCACGGCAATTCGCTGCAAGGCGATCCGGTCAACAAACCTGACAACGACGAGAAATCCTATGGCGCGGTAATCACAGGCCCGCTTTGGAAAGACCGTTTATTCTTTACGGCGGCCTATGAGAAATTTAAAGGCGCAGACTCGTTCAACACCGGTCCTGCGGGTTCCACATTCGCTCAGCAAGTAAGCCAGGTAACGCAGGCTGATGTTGATGCGGTCACTGCTATTATGAATAGTGTTTACAACTTTGATCCGGGTGATCTTCCTACCAGCGCTGCGGTTCAGGATGAGCGTTTCTACTTCAAGCTGAACGGCTTTATTTCGGATAAGCACCGTTTTGAACTCGCCTATCAAGATACTGTTGGCGACAATGTTATCCCACAGAATATAAGCACGCGGTTCGGCAATCTTGGCCTCTCGTCCAACTGGTATCGCCGCACCGAAGATCTGGAAACATATTCTGGGCGGCTGTTTTCGGAATGGACCGACCAGCTTTCGACGGAACTTCGTGTCTCGTATCTTGACCGCGTAACCGGCCAGGATTCCTTGAATGGCACCGACTTTGCGCAATTCGAGATCGAAACGGCAGGCGGTGGTACTATTTTTGTCGGGCCAGACCAGTTTCGTCATGGCAACCGCCTAGAGGTTGATGTCTGGAATATTAAACTCAAGACCGAATATTCTACCGGCGATCACCTGTTAAAAGTTGGCTATGAGCGCGACATTCTGGATGTGTTCAATCTGTTTGCCCCCGGTTCGGAAGGGGTCGCTGAGTTTGACTCCATTCTTGATTTGCAAAACCAGATGCCTTCACGGATCGATTTGAACAATGCGGGCAGCGGCGATAAAAATGATGCAGCGGCCACTTTCAAACGGACGCTTAACACCATTTATGTTCAAGATGACTGGAGCGTGAATGATAATGTAACGGTGACTGGCGGGCTTCGCTTTGACTGGTTTTCCATGAGTGACATGCCGACCTTCAACCCGTTGTCGGTTACTCGGACCGGCCTCCCCAACGATTCGACATTTGACGGTCTGACGCTTTTACAACCACGCGTTGGCCTGGATTATAATGTTAATGAGCGCCTAAACATCGCCTTTGGCGCCGGAAGGTTCTCTGGTGGTGATCCGACGGTTTGGCTTTCAAACAGTTTTTCAAATACCGGCTTTAACACCGGCGACGTTAGCTCGTTTGACCCTCTCGTGAATGATGGATTTAACGGGTTTGATTTACCGGCATCATTGGCAGCCGATAATGCTGCATCGGCCGCATTAGGTGAAGGCGGACTGCAGTTTGTTGATCCTGACTATAAAATATCATCGGTCTGGCGCTTTACAGCCGGCGCCAAGTATGTTGCTGACTTCACCGGCATTGGACTTGGTGACGATTGGAATCTCGGCATCGATCTCCTGTATAATATTCAGGAAAACCCGAATAATTGGCAAAACCTTGACCTGGGGCAGATCGGGACGGCCCCGGATGGCCGGCCAATTTACAATTCACAGTTTGGGTTGAGAAATACCGGCATCATCGTGCTGACAAACTCGGATACGACACCGAAGACCTTTGTCGCTTCAGCTTTCTTCAACAAAGACTTCGAATACGGACGGTTTAGCTCGAAATTATTTGGCGGCTATGCCTACACCGATGCTGAAGACGTAAGCCCGGCGACGAGCTCAACGGGACAATCAAACTTCGAGAATGTTGCCAGGATCGACTTTAACAATCCGGTTGTGGCGCGTTCGAACTTCGGTTTGAAACATGCCTTTACGGCGCGTGCAGATTTTGCATATGAGTTTGTTGAGGGTCTGCAAACGCGTGTGTCTTTAATCGGTAATTTAAACAGCGGTAAGCCGTTTAGCTACACATTCGACACCAATGACGGTTCAGATGGTACTGCCGGCGGTGATAATCTGTTTGGCGATAGCGACGATTCAGAACGTCGTTCATTGTTTTATGTGCCAACCAGCATGAGCGATCCGCTTGTTGACTTGTCAGCGCTGTCGGCAGCGGATGTGAACACGCTCTTCGCTTTCATCGCTGCATCGGGCCTTGACGAGTATGCGGGCCAAATAGCGCCTCGTAACGCTTTCCAGTCAGACTGGTGGGGCAAGGTTGATTTGCGGTTTGAGCAACAGTTCCGAGGTTTTCGTGAAGGCGACAAGCTTCGGTTCATCATCGATGTTGATAATCTCACCAATCTGATCGACGATGATTGGGGCGTTTACCGTGAGGTTACATTCGGTGGATCTGGTCACAACGTAGCGATCGTTGACTCCAGTATATCGGCCGACGGCTCTCAGTTTGAATTTCAGGAGCTTCATATAGCGCCTGACCAACTCGAGTCCCAACAAAGCCGGATTTTCGGCACCTCGGTCTGGGAAATCAACTTCGCTCTGCGCTACGACTTCTAAGCTTAGCGAATACATGAATACGAAAAAGGGCGGCTCGTTGAGCCGCCCTTTTTTGTTGTGTGAGACTTTATGGTCGCGAACGTCTTTGGCGTTTGAAAAAAGCCGCGGCCGGTCTACTTCCCGATCAACCGAAAGAACCGCGCTTCCATGGCGGGATCGTCACGAAAGGCGCCGGTCAGCGATTGCGTGATGCAGGCGACGTCGGTCTTGTGGATGCCTCTGGTTGAGATGCACTGGTGCTCGGCTTCCAGCAGCACAGCGACGCCGCGCGGGGCCAACGCCGTTTCGATGGCGCCGGCAATCTGGTTGGTCAGTGTTTCCTGGCTTTGCAGCCGGCGTGCAAACGCATCAACGACGCGGGCGAGTTTTGAGATGCCGACGACGCGCTCGCCCGGCAGATAGGCGACATGAGCGATGCCGATCATCGGCTGAATGTGGTGCTCGCAATGGCTTTCAAAACGAATGCCGCGCATCACGACAATATCCTTATAGCCCTCGACCTCTTCAAAGGTGCGCGACAGGATCGAGATCGGGTCGTCTGCATAACCTGAGAGAAATTCCTCATACGCATCGACGAACCGCCGCGGCGTATCGAGGAGGCCTTCACGCTGCGGGTTCTCGCCATAATAGGACAGCAGTGTCCGCACCGCCTCTTCGGCTTCCTCGCGGCTTGCCTGTTTTGGCTTTAGCTGGATCGTTTCCGCACTCATTTACGCCTCCTCGGTGGAGCGGTCTATCGACCGGCAAAGGGTGATGGTTTCAATCAACGCCAGCGCCGCCTCGGCGCCTTTGTTGCCGGCTTTGGTCCCGGCGCGCTCAATCGCCTGTTCAATCGTGTCGACGGTGAGGACGCCAAAGGAGATCGGCACCCCCGTATCGCGCGCCGCCGCGGCGACGCCGCTTGCGGCTTCCCCGGCGACATAATCGAAATGCGGCGTCGCGCCGCGAATAACGCAGCCCAGCGCGACGACGCCATGATAGCGGCCGGTTGCAGCGAGCTTTCTGGCCACGAACGCAACCTCATAGGCGCCGGGCGCCATCGCAACATCGATGGCGTCTTGGTTGACGCCATGTTGCACAAGCGCGGTCTTGGCGCCGGCGGTGAGGCGCTCGACGATGAATTCGTTCCAGCGGGTTGCGACAATCGCGATCTTCAGCCCCGAGCCGGACATTGCGCCTTCAAATATCTGTCCCATGACTACTCCTAACTTGCCGCGCGCAGATTTCCGTCTGCACATTCGCCGGCGCGGCGGTAATCCTGCAGCGCTTTGACGGAAATAATTTTGAGGCCAAAGCGCGCAGCGAAGATTTCAAGATCACCCAGCCGCGCCATCGTTCCGTCGTCGTTCATCACCTCGCACAACATCGCCGCCGGGGTCAGCCCGGCGAGGATGGCCAAATCAACGCAAGCCTCGGTCTGGCCGTCGCGTTCCAGAACGCCGCCTTCGCTGGCGCGCAACGGGAAGGTGTGACCGGGCGTGACGATGTCGGCTCTGGTCGCTTTGGGATCAACAAGCGTGCGGATCGTATGGGCGCGGTCATGGGCGGAGATGCCGGTGGTGACGCCCGCCGCAGCCTCAACAGAAACGGTAAACCGTGTGCCAAATCCGGAGCGGTTATCCTCATCCGGCACCATCAGCGGCAGCGCGAACCTGTCGATCAACGCTGGCGCCAGCGCGCAACAGATCAGCCCGCGGCCTTCTTTGGCGAAGAAGTTGACCATTTCGGCGGTCACGAAATCGGCGGCGATGGTAAGGTCGCCCTCGTTTTCGCGGGTCTCATCATCGACGATGATAACGATTTCGCCGGTCTTATAGGCAGCCAGTGCTTCCGGTACAGACGCAATAGGCATTAGCGCGCTCCTTGGTTGGTAAAGCCGTGTTTTGTAAGAAATTCGGGCGTGATCTTTGCGCCGTCGCAGGGTTGTGTCAGGCGCTCAGTATATTTTGCGAGGATATCAACCTCGAGATTAACGCGGTCGCCGGGCTTCTTGCCTGGCAAGATGATTTGGGTTTGCGTGTAGTCAATCAGCGTGACGTTGAACCAGTCGGCGCCGGTATCGACGACGGTGAGGGAGGTTCCGTCAATCGCGATATAGCCTTTGGTCACGATATAGCGCATCAGCGCCGGATCGGTTTTGACAGTCAGCCACAAGGCGTCGCGGTCGGGCCGGAAAGCAGCGAGGGTTCCGGTTGCGTCTACATGGCCTTGCACGAAATGTCCGCCCAGCCGGGTGGTCGGCAACAGCGAGCGCTCGAGGTTGACCGGATCGCCGGCGCTGAGGTCGCCGAGATTGGTGCGGGCGAGCGTCTCCGGGGCGAGGCCGACGGTGAAGGCGGTCACGTCAAACGCGGTCACGGTGAGGCAGACGCCGTTGATGGCGATGGAATCGCCGAGCTTGAGGCCGTCGAGCACGGTGTCGGCTTTGACGGCGAGATTGAACCCGCCGACAGTCTCGCCCGCGTTTGCGACTTCGCCCATTTCTTCAACCAGTCCGGTGAACATTACGCGCCTTCCTTCCGGCGCACGCCTTTGAACCGGAAATCCGGGCCGTCTGTTTTCATCTGCTGAAAGGAGAACCGGTCAGCCTCGGTGAGGCGCTCAACGCCGTCGCCGCCAAAGGCCGGTTTGCCGCCGCCGAAGAGTTTCGGCGCGATAAACATATCAATTTCGTCGAGCAGGTCCGCATCGAAGAACCCGCCAAGGACTTCGCCGCCGCCTTCAACCAGCACGGAAACTATGTTGCGCGCATGCAATGCGCACAGGAGTGCGTGGAGATCGGGGCGTCCTGCGTCGTCGGCGGGCAGCACCAGAATGTCCACACCCATTTCTTTAAACGCCGAAAGGCGAGAGGCGGGCGCGGCGTCGGTGGTTGCGAGGAGGGCGCCCCCCTGACCAACGATGTCGCTGCGCTCATAGACTTTGGCGCCGGGCGCTGTGCGTGCTGTTGAATCAAGCACGATCCTTAAGGGGGTATCGATTCCACGGTCGGTGCGCGCCGTCAGCGCGGGGTCGTCGGCGATGATGGTTCCGGCGCCGGCGATAATTGCGTCCGCCGCGGCGCGTAAGTGATGGCCGGCCTTGCGGCTCTCTTCGCTGGTAATCCACTGGCTCTCGCCGCTCGCAGTCGCGATGCGCCCGTCGAGGGTCATCGCCGTCTTGCCGACGACGTAGGGGCGCTTGTTCGCAATAAAGTGCAGCCAGGCGCGATTAACGTGGCGGGCGCTCTCTTCGCCGACGCCGCCATAGACTTTAATCCCGGCGGTGCGAAGCCGGTCCGCCCCGCCGGCGGCGAGCGGGTTCGGGTCGTCCATCGCATAGATGACTTCAGCGACGCCCGCCTCAATCAGCGCCTCTGTGCAGGGGCCAGTGCGCCCATGATGATTGCAAGGTTCAAGCGTGACATAAGCGGTCGCGCCGCGCGCCTTTTCGCCGGCGTCTGCAAGGGCGCCCACTTCCGCATGCGGCGCTCCGGGGCCTTCATGCCAGCCCTCGCCGACAATCGCATCTGCGTCGCTGACAATCACGCAACCGACCATCGGGTTCGGCGAGACAAGCCCCGCGCCCCGTAGCGCGAGGGCAATCGCCCGGTCCATATGCCGGGCGTGAAGCGCATCGATTTTTTGGGCGTCGCCCATAAAAAAGCCCCGTGGCCAAAATCGGTTACGGGGCGTCAAAACAGGACTTAAAAGGCCGGACGCCGGGCGCAATCATGCGCACGTCGTCAGGTTTCTAAAACCTGCCTCGAATCTTCTACCATCCGGACTATGACCGTCGGCTCTGGGCTCTCACCAGGATCTGCTTTGCCGCCCATTGGGCGCCGCCGCTCGCGGGCTCGTCGGAATTTCTTCCGCATTACCGCCGGTGGGGACTTTCACCCCGCCCCGAAGATTCTTATCTCTGGACACTATATAGCGCCTGCAGCGCCCGGCTGCAAGAAGTCGCAGCAGGGGCGGATATGAGAGGGATACTGGCCAAATGAGTGCTTTTCTGGTGATAGATATGACCATCCACGATCTTGAGCGCTTCACCCAATACATTCGCGGTGTTCCCGCCTTTATCAAAAAGCACTCCGGAAGATATATCGTTCAAGGCGCCGAGCCGACAATTATGGAGGGAGATTGGGCGCCTGAAAGACTGATCATCATAGAGTTCCCGACAAGAGAGCACGCGAAAGCGTTCCTTGAAGACCCAGAATTTCAGGACCTCGTCGCGATCAGGCACGACACCACGACCACCAATGTGGTTCTTGTCGATGGGTGTTAATAGCCGACCAACTAATTTAGATGGAGTAAACCGGTCATCTCAGCACTTGCTAGCCGGCGGCAACAGTTGGCGGTGTTTCAGTTGAGGATTAGACGGCTGCTAATCGCCAATTCTGTTGAAAAACTATTTTGAGGTCATCGTGGATCAAAGCGCATGGCCGATTGATTCAAAATTCTCATTGCAAGCGGTACTTTGATTCAAATTGTGTGCCCTTCAAGTCAGAAACTATCAGCCGTATACAGAG